>CAUQUO010000001.1:0-171906 GCA_963521335.1 uncultured Capnocytophaga sp.
GAATTACAATGATGAAATAAAATCAGGGACATCTGTTGCAGGATTTGATATAGGCAAGAATATAAACTCATACCTTCCCCATTTGTATTTGCAAGAGGTAGAAGTAGATAGAGTTATATTCAGCAAAGGCAAAAGCAATGAAATACATCGCTATATTATCGACAAGAATATAAAAATCAACACCTCTGAAAAAGGAGAGATTCTCAATATTTCTTGCACTAACACCTATTATGGCAAGTACAAAGATATTCTTTATTTAGGCATTACAGTACAAGAAGTTATTAGTAAAACAGATAAACAAGTAATAATGTTTGATTCTTTATTCGTCAATCAGGATTATGGCTTTTGCTTTGTTTTGCCATATCCTTATAATGATATTGATTATATATCCCATTTGCCAAAGGATTTAGTTTTAAAGGAATTTATGGTCGGTCGATTTGAAAAATGGTTTAGGTAATATGTCAGATGAGTTGTTGAAACCACAATAACTTGCCAAGCATTGAAAAACAAACACATTAAAATATGTTTATTGATAAAAAAATAATAGAAAAAATATACAATAAAGCTATTGAAAATTATAATCAATGTGTATTTTCAAAAGGAAATGATTTTTTAGAATTAGAAATTCCTTGTTCTTTAAATGAGCTAAAAATTGATAAAGAAACAATTAAATTAGTTTATGAAAGAGATAAGTCAGAAATTACTAATGTAGAGATAATTCTATTGTTATCCTATGGAGAAAATGCAATAGGGGAGTACAAATATATTGAAGATAATTTAGGTAATATCATAGATGATTTTTTAATCTTTTACTAAAATTGTTAGATAAAAATAGGGGCATATAGAAGGGAAAACAAGAGAACAACATTTAGTAAATTTACTATTATGTTTCTTTTCTAACCATGTAGAAGAAGAGTCTATTCTATACTATGTTCTTGATGATCTCCTATTTTTTAAAGTCCCCGAAGAGTTTATAATAGAGAAACTACATCAATATTTTGCTGATATTATACATATCATAGATCATAAAGAATAATTCTATTCGCCTATTGCTTGTAGTTTATTCCATTAGCAGACACAAAGTTTAAAAAACACTCTATGTATAAAAAATTAATTGTTAAAGAACGAGATAAATACCTATTCAATATAGGAAGAAGCTGGCTAAATACAGACGACAGTACTAACAGAGGAGATTTGTTTGATATAAGAAAATCTTGGGGGGATTTTCCTTCTAAGGAAGATGAGGTTGCTTTTCTATCTTTTATATTAGAGAAGCCGTCATTAGCTCATTTTCCTAATGAGATAGCAAGGCTTTCATCTCTTAAAGCCTTACAAATTCCCGTTCAGTTTCTGCCTTTATCGGAGGAACAGCTACCCAAGCACCTTATATCATTAACCCTTGACAACTTATCAAGAGAGGAAGAGCAGGCAGACAAGCATTATTCTTGGAATCCCCTTGTGAAAATGGAAAATTTGGAATGCCTTAGAATACTAGGAGATGATAACGGAGATTTGTTGGGTATTTCTCCGGAGATAGCCCCTAATTTGAAATGGATAGAGGTAGAACTCTTTCATCCTAATACTATTCATATCATTAAAGAGTTTAAATGCTTGGAGGTAGCCATACTGGGCGAAGTAGGAAATGTAGATATTTTTGAACATCTTAAACATTTAAACTTGAAAATAGTCAGTGCTAAATCACCTAAAAAGGGGTTTGATTATACTAAAATCTCCTTCTTTAAAGGTTTAGAAATAGCCAGATTGTTCTCTATAAAAGAGGAAATAGATTGCACTATGTTTCTACAATTTTCTCACCTAAAAGAGCTTTTATTGCATCAATGTAAGAAATTGAAAAATGTAGAGGTCTTTTTAGAAATGCCTGTATTAAAAAGTTTAAACATTGAAGATGCTAAAGGTGTATCAAAGGAGCTAAAAGCATCTTTAAAAGAATATATTCCACAATGTGAAGTATAAAATAGGGTCAGCTAAAAAATGAGAGGAATGTTAATTTATGGAATATAAAGAATATAAGGAATGTATACAACGTGAATTTCAGTATATTACTAAGGATAATATACTGTTTTGGAATTTGTGGAATATATCCTATCCTTTTGATGTGTTAGCCACTTATAAAGAGGCGTATCCAGAGGAATACACTCTATTTAGTGAAATGTATTTTTCTTGTTGGGAAATGTTATATCAGGTAGATGAAAAAAGGGAAGTGTTAGTGTCTGTTTTTGAACAAACCTATCCTTTTGTAATAGATGAGCAAGGGGAAATTATAAATCTTAAGAATGTTCTACAGCAAAAATACGAAAGTTATGATGATGAAATATTGCCTGAACTGTGTATTCTTCTCTTAATAGGTCGCTTTGATGAGATTTACAAAGGGATAAAACAAAAGGCAGAAAGGTATGGAGAGCGTGCTATCAATGCGCCTATGGAAGTTATTTCGTATATCATCGCCTCGTATAAATGGGGGTATCTTTTTGATAATATGGATAAGAGTATTGTCAGAGATGAAGTTAATGCACAAATGAAATTGGTAAAAACACTACAAACACCTCGCTTTTTTTCTTTAGAAGATAGGAATATTTTTAGAAATAAACAATAGTTTATAAAGGCTAATTGTTAATGTTTAAAGATTAAATGGTAGTATATTTTTCTATTAAAAGGGCTTTTGGTAGTATTTTGTACTTTTGGCTCGGGTAGGGGGTAGGTATAAGGTAGGTATAAGGTAGGTATAGTTGAGGTGTAAGGGGGTGGTAGGAGAAAAATTTTCTTTAGGTAAGAGGTGAGAGATGAGAAGGGGATAGGGTATAGATTGAGATAAGGTATTTTTAGATAAGAATTGGCTTTATCAAAGTTTTTGGGTTTTGACATATGAGTTGTTTTTGATGAATACTAATGTAAATATAAATGAATAATATGAAGAAAAGTATCATAACTTTAATAATGTTTGTTTTGCTGACTCCTTGTGGAGCTCAGTCTCACCAAGAGAGGAAAGATTATGCTGTAATCTCTGGGAAAGTAGACTTTTTTACATCCTATGGGAAGTTGAAACTTATTCATAACAATAAGCTTCTCAAGGAGATTCCTATTGAGGATGATGGTTCTTTCCGAGATACTATCTCTGTTACAAGCAAAGATCATACTTACTATCTTGAGCATCTTGTATTACTTCCTTTGTATATAGATAATCAAACTAATATAAAGATTTTTTTTAGTGATGTTCCTTCTGAAATAACAGTATCGGGGACTCAAGCTAAGCAAACTCAATATTTGATAGAGAGAGAACGCTTTTTAAAAGAGAAAATTTCTAATTCTTATAATACACTTTTTAGACAAAAGCCTCAAGAGTTTAAGAAAAACATCAGAATGCGTTTTGACGAATTGAAAACAAAATTAAAAAGTTATAATTTTGACAATGAGTTCTTTAAAAATCAACAGAATTGGATTGAGTATAACTATATATATGCTTTGATCGTATATAAAAATCATATTGATAAGGAAGAGCATCTTCCTAAAGATTTTTATGCTGAAAGAGATGCTATAGACTTTGACAACGCGCAAGAATTTGAGAGCAATGAAGCCTATAGGGACTTGTTGAAATACAAATATTTTGAACAGATAAATGAAAATCTCAACAGTCCTGAGCAAATAGAGGATTTCATAAAGTTAATAAACACTCTTAAATCGGATAATATTCGTGCTTATTTTGCTGAAAATTTAGCATTTTTGATAAGGCCGGGCAATATTAAGAACAAAAGAATATTGGATTTTGTGTTTCAGAATGTAAAGGATAAGAAAGTAAGGCAAGAAATACAAGAAAACTACAACAAAGTAGCAAAAATTACTGTAAGGAAGCCAGCTCCGATATTTGTCAACTATGAAAATGCACGAGGGGGGACGACTTCTCTTACGGATCTTAGGGGGAAACGCTTATATGTGAATGTATGGGTTACATGGTTTCTTCCTTGTAAAAAAGAACTTGAAGCTTTTGAAGGTTTACAAGAAAAGCTCAAAGGGGAGAATATAGAGTTTGTAAGCATCTCTATGGATGAAGATAAACAAGCGTGGCGAGAAATGGTAGAAAAGAAACGACTCAAAGGGGTGCAACTCATTGCAGATGAAGCGTCTAAAATTCAGTTTGCTAAAGACTATGGTATAATAACACTTCCTACTTTTCTTATTATAGATGAGAAGGGGAGGATTGAGAATCTCAATGCGCCTCACCCTTCCGACCCTGAAATAGAGAAAATATTAAAAGGTAGAAAGTAGATTGAACTATGGGAAAAGAAAGTTTAGCAATGATTTATTCTGATAACTTTATTTTAAAAATTATATTTGATATTAGGGGTTATATTTCGGAGAAGGAGAGTGGAAACAGGAGGGTTGTAGACTGTCAAAATGACAGTGTTTTTGTAAATGGCAAATAATTTGCTATCAAGATATGAGATAAATCTAAAAAGAATCATTATGAGTACTGAAGATATTAATAAAGAAGACTTAGAAATGGAGCAAAAGGCTGTAGAAGAAACAGTTGATGCGACAAAGCCTCTTGAAGAAGAGGGGTGTGAAGATCTTTTTGATGATGATTTGCCTTTTGAGATAGAGGCAGAAGAGTTGGGGCAAGAAGAGGAAGAACCTCTTGAAGAAGAAGAGGAGCCTTTAGCTGAAAGTGAAGAAGTTCCGGCTACAGAGGATGAGGAGGAGACCCCAGAGATAGAAGTAGAAGCGCCTCTTGAAGAAGTAGAGGAACAACCAGAAGAAGTAGTGAAAGACTCTGAGGAAGAGGAGGTTTTGGCTCCTGAAGAAGAGGAGGAAGAGGTTGTGATACCAGAAGCTAAAGAAGAGGATCAATTTATGTATAAAGACCCGAATGAGCCTGAGAAGACAGATGAGTACTTCAATACGGAAAGGGATAGGTATTTGCGTTTGTTTGCTGAATTTGAGAATTATCGTAGGCGTACTATAAAGGAGCGAGAGGAGTTGATGGTGACAGCAGGGAAGGACATTTTGTCAGCTATGTTGCCAATTGTAGATGATTTTGATCGCGCTTTGGTAGAGATTTCAAAGACGGCAGATGCGAATACGCTTCAAGGGGTACAACTTATTTATAATAAATTATTAAGTACGCTAAAATCAAAGGGGTTAGAACGTATACAAGTAGCTCCTAACGATGTTTTTGACAGTGAGTGTCATGATGCGATTACACAGATACCAGCGCCTTCACCAGAATATAGAGGAAGGATAGTGGATGTAATACAAGCGGGCTACAAGTTGGGTGATAAAGTAATACGTTTCCCTAAAGTAGTGGTGGCACAATAAGGAGAATATAATAATGAAAAAAGATTATTACGAGATATTAGAAATACCAAAAACGGCTACGGCTGTCGATATAAAGAAAGCCTATAGGAAACAAGCTTTGAAATATCACCCAGATAAGAATCCGGGAGATAAGGAAGCGGAGGAGAATTTTAAATTGGCAGCGGAAGCTTATGAGGTGCTTAGTGATGAGAATAAGCGCGCTCAGTATGATCGTTTTGGTCATTCAGCCTTTGAAGGAGGAATGGGAGGCGGAGGCTTCTCGATGGATGACATATTTAGTCAGTTTGGAGATATATTTGGTGGGCATTTTTCAGGAGGATTTAGTGGATTTAGTGGATTTGGAGGAGGAAGCCAGCAGCAGGTATATGTGAAGGGAGAGAATTTGCGTATACGAGTGAAGGTTACTCTTGAGGATATCGTAAAAGGTACAGAGAAGAAAATAAAGGTAGGCCGTAAGGTGAAGGCTGAAGGTACTACCTATAAGACTTGTCCGACATGTGAAGGTAGAGGTCAAGTAGTACGCCAAGTGAACACGATGCTTGGTATGATGCAGACGGCTTCTACATGTAATAATTGTGGAGGGGCAGGAGAGGTAATAGACAAACGAGGAGAAGGAGCAGATGCCCAAGGGCTTAAGACAGTAGAAGAGACGATATCTATAACAATACCAGCAGGTGTAATGGATGGGATACAGCTAAAGGTGAATGGCAAGGGAAATGAAGCGCCTACCAAGAATAGTGTGCCAGGAGATTTGCTAGTATTGATAGAGGAGCAAGAACACGAAACGCTTAAGCGAGAAGGAGATAATTTGCATTATGATTTGTATATTAGTTTCGCGGAAGCAGTTTTGGGAGCTACTAAAGAAATAGAAACTGTAACGGGCAAGGTGCGTATTAAGATAGAAGAAGGGATACAATCGGGTAAGATATTGCGTTTGCGAGGCAAGGGTATACCGAGTTTGCAAGGGCGCGGTACAGGAGACTTGATTGTTCATGTGAATGTATGGACGCCGAAGAAACTAACAGATAAGCAAAAGGCATTCTTTAAGGAGTCGCTCACAGATGAGAATTTTGCTCCTAAGCCAGACAAAACAGACAAGTCGTTTTTTGAGAAGGTGAAGGAGATGTTTTCATAGATAAGATATCAAAAGGCTGAGGATGTAATGGGGATTATAGGAGATGTAGTTTCGTTTTTTGTACCTTCATATTGTGTAAATTGTGGAGAGTTATTGCCTTCAGGACAACGATATTTATGTTATGGTTGTAGGGGGCAATTGGAGGAGACGGACTTTCATCTATATAGGGATAATGTGCTTTACAAACGTTTGGTAATGCAATTTCCTCTTGAGGCTGCTACTGCTTTATTTTATTTTCAGAAGGGGAATGTGGCACAAATTTTGATACATCAATTGAAGTATAAAGGAGAGGTTTTGATAGGGCAATGGCTTGGGCAGTGGCTTGGGCGTTCTTTAAAAGAAAGTGCCTTGTATGCAACTGTGGATGTAGTAGTGCCTGTGCCTTTGCATCCTGCTAAGCTCAAGAAACGTGGTTATAACCAAGTAGCTTTATTTGGAGAGACGATAGCTAAGGAGTTAGGGATTGATTATGTAGATGATGTACTCGTGAAGAGGAGTGCCACTATGAGTCAGACGAAGAAAGTGATATGGAGGCGTTTGGGAGAGAGTGATGCTATTTTTGCTTTGGAACAATCAGAGAAGTTTGTAGGGAAACATTTACTTTTGGTAGATGATATTATAACTACAGGTTCTACTATAGAGCATTGTTGTGAGGTGCTTTGTGAGATTGAAGGGGTAAGGATAAGTGTAGCTTCTATGGCTGCGGTGATATTATCATAATGAAATAATTAAAAATTAATAGATTAAATATAGAACAGTATGAAAAATGCTTTAAAAATGATGGCTTTAGCCATGTTGATGTTTGTATTCAGTGCTAATGTGGGAGCTACGACTCTTGGTGTTAGTGCTATAGCAAAGACTTCTATCTATGACCAAGATGGTAATGGTGGTGAAAAGGTAAAGAAATCTTGCGATAAAGACGGTGATAAGAAAGAATGTAGCAAGGATGGAAAAAAGAAATCTTGTTGCAAAAAAGATGGTAAAGAAGCCGAGAAAAAAGAGTGTAGCAAAGATGGAAAAAAGAAATCTTGTTGCAAAAAAGAGGGAGCTGAAAAATTAGACGAGAAAAAAGCAGAATAGTTTCCCTATAAATTTTAAAATTATTGAAGGAAAAACCTTGGCAAAATGCGCTAAGGTTTTTTGTTATTGAATAGAATGAAGTTATTTATATATATATTTTTATTATTTTTAGGGGTGCTATCGGTGGCTTGTGGAGGTGATATGCTTCCTAAGCCCAAAGGAGTATTGCGTTTGGAGTATCCAGAGGCTCGCTATACACGTGCAACAGAGATTCCTTATTGTCCGTTTACATTTGAAGCGAATAGTTTTTCGAGTCTTACGCATAAGCAAGGGTCTTGTGATATTAATATAGAATATCCTAAGATGAAGGCTACAATTTATCTTACTTATAAAAATGTAGAGGGGAATATAAAAAAGTTGCTTACAGATGCCCAGAAATTCACATATGATCATACGATTAAGGCAGATAATATAGCGTCTACAGTTTTTGCGAATGATACGACTAGGGTATATGGGATGTTTTATCAAGTGTATGGGAATGCGGCCTCACAAGCACAGTTTTATGCAACGGATAGTGTGCGGCATTTTATATCGGGGTCAGTATATTTTAATGTGACGCCTAATTATGATTCGGTACAGCCAGCTAGTAATTATTTGGAAAAAGATGTACGCAGGATAATGGAGACGCTTCGTTGGAAGTAAAAAAATAGAGGAGAAGAGTTGGTAGTTTAGAAATATTACTTTACTTTTGCCCCACAAAACAATAAAGAATTATGAGTTTAGAAACCCAAGTGATGGAGTCGCTTAAGGAAGCGATGAAAGCTAAAAATACGGTAGCATTGGAATCGCTAAGAGCTATCAAATCGGCTATATTGTTAGCTAAGACAGAAACAGGAGCAAATGAACTAACAGAGTCTGATGAATTGAAGATATTGCAAAAATTGGTAAAACAACGCAAGGATAGTGCTGCACTCTATGCACAACAAGGGCGCAATGATTTAGCTGAGCCTGAATTGGCACAAATGGCAGTGATAGAAAAATTCTTGCCAGCCCAGCTCAGTGAAGCTGAAGTAGAAGAAGCCTTGAAAGGTATCATTACCCAAGTAGGTGCTACAAGCCCTAAAGATATGGGCAAGGTAATGGGCGCAGCTACTAAGCAATTAGCAGGCAAAGCCGATGGCAAATTGATTTCGGAATTGGTGAAGAAATTATTGTCATAGACTAGTAGTATAATAAGGCCGCATAGTTCAATGGATAGAATGTCAGATTCCGGTTCTGAAGATAGAGGTTCGAGTCCCCTTGTGGTCACAAATTATTTTACAAACGGCATTACCATTAAATAGAAATTGAGGTATTGCCCTAATAATATAAAGATAGCTGTTCCAAAAAGGAGCAGTTTTTTTTGTTTGGCTTTGGAGGAAAGCAAGATGAGAAAAGGTAGCGCAAAACTGAGAATGAGCATTGCTACAATAGCTTCTCCATAGCCTTTGCTAAGAAGAGTTTGGTAATAAATAGTTTCTTCGGGGATATTGGCGTACCATATCAGCATATATTGTGAGAACCACAAATACGCCCAAAAAATAGAGAATCCAAAGAGGTATTTGCCTAAATCGTGATAGTGCTCTGGCTTGCTAAATAAGGTAACAAGCGCAATGCCTGAGAGCAGAAAACTGCTGAGCAATTGCCACGCAAAGAGGGTGCTGTGCCATTCGGGAGTAAGACTCAAAAACCAATCCCACGCCATTGGAGTTTCGGTAAGAAAGAAAAGGACTAAGAATAGTACGTGAGGCGTTAAAGTCTTAAACTTTTTTAAAGTATAACGATACCCCGCCCATACTGCCATATAACCCACAGTACGCAACAGAAAATAAGGTTCGCGATGCACTACAAACAGCCCCCCTAACAAAACTAATAACACTAACCACAAAGGTGTTGTGATACGCTTCATTATAGGGTACAAACTCATAGCCCACTCAGCGTGAGTGACTTTGTTAATAGCATAGAACACCAGCACCCCTACCAACGTAAGCGCTACAAACAATACAATTGAATATGTTAAAAACAATATGCTCATACTTCTTATCTCTTACCTCTTATCTGTTCTACGTACATTGTTACTTGCCAGCGTTCTTTCTCACTGAGTTGAGTAGCAAAAGCGGGCATTGCATTGCGTCCGTAGTAAATTACGTGATAGATACTCCCCTCCGTAAAATCTCTATTTTTATAATTAGGCACTCCAAAAAACTTCTCCCTTTGCACTAAAACTCCTTTGCCATCGCCTTTCTCACCGTGACAGAGCGCGCAATAGATACCATAAAGTTCTTTGCCATTGGTGAGGTTTTGAGTTTGTTGTAGGGTATCAGTTGCTAAAGGGTTCCGCAATTGAGCTTTGGCTTGCTCATAACCTTCAATAGTATTGGGGTAGCTATAGGGCAACTCACCTCTTTTCACAGTGTGTTCAGGAGGAGAGAGCGGAGCAACTTCATAAGTTTTATAAGCAGGACTCTCATACATATCGGGCATAAACTCAATATTGCGCTGTTGCTTGTTCCTACAACCAACTGCCAATAACATCAGCAATAAATACTTTATATAATTATTAAAATGTTTCATTTCTTACCTCTTACTTCTTATCTCTTACCTGAATTACAAACTTATCATCACTGCTTTTTTTTATAGGATTTTCAGCTTTTTTGAATGGATATAACCTACTTCTGATAAAGAAACTAATCACCAATAGATGTGCTGCAAAATATACAACCAACTCAAATATTACGGGTACAAAAGCAGGGAGGTTTTGCCAGAAAGTGGCATTAGGCTTTCCGCCAATATCCATTGACCAGTCTTTTATCATTGTGAAATAGGTGAGCCAACAACCAAAAAACAAGCCTATAAGTCCGTATAGAAAAGTGGCTTTGCCTAAGCGAGTACGCTTGAGTCCTAAGGCTTTGGCTAAACCGTGTACATAGAAAGGGGTATATACTTCTTGAATTTCCTTGCCTTCTTGCTTCAGTTGTTTGACAGTAACCAAAAGCTCTTCAGGAGAGTTAAGAGTTAAGAGATAAGAGTTAAGAGATTCCTGCTCCCTAATATCTGTCCCCTGACACCTGTCCCCTGACCCTTGACACCTGCCCCCTTTCACCTCAGCTTGTGCAATCATTGGGAAACTCCTTGCATATAATAAAAACAACAAAAAGAAGAACCCTAAAGTGCCTACAAATATCCCTATATCCACCGACGTAGGACTGAACATCGTCCACGACGACGGCAGATAACCGCGGTGTAGTGAGGTAACGATAATCACAAAGCGCTCAAACCACATCCCCACACATACTACCAAAGCAACACATACAGAGAAAGTGATACTACGTCGTAACTTTTTGAACCATAAAAGTTGAGGCAGGACTATATTGCAAATAATCATTGTCCAGAATGCCCACGCATAGGCTCCTGTAGCGCGATTTAAAAAGATATATTTTTCAAATTCTGAATGAGAACGGATAGCCATAAAAAACTCGGTGAGGTAAGCAACTGCTACAATACTACCAGCCACTAACATTACAGTATTCATCAGCTCGATGTGTTTGAGGGTGATATAAGCTTCTAACTTACATACTTTGCGCAAGATAATCAGTAGCAAACTCACCATTGCGAAACCCGAAAAGATAGCTCCTGCTACAAAGTAGGGCGGGAAGATAGTAGTGTGCCAACCAGAGACCACCGAAGTAGCAAAATCAAAAGAGACAATAGTATGCACCGAAATGACTAACGGAGTGGCAATACCTGCCAAGAGCAACATTGTTTCTTCCATACGTTGCCAATCTTTGGCGCGACCACTCCACCCAAAACTCAGCAAGCTGTAAATCTTCTTCTGAAAAGGCTTGAGAGCACGATCGCGAAGCATCGCAAAATCGGGGAGTAAGCCCACCCACCAAAACACTAAGGATACCGAAAAATAGGTAGCAATAGCAAAAACATCCCATAGCAAAGGCGAGTTGAAATTGTCCCACAACGAGCCGTATTGGTTAGGAATAGGCAAGTTGAAATGCAATAACCACGGTCTGCCCAAATGCAGTATTGGGAAGATACTCGCTTGCAATACAGCAAAGATAGTCATTGCTTCAGCTGAGCGATTGATAGCCACCCGCCACTGTTGGCGAAAGAGCAACAATACCGCCGAGATGAGCGTCCCCGCGTGCCCGATACCTATCCACCACACAAAGTTGGTGATGTCCCACGCCCAGCCCACACTTTTGTTGAGCCCCCACGCGCCTATGCCGTCGCGCAAGGTTACCCATATTGCCCATACCCCCCAGAGGGTCGCAAGAAGGGTAATGCCAAAGGCAATCCACCACGCACGCGAAGCACGACCTTCTATGGGGTGCGCTATATCTTCACTGATGGTATGATAGGATTTATCGTTGAGTATCTGCATAAATAAGATTTTTTACAGCATCCTTGCCGTTGGGAGTTACGAATACACAAGTGAATTGCCATTTTACCAATCGCACTTCTGGGGTTGAGAAAGCTCCCACGGGTAGCTTGAGCAACACTTTATTCCATCCCTTGTTGAGCGTAACTTGTAAAGGAGGACGCACTTGAAAATTTTCGTTAGTAAGAGGTATTTCGTTAGAGGGTTCTCTGTGAGTTGATTCCCATATAGGAGGAGAGAGTTCTGTATCGTTTAACCAAATTTTGCTCTCCTTATAATCCCATTTACCTTGTGGCGGAGGGAGATCTTTTTCCGACCGACTGTAATCTTGAAAACTTATCCATAAACCAACTGGTTGTTCTTTGGGTGAGTATACATAAGTATACGCATAAGCAGTGTGGTTGGGCTGAGGGTTTTTATAGAAAGCAGGTACAAGATCGCCCCAAGTATGTCGTAAATAAATACCAGCCCCTATAGCTTTATGGGTGTGATAAGTTTTTCCTTCATAGGAGTAGCTTTCTTTTAAAGCTTTCTCAGGCGGAAAAGATAAAGAAAGCTCGCCATTGTTAGGAAATGCATCGGTAATGCGCCAAACTACTTTTGTTTGAGGTACGTAGGCAAAGGGTTCATCACCAAAATAACGGGCTTTATGCCAGCACATACGCCTTTCAAAATCGGCAAACTGCTTGAATATAGGGTTGCTGGTATCAGTAGGGAGCATAGTGCCTTTGCCATCAAAATATTCGCTACCTCCTCCTTTCCAAGAGCGCTCTGCCAAGACAAGCATCGCAGGATAGAAATTGTTTTGAATGAGAATATTTCGCTCTCCTTTGATATAGCGGTCATTCCACAGCCCTATAATAGCTCCCGCGTGGTCGTCGTCACCTTGAGCTACATTTAAAATTCTGCTGTTGTAAAGGGCAACCAAATCGGCAAAAGCATCAAAATGATTGATATAGTGAAATTTGCTATCGATAGCGGGGATGCCTTTTTGTGCTTTACCCCGGTAGCTCCACAGTTGGGTCATATCTATTTCACCTGCTTTATATTGCCACCCAGGATTCCACGAAATCACCTTTTTGCCTTTATTACGCAAGTAAGACACCATTTCGGGTACAAACTGCGGATTGCTAAAAACTACTTCATCAGTGCCTATGTGAATATAAGGAACATCAAAATTTTCGACTACCTCATCCAATAGTTCTTTGAGAATTGCCATTCCTTTTTCCGATTGCATAGCTACCCCAAAAGCCTTTTCAAAAGCACGACTGTGTCCAGGCATATCAATTTCAGGGATGAGCAATACATTGTGTTTTTTGCAGAAAGCGACTAACTCTTTGGCTTCTTGGAGGGTATAGTATTGGGCAGGCATACGCTCATAGCTGGACGGGGCATTGAGTTCAGGATAGCGCAAACTCTGCAAACGCCACCCTTGGTTTTCGGTGAGATGCCAATGAAATACATTGATTTTATACTGCGAAAGTACTGCTATTTCTCTTTTCAACTCCTCCAAACTCATAAAGGTACGCCCCACATCTTGCATAAAACCACGCACTCTAAAAGCAGGATAATCGATGATTTTGCATCCTTCATAATAGGCTTTATTGCCTTTGGTAACCAAAAGTTGTTTTAGAGTTTGTTTCGCCCAATACACACCTTTCCCACTGATTGCTCTGATGAGAATGCAATTTTTGGTAACTTCTAATAAATACCCTTCTTCTTTATTGATCGGAATTTCAGGTAAATCGGCTACCATTTCTACAATAATAATCGGACGAGCTTCTGCCGAGGCTACCTTGTAGCGTTGTCCATTAGCGATGACTTGTTGCGGTGCAGGCAATAAGTGGTCTATCCCTGCATACAGCACACAAGGACAAATACACCCAAAGTATATCAAAAATATGTAAAACTTTATGCTATCGAGCATTTATTTATGATTATATTTAAGTTAAACAACAGAAAAATTTTCTGTAACATTATACCCAATCCAATCTAAAAAAATATGTTTCCTTAGAAAAATATACTCAAAATACCAATTACTAAAATGAAGCCTTATTTACATTTTCCTATAATGGTATCTGGTTCATAGAAATTGCCATATTTGTTATAATATCGCAATTCTCCCCATTGATTAGGACATTCCCCTTCTACAAAAAACTGACCTATACCACACGCTTTTCTATAGTTATATAAAAAATAGAAGCCTGTAGGACCTTCATCGTCTTCCTTATGATTGATAAAATACGAAGTATCATCATTATATATGTATAGATAAGTATTTTTCTTCGGAAAATTATTTTCAAGATATTCCTTTACATTCAATTTTAATATAGAGTCATTTTCGGGAGGATTTTTAATCAGAATGAGCGACATTGTGTTAGAAGGAATAAATTCAATTCCCCTCTCTTTATTTTCTCTACAAGAAAAAAGAAATATACTCAATAATATAAATAGAAAACGCTTCATCTGTATATCGTAAATTAAAATTGTTTTGCTTGTTTCATCACTAAATGTTAATCTTTCCTTCTTACTTTCACTTGATACACCACATTAGGGTCGGTGTTGAGTTCTGCCAAAAGCTGATACATACGATCGCTGGCACTTAGCTGGGCGATTTTGCTTCCTTCTTCGTTAGCATCGCCAAATACCATAGCCCCTGTATTACAAGCGGCGGCACAAGCTACTACATTGTTAAACTCTCCTGGGGCAACGGCACGACCTTCTCTTTTGGCTTTCAGTATTACCGCTTGGGTATTCTGGATACAGAGGGAACACTTTTCCATTACCCCTCGCGAACGTACCGTTACATCGGGGTTGAGCACCATACGCCCTATTTCGTTGTTCATATTGTAGTTGAACTGCTTGTTTTCACTATACTGAAACCAGTTGAACCGGCGTACTTTATAAGGGCAGTTATTGGCACAGTAGCGCGTACCTACACAGCGGTTGTAAGCCATTTGATTTTGTCCTTGCTGTCCGTGAGCAGTAGCGATTACAGGGCAAACAGTCTCACAAGGGGCATTATTACAATGCTGACACATCACGGGCTGAAAGCCTACGCACCTTTGTTCGTTTTCTCTTGATTCATAACGGTCGATGCGCAACCAGTGCATATCGCGCGAGCGACGCACTTCTTCTTTGCCTACTACAGGCACATTGTTCTCGGCGTGACAAGCGATCACACAAGCCGCACAACCCGTGCAAGCATTCAGGTCGATAGAGAGTTTAAAGTGATGCGGGGTAGTAAGTTCTTTCTTTGTTTTAGGGTGTTTGGGGTTCCACACTTCCGCAGAGGAGCTTAAGAAAGTATCTAAACTGATTTCTTTCAGGATATTTTTGCGCCCTACCAATTCATTTTGCAGTTGCAAGCAGGCAAATTCGTGTGTGCCATCTGCTTTTTCTATCTGTACGCCTTGGTCTTTACAATGGTCTTTGTAAAGAAGGAAGGCATTCACGCCTATTTGCATTTCGGTTTGTATGCCTGCCTTGCGCCCATAACCTAAGGCAAGCCCCACACTGCCTTGTGCTTGTGCAGGGGTGATAAGTACGGGAGTGATGATACTTTTGCCGTTAGCACTGATTTTTGCCTGATGTCCGTCCAAAGCACCATCAGCAGTATGCCAATTCTCAATGCCTAAGGTTTGGGCATCGGTGGGATGCATCGTGAGGAAGTTATCCCACGTAGTGCGGTGGATAGGGTCGGGGAGCTCTTGTAGCCAAGGATTGTTAGCCTGTTGCCCATCGCCCAAAGCGGTACTGGTGTAGAGGGTGAGTTCAAAAGGCGATTCCGTTTGGCTTATAAGCAATTGACTGATAGATATATCAGTAAAAGATTCTTTGGTGCGGAATAAACTTAGTCGTTCCTCTTCTTGTTGTTCAAAATCAAATCTTTTTTTCTTATCTACAAAAGTGCCGTCGTGTAGGGCTTGTTCCCAAGGAAATCCTTTTAAGATATGGTCTTCCCAATGAGTTTTGATAAAATCGTAATAGCTTTCATTGTGTCCTATCCATTGCAAAAAACAGTCTTGCCATTGTTTGGTGTTGAAAAGCGGGCGTATACAAGGCTGCATCAGTCCGTAGTGCCCATATTTAAATTCTACATCGCCCCACGACTCTAAATAATGTGGTTGAGGTGCCCAAAGGGTCGTTTGCTGGACAGTTTCATCAGCGCGCATTGCAAAGGATACCGAAAAAGGTACTTTCTTCAAGCCAGCGGCAAACACTTCGGGGTTAGGCAAACTGTATAAAGGGTTGAGATTGTTGATAAAGAGAACGCCTACCTTGCCTTCGTTCATATCGGTGAGCAATGGTTTGAATTTCCACGTTACATCTCCTTTGCGGGTAAGTATGGGTGTTTCAGGTATGAAAGCCTTGCTTTTCAGTCTTTTATTCAGTGCAAAGGTGATTTCTTGGGCATTGTCCTTGTCAATACCTGTTACGATTACGGCATCGCTACCCGCTTTTTTTACTTCATCGGCTATTGCTTTGAGTTTTTCATTGATTTCAATAGGAAGATCTTCAGGATGAGAAGTTTGATATTCTGTTAAAAAAATATAGAATTGTGCTAAGGCTACTTTCAGTTGTTGAGGGGTGAGGGCGATACGTTCATCGGCATTAGCGCCTGTAAGGCTGAGGTTGGCTTCCAACTGAATATGGCGCGACATTCCGTTTGCTTTGCTGGGGATACGCCCTTGCGCATAGCCTGCTTCATAGCCCCCTCCATTCCAATCGCCCAAGAAATCGGCATCAAAAGAAACGATGAGCTTTGCCTTGCTGAAATCGTAATCGGGCATTGCGCGCAGTCCACAACGTTTTTCAAAAGCTCTGAGAGTAGCCTCTTCTGATATGGTATCGTATTCTACGAGCTTAAAGGTGGGGTATTTTTCTTTTAATAGTTCTACAAGAGCATAACTCGACGGACTTGCGAGTGTTTGGCTGAGCATCACTATTTGCTTGCCTTCAGCTTTTGCTTTCTCTAAAGCTGTAATGGCTTTAGTATCCAGCTGTTGCCACAATTCCCCTCCTTGAGAGAGGGTAGGGGATGGGTTTCTATGCTCGTCATACAAACTCAATACCGATGCCAATATCCTTGCATTCACTGCCCCTCCTGCTTTGGCTTCGGGGTTGCGCAACACAGCAATGGGTCGCCCTTCGCGAGTTTTCACTAGTACGCTGGCAAAGTCAAAACCATCGGCGATGCAAGTAGCGTAATAATTGGCTTCACCTGCTACAATACTTTCGGGCTGTATTACATACGGAATCGTTTTGTGTACCGCGCCCTCGCAACCTGCTAAGGTAACCACTGCTGTAGAAAAACCTAAGAATTTTAGGAAATCCCGCCGTGATGTTGATTTATTATGTATATTCTCATTCGTCATTTTAATAATCGTGTGTACAGTTTGTACTGCCCGTGCGGCTCGCACTCAGTAGTGGCATTTAGCACATTCTAAGCCTCCCATTTCGGCAACGGTTAGTTTGCCTACATTTAGCTTTTTAGCCAAAGCCTTGTGCACTTCTTCATAGTGCTGATAATAAGGGTTATTAGCATTTACAGGCATTTGGCGGTGGCACTCTATACACCACCCCATCGTAAGAGGCGCGTGCTGGTGTACCACCTCCATTTGTTGTACTTCGCCGTGACATTTCTGACATTCCAATCCACCTACTGCTACGTGCTGACTGTGATTGAAGTACGTAAAGTCAGGGAGTTTGTGAATGCGCACCCACTGCACAGGTTTAGAAGTACCTGTATAGCGAAATTTCTGTTCGTCCCAGCCTACTGCTTCGTATAATTTCTTGATTTCTTTGGTGTAACCATTGGCAGTGTCCTCCTCACCCTCATATTCCGAGATAGTAAGGTGGCAGCCCATACACACATTGAGTGAGGGTACGCCTGCTACTGCCGAAGTCCGCGCCCCCGAATGGCAATATTTACAATCGATTTGGTTATCACCTGCGTGAATTTTGTGAGAGAAGTGAATGGGTTGTATAGGTTCATAGCCCTCGTCTATTCCTATCTGCATCAGAAAGGCGTAAAGAGCGTAGGTAATGCCTAAAAAGGCAATGATAAGGGTTGATATAATGATAATTTTTTTCAATTAACAATTTATAATTAACAATTAACAAATGTTGTTGTGTTACAAACTTTCGTCATTCGTAACTCGTTATTAATTCTCTTTACTTCTTTTTTTGCTTTTTCCAAATCGATGTTCTCAATCACTGCATTTGAAAGGGCAATGCGTTGGGCATCACTCCATTGTTGTGCCATACGCGCTCGCACTTGGGCTTCGGTGCAATGGTCGCGCGCCATTACGCGGGCAATGCGCACTTCATCAGGCGCTGTAACTGTGATGATATAATCACAATCCTTGTAGCTTCCACTCTCAAAAAGGATAGCGGCTTCTTTCAGCACATAAGGTGAAGTTTGCTCCTTTGCCCATCGTTTAAAATATTCTGCAAGGGCAGGATGTACAATGCTGTTGAGTATCGCTAATTTCTCAGAATTGTTAAACACAATCTGGGCGATATAAGCGCGGTTATATTCTCCATTGTGGTAAGCCTCCTCACCAAAAGCAGCGATAATGCGTTCCTTTACCTGCGCATCAGTAGCGATGAGCGCTTTAGCTTGTTCATCTGAATTGAATACTGCGATGCCTAAGGCAGCAAATGCTTTGGCTATCGTGCTCTTGCCACTGCCAATACCTCCTGTAAGTCCTACTACCATCATTCTTTGCGTATGAGAAAATCAACACTTGTTTCTTTCAAAAAAGCTACTCGCATCCGCCTTTTTTCAGTGCAGAGTTGCAATGGTATTTTGCCTCCTTCTGCATCGGCTATATTCGCCGTTACACTGATGTCATTGGGGTTAAGACGCTTCAAGATACTCAAGTCTCCTGTACATAACACGCTCACCTCTTCAGGGAATATCTTCACTTGGATGTCTTGGCTATTCCCTATCACCCTCACAGGCACTTTTATCTCTTGTTCACTTACCTTATCTACTGAGGCCTCCATCCTTATTTTGTGCAGATTGTATTGTATGTAAGGCGTGTTTTTAAGCGTGTAAGTCTCTCCAAAATCACTCTTTATCGTGCGTTTGTGTTTGTACTGAAATACTACTTGATTCAGGGTGTCTATCACCTTTTGGCTCCCCGAGGCCATCACCGAGTCTGGCGTAATGCGCAACTCTGTGAGCTGATATTCTTTTTGATATTCTACGTTTAAATGTACCACTACAGGTATTTTCTTGCGGTGTTTAGGCTCTAAGACCAAAAGAAGTGTGTCTGAAACTACCGAACGTATTTTGAAGTTAGATAAATAAGTATTACTCAGTTTGTCCTTGCTGTTCTTAGACAAACAATAATAATTTTCTCCTATCGCTTGAAGGTCAGAAAAGTCAAGCGTCAGCGATGGGTTTTCTCTATACGATTTAAGCAAAGAAAAACCACTCCCTTCTACTACTAATTTTATATAGTTCTCAGAGGTAGGAAGAATTACCTTATCAGCAGGAGGATTACTCACCGTTACAGGCACCGATACTTCTCGCAACAAGTTCTTAGAGAGTTTCATAGGTGCCCATAAAAAGAAAGAAACCAGCAAACATACAATAAAGGTAAGCGTACGGCTATCTTTAAAAAAAATACGAATAAAGTTCATAATAGGAGATATGCTAAGTTTTAGCTAAATTATGGTGCAAAGATAATTAAAAATCCCCAATATACCAAACAGATTTTTTCTACTCTTATTATTCCCATTACTCCCATTATTCCCATTACTCCGACAATCGCCCATACACCTCGCACCCCATTACTCCCATTATTCTCATTACTCCCATTCATTAATCATTAATCATTAATCATTAATCATTAATCATTATTTAAGTATCTTCCTGATATAATTTGCCTCTTCTATATTTTTGCTGATAGCACTAGCTTGTTCTGTTCTTAGTAATTCTTCAAAAACCTGCAAATTCTTGATATATTCACTCAAAGCTTTCAATACATTAGCTTTGTTTTCAAGGAAAATAGGCGTCCACATCTGTGCGTCACTCTTCGCCAAACGCACCGTCGAAGCAAATCCCGTACTCGCCAAATCAAAGATTTGCGCCTCGTCTTTCTCTATCTCCAAAACGGTCTTACCTAGCATAAACGAACTCACGTGCGACAGATGCGATACATAAGCCGTGTGCAAGTCATGATCTGCAGGAGACATCATTTTCACCCGCATATTGAGTGCTTTTATAATACTTAGGGCGCGGTCTAAAAGTCGCCAATCGGTCTTTTCTACCTCACAAAGTGCCATTACTTTCCCGTCAAAAAGGTCGTATAGTGCGGCCTCAGGCCCCGAGTGCTCAGTGCCTGCCATAGGGTGTGTCGCAAGATACTGCTCCCGATTTGGGTGCGTAGCGACTGACTCACATATGGCTTGCTTCACCGAGCCCGCATCCATTACAAGAGTGTTTTCTCCTACCCTCTTTAATACCTCGTCAAGTACACTCGCAATATGGTCTACAGGCACCGCTATCAGTATCAGGTCAGCTCCTGCCAGATGCTCATAGTCCGTAACCTCTTCTATAATGCCCAGCTCAAGGGCTTTCTCTAGGTGCAAAGGGTTCTTGTCTATGCCCGCAATAGTGTATGGCAAGCGTTTCTTCAGTTCCAAGGCAAAAGACCCTCCTATGAGTCCTAAACCTATAATAATCGCTCTTTTCAATATTTTTCCTTTATTACAACTCGCGTTAATTAAACTGTTTCATCGTGTAAAGTATCACTTCCGTAGGGCTCTTCTCTGTCGCTATCCATATCGATTTATCACTATCTACATCAATGTCTATAACCGAAATAGACTCCACCGGAAAGTCTTTTACTAAGTTCCCCTTCTCATCGTATAAAAACGCTTTTTGTGTCTGCGTATCAGTAACCGATACATAGTTCACCCCTCGTATCCTAAACTGTTTAGGACGAGTGTATTTCCCCTCCAGCAGATTTACCTTCTTCGCCCCAATACTCAACACATTGCCAGAGAGCGCCACAAGAATATGCTTGTTCCCTCCCCAATAGAAATCATCAGCAAGCTGTTTCTTCTCTTTCCTGATGCCTCCCTTTTCATCTATAGCTATAGCATATCCTTCTTGGGTGGTAAACATAAATTGGTTGTTCCATAACACAGGAGGGTTGTTTGAAAAAGCATACCGGTCTTTTACCATAATGCGCACCTCCCCATTGCGGTGCATAATATTAAAAATACCATTGTCAGTAGGGTATACTAAGTAATCTTTATCGTTAAAACGATAGTGCTTAGGGGTAAATAATGGCTTGCCATTAGTGCGCTGAAAAAAACCTTTTACAGGGGTGCCTTTCCGGTCTAAAAGATGTAGCATATTGTTCGTTGCTACCAAGAAACGATACTCCCTATTGCCTTCATAGTCAAATACTTCCAGCGGGGTTATCTCATCTTTATATTTTATCGGGAAAGGCGCTACTTCATTGCCGTTGCGGTCTATCACCCATATCGATTTTTCTGTAGAAAAAGCCATCTGTAGAAAACCGTTCTTAAAAAGATCTACTTGATAAATAGGGCTCTGTATCTTCCCGTCCAGATGCTTCTTCCATAAAAGCGAACCGTTATTGCCTATCAAATAAAGATCATTACTAGCATCTTGTACCGCTATCTCAAGTCGCTTCGTGCGATGGTTTAGCAATAGGGTAGGGGGGGTAACTATTCGGTCGTCTACCGTTAGCCGAAAACGCTCCCGCATCTCATCAGATACCGAGTTCTCCGTTTGTCGCTCACTTACAAAGTTCAATACATAAAAATCATTCTGTGGCGTAACCTGAAAAAGCGCCCACCGATATTGCTCCGCTATCATAGGGTGCTTGCTACTCACACTCGCTTGGTCATACAAGTTCGCAATACGTGTCAGCGTAACGTTAGAAGCACTGTTTTCTTCCAATAAATGAAATGATTTGTTGGCACTCAATACATTCCCTCGTTGCATATCGTTGATAGCCGAAAGCACCAAATCTTTGCTCTTGGCAAATACGATTTGCTTCTCGTATACTCCTGCATAACGCGGAATAAAATCCTTTACAAAAGTGGTGAAAAAATGCAAAGGTACTTCTGGATTAAGCTCATATAAAGGAAAATTATACTGAAAATCTTCCGAAAGCACTGGCAATTGTTGTATTGTCTCATCTACATCAAAAGACGATGCTACCGCTATTTGCCCGTCTAAAGTCTTGACAAACGCTACGCCATTGATAGAGGTCTTAAACGGTGGTTCTTGACTCAAACTGTCATTCGGACTCAATTTGTCGGCATCGTCAAAAGTATACGCCATAACATCTAAAGAACGCGCCGGAAGCAAAGCCAACGTATTGTTTTGATACGGTTGTGTTTGCGTCATTACATCTGCCTCTTTTTGGTCAATCAGGGCTATCCCACTCAGGCGCACATTGTTCTCTTCCAAAAAAAGATCAAACGCTACCCACGGCTTTATGTTCGGAAGTACTTCTGTACTGAAAAGACTCTCAAAATAACCATTCGCCACCGTCTTTTGCAAAAAAAGATTTCCTATACAAGCCGACGAACTCGCCTGTTGCAACCGCTGTAATACCTCTTGGTTAGCACTTAGGGGCTTGCCCTTTAAACTGTGATACGCCTCTATATCCGGACTGTCTCCTATCACCAGATACTGCCCCACAACGGTATAATACCACTCCTTGCCAAATTGTGCTTGTTTTTGTATTTGTGCCGAAGCGTTACGCCAGAAACTAATAGTGTCTTTCTCTGCTCTATGGGCGACAACCGTAAAATGTCCCTCCCCCGAAAATGCTACCCATAGATCGTTTTCAATAGGGATACTGTTCAACAGTTTTACTTCGTGCAAACGTAAAGATTGTGGGGTATGCGCCTTCCAAAAACTATTATTTGCAATAGCACTCAAAAAATGGTCTTTATCGTTAATATGATAGATGGTATGCACCTCCTCTGGGAAGATAAAAGGCGTGATAGCAGGCTTAGACGATTTTGTTTCGCACCCCATAACTACCAATAATATAGAAATATAAAAAAATAAATACCGCAAAATACCTAAGTGATTAACTATTAACTCCGCAAAGGTAATAATAATTTGCCAATCTGCCAAAAACACTCTGATAACCCCTAAAAATTGCCTATGCAACTCACGCTCTTAATTTGCTAATTTCCCAATTAATACCTATCTTTGCCCCAAAATACAAAAAAATGACATTGAAAAAAACAATATATATATTCCTATGCGCCCTCTTCCCTATACTCTCTTGGGCTCAAGAAAATAAAGAAGAAACTCAAAATAATCAGGGCAATATCACCTTCAAGTCTGTACGCCCTAAAAAGAAGAAAGATAGCATTACTTTCACCGCTTACGACTACAAAATTATCACCTACACCCGCGATACTACCTCCATAGACACTTCTCTTACGATGCAAAAATATTACCTCAATAACGAGTGGGATAAGGATATGTTCGGCAAAATGCCTTTCTCCAATATGGGGCAACCCTATAACGCTCTATCTTATAACTTCCGCCACCAAGACTACCTACCTTCAATGGGCGCCGAAGCCAAAAAACAACTCTATCTCACCCCAAAAGAGGTTACTTACTACCTCCTGCCTACCCCGCTCACTCAGTTTACATATAAAAGCGGATTCGAGCAAGGCCAATTCCTCAATACTCTTTTCTCTGTCAACCTCTCCCCAAACCTCAATATCTTTATCGCCTACAAAGGCTTGCGTTCTCTTGGTAAATACCAGCGTATCTTAGTTAGCAATGGCAATTTTAGAGCAGGACTTTCCTATGTCTCTCCTAATAAAAAATATACCGCCTTTGCTCACTTCGCTTCTCACGATATCTCTAGCCAAGAGAACGGCGGTATCGTAACGCCCGAGCAGTTTGAGAGTGGCGAAAAAGAATTTAAAAATCGCGCTACTATCGATGTCAATCTCCTCAATGCCGAAAACGCACGCGAGAGTAAACGCTATTTCTTGCAACACGACTACGCCTTTTTGCCTAACCGCGACTCTCTCGCTTCCTATAAACAATTGCGTTTCCGCCATTTGTTTACTTACGAAACGGAACATTATACCTACGACGAAACCCAAAGTAATAACTACTTCGGCGAAGCTTATGTCCCTCAAAACTTGCACGACAAAGCTCGATTGCAAAAAATGATTAACCGATTAGGCGTTGAACTTGAACTGCCTTATCTCGGTAGAACTTTCCTCTTCGGCAATGCTTATTTCTATAACTATTACTTCCAAAATGCCTTCCTCGTATCTGGTGTCTTACAACGTTATCAAATCAAGGATACCGACCTTAGCTTGGGGGTGCAATGGCATAAAAAAATAGGAAACTTTAGCATCGATGCCGAAGGCGAACAAACCTTCATAGGAAAAATGACGGGTACTAAACTTAGCGGCAAACTCTCCTATGCTTTCAATGAGCAAAACCGACTCACCGCAGGCGCCGAACTGCACTCTGCTATGCCTAACTTCAACTATTTGCTCTATCAAAGCGACTACAAGACTTTCAACTGGGATAATTTCTCCTCTTTCAACAAGCAAAATACCCAAACTCTCTACGGCGACCTCCAAACTCAATGGGGAAATGCTTCCCTCAGCCTTACAAACCTCAACGATTATACTTATTTCAAAGCTCAATCTCTTGGGCAAGTTACCCCTCAGCAATATACCGGCAATATACAATACCTACAACTCAAACTCCAAAAAGAATTTAAGTTCGGCAAATGGGGCTTAGATAATTCCTTGCTATATCAGCAAGTTGTCCAAAATAGCGATATTCTCAATGTCCCTACTTTCGTAACGCGAAATAGCTTCTATTTTGCTTCTCACTTGTTTCACAAAGCTATGTACCTCCAAACGGGGATTGGCTTTAACTACTTCACTAAGTACTACGCCAATCAATACAACCCTCTCTTAGCTGAATTTGCCGTGCAAACAGCCGAAAAAACTGGTGGATTTCCTATGTTCGATTTCTTCTTCAACGCCAAAGTACGCACTATGCGAATATTCTTCTCCCTAGAACAATGGCAGGTGCCTGTCAGCAATTGGCTGAAAATAGGAAACCCCTATAACTACTATTCTGCACCACGCCAGCCTTACCGAGATTTTATCATCCGCCTCGGATTACAATGGAATATATTTAGTTAACATCTTTTCTATTATTAATGACTAAAAAAACTATCTTCGACGCTCAGGTGTTAGGACACCCTGCAGGGCTATTTGTGCTCTTCTTTACTGAAATGTGGGAACGCTTCTCTTTCTACGGGATGCGCGTCCTCCTCATCAACTTCCTTACAATGTCCCTCATCGGATACAACCCTGGTTGGGCTTGGACTACCGAAAACGCTGGGGCTCTATTCGGTACCTATGTGATGCTCCTCTACCTTACCCCTATCTTGGGCGGTATCATTGCCGATAAAATTACAGGCTACCGCTGGGCAGTAATCATAGGCGCCGTGATTATCACTTTAGGACACGTGTCTATGGCTTTTGAAACCGAATTTTCCCTCTACTTGGGGCTCGCTCTCCTGATTGTCGGTACGGGCTTCTTCAAGCCTAATATGGTCTCCTTCGTCTCTCAGATGTACAAAGACCTCCCCCAAAAGAAAGACGCCGCCTATACTATTTTCTATATGGGCGTAAACTCTGGCGCTTTCTTCGGTATGATGCTCTGTGGTTACTTGGCCGAACGTATCGGTTGGAACTGGGGCTTCGGCTTGGCTGGGGTCTTTATGCTCTTAGGTACTATACAGTTCTGGTTCGCCAAACCTCTCTTTGGCAAAATAGGCGACAAACCTCAACATTCCCCCGATACCCCTCAAGAAATAACACTCTCAAGCGAAGACAAACGCAATCCTTTCACTACTGTCGATAAAATCCTTATTGCCTTCACTGCTATCATCGGCATTGGCTATGCGCTCAACGACCCGCTCTCCAAAATATGGAATACCGACCTCTTTGCGTGGGCTTCTACACCCTCGCTCAAAGGTCAATACGTGATGGTGATTATAGGGGTCATCGCCTTCTTCTACCTCATCGGTAGCCGTATCCTGCGCTATACTCCTGTCGTGCGCGACCGTATGCTCACCGTCGTTATCTTTGGCTTCTTTGTGGTCTTCTTCTGGCTCTCTTTCGAGCAAGGTGCTTCCTCATTAGTCATCTTCGCCCGCGATAATGTAGAACGCGAATTGCACGGCAATTGGGCTACTATATACAACATTTTCAATGCACTACTCACCGTCATTCCTCTATTGCTCATCTCCTATGTGCTTTTCCTTCTTATAAAGAAAACTTTCAAAAAAATATTCCCTGCCGTAATAGTCCTCTTGCTGTGCTTCTCCCTCGTCTGGGGTATCGCTATATGGATGCTCAACCGCGATTTCAAAACTACCGCCTACAGTGTCTCATATAAAGCTTATGAACAAGTAGATGACAAAAACCAAACTTCCTATATCCCTATCACCGAGGAAAACCGCAATGCGCACCCCGAACTGAAAATCGTTGAACGAACTACCATTATTGGGGTGGCCGAAACTCACCTAAACGTAGGTCAAGAAATTAAGCTCCTTAGCAAAAATAACAAAAATACTTCCTTTGCCTACGCCGATGCTCAAAAAGTGCAATGGGCTAAACAACGCGGGGCTGAACTCAATACCGATAACGGTCTTATTGTCGCTCAAGTAAAAGAAGAAAGAGATAACTGGGTCGAAGCTACTACCTCTTGGTTTTCTATTCTCAACTCTTTCTTTATCATAGCCTTAGCTAGCCTATTCTCGCGCTGGTGGGATAGCAAATACAACCCTCCTGCCGCTATGAAATACGGCATAGGCCTGCTGATGCTCTCCATAGGCTTCGGTCTCTTAGCTATAGGAGCTTATGGCGTTACCCAAGGCGTAAAAGTAAGTATGCTGTGGCTCGTCTTTGCCTATATGTTCAACACTATGGGAGAGCTCTGCCTATCTCCCGTCGGACTTTCATATGTCTCCAAACTCGTCCCCGCTCGAATGATTGCCTTTATGTTTGGCGTATGGTACCTCGCCGTCGCTATCGGACATAAATTAGCTGCTGTCGTCGGAGGACAAATAGAGAATATCACCAAAGAATATAGCCTCTCTACCTTCTTCCTGATATTCACCATCGTTCCTGCCGTCGCAGGAGTGCTCATCATTATCATCAATCCATTTGTAAAAAAACTGATGCACGGCGTTAAATAACACTCTTGCCTCCTATCTCCTATCTTAGAGAAAGCTTGGAACTATCTTGGAGCAAACTTGGAAACCTCATAAGCGTAGTTTGTTTGTAAACCAAAAGAGTAAAACCCCTAGCACCTTTAAAACCTTTTCTTTTATAAATGATTAAATAACAGTAAATTATATTTTTTGAGGAAATAAATTCATCTCAAAATTTGCCGTTTTAAAAAATATATTATACTTTTGTCTTTGTATTTAACGAAGAATACAATGGCTATATTTAATAAAGAAAGAGATAATAAAAAAACTATTATGGCAGCAGATAATACATTAGGAAGTAGCAACCGCATTGTTGCTGAAACAAAATTTAAAGGAGAAATCCACTCAAAATCCGACTTTAGAATTGACGGAGAAGTAGAAGGTACTTTCGAAACAACAGGAAAATTAGTAGTCGGTAGAACAGGCGTTATAAAAGGTACTGTAATATGCGAAAACGCCGATATCGAAGGAAAAATAACAGGAACACTCAAAGTAAGCAGCGTTTTGAGCCTTAAAGCTACCGCAGTAGTAGAAGGTGAAGTCCACGTCGATAAACTCGCTATTGAACCAGGCGCTGTATTCAACGTCTCTTGTACAATGAAAGGCGCTAAACCTTTTCTAAATGATAATAAATCCCAACCTCTCGACAAAACCACTAAATAAGTGAAAATACCCCTCCTAAATAGGACTACAAATGGCTAGCCAATGGCTGTTTGTAGTCCTTTTAACAACTAATAACTACTCACCCATATGAAACCTAATATAAGATATCTCATCATATATCTCATAACGCTTGCCTCATTAGCAAGTGCTATTTACTATCTTGCCAATTATTATACCACAACTCAAGGCATTTCTCTTTTCTATACCCCCTCTCAAATCACCATAGCTCATACCCTTATCTCTCTCTTGTGCTTTATAATCGTCCTAACAGTAAACCTCTATCGACCCCTATACACAGCTTTCGCCTTTATGGGAGCCCTGTGGATTAGACTCATATGCGTCATAATCGCTATGATTCCTATCGCTAACTCTAATAACCTAAACCCCTATCACGAAGCTCTCTTTATCGTCATACCTTCATTTGTAATGATTGCCATAGAAACAACCTTTGCTATCCAATTAGTGAAATTAACAAATCAGAAAATCAACAAATCATCTAATTAATATGCGCCTATTAGCTATCGACTACGGTTCTAAACGCACCGGAATTGCCATTACTGACCCTCTCCAAATCATCGCATCTGGGCTCTGCACCGTCCCTACTACCGAGCTCATCTCTTTCCTTAAAAAATATACCTCCGAAGAACCCGTTGAAGCCTTCGTAATAGGCCTACCTAAAAGACTCAATAACCAAGATTCCTCTGTCGAAACTCTTATACAACTCTGCATAACTCAGTTGCAAAATGAATTCCCTTCAATACCTATCTATCGACAAGACGAGCGTTTTACCTCCAAACTCGCCTTCCAATCTATGATTGATAGCGGACTGAAAAAAAAACAACGACAAAATAAAGCCCTTATCGACGAAATAAGCGCTACTATTATCCTTCAAAACTTCTTAGATAAAAAACAGTAAATAAGATGTCAAATTCCCCTAAAGCTAAAAAAATTCCCCATATATTTACCGAATTTGGTAAACAGCGTACCGATAACTACTATTGGCTACGAGAGCGTGAAAACCCCGAAGTAATTGATTATCTAAAAGCCGAAAATAATTACTATCACGAGCAAACAGCTCACTCCAAACCTCTGCAAGATACGCTCTTCGCCGAGATGAAAAGCCGTATCAAAGAAAACGATAGCTCCGTACCTTATTACTACAATGGCTATTGGTATCAAACCCAATACCAAGAAGCTAAAGATTACCCTATTTATGTACGCTATAAAGAAACCCTCAATGCCCCAGAAGAACTACTCTTCGATGCTAACGAAATGGCTAAAGGGAAAGCTTACTTCCAGCTCGATAGCTTTGTTATAAGCGACGACAATCAGTGGGCTATCTTTGCGGTAGATACCGTGTCCCGTCGCCAATATACCCTGCAAATCAAAAACCTCAACACGGGCCAAATACTGCCTTATAAAATCAAAAATACCAACGGACAAGCGATTTGGGCTGCCGATAATCGCACTATCTTCTACGTAAAGAACAATAGCCAAACCCTGCGCTCTTTCAAAGTTTACCGCCACATTTTAGGTACCGACCCCAAAGATGATGTCCTCATTTTCCACGAAAAAGACGATACTTTCGATGTATTCGTCTACCGCGAAAAATCTCGCAAATACCTCGTGATTGGTAGCGAGAGTACCCTTACTTCCGAATATCAAATCTTAAATGCCAATACCCCTCTCAAGCCTTTCAAAGTATTCCAACCCCGCACTCGTGGCTTAGAATACGATATCGCTCATTACGAAGACTATTTCTATATCATTACCAATAAAGATGAGGCTACCAATTTCAAACTGATGCGCACCCCCGAAAACGCTACAACTTCTGAACATTGGGAAGAAGTTATCCCTCACCGCAGAGAAGTACGCCTCAACGATATCGAGATTTTCAAAGATTATCTGGTAGTAGAAGAGGTCTATAACGGATTAGAACGCATACAAATACGCTCGTGGGACGCTACTGAATGCTATTACTTATGCTTTGATAGTGAAACCTATACCGCCTATACTACCCAAAATATAGATTTCAATACCCACTGCTTGCGTTATAACTACCAATCGTTAGCTACCCCTGCCTCTATTATAGAATACAATATGCGCACTGGCGAAAAACGTATTCTTAAAGAACAAGAGGTGTTAGGCGGGAACTTCAACAAAGATAATTATATAGAAGAACGACTTTGGGCAACTGCTCCCGATGGCGTGAAAGTCCCTATCTCTCTCGTATATCGCAAAGATATAGTGAAAAACGGGCAAACTCCTCTGCTACTCTATGGCTATGGCTCCTATGGGGTAACCATCAATCCTTACTTCTCTACCTCTCGTTTGAGTTTGTTAGACCGCGGTTTTATCTATGCCATTGCTCATATACGCGGAGGAGAATACTTAGGTCGCCAATGGTATGAAGACGGTAAACTCCTCAAAAAGAAAAATACTTTTACCGATTTTATCGCTTGTTCTCAGCACCTCATCGCCGAAGGCTACACTTCTCCCGAACATCTATTTGCCGAAGGTGGCTCAGCTGGAGGCTTGCTAATGGGTGCCGTGGTCAATATGGCGCCTCAGTTGTATAAAGGTATTATCGCCTCTGTGCCTTTTGTGGATGTGGTAACCACAATGCTCGACGAGAGTATCCCGCTCACTACGGGCGAATACGACGAGTGGGGAAATCCTAATAACGAGGAATATTATAACTATATGCTCTCCTATTCCCCCTACGACCAAGTGCGCGCCCAAGACTATCCTGCTATGTACGTCAGTACGGGCTTACACGACTCTCAAGTGCAGTACTGGGAGCCCGCCAAATGGGTAGCTAAACTGCGCGAACTCAAAACGGACGACCACCCTCTGTTCTTAGATACCAATATGGAGGCCGGTCATAGTGGCGCCTCTGGCCGATTTGAAGCTCTCAAAGAAATCGCCAAAGAATACGCCTTCTTGTTAAACTTAGAAAAACAATAACTTATTTTTATAAACTGATTAATATTACAGCCGTTATGAAAAAGAAAAATCCTATTACTTGGATTCCTACCACCTATTTTGCTATGGGACTCCCTTACGCAATGCTTTCTTCTGTGTTCACTATTATTTTTGCTCGTTTGGGTATCCCTGATGACAAAAATGCCTTTTGGACTTCTTTACTCGTGTTGCCTTGGTCTCTAAAACCTATTATGAGTGTAATAATGGAACTATATGGCACTAAAAAACATTATATCGTAGTTACCGAATTGCTCTCTGCCTTATTGTTTGGCTGTATTGTCTTTTCATTGCCTCTATCCAATTTCTTCGCTATATCTATAGCCTTATTGGGGATGATTGCCCTAAGCGGTTCTACTCACGATATCGCCGGTGATGGTATGTATATGGAACAGCTCGATACTTCTACTCAAAGTTTCTATTCAGGATGGCAAGGCGCCTTTTATAACTTAGGGAAAGTGCTCGCTAATGGCGCTCTTATCTTCTTAGCTGGCTGGTTGATAAAAGAAAAAGGACTAAATGTCGTAACTTCTTGGCAAATAATACTCGGCTTTTGTGCTCTTGTCTTAGCTTTAGTAGGTCTGTACCACCTCTACGTTTTGCCTAAAGATGTAAAACCTCAACGAACTGGCAATTTCGATCAAAAATTAAGAGAATTGTGGAATATATTTGTCGATTTCTTTAAAAAGAAGTATATTTTTTATTACCTGTTTTTTATCTTTATGTACCGTTTGGCTGAAGGATTAGCTATGAAAATTGCTCCTCTGTTTTTAGTGGCCGAAAAAACAAAAGGGGGGTTAGGTCTCAGCGAACAAGAGTATGGCTTGATATACGGTACAGCTGGTACTATCGCTTTTATTATCGGATCTATTACGGCTGGATATTTCATATCTCGCGTAGGACTTAAAAAAGCTCTTTTTATTCTCGCTTGTGCTTTCAATATCCCTTTCGTAGTATACCTGCTTTTTGCCTATTTCTTGCCTTCTCATTTGCCTGTTATTGCTATAGGAATTGTAGGCGAATATTTCGGATATGGCTTCGGTTTTGTAGGGCTCACTCTCTTTATGATGCAACAAATAGCTCCTGGAAAATACCAAATGGCTCACTACGCTTTTGCCAATAGCCTGATGAATTTAGGGGTAATGATTCCTGGTATGATTAGCGGGGCTCTTAGCAAAACATTAGGATACCAACACTTCTTCCTATTAGTGATGTTCTGCACTATACCTGCTCTGCTCATTACCCTGAAACTTCCCTTTACCTACAACGATAAAAAAGATAATTGATTATCCATAATCAATCATTGTCGATTTATAAAAAAACTTTGCCAAAGATTATTGCCTGTGTGGCTTAAATCTTTGGCAAAGTTCATTGTTGGATAAGCAATGGCTATTACCTCTTGCCTTTTTATCTTATAGAAACCTTGGAGCAAGCTTGGAGTAAGCTTGGAGCAAGCACTCTCTTTCCCCCTATCTCTTGCCTAAAAAACTTCTGATATTACTTTCACTATATTATCCGATTTTCCCATCGAATAGTAGTGCAAAACAGGTACCCCAGCGGCTTTGAGCTCTTTGCTCTGCTGAATTGCCCACTCTATACCTACCTGTTTTACCTCATTGTTGTTCTTGCAAGATTCTACCGCCTCAATAAGTTCCTGAGGGAAATCTATTTTAAAGGCTTGTGATAGTAGGTTGAGGTGCTTTTTAATAGCAATAGGTTTAATACCAGGGATAATAGGCACCTCTATACCTATTTCGCGTGCTTTTTCTACAAACTCAAAATACTTCTGATTGTCAAAAAACATCTGTGTTACTACATAGTCGGCACCGGCATCTACCTTTTCTTTAAGGCGTGCCAAGTCCGAAGTGAGCGAAGGTGCTTCAATGTGCTTTTCAGGGTAACCCGCCACTCCTATACAGAAATTAGCCTTGTGGTCGGCAGCTATGCCGTTGAGGTAAATCCCTTTGTTCAAATTACTGATTTGGGTAACGAGTTCAGTAGCATAAGTATGTCCGCCCTCAGTAGGCTGAAAGTAACGTTGTTCTTTCATCGCATCACCACGCAATGCCATTATATTGTCAATCCCTAAGTAAAGACAATCTACCAATAAATACTCTGTTTCTTCTTTTGAAAAACCACCGCAAAGCACGTGTGGCACAGTATCTACCTTATATTTATGCTGAATAGCCGCACAAATACCCACCGTACCAGGGCGCATACGGGTTACTTTCTTTTCCAATAGCCCATTAGGGTGTTCAATGTAATAATACTCCTCTCGTGAGGTAGTAACATCTATAAACGGAGGATTGAACTCCATTAGAGGGTCTATGTTTCGGTATAGTTCTTCAATATTATTTCCCTTTTTAGGAGGTACTACTTCAAAGGAAAAGAGCGTCTTCCCTTTTGCTTTCTTAATATGGTCTGTTATTTTCATATCGTCCTTTAAATTCTTCTTTTGCTATCAGTGTATATTGTTTCACAAAGTCTGTTTTGTGAGCGGTATAAGCATCTCGGTCGTGCTCAAAAGGCTTCCAAAGCGATAATTTAAGCCTTTCATAATCTTTGGCTACTGAGGGGTGTATTTGAAGTTCATCGCGAAAATAGAGTTCGTCATTATCGCCTTCATAACGCAAGTGCAGATGAAACACACGTTCTGCAAACCCATTAATAGTATAGCCTTTATTAAAAGAAATCCTATCGTTTGTTTCATTCATACATAAATACCCCAATTGTAATATAGCTTCTTTTAATGTCTGAAATGAACTGTCTCTCTTCACTTCCAATAACATATCTACAATAGGTTTAGCTTGTATCCCTTCCACAGCGGTACTGCCTATATGGCTTAGCCGTATTATTTCGTTAGAGGGTAATTGTTTTAAAAGAAAACTGCGTTCTTCCTCATACCATTCTTTCCACAAAGGGTTGTGCTGTGTAAGATTGATAGGGAACAGTTGCCACAATTCCTGCAACGACATCTTTAATAAAGGATTTTCTTCCTGTTTCATAATCATAGCTCCTAAAACCTGAAACCTGATACCTAACACCTATATCTCCTAAAACCTACTTTTTTCTGCTAATCTTAAAATATCGCCAAATACCCCGCGTGCGGTTACCGAAGCGCCTGCTCCTGCACCTTGTATCACGATAGGGTTATCGCCGTAAGATTCGGTGTAAATCTCAAAAATAGAGTCGGCACCTTTTACCTGACCGAGAGCACTGTTGCGCGGAACCGATACGAGCGATACGTCTAACTGTACCGTTTCAGTAGAGGCTAAATCGCCGTGAAGGTCGCCTACATAACGCAGTACGTGGTCGGGCGCTTGGGCTTCTTTGATTTGCTGATAAGGCGCGTTGAACTCGTCTAAGCGTTGCAAAAAGTCTTGCACTGAGCCTTCTCTTAAATGTTCAGGGATAAGATTTTGTATCTTTACATCGGTGAACTCATTGCCTAAATCAAGCTCGCGGGCTAAGATGAGCAGCTTGCGCCCTACATCGTTACCACAGAGGTCTTCACGAGGGTCGGGTTCAGTATAACCGCTGTTGATAGCGTGTTGGAGCACCTCGCTAAACGGCTTATTTTCTGCTGAAAAAGTATTGAACAGATAGCTGAGCGTCCCTGAGAAAATCCCCTTGATACGGGTGATGTTCTCGCCTGAATGGTGCAAGAGGCGAATAGTGTCTATCAGTGGTAAGCCTGCCCCTACATTGGTTTCGTAGAGATAAGTTTTTTGGTGTTGTTTGAGAGTTTTCCGCAGTTCTTGGTAAAAGTCAAACGAAATAGTGTTTGCTATCTTATTAGCAGAAACCAAGTCGTAACCGCTCTTGATAAGCGGAATATAGTTGTCTACAAAGGTTTTGCTGGCGGTTACATCTACCGCGATAAGGTTCTCTAAGTGATTTTTATCTACAAAGGCTTGCAAAGTGTCAAAACTATAAGGCACAGCTTCTTTATCGAAGGCAGAACGCCAATTGTTGCCTATTCCTTTTGCATTGGTGAGCAGTTGTTGTGAATTAGCGATAGCAACGATACGCAAACTGATGTTCTTGCGGTGGAGTATATTGTCGTGTGCGGCAATCACTTGGTCGATGAGGGTGCCCCCAACGGTACCTTTACCAAAGATTACCAAGTTGATACGGCGTGAAACCCCAAAGATTTCACCGTGGATTACGTTCAATGCCTTGTGGAGTTTTTCGGTTTTGAGTACCAAACTCACGTTTTTGCCCGTTACGGCATTGTTGATGAGCAAAGGAACGATTTGGTTGCGTATCAGTGCGTTATAAGGGTGGTGGAAAGTAGCAAGCGGTTGTCCTACGATAGAAATTACAGCTACATCTTCTACAATGCTCACACTGCTCACATCATTGGTATAGAAGTCGTGTGAGAATTCCTCGTCTATAGCTGCTTTGGCAAGTTTAGCATCTTTAGAAGCTACTACCAAGCCTACCCCGCGCTCTGATGATCCTTGTGAGATGATACTCACACTGATACCTTTCTGTGCTAAAGCTCTAAAGATACGTGCATCTACACCCACCTTGCCCAAGAGTCCTCGACCTTCCATCACGATAAGGGCATTGTCCTTAATTACTGAAATTGATTTGATACCCTCTTGCTCGTTTTCTTGGTGAATGAGTGTGCCAGCATCCTCACTGTTGAAAGTGTTTTTGATACGCAACGGAATGCCTTTTTCAATGAGTGGGATAATGGTTTTAGCGTGAAGTATAGAAGCCCCAAAGTTAGCTAACTCATTGGCTTCTTCGTAAGAAAGATGACGTATAATTTTAGCTTCGGGTACTAACTCAGGATTGGCAGTAAAGATACCATCAACGTGGGTGTAGTTTTGCAGTTCGGAAGCGTTGAGGTAGTTAGCCAAAAGTGCTGCCGAATAGTTACTGCCATTACGCCCTAAGGTAGTAGTGTCGCCTTTTTCGGTGGAAGCGATAAAGCCCGTAACCACTGCCACACAATTAGGAGGAATGGTTGCAAAGCGGTCGCGTGTGAGTTTTTCGGATACTGAGTTGATGATTTGTGCATTGCCTACCACAGCATCAGTTTTGAAGATTTCACGACTATCTACAAAAGTACTTTCCAAGCCCTTGCGCTTGAGTAGTGCTGTTACGAGTTTAGCCGACATCAGTTCACCTTGTGCTAATACCAAATCTTTGGTTTTAGGGCTGTAGTCTTTCAGTAGCGAAACGCCTTCAAGGAGTTTTTCGAGCAACTGAAATTCAGGCTCAAACGAAACACTATTGTTGTACTGCTGTTCGTCTTTTAGTTGTTGAAAGTCGGCAGTATAGTCCTCGCCTCTACTCGCTTTTTCGAGCAAAGCCTCTAATTCATCGGTAGTGTTACCTCGCGCTGAAACTACTACTGATAGAGGTTCCTTATGTAAAGTAATGATAATATCAATCACCTTTTCAATGCCGTCATTGGCAAGTGATTTTCCACCAAATTTTAATATCTTCATAATAATCGACAATTAACAAATCATAATTAATTTTCAACTTTGCCAAAGGAGTGAGCCACACAGGCAGAAAAACTTTGGCAAAGTATAGTGATGCTTTTCTTATCTCTTACCTCTTACCTAACAAACACTTTCTTTAAAAACTGTTCTAATTGTTTGTGTTCTATCAGGAAAGCATCGTGACCGTGTACGGAGTGGATTTCGTAATAATCTACGGGTTTGCCCATTTCGCGGAGTTCGGTTACGGTATCGCGGTTCTCTTGAGGGACGAAATACAAATCGGAATCGGTGCTTACGATGGTAATGTGAGCAGTGATAGGCGCTACAGCCTCGGCAAAACTACCGCGTTCTTTTGAAATATCTATTGTTTTTACCAATTGGTTCATCAGTTTGTAGGCGGCAAGGGAGAAGCGTTTGTTTAGCTTTTCGCCGTGATGCAAGAGCCAACTCTCTACATTATACAATTGCAAAGGAGTGTTGGTGGTGCGCTCAAACTTCAGTTTCAACGATTGAGGTGTGCGGTAACACAACATTGCGTGTAGGCGAGCGTCGTGCAAGGGATGAGTAGAGTTTTTGAGTATTTGCTCTTGCAAGAGACAGTTGCCTATAATCCAGTCGGTAGCTTTCCAATCGGCAGCGACGATTACGAGTTCTTTGAAAAGGGTAGGAGCAAGGGCAGCCATTTCCCAGGCAATACCACCACCTAACGAGCACCCTACAAGGGCAAACACCTCTTTGATGTTTAAATGCTCGGTGAGCGCTTGGTTGAAAATACGCGCTATATCTATACCTGCCCAATGCTGGTAGTTGGGGAGCATATCTTCTTCGCGAGCTCCAAACCCATTGCCAGGGATATTAAAAGCTATAACGGTATATTTGAGGGTATCTATCAATTTCTCTTCGCCGATAGCTTCTTTCCACCAGCCGTTTTCACCCGTTACTTGAGAGTTGCCTGTGAAAGCGTGATTCACCACTACTATAGGAGCAGAGCCAATGGGCAATCCGAAACACTGATAATACAATCTGAGTGAGGGGATGCGCACCCCATAGGAGGTAACGAAATCGGTGAGGGTGTAATGTAAAATATCAGACATAATAGTTTTAGAGCAGTTTTGCACAGGATATTTAGAAAAAAATTCTGTATAAAACGTTTTTTTTAGAAAAAAATACTATATTTTGTTTGTGTAACCACTAAAAGAGGGTTGATAGGGTGCAAAAGTAAGAATATTTTTCTGAATAAGCAAATATTATTTTAATGTTTAGACAGGAGAGGCAAGGGTTAAGAGATTAGACAGGAGGGAGGTATGAACATACAGGTAATTTTTAGATAGGAGATAAGGAGTAAGGTTTGATGAATAGAAAAGTGAATAATGAGGAAATACTAAATTTTAGGAATTTTATAGTATATTTTTCTGTGGAAAGAGGTTTTTGTAGTATTTTATACTTTTGGGGTAGGTAGGGGGTAGGTATACTGTGGGTATACTGTAGGTATAAGTGAGAAGTAGGGTAGGGGCAGGAGAAAAATTTTCTGTTTCACATTTGTGTTCTTTTAGCATATAAATTGTTTAGTTGTTAAAATATCTGTATCTTTGCGCCAAAATATAAACTTATATAATTATTTATATCATTGATGAAAAGACTTATTTCACTAATTATAATAGCCTTTCTATTATGGAGTTGTGGAGAAGGCAACTCTTATATACCCGCTACAGATATTCCTGTGGAGGGGGAAATGGTAGCCCAACTTACTTCGCCGCCTTATGTACCTGCCCCAGTAGGCAATCGGAAGGCTACCAAACTGAGTGTTACCCTTGAAATCATAGAGAAAGAAGGAGAATTGGCAGATGGAACTAAGTACCTTTTTTGGACATTTGGCGGTACAGTGCCAGGGAGTTTTATTCGAGCTCGTGTAGGCGATGAAGTATCGTTTACCCTTAAAAATCACCCAGATAACAAATTGGCACACAATATAGACCTTCATGCAGTAACGGGAACAGGAGGAGGAGCCGATGCGTCGTTGGTAGCCCCGGGACAGCAACGCACTTTCACTTTTAAATGTTTGAACCCAGGGCTTTTTGTATATCATTGTGCTCAAGCGCCGGTGCCTTTGCATATCGCCAATGGGATGTATGGCCTCATATTGGTAGAGCCCGAAGGCGGTTTGCCTCCAGTAGATATGGAATATTATGTGATGCAAGGCGATTTCTATACCGAAGGAGCTTATGGAGCCGAAGGATTACAAGCCTTCAGCCAAGAGAAAGCCCTTGCGGAGAAGCCTGATTACGTGCTTTTCAACGGGAAAGTAGGTGCTATTGCAGGTGATAAAGCCCTCACGGTGAATGCAGGAGAAACGGTACGCCTTTTTGTAGGGAATGGAGGGCCTAACCTCATCTCTTCTTTTCACGTGATAGGAGAAATCTTTGACCGAGTGCAGGTAGAAGGAGGTAAGCTCGTAAACGAAAATGTGCAAACGACAGTTATACCTGCAGGAGGGGCAGCTATAGTAGAATTCAAAGTAGAAGTGCCTGGTTCATATACGCTAGTAGACCACGCTATTTTCCGCGCTTTCAACAAAGGAGCGTTGGGGCAACTCATTGCGCAAGGGAGAGAAAATCCAGTTATCTACGGCAAGCAAGAGGCTGTGCCTTATCAGGTGACAGGGAACAGGGGACAGGTGTCAGGGAACAGGGGACAGGGGACAGGTGTCAGGGAGCAGGTGTCAGGAGATAGGGGACAGGAGTCGGGGAATAAGACTTTGGTACAACAGATGGAAGATGGGAAGAAAGTGTATCAGCGCACTTGTGTGGCTTGTCATCAGGCACAAGGGCAGGGGTTGGAAGGAGCTTTTCCGCCATTGGCAAAAGCTGACTACCTGAATGCAGATGTAGACAGAGCAATAGAGACCGTACTAAAAGGGCATACGGGGGGGATTACGGTAAATGGCAAGCAGTACAACAGTGTAATGCCTCCGCAACCACTTACCCCAGAGCAAATAGCAGATGTACTCACCTACGTATATCAGAACTGGGAGAACAACAAGAGTGTAGTGAGCCCAGAGCGGGTGAAGAAAGTAAGAGATAAAAAGAAATAAAATATGGAAAATGAACGCGCAGAGCGACTCTTTTGGGATGCCATAAGGAAGAGTTATAGATATAATAAAATAGATTGGCGAGCATATAATAAAGAGACTCATTTGGAGAGGCTTACGCAGTATTTATCAAATTACAGTAAGGAAGATTTGATACTTTTTGAAAAGACGCTAGAGGAGAAGCTAGGAGCCCTTTATACGGCGGAGATAATGGAGCTTTCGATAATTCTTGAAGGGAAATACACCAAGGAAGGAGAGAAGTATTCTTTTGATGGGTATATTTCTACAGATGGGTTTATATATTTCCGTTGTTGGTTACTTTTGAAAGGAGAGACTTTTTTTGAGGATATAACAAAAGATACAGAGTGTTTTGTAAGCGGGAAATATCACTTTGATATAGGGGATATGGAGGCAGAAGGGTTGCTTTATGTAGCCGACGCTGCTAATAGGATAGCGCGCCCTGATGACGATAGATTTGCTATCAGAGAAGCGGTGTATAAACAATGGCCGGCTATACATTACGACAATGGAGATTATCAAGCAAATAGAGAGCCTAAGGACGGCACCGCTTTGCAAGAGATGTATCCTAAATTGGTAGAAGAGATTATGTCTATACGCTGATATGAAAAAGTATATTGCAGGGGTCTTTTTTTTGTGGGGTAGTATATTACTTTTTGGGCAAAACGCGACTCCGATGGTAACGATAAAAGGAGGAAGCTATGTGCCTTTGTATGGAGTGAAAGGGGAGGATAAAGCGACAAAGCCCGTAAAGGTAAAGAGCTTTCAGCTAGATATATACCCAGTAACCAATGCACAATACAAAGCTTTTTTGGAGAAACACCCCGAGTGGCGACGCTCTCGAGTGAAGGGAATCTTTGCGCAGAAGAGTTATCTTTCGCACTGGAAGAGCGACTTAGAATTTAGTCCGCTGGAGGCACAAGCCCCAGTAACTCACATTTCTTGGTTTGCTGCCAAGAAATATTGTGAGTGTGAAGGAAAGCGGCTACCGACAACTGACGAATGGGAGTACGTAGCCCAAGCCGATGCCCAAAGTATAGATGCACGGAAGAAGAAACATTATCAAGAGTATATAGTGCGGAGCATGCAAACGCCCAAGACCTACCTACAGAAAGTGGGGAGTACGCCCAAGAACTATTGGGGCGTGTATGACATGCACGGCTTGGTATGGGAATGGGTGGCGGACTTCAACAGCGTGCTACTCTCGGGCGACTCGCGCAAAGACAAGCAAGGAGACGATGCTCTTTTTTGTGGCGGGAGTGCGCTCAATGCTTCCGACCTTACTAACTATGGAGCTTTTATGCGGTATGCCCTGAGAGGGAGTCTTAAAGCGAACTATACGATGCAACATATGGGTTTCAGATGTGCAAAAAATAATTAAAAATGAAGATTGTTAATATATTTATTTGTATTTTTGCGGTTTTAATGCTCTTGTTGTGTTTGGGTGTAGTGATTTATAGCACCTTTATAAACTATACTTTGTGGTATATTCCGGTAATATCTAGTATTCCGTTGGTAGTAGCATTGCTATTTGTATTAAATCACTATTTTGATTTTTCAGGAGATACGACAGATGCAGATAAAAACCGTATTACTTATGATGATAAAGGATTTACAATAGATATTCCGTTATTTGATGAAACCAACTTTATCGCTTGGGATAGTATAAAGAAGATAATCTATAGTGATGCGCCAGAGGAAGAACGTATGTTTGTGGTTTACTTGACTCGACCTTTGGTAGCGACTCTTAAAGAACACCCACATTGGATAAATAAATATACCTTCAAATCGAGTAATAGCAAGCCTATTATGGAAGTAAGGATTAAAGCCTCGACGATAGGTTTTCGAGACTTTGCGAAGGAAATAAGTGAGTATTTGGACAATGTACAAATACCTAATATGGACAGAAGAAGAAATGGCGTTTTGGTAAACAGAACCGAAAAAAATACGGCTCATACAAGAGAAATAACAGAGCTGTGGAAGGCACAAGAGTGGGAGGGAACACAAGTGGTATATCGCGATGAAAGATATTAAGACAAAATATAGAGCTGTTATAGAAGATTGCGAGTTGTTATTAGGTGATAATGACAACTTAAAAAATATGTCATATAACGATATAGACGAAATCTGTAATTATGTGATAGTAGATATCTATAAAGAATCGGCAGAGCTGACGATTATAGCATTGGTGAATATCTATATCAAGACTATGATTGTAGAAGCTAATGCAGATTATGATAGATTGAAAGAATATGTACAAGAATTTCTATACTATGATGGGACAACAAGTTCGTATAGATACATAAGAGCTAAATTGAAAGAAATAAAAGGAATTATGGAACAAGGAATTGACGATAAATACCTTTATCGTAATTATGAAGAAGTAGCAGATGTTCTGGAGGGATTTTTAGAAATATTAGAAGCAAAATATGATAAAATGAAGATAAACCTTAGAAAGAATTACTATTGATGAAAACATTATATCTTATTTTACTGAGTTTGTTATTGCTCAATTGTAATAACCACAATAGCAACACAGCAACAACAGATACAAAAGCAGAGGCAGATAGCACTGCTACAAAGACGACTGATAGTTTTTCGGACTTATCAGTATATCACTTGCCAGCGGTATGGACGACCCAAAATGGGGATAACATAGAGCTTAAAGACCTCAAAGGGAATGTATTGGTGGTGGTGATGATCTACACCTCTTGCAAGACCGCTTGTCCTATCCTTATTAAAGATATGCGCGAAATACGCAAGCGCGTAGATGAACAAGCAGGAGACAAACGCAAGCAAGTGAAATACCTTTTGGTGAGTATAGACCCCGAGACAGATACGCCAGAGCACTTAAAAGCCTTTGCCAAAGAAAGACAAATGGACGACGAGCAGTGGCTATTCCTTCGTTCTAATGAAGAACAAACACGAGAGTTTGCTGCAGTACTTGCTGTGAACTACAAGCAAATATCGCCAGTGGACTTCTCGCATTCTAATATCATCAGTGTGTTTAACAAGAAAGGAGAATTGGTATCGCAACAAGAAGGTTTAGGGATTGACTATGACAAGACAGTGGAGGAAACCCTTAAACAGTTAGTAAATTGATATGGTAAATACAAATCAAGCAAAAGACCTCATAGAGGCACATATTCAGACTACAGAGGTAGTAGAAGTACCACTTATAGAAGCTTTAGGAGGGTATTTGGCGACACATATATTTGCACCTATTGCAGTGCCTTCATTTTCTAATTCGGCTATGGATGGTTATGGTTTCCGCTATATGGATAGCCTCAGTACCGATACCTTTACAGTAGTAGGAGAGGTGCCCGCGGGGAAGACAGTAGATATAGCTTTGGGCAGAGGAGAGGCCGTGCGTATCTTCACAGGAGCCCGTGTGCCCAGCAGTGTTGATACAGTGGTTATTCAAGAAATGGTAACACGCGAAGGCAATACCATTCGCTTTGATAACACCATTCTTAAAAAAGGACAGAACATCCGCTTGAAAGGAGAACAGACACAGGAAGGCGATCTTGTACTACACGAAAATACCTTTGTAAATGCAGCTGTAGTAGGATTTCTTGCCAGCTTAGGTATTGAGCGCGTAAAGATATTTAGCAAGCCTACAATAGGGTTGCTCTACACAGGCGATGAGTTGGTAGAGATAGGTAATCCTCTTCCAGAAGGCAAGATTTACAATGCTAATTCTTACACTTTGCAAGCAGCCTTAGCAGAGATAGGTCAATCGTTTTCATTGGTACAGCACATAGCCGACACCCAGCAAGCTACAGAGCAAGCCATACGAGAGGCACTCGAAAAAGTAGATATACTCTTGCTTTCAGGAGGTATTTCAGAAGGAGATTACGACTTTGTGCGCACTTCTCTTCAAAATATAGGAGTAGAAGAAGTCTTTTATAAAGTAGCTCAAAAACCAGGGAAACCTCTTTATTTTGGCAAGTATGGACATAAGAGAGTATTTGCTTTACCAGGTAATCCAGCTTCGGTATTCACTTGTTATCATATGTATGTAAAACCTTTTGTGCAGGGGTGTTATGGCAGGAATAACTTTAGGAAAGAGATGGATTATGCCACACTCACACACCCTTATGATCGCAAGAAAGGAGAGTTTACACAATATTTGAAAGCCTATGTTGATAAAGCAAAGGTAATGATACTTCACTCGCAAGAGTCGCATAAGCTCGATACTTTGCCTCTTACCAATTGCTTATTAGAGTTCCCCGCAGGCAAAACAACCCTAGAAAAAGATGAAAAAGTAAAGATATGGAGACTGTAACAATCGAAGGACATATTTGGTTTCAAACAGAAACAGGGCTACGCATAGGAGAAGGAAGAGCCAAATTATTAGAGCAAATAGACCTTTCAGGGTCTTTATCAGAAGCTGCTCGACAGCTGAAAATACCTTATCGCCGAGCTTGGGGGATGGTGCGTGAAATGAACAATAATGCCAAGGAACCTCTTGTTATCAAAGAAGTAGGGGGCAAAGACGGCGGGCGTAGTGTCCTCACTTCTGAAGGTAAGAAAATCGTTGAGCTCTTTAAGAAGGTAAACCAGTGTTTTAAAACCTTTTCAGAAGATGAAAGCCATCGTCTTAGCGGGGGGAAAAAGTAGCCGCATGGGGCAAGATAAAGCCTTGCTTCCTTTTCAAGGAAAACCTTTGTTGGCACACATAGCACACATTTTAGAAAGTGCAGGATATGAAGTGTATATAGCAGGAAAGAAACCGATTTACGATGTCTTTCCTTATCTACAAATAGCAGATATATATCCAGATAAAGGTCCCTTGGGGGGAGTGTACAGCGCTTTGACCTACTTGAAAGAAGATATCTTGGTATGCCCTTGTGATATGCCTTTTATCAATGCTCACTTACTTTCTTTTTTACTCTCAAATGCAGATTACAGCAAGATAAATGTGCTTACTTACGCCGAGAAGGTATACCCTACCTTAGGAATTTACCCCTATATTTTTACAACAAAATTGCAAGAATATATAACGCAAAACAAACTCAAAATGCTCACTCTTTTACAAGAACTAAAAGCTCAATTAATCCCTTACCCTCAAACCCCTGATGCCAATTCTTACTTCAAAAATGTCAATACCCCACAAGATTGGAAAAATCTAGGCACAATCTCAGACCAACCTAACTCCTAATTCTTAACATTCCTCAATGTCTAAAAAAATCTGTATCCTGTTGTTTATCAGCTGTTGTTTATCTTGCGCGATAAAACCTCCTACAATACATACACCCTATAAAACCCCGCAAATCACAGTTGTAGGTGATAGCTTGCAATACTTTGCCGACAACTATATCGTCAAAAACACACAAGGCTTGTGGGAACTATACCTCTCAGGCAATCCCTACCAGTTGGGGCTTAACTCAGGAGCACTCACCCAGCGATTGTATCACCGCCAAGACAGCTTGCTATTTGCTAAGCTCAACGAGTTTGTGCCTTCCCCTCGCAAGCAATGGTTTCTGAGGAAGTTTATCAAATGGTTCAACCGCGATATCAACCGATTTGTTATTCCACCTTTCAGAGAAGAGCTCTGGGGGCAAGCGCAATACTCCGACACTCTTTTCAACAACATTGCACCTCCTTATGCACGTACCCTCTATCTGCACTCAGCACACGACTTGGGACATGCTCTACAAGACTTGATGCTCGTAGGCTGTTCGTCAATAGCCGTATGGGGTGATAAAACAGATGACGGACAGCTATTGATAGGTCGCAATTTAGACTTCTACCTCTCTGATGACTTCGCTACCGAGAAGATAATCCGGTTTGTGCGACCTGCTGAAGGAATTCCCTTTATGAGCTATACATGGGGAGGAATGATAGGGGTACTCTCAGGAATGAATTTAGAGGGACTTACAGTTACTATTAATGCAGGAAAATCAACAATCCCAATGAAAGCCCGCACACCTATCTCACTGTTGTGCCGAGAGATATTGCAGTACGCCAAAAATATAGACCAAGCAATAGCTATAGCCCAAAAGCGGAAGGTATTTGTTTCAGAAGCCATATTAGTAGGTAGTGCGGCCGACCATAAAGCGGTGCTCATAGAGGTATCCCCTAAGAAGTTTGGCGTCTATGAAGCTCCTAATGCCGTTCTCTGTACCAATCATTTCCAAAGTGCCCCCTACCAAAATGATAAGAAGCACCAACAGCATATCGCGCACACGCACACCGCCTATCGCTATGCCAAGTTGCAGGAGTTTATCAAGGAAGATACCCCTTTTACCCCAGCCAAAATAGCAAAAGTTTTGCGTAGTACTGAAGGTCTACAAGGGGCTGCATTAGGCTATGGCAACGAAAAAGCCCTCAACCAGCTCTTGGCTCACCATGCCGTGATATTCAAACCCGAAGAGCGACTTGTGTGGGTCTCAACAGCACCTTATCAATTAGGAACCTTTGTTGCCTATGACCTCAAAAAAGTATTCGCAGAAGAGCAATACCCCTCTCATCAAGCATATCCTCAAACCGACCTCAATATCCCAGCCGATACCTTTATGTATAGCAAAGCCTATAAAGATTACGAGAGGTATAGAATATTAGAGCACAAAATAGAGCACCATTTGCGCAACCATACCCCCTTAGACATAACGCAAGTAGCCCCTATTACAGAACTCAACCCCCATTATTGGAAAGCTTATTACCTCTTAGGATGTGTATACGAAGAAAAAGGCGATGCCTCTACGGCTCATAGCCTCTTTGAAAAAGCCTTGCAATGCGAAATTCCCTATCAAGAAGAACGACAGGCTATCCTAAAGAAAATCAAGAATAATGTTAATCCCTAACGACTAAAAACAAAACACTAAAAACACTATATTCAATGAAAAAACTCTTTTTACTATTGCTATTAACCTACCTATTAACCGCTTGTTCGTCCTATCGTATAAGCTATAACGAGAAAAACCCTTTTAAAAAAGCAGTTATATTTACCAAAGCCGACAAAGAAATTATCTACATCCCAATGATGCACCTCGGTCAAGCAGTTTTCTACGAAAAAATTAAAAACTTTCTGGCTCAAAAGCGAACAGAAGGTTATAAAGTCTATTACGAAGGACTCAAGTATGGTACTTCCGACCCCGCCGAGCAAGATACCCTCCTGATGAAAGTCAGAAAAATAACAGGCTATCACTTCAAAGGGATTTATACCGATAAAAACAATCGTACTTCTCCTTTCCGAAAAGGCTTTGACAAATACACCCGTCAAACTGATGAAAATACAGGTATAGACTACGATAAAGACTTCAGGGTAGACCTCAATATGCGACAGCTGATAGACCAAATAGAAGCCGATAAAGAACCTATAGTTTTAGAACCCTGCGACTATACAACTTCACCTGATGAAGAATATAAATGCAAGCAGTATAGCCAATATAGCAAGCTCTTTTTGCGCACCTATCGCGATGAGTACCTTCTCGCCTCTCTACTGGCTACTCCTCATAAAAAAATAATACTCATCTATGGGGTAAATCATTACGACTTCCTGTCGCCTGAACTCAAAAAAGCAGGTTTTTCAATGAAAAGATTGGCTCATTAGTCAATAAAGCAATTAATTTTCTAGACCTTGCACCTTAGCTTCAGCTTCCCTGAAAAGCCTTTGGTAAAGCTCAGGGAGAGCTTCCCCATATTTATTTTTATACACCCCCTCTAATACCTCTAACGGAGAGAGTTCTTCCAAAAAGAGTTCTCGCTCCCACTCTTGGCTATTGCTAGAATTTACCTGCTTGTAGCGCACATCAATACGAGCCAAACGCACCTGCTTGTTGCTCAAGGCTTGTATAATGCTACTCTTAAGTTCAGGCGTAGGTTCATCTAATAGCACCCTCACTTCAACATAAGGAAGAGGCGCCTTATCAGAGCGTTCTGCTAAAGAGCTAATAGCCTCCAATACTTCTCGTAGCGGTTGATGTTTTTCAGGGATACTTAACAAAGGCGTATGCAACGGGATAGCTATCGGCTTGATATCCTTCACCCCACCTTCATCCAGAGAAAATACCACCACCTGATGCTCGTAGTGTTTTTCTGCAAAAGAAAGAGGAATAGGGCTTCCAGCATAGCGAATATGTTCTTTACCCCCCAAAACCTGAGCCTTGTGGATATGCCCCAAAGCAATGTATTGTAATTCTGTAGGGAAATGCGTAACCTTAATCCCCTCAATACCCCCTACAATAGGCCGTTCAGCAGTGTCATCTTCCCCTATTTCAGCCCCCCAAGCGTGCAAGTGTCCCATAGCAATAAGAGGCAATCCTCCCGCCATAGCCAGAGCCTCCTCCGTAAGTAGGCGGTATACCATCGCTACCCCCTCTGTATACTCAGGAAGCGCATTGCCTACTCTAGGGTAGTCGCCCAATCTCACAAAAGGTACCGCCAAGCAATACGCCACAATCTCACCCTTCTTATAAAGCGGAAGTATAACCTGTCGGGTCCCTACCAAATGCACCTGAGTATCTTCAAGCAAAGGCTTAGGCATTTCAAGGCGTATAGGCGAATCGTGGTTTCCTGCAATCGCAATGATTTGTAACGCAGGCAGTCGTTCAGTAGCTTGGTGTAAGAAATGGTAAAATAGCTGAGTTGCCGCCACCGAAGGATTAGCTGTATCAAACACATCTCCACTGATGAGCAACACATCAATAGCCTGCTCCTCGAGCGTGAGCAAAAGCCAATCGAGAAAATGCTGATGCTCTTCATAACGGTCATATTGGTAAAAAGTCTGCCCCAAATGCCAATCGGCAGTATGTAGAATATTCATATATAATAACAAAATCTAGTTTTCAAACCACAAAAGTAATAAAAACTTCCTTTATAAAACCATTTTCGTTCTAGATCACACCTATACCCACCCTATACCTTATCTCTTACCTTTCTTAATTATATGCAAAACATTTCTTTCTCTTTCTATTATATAAATAAATTAAAAAATAGAGGGGTGTAAAGAAATAATTAACAAAAGTAATTTATGCAACAGTTTATTTTTTATTTTAGAAAGAAAATAAAATAAAATAAAACAGCTATACTTTCGTTTGATTATCAATATGCTAAAGTATAAAGTAAAAATATTTTAAAAAATACACTCAAAAAAATATTAAAAAAATTTGGTTGATTGTTAAAATAGTCATAATTTTGCCTCAAAATTAATTTATTTCAATAAAGTAATGAAAGTAAAAATATCAATGCTATTATTCGTTTTAGCGTTATTCAGTAGCTCACTAATGGCGCAAACGAAGGTAATGGGTACAGTTACAGGTAGTGATGGACTGCCATTACCAGGAGTCAGTGTTGTTATTAAAGGAACAACACGTGGCGTATCCACCGATTTCGACGGGAAGTATGAATTGCAAGCCAATGCCAACGAACTCATAGAGTTTAGTTCAGTAGGGTATGCTTCTCAACAAAAAAAAGTAGATAAACAAAGTGGTACACTTACCTTAAACATCGTGCTAAAAGAAGAAGCGCAACAGCTCGGAGAGGTAGTTGTAACGGCTTTGGGTATCAAAAGAGAACAAAAAGCTCTTAGCTACAACGTTCAACAAGTAAAATCCGAAGAACTTACTAAAGTAAAAGACGCAAACTTTGTAAATAGTCTCAACGGTAAAGTAGCAGGGGTGAATATCCAGCGTAGTGCTGCTGGGGTAGGAGGTGCTACCAAAGTGGTAATGCGGGGTCTTAAATCCTTAGACGGTAATAACGGAGTGCTTTATGTAATTGACGGGGTGCCTATGTTTAGCTTTCAAACTGAGAGTAATGGAGGTGGGGTAGAAGCTAAACGTGTAAGTAGTGATAGTATGGCTGATATCAACCCTGAAGATATTGAAAGTATCAACGTACTAACAGGGCCTTCAGCTGCCGCTTTGTATGGTAGCGAGGCGGCCAATGGGGTAATCCTTATCAACACTAAAAAAGGTAAAGAAGGTAAAACAGAAATTAATGTATCAAGTAGCCTTGAACTTATGAAGCCTTTTATTATGCCTGAATTCCAAAATACTTATGGTAATAACGTAGGTGATAATAAAAGTTGGGGTCCTAAATTAGCAACACCTTCTACATTTGACCCTAAAAAATTCTTCAATACAGGAGTTAATATAAATAATGCGGTTACTTTTTCGACAGGGAACGATAAAAACCAAACTTTTGTTTCAGCATCTCAAACAGATGCAAAAGGGCTTATCCCAAACAACAATTATTATCGTTATAATATAGGAGCCCGCAATACTTCTAAATTTGCTAAAGATAAATTACACTTAGATGTAAGTGCCAATTATATAATGCAAGGAGAGCGTAATATGATAACAGGAGGAGGATATCGTAACCCCTTAGTAGGGTTGTATTTAATGCCACGTAGCTTAGACTATAGAGATATTCAGGCATATGAGCGTTATAATCCTTCACGTGGTATTTATGAGCAATATCGTCCTTATCCTGAAGAACCTGGTATTGGGCTAACATTCTCTGAAAACCCTTATTGGGTAGCCAATCGCGAGCTAAGTTTAGGTAATAAAAAACGTTATATGCTATCAGCTTCTTTAAAATATGATATTTTAAGCTGGTTGAATGTTACAGGTCGTGTGCGTATAGATAACACTAACTCTACTATAGAGGAAAAGATATATGCAAGCTCCGCAAATTTGCTTACAAACTCATCAAAAAAAGGTGCTTATTCTAATAAAAATACAAATTACGAACAAACTTATGCCGATATTATTGCTAATGTCAATAAAAGTTTTGGAGAGGATTTTAACTTAGTAGCCAATGTAGGATCAAGTTATAATGATCGTTATAGTTATGGGATCAGTATAGGAGGGCCTCTTCTTACTATTTCAAATTTATTTTCGGCAAAAAACTTAGACCCTAATAAGCCAGGACAAGACCAAGATTATTCACGTAATAAGAATGTAGCTGTTTTTGCAAGTGCTGAGCTTGGTTATAAACGTATGTTATACCTTACACTCACAGGACGTAACGACTGGTCTTCTCAATTGGTAAACTCTGCAGAGCCATCTTTCTTCTATCCTTCAGTAGGGCTTTCAGGAGTGATTTCTGAAATGGTAAAACTTCCTAAGTTTGTTAATTACTTAAAACTTCGTGCTTCTTATACAGAAGTAGGTTCGCCTATTAGCAAAACAGGGCTTACTCCTGGTACTATTACATATGCCCTTACAGGAGGAGGTGTAAAAGCTCAGTCTAACTATCCTTATCCTGATTTTAAAGCTGAACGTACAGCTTCTTGGGAAGCAGGTCTTAATAGTAAATTCTTTGGTAATAAGTTAGGTATTGACCTTACACTATATAAATCTAATACTTATAACCAATTCTTTAACGTTCGTTTATCTCCATCATCAGGTCATTCTGAATTTTATCTACAAGCAGGTGATATAGAAAATAGAGGGGCAGAATTAGGTGTTAATTTTAATACTGATATTATAAAAGGTTTACATTGGGATACTTCTGTTACCTATTCACGAAATGTAAATGAAATTAAAAAGCTCGTAAGAAATTATCGCAATCCTTTCACAGGTCAATACTTTGATATGACAGAAGTAGAACGTGGAGGCAACCTTTTAAAAGAAGGGGGTAGTATCGCCGACATTACAACTACAGGTGTATTGAAAAGAGATGTAAATGGAGACCTTATCCCAGATTCATCAGGAGGTTATGAAGTAGATAAAACACAAAGAATAAAAATAGGTCGTTCTACACCAGACTTTACTATGGGATGGAAGAACTCTTTCTCATACAAAAAATTCACTTTAGATTTCTTATTTAATGGTAGTTTTGGAGGTATAGTACTTTCAGGCACTCAAGCAGCCTTAGACTTTATGGGAGTTTCAAAAGCTTCAGCAGATGCTCGAGATGCAGGAGGAGTATGGGTAAATGGCAAACAATATCCAGCAAAAGCATATTATCAAACTATAGGAGGAGATGCCTTAGGAGGATATTATAATTACGATGCTACCAATGTACGACTACAAGAGTTGTCTTTAGGTTATTCATTCGACGGCAAAGCTTTGAATAATATAGGTATAAATCGTCTTACTCTATCTGTAATAGGTACAAACCTTTGGATGATTTATAACAAGGCACCTTTTGATCCTCAAGTAGTAGGAAGTGTAGGAACTTATGCTTCTGCTGAGTTTTTCCAAGTACCAAGTATGCAAACTTATGGTATGAGTGTTAAAATGCAATTTTAATTAAATCACACTTAGAAAATGAAAAAGATTTTAATAACAATATCATCTATTCTTTTGATAACTTCTTGTACAAAAGATTTTGAAGAGGTTAATAAAAACCCCTTACTACCTGATGAACAACAAAGAACTCTTGACGGATTGGCTTCCGTAGGTCTGTTCCCAGGTTATATAGCAGGCATCATCCCTACAGCTACAGGAGCAGGTACTGAAGCCCAAAATAACTACCAAGTAACCTCTTGTATGACAGGAGATATTTGGTCAGGATATGTAGGCGTAGGAACCCAATGGGACGGTGGTATAAGTACCCCAAACTTTTATATAAAAGATAATCGTAAAACAGGTATCTTTACAGAAATGTTGAAAAGCACTATGGAGACTTTTCAACAAATAAAAGCCATTAACCACGATGTGATAGTAGAAAATGGCAAACAAATATTTAGAAAAAAAGATATCATTTCTCAAGCCAATTATTCTATCGCTCAAATTATTAAAATAATGGGAGCTCATAGACTTACCGATATGTATGGTCCAATCCCTTATAGTAAAATAGGAGGTGGTAAACTAATTGCTCCTTATGACTCACAACAACAAGTTTATACTCTGATGTTGGCAGAACTACAAGAAGCAGTAGAAACCTTAAATACTTACAAAGAAAATGGCGGAACTAAGATATTAGGCGATAACGACCCTCTATATCAAGGAGATGTTACAAAATGGATGAAATTAGGAAATTCCCTAATGCTTCGTTTGGCTATACGCGTTTATTATGCTGATAGAACTCTTTCTCAAACATATGTAACTAAAGCTACTACCAATCCGGGTGGCTTAATTACTGAAGTAGCCGATGTTGCTAAATTAGTAACCAATGGCAGATTCCGATTCTTCAATTCATATCATATCCTTCGTACTTATACTGAAGCTAATATGGGAGCTAATATTTATTCATATTTAAAAGGCTATCAAGACCCTCGTATAGCGAAGTATTTTACAAAAAAATCTCTTAATGGTTTTGAAGATTACTATGCTGTACGTATGGGTACACGTAAACCAAAATCAGAATATGCAGGTTATTCTGAAGTAAATATTGAAGAAAATACACCTACTTATTGGTTCAAAGCTTCTGAAGTACAATTCTTATTAGCTGAAGCAGCTTTATACAATCTTATTAGTACTGATACAGCTAAAAATTACTATGAAAATGGAATTAAAATTTCATTTAAAGAAAATGATGTTGAATTAGGGACTTATCTTACCTCTTCAGCCACTCCGGCACAATATGTAGACCCTAATAATAGTAATAATAATGCTAACGCTATAAGTACAATAGATAAAAAATGGGATGCAGTTTCTTCAGAAGAAGCTCACTTAGAGCAAATTATTACTCAAAAATATATAGCCAACTTCCCTAATGGAGTAGAAGCTTGGTCTGAATGGCGTCGTACTGGATATCCTCGTATGTTTGCCCCTGCTGTAAATCTAACAAACGTAGCAGCTAATAATATATCATCAGACGGAAAAAATGGTGGTATACGTCGTGTTCCTTTCTCTATAAACGAATATACCGATAATAGAGAAAATATGCCTGCAGCACTAAATCTTTTAGGAGGAGCAGATAATGCCGCTACCAATGTATGGTGGGATAAGAAATCTAAATAATTTAATACTATGAAAAAAATAATATATTCATTATTCGCTTTTACTGTAGCGCTAACTTCTTGCAGTAAATGGACAGAAACAGAGAATAATACTGAAAGTTTTGAAAAATCAGCAGTAGAAGATTTGAAAAACAAAAGAGACGCTGCTAAATGGATCGCCGAAGCAGAACGTACTGAAGAGAACAAAAAAGCTCTCGATGCCTACTGGGTTCAACTCTCTGAATATAAACAAAAAGCTTGGCTCAACACAGGTGAAGCAGGAGGTCAAGTCCCTATGAGTTATTTCTGGTTTTCAGGAGGCTTCTGGACTACCCAAAAAGGAGTAGCCAAAACATGGTTGCAATCTATCCCAGATTCAGTTGTTGCTATCTCTATGTGGGGTGGGTTAGGTACAAGGCCTGAAAATATAAGTGATTTCCAAAAGAAAGACCTTGAGATTTTTCATAAAAAAGGAAGCAAAGTCCTAATGTGTTGGCAAACCCCAAGCGTTGGCTTAGGGCTACCTACTTCTAAAGATGGAAAATTAAGTGGTTTTAATTTATTTCACCAAAAATATCCTTATGCTGAATGTTATGCTCAGTGGCCTGAAATCTACGCTCGCGAGTTAGCTCGTTATATCATAGCTCTAAATTTTGATGGCTATGATGTTGACTGGGAAACTTGTGGAGATCATAACAGAAGTCTCACAGGAGAAGAAAAGAAAAAACAAACGCCTTTAATGGTTGGGGATAATGACTATGAAAATATCGGTAAATTCGTAAAAGAAATGGCTAAGTATTTCGGTCCAGTAGGAGCGGGACATTTAGTTACTACTCAAGCTGAACGCGAAGCCAATCTTAAAGCTTTGTTTACCGCTTCTACACCGGGTTTCCACGCCAAAGAAGCTGAGTTTATAGCTGAGTTTACTCCTTATTTGCCTGCTAATTATGCTACCAAACGTTACTATTTCTGTTGTGATGTCCCTTGTGAACCCTATCCTTCTGTCTTCGTAACTGGCAATATGGAAAAATATTTTGACAAGCACTTCTTACAAAATTATAATTCAGAAACCTATACTCCTTCTCCTGGTTGGACGAGTCCTGATATGGATAGATTAGGAGGAAAATACTATAATTCTGCAGGATCTAACTATCAAGCGGGTAATTTTAAAGTAGCCCTTACTAAAGCTAAAGCTGTAAAAGAAGGTAAGGTATGGGGTATAGCTGCTTATCACGGGCAAACTGATTATGAAATTACTAACGAAAATAACGAGAAGTTTAAAGAATATCTAAACGATAATAATCTTAAACGAAAATATCTACATTATGCCTTCACCCGCGAAGCTATACGCATTATGGACCCTCGTCCAAATTATTCAGGTTATGTAGAAAAAGAACCTATGATTATACTCCCTTAAAATTTAAAAAAGATGAAAAATAGTATTATAAAATTAGCAAGTATGGCACTTCTATTAGGGCTTACTGCTTGCCAAGAAAAATTAGATACGGTAAGTGATGGTAATAACTTATCAGCAGTCTATATGTATGCCAATACAGCAAGCGTTAACTTCGCTAAAGCTTCTAAAGGAGGCAATACAAAGGTTGATATCAGATTGTCTAATCTACAAAGTAGAGATGTAGCTGTAACTGTAGCTGTAACTGATTTCTTCCCAGAATTCAATAAAAAAAATAACACAAACTATAAAGTGTTACCTATATCAGAATATAAACTGTATGAAATAGATAACCCTCAAAATAGTTCTACTAATGGAACTCTAAACCTTACTATAAAAGCTGGAAAAGCTGTAGCACAAATAGGAGTTGAAATAAAAGCTCTAAATGAAAATACCTATCCCATAGGAGTAAAATATGCAATACCTTTACGCATCGTTTCAGCTTCTTTGCCTGTGCTCTCAAACAAAGACATTATAGTAAATTTGAGTCGCCCATTCAAAACATCAGTAGTTGAAATCAAACAAGGTAATAACTTTATGGTACAGTTAGACCCCGAAATTCCAACTACTGAAGAATTTACCATTCAAGGACATTTTATGTTCCTAAATTGGAATACTATAGAATATCCTTGGAACCAATCTCTTATTAACTTTAGAGGAGGTCCTGGTTCCAACTGGTGGTACACTCGTGTAAATCATGACTCTTTTCAAGTAAAAGACTTAGATTCTGATGGTGATGCAACCCTTATAAAACAAGAGGTAAAACTTAATACTTGGTATCAAATATCTTATGTATATAAAGATAATAACCTTAAAGTTTATATCAATGGTAACTTAGCCAAAACCTTTGTACGCCCTAACTTGAGCTTTGTTAAAGGACAAGGAGGAGCCATTACAGTAGGTAATGAAGGTAATAGTAGTTCAAGAGATTATCGCATACGTGAAGTACGTGTATGGAATAAAGCTCTAAGCGATTCTGAAATCAAAGATAATTTGTACTTGCCTGTTGACCCAAATACAGAAGGGCTATTAGTTTATTTGCCTATCAATAAAAAAGATGGATTTAAAGAGCTTACCAAATATAACAATACTGTTAAATTCGGTAAAAATGGAAAACCAGCAGCTCAGTCTACTCTTAAAGAAACTGACTTAACAGTAGAATGGACTGAAAACGTAAAATTCCCTGCTGAAGGTTTATTGATAGAAGAAGATTAATTCCTATATTCTTTTTAAAAGATAAATAAAATGAAAAAAATACTTTATAAAAATTTACTCCTATTGTCTTGCTTTGTAGCAATGACAGCTTGTAAAAAAGACGATATTACAGTTGAACGTAATGAAAGTACTACTTGGGAAGTAGATAAAGCAATCACAGAAGCTGATATTCGTTCCCGTTTAGGCTATGACCCTCGTTTTGACTATGCCTACCTTACTCAATCTTCTGTAAAATTACAGATGTTGTCTCTTGGTAATGTGCCTATCACAGGCCAAAACAAAAGAGAAGTGACACTAAAATTAGTGAAACCTCTCCAGTCTGACACTCAGTTCTCATTAGTTTACGATACTTCAGTATACGATAAAGTAAAAGGAGATAACTCTGGATTGGAATTAGGCGATGCTAACCTAGTGACAGTGGCAGAAGCTACTAAAACTATTTCTAGAGGCGAAACTACAGCTACCTTTACATTAGTTTCTAATAACCAAAGTAATTTTAATAAAAGCGTAATCCTACCTTTTTCTATAAAAGTACTTAATAATGAGAAACTGAGAATCGTTGAAGGGAAAGCCATAGTTGTAGCTAAAGTAACCCCCGAAACCGTATCTGTAACTACTACTACTTCAGAAGTTACTAAGTCTATTTCAGTAATGAATGGTGCTTTTACAGGTAATAAAGAAGTGAGTGTAGTAATCAATAGCTCAGTAGTACTACCTACAGGGCTCTCTGTAGGTTTAGTACGTAATGATAGCGCTTTACCACTCGGTGAAACATTGATAGCGACAGGTGCAGAAGGCACTCTTCCTAAAGTTGCTTTTAATAGCCAACAACAAACACTTTCTTTTAATATCGATACCTCAAAATTGACAACTGATTTGGAAAGATATGTTTTGCCTCTTAAATATGTACTATACGATGCCTCTGGTAATGCTTACGACCTTCCAAATAACAATATCATTGTGAAAGTGAATGTAGTAAGTGGAGAATTAAGAGAAAATAGTAGAAATGCGAGAGGTAATCACGATCAAAATCCTTCAGGAAATTTAGTGCCAAAAACAGATATAGAGTTTTCTTATGCTTATACTGATCAAACAGGAAATCCTGAAAACGCTATAGATGGCGATTATGAAAGTAAAACTTTCTTTAATGCCAAACCTAATGGGAATGTACAATGGTTGTATTTTGATTTTTCAGGTATGAAAACTATTAAATCAATACGCCTAAAAGTTTCAGATACCCACGGTATTTACTATTTTGGAGTATATGGTGCGCAAGGAGATATAGACGATGCTAAATTCCAAGGATGGGCTCAATTTACTGAAGGAGGGGAATACTATACAGTTCATTTCCGCCAACCTATTTCAGTGGATCATATCTTGTTGACTCGTTTCACCTCAAGAAGAGGAGATAATGCTTGGTATGAAATAAAAGAAGTAGATTTCTACGAATAATAACAATTTAATCTTTACTAATAAAAAAAGCTGTACGAAAAACTTTCGTACGGCTTTTTTTATATCCATTACTTTCTCTCCTTACAACTTACCTTGGAGATATCTTGTAGCAGCTCTATAGCCCCATAATTACTTCCTCCTACATCATTTGCTAATCTCCTAATTAATCTCTACCTTTGCCCTCACAAAATAAACTCTTATCTCTTACCTCTTATCTAAACAAAAATGTACTTAATATTCGATACTGAAACCACGGGTTTACCCCGCCGTTGGGATGCCCCCCTTACTGATAGTGACAACTGGCCTCGCGTCGTACAGATTGCTTGGCAATTGCACGATGAGTGGGGTGCACTCATTGAGCATAAGGACTTTTTGATAAAGCCCGATGGCTTTGATGTGCCTTATGATGCCGAAAAAGTACACGGTATCTCTACCCAATTAGCAGAAGCACAAGGGGTACCTATCGCTGAGGTGTTCAAAGCCTTCAACGAGGCACTTAGCAAAGCGCAATACGTGGTAGGACAAAATATAGGTTTCGATATCAATATTATGGGGGCTGAGTTTTACCGCTATGGGGTGGAGAGTCCGCTTACGCAGATGCCAGTAATCGACACTTGTACTGAGGCAACTGCCAATCTCTGCCAGATAGCTGGTGGAAAAGGAGGTCGTTATAAGCTGCCCACCCTCACCGAGTTGCACTCTTTCCTTTTTGGTGTACCTTTCGCCGAGGCGCACAACGCTACTGCCGATGTGGAAGCAACCACCCGCTGTTTCTTTGAACTCATACGCCGTGGTGAAGGCTTTCAAGAAGGTACTTTTAGCAACGACTATATCAAAGAATTTCAAGGGCATCACACCTCGCCTATAGGTCTTATCGGACTCAAGCACGTGAACCTCAAAGAGGCTTCGGAAGCCTTGCGAAAAAGCAGTAGCACTGCACAAACTACCGAGCCTCACGCCGATGCTTCACTGTTAGAAAATGCGGTGTTTGCCCATCTGCACAATCATACACAACACTCTATATTACAATCTACTACGTCTATAAAAGACCTCGTAAAAATCACTGCCAAAGAGAAGATGCCTGCCGTGGCACTTACCGATAGTGGCAATATGATGGCTGCCTTCCACTTTGTGCAAGCTGTACAAGGGCATAACAAAGAAGCGGAAGCTAAAAATAAAGAGGCTCAAGAAAAGGGCGAACCCCCTACCGAAACGCTCATCAAGCCTATTATAGGTTGTGAGTTCAATATCTGTGAAAATCACTTAGATAGAAGCCGACAAGACAACGGCTACCAAGTGGTGATTTTAGCTAAAAACAAACAGGGCTATCACAATCTTACCAAAATGGCTTCTATCGCTTCTACCAAAGGATTTTACTATGTACCTCGTATAGATAAGGCGATTGTAGAGCAGTACAAAAGCGACTTAATGGTGCTCTCAGGGGGTATGAATGGCGAAATTCCTTCAAAAATACTGAATATCGGTACCAAGCAAGCCGAAGAAGCACTCTTGTGGTGGAAAGAGCAGTTTGGCGACGACTTCTATTTGGAGGTGATGCGCCACAACCAAGAAGACGAAAACCGCGTGAACGAAACCCTTGTAGAGTTTTCTAAGAAATACGGGGTCAAACTCATCGCTACTAATAATACTTTTTATCTCCATAAAAAAGATGCCAATGCCCACGATATTCTGTTGTGTGTGAAAGATGGCGAAAAGCAGAAAACACCTATCGGGCGCGGTCGTGGTTATCGTTTTGGAATGCCTAACAATGAGTATTATTTCAAAACTTCAGCCGAAATGAAGGCGCTTTTCAAGGATATTCCTGAGGCGATTCTCAATATTCAAGAAATTATCGATAAGGTAGAGCCCTACGGATTGGCGCGTGATATCCTCTTGCCTAAGTTTGATATCCCCGAAGAATTTCAGGTGGAAGACGACCCTACAGGCAAAAAAGGAGAAAACAACTATTTGCGTCATCTCACTTATGAAGGAGCTAAACGCAAATACCCTGAAATTACCGATGAGGTGCGCGAACGTTTGGACTTCGAGCTTTCCATTATCGAAAAAACGGGTTACCCAGGGTACTTCCTTATTGTACAAGACTTTATCGCCGCAGCGCGGAAGATGGGCGTATCAGTAGGACCTGGTCGTGGGTCGGCTGCAGGCTCGGCAGTAGCGTTCTGTTTGGATATTACCAATATGGATCCTATTAAGTACGACCTCCTCTTTGAGCGTTTCCTCAACCCCGATCGTGTGTCTATGCCCGATATTGATATCGACTTCGAGGACTCGGGTCGCCAAGATGTAATCAACTATGTGATTGATAAGTATGGCGAGAGTCAGGTTGCGAGGATTATCACCTATGGTAAAATGGCTGCTAAATCGGCTATCAAAGATACGGCTCGTGTGCTGGATGTACCTCTACAAGAGTCGAATAGATTAGCAGGATTGGTGCCTAATGGAGTGTCGTCTTTAGGGAAGATGTTCGGTTGGGACGATAAAACCCTCAAAGAAAAAGTGCGCAGTGAAGAACTGCCAAAAGTAGATGAACTGAAACGCCTTTTAGCAGGAGAAGGGGAGGAGGATAGTACCCAAACCATTCAACAAGCAAATATTATTGAAGGTTCAGTGCGCAACACGGGTATCCACGCTTGTGGGGTGATTATTACCCCCGACGATATCACCAACTTTGTGCCGGTAGCTTTAGCCAAAGACTCCGACTTATTTGTGACGCAGTTTGATAACTCGGTAGTAGAGAGCGCAGGGTTGCTGAAAATGGACTTCTTGGGGCTCAGTACCCTCACACTTATCAAAGACACTATTGAAAATATCAAACAAACGCATAATATAGAGCTGGATGCAGAGGCTTTCCCGCTCGACGATAAAAAGACTTACGAACTCTTCCAGCGTGGTGAAACGGTCGGGATTTTCCAATATGAGTCCACTGGTATGCAGAAATATATGCGAGAGCTGAAACCTACCGTCTTTGCCGACCTTATCGCGATGAATGCCCTCTATCGTCCAGGACCATTGGAATATATTCCTAGTTTTATCAAGCGCAAACACGGTATTGAACCTATTGAGTACGACCTCCCCGATATGGAGGAATACCTCAAAGAAACTTATGGAATTACCGTATATCAAGAGCAGGTGATGTTGCTATCGCAGAAGTTGGCAGGCTTTACCAAAGGTGAAGCCGACGTGCTCCGTAAGGCGATGGGTAAGAAACAAATAGCCGTACTAGCTAAGATGAAACCTAAGTTCATTACCCAAGCCTCCGAAAAAGGTCACGACGCCCAAAAACTCGAAAAGATATGGGCAGACTGGGAGAAGTTTGCGGCTTATGCGTTCAACAAATCACACTCCACCTGCTATGCATGGGTGGGGTACCAAACGGCTTACCTCAAAGCCAATTACCCTGCTGAGTATATGGCAGCGGTATTGTCTAACAATATGAACGATATCAAAACGATTACTTTCTTCCTCGAAGAGTGCCACCGTATGGGAATCAAGGTGTTACCTCCTGATGTGAATGAATCGTTGTACAAATTTACCGTAAATAAAAATGGTGATATACGCTTCGGGATGGGGGCTGTGAAAGGGGTAGGAAAAGCTGCTGTCGATACGATTGTTGAACAACGCCAAGAGCGTCCTTATACCTCTATTTTCGATTTGGCAAAACGCGTAGATTATAAGAGTATCAACAAGAAAGCCTTTGAAAGTATCGCCTTGGCAGGAGGTTTTGATTCGTTCACCAATGTGCACCGTGCTCAGTATTTCCATGCCGAAGCCGATGGTATTCCATTCCTCGAAAAAGCCATTCGTTTTGGTACTAAATACCAAGAGAGCAAGAACTCTGCCCAAATGAGTCTCTTCGGGGGTGAGAGTGAAGTAGATGTTCCTGAACCTGCAGTGCCTAAGTGCGAAACTTGGGGCAATCTCGAGCAGTTGCGCCGTGAGAAGGAGGTCGTAGGTATCTATATCTCAGGGCACCCATTAGACGATTTCAAACACGAATTGCACAATTTCTGCAATATCAGTCTGTCGCAATTGCAAGACCTGAATCCTTTTATCAATCGCGAACTCACAGTAGCGGGTATGGTAGCCGATTTGCAGCACCGCACTAGTAAAAATGGTAAAGGTTTCGGATTTTTTACCCTTGAAGACTACGATGGCTCTTATGAGTTTAAACTCTTTGGAGATGATTATTTGAACTATCAGAAGTATATGATTTCAGGAGCGTTTTTGTATGTCAAATTCAAAGTAGTAGAAGGATTCCTTAATAGAGAAACCAACCAAAGAGGAGAGCCTCGTATGCAATTTATGCAGATGATGCAACTACAAGATGTGATGGAAAGTCAGTCTAAAAAGCTCACTCTCCATATAAATATAGAGGATATAACACAAGATTTTATTGCACAATACCAAAATTTACTACAGAAACATAAAGGAAAACAGCCTATTTGCTTTGTAGTCCATAGTGATAAAGGTAATGTACATCTCAATATGGAGAATCCTCAGCTAAGGGTAGCTATCACTAAGGAATTTTTAGACGAATTAGACGCTCTATTGGCTAAATACCACCTCAATGACCGCCGTATTGAGAGAATTATTGCTAAAAGAGTAGAAGAAACTCACGAAGAAACTGAAGAAATGATAATGGAAGAGTTAGGACTTTCGGATTAAATTTTTCTCCTATTCCTCGCCTATACCCACCTAACACCTAAATACGTTTTCCCCGAAAAAAAAAACTGCTTTTTTCAGGAAAAATAGAATGCTTTATTTTTGGAAGTTCAATTTATTTTTAGCTTTAGAACTGAAAAAGAAATATTCCCAAACAATAGACTTCTTTTGGTAATAATTTGTTATAAGAGTAGAAGGGCGTTTCTTTTTAAATCTTTTAAAAGAAGCGTAAAAATGAAAGTGTGCCTTGATAATTTCCCACGTAAAACGTGGCTTGCCTTGCAAAAGAAAACGCACCCCTGCTACTCCGTCCAATACCATACGTAAGAAGAGCGTAGTATAAAGAGATTTATAAGGTAGGTTCTTAAGCAACATAAACAAACTATTACGAAAATTGAGGTAAGTTTTTCGTGACGATTGTGCTGAGAGTGTTGCACCTCCCACATGATAAACAATACTATCTGTAGTGCACACTACTTTTTTGCTAAGATGATGTGCGCGCCAACATAAGTCAATTTCTTCTTGATGGGCAAAGAAATCTTCATCAAAGCCTCCTAACTGATGAAATACCTCCGCACGTATAAAAAAACACGCCCCCGATGCCCAAAAAATAGGTACGGGGAAAGACTCGTTATACTGACCTAGATCTTCTTCTATTGTATCAAATATTCTTCCTTTGCAATACGGAAAACCATATTTGTCAATAAAACCTCCTGCAGCACCCGCATACTCAAAATAGCTGGGTCTTTTCTCATCTCTTATTTTAGGTTGTACAATAGCAATACTCTCATCAGCAAAAGCGTGAAGTACAGGCGATAACCAGCCCGAACTCACTCGTACATCCGAGTTGAGCAAGCAATATATATCTGCCTTTATAAGAGATAACGCACGATTGTACCCCCCTGCATAACCACTGTTGCTTGGGTTTTCTATTACACTTACTTCTGGAAAATGGGTATGTAGAAAAACAACAGAGTCATCAGCAGAGGCATTGTCTACTACATAAACCTTTCCTTCATTAGAATACTGTAAAACAGATGGAAGAAAGGTCTCAAGCAGATGTCTGCCGTTCCAATTGAGAATTACAATAGCAAGAGTCATTGTGAAAGATCGTTATAATGTGGAAGTTCTTTTAAAAAAATATATTTATAAGTGCTATAGTCCATTTGGCAATAATAATGCTCTATACCATTAGTTACCATTAGGCAATTGGCATTAAGTGTTAGATTATAACGTGCAATTTGGTCAAAGGTTTGTTGTGTGATAGCTACTGAGGGCGCTTTGCATTCTACCGCCAAAAAAACAACCCCTCTTTTTGAATATACCACTACATCATAACGCTTGGTAAGTCCATTAACAGTTAGTTCCTTTTCTACATTGATAAGAGACTTAGGATAGCCTTTTTCTTCTATAAGAAAATGTACTACATGTTGGCGCACCCATTCCTCAGGTTGCAATATCACATACTTCCTCCTCACAATATCAAAAATCCACAATTTGTGGTCTACCTTTTTTATCCTAAAAGGATAAGATTTGAAATTTAGTGCTTCCATAGCGCAAAGATAGAATATTTTTTTGTATTTTTGCACTATGAACGAAATTAAAACTATCATTGCTAATATAAAGAAAAAAAATATCGCTCCCATCTATTTCCTGATGGGGGAAGAACCTTACTTTATAGATGTAGTGTCCGATTATATTGAAAATCATTTGTTAGAAGAAGACCAAAAGGGTTTCGACCAAATTGTGCTTTATGGTCAAGATGTAACGGTACCTACGATTATTGATTATGCACGTCGCTTCCCAATGATGAGCGACCGCCAAGTGATTATCATTAAAGAAGCCCAAAATCTCAAAACAACTATCGACCAGCTTGTGCCTTACGTAGAGAACCCTACCCCTACAACGGTTTTGGTATTCTGTTACAAATACGAGAAGTTAGACGCACGCAAGAAACTGCTGAAAACTTTACAAAAGAACAAAGATTGTGTACTACTTGAAAGCAAAAAACTCTATGAAAATCAAGTAGCAACTTGGTTACCAGATGTATTGAAGAAAAAACACCTCAGCATTCAGCCTAAAGCCATACAAATGTTAGTAGATTTCTTAGGTACCGACCTGAGTAGGATACAAAATGAGGTGAATAAATTAGCCCTTATCGTCCCTGAAAATACTGAAGTAACCCCCGATATTATAGAGAAAAATATAGGTATTAGCAAGGAGTTTAACAATTTTGAGCTCAAGAGTGCTATTGCTGCAAATGATGCCTATAAGGTAGCGCGTATCCTCAAACACTTCGCTGATAATCCTAAAGATAACCCCTTGGTAATGACGCTTACTGTGCTCTATGGTTATTTCCAACAACTTTTGGCTTTTCACGGTCTTACCGACCAAACTGATAAGAGCGTAATGGCAACCTTAAAAGTGCCTGTTTTTGCTATCAAAGACCTGCGTTCAGGGGCGCAACACTACCCTATGAAACGTGTGAGTGCTATCATTGCCACATTGCGTCAAATCGACCTAAAAAGTAAAGGCTTAGGAGCCACCAATAACCTCTCTGAAGCCGACCTTCGCAAAGAACTGATTATAATGTTACAAGCGTAATTTGAAAATCTTTTTGTAGCTTAAAAAATAATATCATACCTTTGTAAAAAAAATAGAAATGTTATGCAAACAAATGTCATACCTTTAGAAGAAAATACAGATTTTCAACCTTGTCAATTAGTTGAAAATGAAGAAGATTTCTACTATGAGCTAACAGCCGAAGACCTACGTAAATTAGCTATAGCTGAAAAACAATCACAATTAGGAATGTTTACTGATAGTTCTGAAGTACATAGAAAAGCCCAACAGATGATCAACCAATGGAAATAAAATGGATTTACGACGCTGAAGAAGATTATTATAACACCCTTACTTATTGGTATAAGCATAATGGGAGTTATAACTATTCTGAAAAAATAATGAAAGCAGTAGAAGTTTTACAAAAAGAAATAGCAAAAAATCCTTACTTCTTAGCAAAATATAGTGAGCATTTAGGAATGTATCGAAGAAACTTTTTAGATAATAGGTTTGTAATTTACTATAAAGTTATAGAAGATAAAAATAGAATAGAAATACACTATTTTAGAAGTACTAAACAAAAACCTTTATAGAAGAAAAAAGCTGTCTAACAAAAGTAAAATGTTAGACAGCTTTTTTTGTTACTTGTTATCTGTTACCTAAACAGAAACTCCATATTCTCTTAGAGCATCGTTTAGTGAAGTTTTCTTATCGGTTGAGGCTTTACGTTGCCCGATGATAAGGGCACAAGGCACTTGATAATCACCCGCAGGGAAGTGCTTGGTGTAACTACCAGGGATCACTACTGAGCGCTCAGGTACATAGCCTTTCAGTTCTTTAGGTTCATTGCCCGTTACATCAATGATTTTAGTAGAGGCTGTAAGCACTACATTAGCACCAAGTACTGCTTCTTTGCCTACGCGCACTCCTTCTACCAAGATACAACGCGACCCGATAAAAGCCCCGTCTTCTACTATCACAGGAGCTGCTTGCAAGGGTTCTAATACCCCCCCTACACCTACGCCACCACTCAGGTGCACGTGTTTGCCTATCTGAGCGCAACTACCCACAGTAGCCCACGTATCTACCATTGTACCTTCATCTACATAAGCCCCTATATTCACATAGCTGGGCATCAGTATAGCGCCTTTGGCAATAAAAGCACCACGACGTGCTACAGCAGGTGGTACTACGCGCACTCCTTTCTCGTCGTAGTTGTGTTTGAGCGGAATCTTATCGTGAAACTCAAAGATACCCACCTCTACAGGTTTCATATTTTGAATAGGGAAGTAAAGCACAACAGCTTTTTTCACCCATTCGTTTACTTTCCAGCCATCGGCAGTAGGCTCTGCCACTCGCAACTGACCTAAATCTAAGAGGTGAATCACCTCACGGATAGTCTGTTGTACGATTTCCTCACGAAGCAGTGAGCGATTCTCCCACGCTTCATCTATCATTTGTTTTAAGTGTTCCATTTATCTAATTATCAATTTTTAATTGCTTTTATCGCTTTTTCAAGTGTTTCAATTTTCGCTAACGCATCAGCTTCTTTTTTGCGCTCGTTATCTACTACTTGAGCAGGCGCTGAATTTACGAACTTTTCATTAGAAAGTTTCTTGCGTACTGAGGCTAAAAAGCCTTGTGCGTGGTCTAACTCTTTTTGTAGTTTTTTAAGTTCTTCTTCTACATTCACCGCTCCCCCGATAGGGATAAAGTACTCATTAGCTTTTACGCGGAAAGATATTGCACCTTCTATGGCTGTACTTACTTCGGTAATAGCCTCAAGTCCGCCCATTTTGCTAAGTACCACATCAAAACGATTGCTCACTTGCTCTTTGTTTAATACCGAAAGGCTAAGCGGTGTTTTGAAAGGTATGTTCTTCTCTTTGCGCACCGTGCGGATTCCTGCTATCACTTCGGCAGCAAAGTCGAATTCTGCTAATAGTTTTTCATCGTACGGCTGTACGGTGGGGTAGGTAGCCACGATAAGGGCTTGTTCAGGGGTACGAGGCGCTAAACTTTGCCATATTTCCTCGGTAAGGAATGGCATAAAGGGGTGGAGGAGTTTTAGTAAATTTTCAAAAGTGGCTACCACGCCCTCGTAAGTGGCTTTGTCCATCGGTTTGCCATATTCGGGTTTTACCATTTCCAAAAGCCACGCACAGAAATCGTCCCAAGCGAGTTTATAGATTGCCATTAGGGCATCGGAGATGCGGTATTTCTCAAAATGGTCTTCTACTTCGGTGAGTACTGCGTTGAACTTAGCTTCAAACCATTGCAAAGCGAGCTGAGCAGCTGCTGGTTGTGCTACCGAGCTATCCACTTGCCATCCTTTTACCAATTGGAAGGCATTCCACAATTTGTTGCCAAATCCTTTTCCTTGCTGACAAAGGGCTTCGTCAAACAGCAAGTCATTACCTGCTGCCGATGAGAGCAAGAGCCCCACGCGTACGCCATCAGCACCGTAATCGGCGATGAGTTTGAGTGCATCGGGTGAGTTGCCTAAAGATTTAGACATCTTGCGGCGTTGCTTGTCGCGCACCAATCCGGTAAGATACACATTGCTAAACGGACGCTCGCCTTTGTACTCATAACCTGCTACTATCATTCGGGTTACCCAAAAGAAAAGGATATCAGGTCCTGTTACCAAATCGTTGGTTGGGTAATAATACTCAATTTCAGGGTTGTTAGGCTCTAAAATACCATTGAACACACTCATTGGCCATAACCAAGACGAGAACCAAGTATCAAGGGCATCTTCATCTTGTCGCAAATCGGCTTCAGTAAGATGTGCATTGCCGCACTTTTCTTTAGCCAACACAAGGGCTTCTGCCTTAGTTTCGGCTACTACAAATTGGTCTTTGCCTTCGCCGTAGTAGTAAGCAGGAATCTGTTGTCCCCACCACAATTGGCGTGAGATATTCCAATCGCGTACGTTCTCTACCCAATGGCGATAAGTATTCTCGAACTTTTTGGGATATAGTTTGATGCTTTCGTCTTCCAATACCGCCTTGATAGCTGGCTGGATAAGGGTGTCCATTTTTAGGAACCACTGGTCGGAAAGGCGGGGTTCTATCACGGCTTTGGTACGCTCAGATGTCCCCACTTTGTTAGTATAGGTCTCTTTTTTAGCAAGTAAGTCTTTTGCTTCTAATTCGGTTACTATCTCCTTGCGCACTACAAAGCGGTCTTTGCCAGCATAGTGCAAACCGTAGTGATTAAGGGTTGCATCATCATTGAAAATATCAATTACTTCCAACTGATGTTTGTCGCCTAAAACCTTGTCGTTAGGGTCGTGGGCAGGAGTTACTTTTAGGCAACCTGTACCAAATTCTACATCTACATACTCATCTTCGATAATCGGAATCACGCGGTTGCAGATAGGCACAATCGCTTTTTTGCCTCTGAGGTGTTGCCAACGCTCATCGTTAGGGTTAATGCAGATAGCCGTATCGCCAAAAATCGTTTCAGGGCGGGTAGTAGCAATCACGAGGTACTCATTCGTCCCCTCGATTTGATATTTCAAATGATACAAAAATCCTTGACGTTCTTCATAAATCACTTCCTCGTCAGAAAGGGTAGTTTTAGCCTCTGGATCCCAGTTCACCATACGGTGACCGCGGTATATTTGTCCTTTGTTGTACAAATCCACAAACACTTTGATAACCGAAGCCGAAAGCTCCTCGTCCATAGTGAATTTAGTGCGCTCCCAGTCGCAAGAGCAACCTAATTTTTTGAGCTGTTCAAGAATCACCCCACCGTATTGGTGTGTCCATTCCCACGCGTGTACGAGGAACTCCTCGCGAGTGAGGTCGGATTTCTTAATGCCTTGTTCTTTGAGTTTTGCCACCACTTTGGCTTCTGTTGCAATAGAAGCGTGGTCGGTACCCGGCACCCAGCAAGCGTTGAAGCCTTTGAGGCGGGCACGGCGGATAAGTACATCTTGAATGGTGTTGTTGAGCATGTGTCCCATATGGAGCACCCCTGTAACGTTAGGGGGCGGAATCACAATGGTGTAGGGCGTACGCTCATCGGGGGTTGAGTGAAAATAGTTGTGGGCAAGCCAATAGGCATACCATTTTTCTTCTAATTCTGTAGGATTGTATTTTTTAGGTTCTGTCATACGTAATTTGTGGGACACACTTTGTCTATGGTCATAACATGATAAGCAATTAAAGACTTTGGCAAAGTATATTTATTAATTATTTTATATGATTATTATTTTGCAAGAGAGTAAAAAATCATTCAAATCATTATCTTCACAGTCAAAAGGTTTGATTGGGTGGTTTTCTTTCAATAATTCAACGGTAATTTTTGAATTATTTATCATCTTCTTTTTCTTCTTTCTTAAATAAAGCTTTAAAACGTTTTGCATCTTCTTGGATTACTTCCCAAGTAATGCTTTTTTTCTTTAAATTCTCTTTAAAGTTTGCTAACTTGTTGTAGAACGCTATGACTTCTTCTCCCTCAAGTACGGGAGTAGGTAAAATATCTCTTGCCATAATATATTTAATTTGTCGATTTGCTATTAATTGTCAAGGTTTTGTAAATCAAGGAACATTTGCCGAATGTCCTCTTGTTCGTCTTTTTCTGTTAGAAACTCAAAGCCAAACCTTTGATAGAAAGGTAAAGCTTCTTTATAAGCATCAACCGTAATAAGCCTACAAGCTATCTTTTTATTCAGCTCTATACAATCATCTGAAATATTGCGAATAAATATTCTTCCTAACCCCTTACCTTTATAGGTTTTATCAATAGCTAAACGCCCTATCTTTACAGCAGGTACGCTTTTCAAATGGCGTTTGGGGTGAGGAATTAGATGACTTAGAAACTTCTTGTATTTGCTCTTTGACGGAAAGTCCTCTTCTTTCAGTTGCAAACTATCATTCAGCACACTGTAGTAACCTAAAGTGCGCTCTTCGTCTTCAACGATAAAAGTGGTAGCGAGTAGTTCTTTTTGATACAATAATGCTTTATTGAATAGAAAATCATTCAAATCATCATCTTCACAATCAAAAGGTTTGATTGGGTAATTTTCTTTTAGTTGAAAGAAAGATAAACCCTCTAAGTTATTTCTTTTCAACATCTGGTCTTTCTTTAAAAATTGATTTTAAAAGTTTTGCATCTTCACGAATCACTTCGCGGGTGATGCCTTTTTCTTCAAAGCTCTTTTTAAAGTTTGCTAACTTATTGTAGAACTCAATTACATCTTTTCCCTCTAATATGGGAGTAGGTAAAATATCTCTTGCCATAATGTTATTTTTCTAATGTGTTGATTTTGGTTGCAAAGGTAGTGATTAATTGACAATTAACAATTATCAATTGTCAATTATTTCAGTTTGCCAATTTTTGTAGGGATTTTTGCTAAGCATAGCATTGTAATAACGCGCCTCATTGGTTACTTCCTCACCTAACCATTCGGGATGCTCAAAAGGGGTGTTTTCAGAAGGTAATTCTATCTCTGCAATCACTAATCCTTCATTGTCTCCATAAAACTCATCTACTTCAAAACACAACTCACCACAAGGCACGAGATAACGGGTTTTGTCTATCACTCCCTTTTCACAAAGGGTGAGCAGTTGCTGGGCATCGGCTACTGCAATGGCTTTCTCCCACTCAAAACGCGTGGTACCACTCTCGTTGCTACCGCCCTTTATAGTGAGGAATGCTTCGTCGCCTTTTAGGCGTACTCTCACTGTGCGCTCTGGTACCGAACTCAAATAGCCTTGTGTGATGCGTATTGCCTTAGTAGCAAGCGTTTTATAACTGTTGCTTTTTACCTCGAATTTGCGTTCTATTTCTTGCATACTGATAACAGTTTATCAAAAATAATTAACATTACTCTCTTTTATACTTATTTAACAAACAGACCAAATTTTAGCTTTTTCTATAGCATTATCAAAATTTGCAAAATCTTTATCAATATCACGTATGTCCATATCAAACACACACCACACTTCGTCAAAAATATATTCGTCATTTCTTACAATTTCTTCAGTAGCACCTACTAAATTTAATTTAGATTGCCCTCGCAGATTTACACATCGTATCGATAAAGATACAACAGGAAATTTACTGAAATACCACTCCTCTGTCTGTCCTTCACAAACTATCAATAGGGTCTTATTAACTGACCTATACTTTCAACTAAATTGTAGAGATACTCAGCTCATCTTCGTCTTTGTGGCAAAATTACGAATAAAAAGCAAAACTACAAAAAATAATGTAATTAGCTCATACAAAGAGGATTATTTTTTTGATAGGAAGATAAGAGAAGACAGAGTCTTAGATGATTTGGACAGGCTTTTTCAAAATTAGGTTTCTAAATCGTTACCTATATACTGAAAAATATTTTTTATTAGTAGGTTATATTTCAGTGTTTTACACCTTTTTTCATATTGTACAGTAACTTGATAAAAAGTACTTTTACAAATTAAAAAATTAGAGTATGAAATCCGACCTTTAAGCGAATAAAAAAAATGTCAAATATGAGAAAAATGGCACTTCTTACAGATTGTTTTTTGAAACGAATACCGCACTCCGAAGTCGTTGTGGTTAGGTTATTCTGCATTGTGATTTTCGTTGTGTCCTTTATCTTTTACAGTGATTTTGCCACCAACTGAGCACATACAATAGGAGTTTTCTGTAAGTATTTTTTGCTCGTTAATAGAGTCTTTCTCTGCGGTATCTTCCCATTGAATAGGAGCAGGCACACAAGGTAAATAACCGCTTGAGGAAGGTTTTAGCTTACATTGCTTAAAGGGCTGTATATTAGTATTCGCTTGCTTGTCCTCCTCAGTAGCCATAGCTTTGCCCTCAATAGTTACAAAATCTTGACTTGTAACATTGAGTTTACTCGTTGCAGTGCCTTGATTGCAACTGAGTTCTGCAGTATTAGTGATGATTTGTGGCATAACTTATACATTTTTAACTAAACAATCGTTCCCACCAGCTTTTTCCTTTGTTTTTCTGTAATTCTTGCTGGTACTCTTCCTCACTTATTGATATACTATTTTTGCTTTTACGTTTATTCTTTTTGCTGTTTTTCAAAGGAGGAAGTGTAGGCATATCCATAGCTTTTTCATTATAACGTTCGTACTCCTCACGAGTATATTTTCCTGTTTTACAATTAAAAATATATTCGTAATAGGTGTCTATTAAAATATCTATTCTTTCTTTAAAAACGATAACAGCTACCTCTCTGTTATTATTTTTAAATTCAATATATAATTTATCCCAATCCCTATTTTTACCTGTGTAGAGATCAATAACGCCATCTTTATGCAATACCTCTAAAATAGCATTAAATGTCCATTTACCTAATTTTGCTTCTTCATTTACCTGAGTTTCTTTGCCATTTGCATCAAAGTAATGCCAAATACCTATTTTTACTTTTGTTTGCATACTTGCATATTTACCGTAGGCTTTAGGGTTCCCATTTTCATAATAATCATAAAAACAATGATAATAGGCAGGTAAGGGAGGTACTACAACATAAAAAACAGAACCATCACTCCCATTACAAGGACGAAAATAACTACCGTCTTTTAGCTTATAATATCCAGAATACTTGTTATCAGAAACCTTTTCAAAATCTTTGTACCTTGTATTCCATAGGTTAAAATCAAATTTTTCGAACTTAATCGTATCTTTTAAAGAATTTTTGTTTTCTTGTGCCATCATATAATTTATTGTTAATACTACAATGTATAATAATATTTTTCTCATAAGAAATTTATTTTAATAAATAATGTTTTCGTATAGTTTCCCATTGCCATTTCCATAGTTGAAAACGATTTATGGGACTTCGTGCATTGCCCGATACAGGATCTTTCTCTAAATGAGAATAGTCCATTATATTATCTGTAGCCATTGCTTCATACACATAATTAGTCCATTCTGTATAAGAAAAAGAATGTGGTAATGTCAAACCATGCAAACATTCGTGCACTCGCTCTAACATACGTTGGTACGCCCATACGCACGTGCTTACGTATGTTAGTACGTATGTTAGTGTGATCGTATGTATATACGTACGTCTGTACGTTGGTACGTAGCAACGTACGAACGTTGTAACGTTAGAACAGTCTAATTATTAAAAATCAGTAAATTAATAAAGTAAAAAACACTTGGAATACAATATTTTGTAGCATAAAGCAAAAACCTTGTTTTTAGCTCAAAAATACCCTTTAAAGAGTGTAGATGAGTGCGCTATGGCGCAGTTTGTTGGCTAACCTAAATATAGCCCAAAGGGCTATGTTTTACCATCACCAGATGGTAGCAAGTTGTGTTTTGAGCAACTCAATACCTTTTAAGCAGCTCAAAACTACTTGTGCGCAAGGGAACGCAGAATGTAGCACTCCGAAGTCGTGGCGATTAGACTTATTCCACATTGTGATTTTCGTTGTGTCCTTTATCTTTTACGGTGATTTTGCCACCAACTGAGCACATACAATAGGAGTTTTCTGTAAGTATTTTTTGCTCGTTAATAGAGTCTTTCTCTGCGGTATCTTCCCATTGAATAGGAGCAGGCACACAAGGTAAATAACCGCTTGAGGAAGGTTTTAGCTTACATTGCTTAAAGGGCTGTATATTGGTATTCGCTTGCTTGTCCTCCTCAGTAGCCATAGCTTTACCCTCAATAGTTACAAAATCTTGACTTGTAACATTGAGTTTACTCGTTGCTGTACCTTGATTGCAACTGAGTTCTGCAGTATCAGTGATGATTTGTGGCATAGTACATAAAAATTTATTCTACTTTTTTATAGTTCTATTTTTATTCTCTTTACTATTTTTTAATTGGGGTAATCCATAAAGATCCATTGCTTTATTATTATAGCGTTCATATTCTTCTCGAGTATATGTCCCTGCTATACAATCAAATATATATTCATAATAAACATCAATAAAAACATCTATTACTTCTTTAACAACTGCCACTGTCCATTTTTTTTCTTTTTCATCAAAATCAAAGTCTAATTCATTTGCTTCTCTATGTTTTCCCGTTCGCAAATTGATAACTCCATCTTTTTCTAATACCTCTAATACCTTACTAAAAGACCATTTCTCAAATTTTGCTTCCTCATCTACCTGTGTTTCATCTCCTATTGTATCATATTGTTTCCAAATGCCTATTCTTACATCGCTGTCCAAACCCGCAAAAGCTCCATATTCTTTTAGTCTTCCGTTGGGGTAATAAAAATACATATAGTGATGATAAGATGGTTTAGGGGGGATTACAAAATAATAAATATAATCCCCTGCTACAAATGATTCGAAGGCACTTCCATCCGCTAATATATAAAATGGGGGACGCGTTGGGTCTTCTTTATAACCTTTATAGTTTCTTTTGTATAATTCAAAATCAAATTGCTTAAACACAATCGTGTCTTTTAAAGAATTTTTAACCTCAGTACTATATCGCTGTGCATTTTTACATTGTAAAAATAGCGTGATGATTATTAAACTTATAAATATTCTCATAATATCATTTTTTATTCCAATAATGTACTTTCTCGTACTATTCTTCACCTATTTTAGGGATAAAATAAAAATCCTTTCTCAGCGGTATTAGTGATGATTTGTGGCATAACTTATACATTTTAACTAAACAAGCGCTCCCACCAGCTTTTTCCTTTGTTTTTCTGTAATTCTTGCTGGTACTCTTCCTCACTTATTGATATACTATTTTTGCTTTTACGTTTATTCTTTTTGCTGTTTTTCAAAGGAGGAAGTGTAGGCATATCCATAGCTTTTTCATTATAACGTTCGTACTCCTCACGAGTATATTTTCCTGTTTTACAATTAAAAATATATTCGTAATAGGTGTCTATTAAAATATCTATTCTTTCTTTAAAAACGATAACAGCTACCTCTCTGTTATTATTTTTAAATTCAATATATAATTTATCCCAATCCCTATTTTTACCTGTGTAGAGATCAATAACGCCATCTTTATGCAATACCTCTAAAATAGCATTAAATGTCCATTTACCTAATTTTGCTTCTTCATTCACTTGAGTTTCTTTGCCATTTTCATCAAAGTAATGCCAAACACCTATTTTTACTACCTGCATACCTGCATATTTACCATAGGCTTTAAGATTACCATTTTCATAGTAATCATAAAAGTAATGGTAATAGGCTGGTAAGGGGGGAATCACTTTATAAAAGATATAGCCTTTTCCTCCATAAAAAGGGCGGAAAGAAGAACCATCTTTTAATTTGTAATAATCTCCATATTTAGGATCTTTCTCGAAATCTTTGTACCTTGTATTCCATAGGTTAAAATCAAATTTTTCAAACATAATTGTATCTTTTAAAGAATTTTTATTTTCTTGTGCCATCATATAATTTATTGTTAATACTACAATGTATAATAATATTTTTCTCATAAGAAATTTATTTTAATAAATAATGTTTTCGTATAGTTTCCCATTGCCATTTCCATAGTTGAAAACGATTTATGGGACTTCGTGCATTGCCCGATACAGGATCTTTCTCTAAATGAGAATAGTCCATTATATTATCTGTAGCCATTGCTTCATACACATAATTAGTCCATTCTGTATAAGAAAAAGAATGTGGTAATGTCAAACCATGCAAACATTCGTGCGTTATTGTTTCTTCAGTATGTGTATCAAACATAACTCCATAGTGCTTATTTATTCTACTATATCCACTTCGACCTGTAGATGCTACATCTAAAAAATATAAAGTAAAATATTTTCTATACAAGTTAGGATGTTCATTTCTAAATAAGGTCTCGAGATCTCTTTCTAATCCATCTGTTTTTGACATAAACCCTGAATCAATATCATAGATACTCTTTTTAGAAGAGATGTCTAAATTCAATCGTTCATTATATTTAGTAGCATCTGTATCTATTATACTTGTTACCTTAATCAAAGCTTGTCCTAATATATTCTTAAAAAAAGTTTCCCAGTCTGGAGTAGGTACTCCAAAATCCGTAAATGCTTTTACTCTTACCACCGCAACATCCAGTGTTTTTATTATTGGAGCTACCATTGTTATACAGCCTGCAAGATGCTCTGTTATCTCACCATTGGACTGCTTTTTAACAGCATATACCTTTATATTTTTATCCTTTGTAAAGTTTTCTTTATTCTTACAACAGATCTTTATAGTCTCGGTCTCTCTTGGATTATCTATCTTAACACGATCAATCTCTATGTTCTGATGTTCGCATTTTGTCAAATCAAAATTATCTATTTTGAAAAGTAAATAATCAGGCTTTTCTCCATCTAAAAATTTAATGTGTAAATCTATTTCTGCTGTATTAGTACCATAGTTCTCAGTGGCTGGAAATAGAGCAATATAAGATCTGTAATAGGGAAATATATTATATTTTTCTTCTTCTACCCCATTTTGATTTGTTACTTCCTTTTGGGCAAAAATACAAATAAGAAATGATTTTACCAAATGCACCTTTGCTTCCCCTCAGCTTTTATATTTAATGTCAGCTCGATATAACAAAATACTGATTTACAATTATACTTTCATCACAATCAGTTTATATAACTAATAAAAAAACCTTACCAAAGTTATAACTCTGGCAAGGCTTCTTTTTATCTATGATCTATTACCCTACTAAGCTTGTCCCGTTACACCAAATAGCGGAATAGCATGGCGGTCATCACTATTAGCAATATTGCCATTAGCTTGTTCAAACTTTTGGATATTATCATCTAAAGCAAATAATAATCGTTTAGCATGCTCTGGGGTAAGAATAATGCGACTGCGCACTTTCCCTTTGGGCATCCCTGGCATTACACTCACAAAATCTACTACAAACTCAGTAGCCGAGTGGTTGATAATAGCCAAATTAGAGTATACTCCTTCGGCTATCTTATCATCGAGTTCTATACTCAATTGACCTTCTTTTTCTTCTACTTCTTCCATAAGTCTGCACTATTTTGTCTTCTTCTTTTCAACTACTGGCTCCATGTCTGCCTTAGATCCTACGATGATTTTCTCGTACTCTTTAAGTCCAGTACCAGCAGGAATACGGTGTCCAACGATTACGTTTTCTTTCAAACCGTCAAGGGTATCTATTTTACCGCTTACGGCTGCCTCGTTCAATACTTTAGTAGTTTCTTGGAAAGAAGCTGCCGAGATGAACGATTTAGTTTGCAATGAAGCTCGTGTGATACCTTGCAATACTGGCATAGCGGTAGCAGGAATGATATCACGAGCGATTACCAAATTCTTATCAGCGCGTTTTAGCAATGAGTTCTCATCGCGCAATTCGCGAAGGCTCACTATTTGTCCCGCTTGTAAGTTTTCTGAATCACCAGCATCTTCTACTACTTTTTTACCGAATAAACGATCGTTTTCTTCTATAAAGTCGTCTTTGTGTACCAACTGTCCTTCGAGGTAGAGGGTATCCCCTGGGTCTTGAATTTCTACTTTGCGCATCATCTGGCGAACGATTACCTCAAAGTGTTTGTCGTTGATTTTTACCCCTTGTAGGCGGTATACCTCTTGTACTTCGTTTACTAAGTACTGTTGTACTGCCGAAGGTCCTTTGATACGCAAGATGTCATCAGGTGTTACAGAACCATCAGATAGGGGTTTACCTGCACGTACAAAGTCGTTTTCTTGTACCAAGATTTGGCTTGAGAGTTTTACCAAATATTTGCGTTCATCTCCCAAACGAGAGGTAACGATAACTTCTTTATTACCGCGTTTGATTTTACCGAATGATACCACCCCGTCGATTTCAGATACAATAGCAGGGTTTGATGGGTTACGCGCTTCAAAAAGCTCTGTAACACGAGGAAGACCCCCTGTGATATCCCCTGCTTTCGCAGAACTACGCGGTATTTTCACAAGTACTTTACCTTCTTCAATCTTGCTGTTGTTATCCACCATAATGTGGGCTCCCACTGGCAAGTTGTAAGAACGAAGTGTTTCCCCGTTTTTATCAACAATATGTAAGGTAGGAATCAGTTTCTTATTACGTGATTCTACAATTACTTTTTCTTGGAAACCTGTTTGCTCGTCTATTTCTACTTGGTAAGTAATACCTTGTTCGATATCTTCATAAGCAATTTTACCAGAGTATTCCGAGATGATTACAGCGTTGTATGGATCCCATTGGAAAAGCAATGTGCCTTTCTTCACTTGTTCTTTGTCTTTTACAAAGATGTGCGCACCGTAAGGAATATCGTGTGTCTGAAGCACCATCTTAGTAGTAGGATCTAGTACTTTTAACTCTGATGAACGAACTACTACATCCACTGGGTTCTGCTCGTTGTCCTTACCGCGTACCACACGTAGGTCTTCTATCTCAAGAATACCATCAAAACGCGCTTCTGTTTTGTTCTCTTCCGATACGTTACCGGCAACCCCACCCGCGTGGAAAGTACGCAAGGTAAGCTGCGTACCTGGCTCACCGATAGACTGCGCGGCTACTACCCCTACAGCTTCTCCTTTCTGTACCATACGACCGGTTGAAAGGTTGCGACCGTAACATTTTGCACAAATACCGTGTTTCGCTTCACAAGTAAGTGCAGAACGTACCTCTACCATATCGATAGGGGCTGCATCTATTTTATCTACTATTTTTTCTGTGATTTCTTCACCAGCAGCTACGAGAAGCTCTTCAGTAAGCGGGTTGTATACATCGTGAAGTGATACACGACCCAAGATGCGTTCCCCAAGAGTTTCTACTACTTCCTCATTCTTTTTGAGCGCACGTACTTCTACCCCGCGCAAGGTACCACAATCTTCGGTGTTGATGATTACATCTTGCGAAACGTCTACCAAACGACGTGTTAAATAACCAGCGTCGGCAGTTTTCAAAGCCGTATCGGCAAGACCTTTACGAGCCCCGTGGGTAGAGATGAAGTACTCAAGGATTGACAAACCTTCTTTAAAGTTCGACAAGATAGGGTTCTCGATAATTTCACCCCCTCCAACGCTTGATTTTTTAGGCTTAGCCATCAATCCACGCATACCAGTAAGCTGACGTATCTGCTCTTTAGAACCACGCGCTCCAGAGTCAAGCATCATATATACTGAGTTGAACCCTTGTTGGTCTGTACTGATGCGTTTCATCGCCAATTCAGTGAGTTGCGCATTGGTAGATGTCCATACATCAATCACTTGGTTATAACGCTCGTTATTGGTGATGAGACCCATATTATAGTTCATCATAATACCGTCTACTTGACCATTAGCTTCGGCTATCATATCCGCTTTTTCTTGCGGAATGATGATGTCTCCCAAACTGAATGACAATCCTCCTTTGAAGGCAAAACGGTAACCCATATTCTTGATTTTATCAAGGAAATCTCCCGTTACAGGGATGCTGGTTGCTTTCAAGATACGACCGATGATGTCGCGAAGAGATTTTTTAGTAAGTACCTCGTTTACGTAACCTACTTCCAAAGGTACCAACTCGTTGAAGAGCACACGCCCTGTTGTAGTCTCTACGATAGGATAATACACATTGCCATTCTCGTCGAGGTCGCGCACTTTCACTTTGATGAAAGCATTGAGGCTCAATTTACCTTCGTTGTAAGCGATATTTACCTCTTCGGCAGAATAGAAAGTGAGTCCTTCTCCTTTCACAGGATACTCTGGGGTAGATTTACGTCCTTTGGTGATGTAGTAAAGCCCCAAGACCATATCTTGTGATGGTACGGTGATAGGCGAACCGTTGGCAGGGTTGAGGATATTGTGAGAAGCCAACATCAATAGTTGTGCTTCAAGGATAGCCTCAGGCCCTAATGGCAAGTGCACCGCCATCTGGTCTCCGTCGAAGTCGGCATTGAACGCCGTACACACCAATGGGTGCAACTGGATAGCTTTCCCCTCGATGAGCTTAGGCTGGAATGCCTGAATACCCAAACGGTGCAATGTAGGGGCACGGTTCAGAAGCACTGGGTGCCCTTTGATTACATTCTCCAAGATGTCCCATACTACAGGCTCTTTCTTGTCGATGATTTTTTTAGCTGATTTTACCGTCTTTACGATACCGCGCTCAATGAGCTTGCGGATTACAAACGGTTTATAGAGTTCGGCAGCCATATTCTTTGGCAAACCGCATTCATACATTTTGAGTTCAGGACCTACCACAATAACGGAACGAGCAGAGTAATCCACACGTTTACCAAGTAAGTTCTGACGGAAACGCCCTTGTTTACCTTTCAATGAATCAGAAAGAGATTTGAGCGGACGATTAGATTCGGTTTTTACCGCTGATGATTTACGGGTGTTATCGAAGAGTGAATCTACCGACTCTTGCAACATACGCTTCTCATTGCGCAAAATCACATCTGGCGCTTTGATTTCCATCAAGCGTTTGAGACGGTTGTTACGGATAATTACACGGCGGTATAAGTCGTTGAGGTCGGAAGTCGCAAAACGACCTCCATCAAGCGGTACCAACGGGCGCAATTCTGGCGGAATTACAGGTATCACCTTCATTATCATCCACTCAGGTTTGTTTTCGCGGTTCTTTTGAGACTCGCGGAACGATTCTACCACTTGCAAGCGTTTTAGCGCTTCTGTTTTGCGCTGTTTAGAACTTTCATTGTTCGCTTTATGACGCAAGTCGTATGAAAGCGCATCCAAATCCAATCGTTCTAAAAGCTCAAGAAGACACTCAGCTCCCATCTTAGCAATAAACTTATTAGGGTCTGTATCTTCTAAGTATTGATTGTCAGCAGGAAGACTCTCTATGATAGCGAGATATTCTTCCTCTGAAAGAAAGTCTAAGTATTGTAAATCTTCACCTTCTGGCCCTTTGGCTATCCCTGGTTGAATCACTACGTAACGCTCATAATAGATAATCATATCCAACTTCTTCGAAGGAAGCCCTAACAAATAGCCTATTTTGTTAGGCAATGAGCGGAAATACCAAATGTGTGCAACAGGCACCACAAGATTGATATGCCCTACCCTTTCGCGGCGTACTTTTTTCTCAGTAACCTCTACACCACAACGGTCGCAGACGATACCTTTATACCGAATGCGTTTGTACTTGCCACAAGCACATTCATAGTCCTTCACCGGACCGAAAATACGCTCACAAAATAACCCGTCGCGTTCAGGTTTGTGAGTACGATAGTTGATAGTTTCGGGCTTTGTAACCTCACCCCGTGAAACCGCTAAAATAGATTCAGGAGAGGCCAAACCAATCGAAATCTTATCAAATTTAGGAACAGCTGTATTTTTTTCTCTTGCCATATTATTTTATGGTGAATATAATAAGTTAATGCGACCTTGTTGAGTCTCCCCAACAAAGCCTATTTACAAAATATCGCGCAAAAGTACAACTATTTTTTTAAATAACAATTATTTTTTTACTAATATTTTTTAAAGAAGTTCTTAACTGATTGAAAAATAATAACTAAGAAAATGTACTTCTGCCTTCATAACTAGCCATATGGTTCGTTATAAACCTAAAGAAAACTCGAAAAAAACCTTACAGTAACCTTGGAAGAAGCTTGGAAGAAGCTTGGAGAAAACTCAAACCTCTCTAATAAATCTAATAACTACTCCTGCTAATAAAATACCTATAAATGTATACTCCTTCAAAAAAGATTTTGTACCTTTGTCCCATCTTTCTCTTATAAATGAATCAAATGATATATTTATGAAAAAAAATAAAGAACCTAAAAAACTCCTGTTTTTAAGCCTATTCTTCGTATTCACTACCCTTTATTCACAAAACGACGACAGCAATTTAACCCATAATAACTATCTGACCGATAATTCGCTGAAAGGGGTTATCAAATCAGTGAAATATGAAAGACTCAATTATAAAGGTGAGTTTGAACCTATGAGTATCAACTCTACATATAAATATTTAGCTCATTTTATACTGAAGTATCCAGTCTCTTACGCTGTCTTCGACAAAGAGGGTAGGGTAGTAGAAAATGATATTTACGGCGATTATTCAGGGAAAAAATTTAAAGTCTTCTATACTTACAACGCTCAAAATGAGGTTGCAAAAAAAGAATATCAGTCGAAATATTACGGCAATCATATCGAGACCTTTTCCTATGACGAAAAAGGCAATCTCTTAGAGCATATAATTAGCCCAAAAGGCAAAAAAAGTTTTGAGCGAAAAGAATTATATTACTATGATGCTAAAGCTAATTTAGTAAAGTATGTCGTGATTAAAAAAAGAACAGAACTGAATGATAAAACTACTTATAACTTCATTTACGACCAAAATAATAATCGCATAAAAAAAATAGTAAAAGGCAGATTTAAAAATATAGGACATATAGATTATCAATACGACCAAAACAACCGTCTTGTTTTAGAGAAGTCCTATCTGAAAAACGAAATTGATAGAATAAGAGAATTTACGTATTTTTCAGAAGAAGAAATCAAGTCTTCTCAATATACTGATAAAAGCGTCGCTCCCGAAAAAGGATTGAAAACAGAACATCAAAAAAACTTTAGTCACGGAGCAATTTATGAACAAACTCAAAAAGTCTATGATGTAAACGGTTTGTTACTTGAGAAAGCAATATTTAAAGAAGATACTGAAACCAGGAGGACTAGAGACCTCTATGAATACGACAAAAATAATAGAGTTACTAAAAAAAATAAATACCTCTTCGATTTTATAGGATGGAGCCTTTATACGTACAACGAAAAAGGATATTTATCAGAACGTACTGATTATGATGAAAAAGGTACTGTCGAAGAACATCTCTCAACAACATATATCTATAATGAAAAAGGATTGCCTATTGAAGAAAAAACCGTTAATAAAGAAGGGAAAACAATCTTTCATTTCAAAATAACATATACCTACTATCAATAAAAAAATATCGTTTTTGCTTGTTACTTATTAATTATTTTGTACCTTTGCACTCAAATTTGAGGAAATAGCACAATGAAATATCAACAAAAGAAAAATGCCGTGTTACTCCTCGCTGATGGTACTGCTTTCTATGGCAAAAGCGTAGGCTATGAAGGTACGGCCTTTGGCGAAGTCTGCTTCAATACAGGTATGACGGGCTATCAAGAAATATTTACTGACCCCTCTTATTTCGGGCAAATAATGGTTACTGCCAATGCTCATATCGGAAATTATGGCGTTTGTGAAGCCGATAATGAATCAAATGGTATGAAAATTGCAGGACTAATATGTAGAAATTTTAGTTATGATGCCTCTCGTGCCGCTGCCAACCAGTCTTTGAAAGACTTTTTAGATAGTCATCAATTGGTGGCAATGTGCGAGGTCGATACCCGTGCCTTAGTGAGCTACATTCGCGATAATGGCTCAATGAATGCCGTTATTTCCACCGAAACCGATGATTTAGCAATGCTCAAAGCTCGCTTAGACAAGATTCCTAATATGAAAGGTTTAGAATTGGCATCAAGAGTGTCGGTTACTGAACCTTATTTTTTTGGTAACCCTCAAGCAAAGTATAAAGTAGCAGCGCTCGACTTTGGTATCAAGCAAAATATATTGCGCAACTTGGCAACTCGTGATATGTATGTCAAAGTATTCCCGTACAACACTCCCTTAGCCGAGCTCAAAGCGTGGAACCCCGATGGCTATTTCCTGTCCAACGGGCCTGGCGACCCCGAACCTCTTACCGAAGTCATCGCTCAAGTAAAACAAATGATTGATGAGGATTTACCTATCTTTGGCATTTGCTTAGGTCATCAGATTATAGCATTGGCAAATGGTATTAGCACTTATAAAATGCATAACGGCCACCGCGGTATCAACCACCCCGTGAAAAACTTGCTTACTGGCAAAGATGAGATTACCTCACAAAACCACGGTTTTGCAGTCAATAGGGCAGAGGCAGAGGCTAACCCTAATGTCGAAATTACCCATACCCACCTAAACGACAATACCGTAATGGGATTGCGTATCAAAGGCAAAAAATGTTTTAGTGTGCAGTATCACCCCGAAGCAGGTCCAGGCCCCAACGATGCTACCTATCTGTTCGACCAATTTGTAGAAATGATAGCTAAAAAATAATTAATAATGAAAGAATTACTTACACCCCAAGCACTGCTCACTAATCTAAAAGATGTGCGTGCCCTCACCCGCAAAGTGATTGAGGCTTTCCCCGAGAAAGACCTCTTTGAGTTCAACATTGCAAACTTACGCCCGTTTTCAGGAATGGTAGAAGAGTTTTTAAGAGTGATGGACTATCTTTTCAAAGAAAGATTTCAGGAGCAACATACGCTTTTCTTAGAAGGTACTTTCCCTACTACCAAAACGGAAGTATTGGCTTTATGGGATAGAGCTACTGAAATCCTCGACCGCGAATGGCAAAAAGTAGGCGATTATACCCAACCGCTTACTATCTATCAAATGACTTTTAGCTTTGCTCAATGGATATTGTATTTTATTGAAAACGAAAGTCATCACCGCGGACAAGGGTATACTTACCTCCGCGCCTTAGGGGTCGAACCTCCTTCCTTTTGGGGAAGAGAAAGCTTTGCTAATTAGTAAAACTACAAATTAACAAATCAAACCAGTAAATTAATTAATAAATAAAAATATATGAGTATTATTGTAAGCGTGCACGCACGTCAGATTTTGGATTCAAGAGGAAATCCAACCGTAGAAGTAGATGTAATGACCGAAAATGGTTTCCTTGGTAGAGCCGCAGTTCCATCAGGAGCTTCTACAGGTGAATACGAAGCCGTTGAATTGCGCGACGGAGGTAAAGATTATATGGGTAAAGGCGTACTTAAAGCCGTTGCTAATGTAAACGATATCATCGCTGAAGAAATCGTAGGTATGGACGTTTTTGAACAAAACCTTATCGACCAAACTATGATTGCCCTCGACGGTACTCCTAACAAATCTAAATTAGGAGCCAACGCTATTCTTGGGGTATCATTAGCAGTTGCTAGAGCTGCTGCCGAAGAACTCGGCTTGCCTTTGTACCGCTACGTAGGTGGGGTAAGCGCTCACACTTTGCCTGTACCTATGATGAACATCATCAACGCCGGTGCTCACTCCGATGCCCCTATCGCTTTCCAAGAGTTTATGATTATGCCAGTGAATGCTAAAGACTTTTCACACGCTATCCAAATGGGCGCCGAAGTATTCCACAACCTTAAAAAAGTATTACACGATAAAGGTTTAGGTACTGCTGTAGGCGACGAAGGTGGTTTCGCTCCTAACTTCAAAGATATCGAAGATGCACTCGATTCTATCAAAGAAGCGGTAAACAAAGCGGGTTACAAATGGGGTGAAGATATCAAAATAGCCTTAGACTGTGCTTCTTCTGAGTTCTACAAAGATGGTAAATACGACTATACTATCTTCGAAGGTGCTAAAGGTAAAGTACGTACTTCAGCTGAACAAGCTGACTACTTGGCTGAATTAGTAGCTAAATACCCTATCATCTCTATCGAAGACGGTATGGATCAAAACGACTGGGATGGTTGGAAACTCCTTACTGATAAAATCGGTGACCGCGTTCAATTAGTAGGTGACGACTTGTTCGTTACTAACGTATCTATCCTTGAAAGAGGTATTGCTAAAGGTATTGCAAACTCTATCCTTATCAAAGTAAACCAAATCGGTACTTTGTCTGAAACTATCGCAGCCGTAGATATGGCTAACCGCGCTGGTTATACTGCTGTAATGTCTCACCGTTCAGGCGAAACTGAAGACAACACTATTGCCGACTTGGCTGTAGCTTTGAATACCGGACAAATCAAAACTGGTTCTGCTTCTCGTTCTGACCGTATGGCGAAGTACAACCAATTGCTCCGCATCGAAGAATCTTTAGGTTCAGTAGCCTACTATCCTAAAGAAAAAGCTTTCAATGTAAAGAACTAAACGAAAGGTAGTTTATAATAAATAGGAGGATGCCTAAACTACTTTTCAAATAAAAGAAAGTTTAGGCACCCTCTTTTTACCCTTAAAAAGAAGATTAAAGTATGATGAAGAAGGTACTGTTATACTGTTTGTTTTTATGTACTATTACCCTTATGGCTCAGGAAACTGAGCTACACGGGCATGTATATAGTGTGCAAAACAATAAACCAATGGTCAATGTGCATATCCTAAACCTTAATAAAGTGAAAGGAACCACAACCAATGATAGAGGAGATTTTACTATCAAGGTCAGTGCCAATGATACATTATACATTTCTTTTTTAGGATATAAATCTACCAAAGTGCGCGTTACCAATGATATGGTCAAATTCCAAGGATTGAAGATAGGAATGACAGAATTGGCTTATGCCTTAGAAGAGGTAGTCGTAACACCGTATAAACTTACAGGATACCTAGATATAGATGCTAAAAATGTACCTATTAACGATAATAAACGCTATAGTGTTTCAGGATTAGAAATAGGTTATGAAAGTAGAGCAAGTGCTAGTGCCGTAGGTCGTGTGCTCAGTGCAGTAATGAACCCCGCCGACCTCTTAAGTCGTTCCTTCACTACTAAAGGAAAAGAAATGCGCAAACTGCGCGATATGCGCAAAGATAACCAATTGAGTGATGCTTTATCTACTCGCTATGACCGTGAAACCCTTCTAGAACTTTTGCAAGTAGACCGCAGTGAATTAGAAGAAATTATCCGCTCTTGCAACTATTCTAATGACTTTATAATGACAGCTAATGATCTGCAAGTATTGGAGGCTATTAGTCAATGTTATGAAGAGTATAGGGTTTTACATAAGAAGAAATAAAAGAAAGGGAGAAAGAGTAAGTGTCTGATATTTAGTCGTTTTTTGGTATTATCATCAAAAAAAGTACAATATTTGTATGAAAAAGATTGCGATTAAAAAAAAATACCTTACCTTTGCCCTCAGTAATTATAAGTTATAAAAAAAGAAAATTATGTCAGACATTGCATCAAGAGTTAAAGCCATTATTGTTGATAAATTAGGCGTAGACGAAAATGAAGTAACCACAGAAGCTAGCTTCACTAATGATTTAGGAGCTGATTCATTAGACACTGTAGAATTGATTATGGAATTTGAAAAAGAATTTGATATTCAAATCCCAGATGACCAAGCTGAAAATATAGCAACTGTTGGTCAAGCAATCAAATATATTGAAGACGCTAAACAATAATTGGCCATAGGCAGTAGGCTATCAACCTATTATAGTTGATAGCTTACTGCCTAATGTTTTTTAGAACCTAAATGCTAAAGAATTAAAATCTATATGGAGAGAAGACGTGTTGTAGTTACAGGTATAGGGGCTCTTACCCCTATCGGAAATACCGCCCAAGAGTATTGGGAAGGCTTAGTGGCAGGCAAAAGTGGCGCCGCTCCTATTACCCATTTTGATGCTTCAAAGTTCAAAACACAGTTTGCATGCGAAGTGAAAAACTTCAATATTGAAAACTTTATGGATAAAAAAGAAGCCCGTAAACTTGATAAATTTGCTCAATATGCAATCGTAGTATCCGATGAAGCTGTTAAAGACGCTCATCTTGATATAGATACTATTGATAAAGATCGAGTAGGGGTAGTTTGGGGCTCAGGTATTGGAGGGTTAGAAACTTTCCAAAATGAGGTAACCAGCTTCAACCAAGGCGATGGTACTCCACGCTTTAATCCATTCTTTATACCTAAAATGATTGCCGATATTGCATCGGGAATGATTTCTATAAAATATGGTTTTAGAGGACCAAACTTTACAACAGTTTCAGCTTGTGCTTCAGCAGCTAATGCTATGATAGACGCACTAAATTATATCCGATTTGGCTATGCTGATATGATTGTATCAGGAGGATCAGAAGCTGCTGTAACTATTGCAGGTATAGGTGGTTTTAATGCACTTCATGCCCTTTCTACCTTCAATGAAGACCCTACAAAAGCTTCTCGCCCATTTGATGCCAAACGCGATGGTTTTGTACTAGGTGAAGGAGCAGGAGCTATTGTGTTAGAAGAATATAATCATGCAGTAGCTCGTGGTGCTACTATCTATTGTGAGCTAGCAGGAGGTGGTCTCTCTGCTGATGCCTACCATATGACAGCTCCACATCCCGAAGGTCTCGGAGCTAAAAATGTAATGATTAACTGTATTAAAGATGCAGGAGTATCTCTAAATGAAGTAGATGCCATAAATATGCATGGTACCTCTACTCCCTTAGGTGATATAGCAGAATCTAAGGCTGTATTAGAAGTATTTGGAGAACATGCTTATACAATCAATATCAACTCTACAAAGTCTATGACAGGCCATCTTTTAGGAGCTGCAGGCGCTATTGAAGCTGTAGCCTCTATATTAGCTATTAAACATAGTATAGTTCCTCCTACTATCAACTTTGAAACTCCAGATGAAAAAATAGACCAACGCCTTAATTTCACCTTCAATAAACCTCAACAAAGAGATGTGAAAGTAGCAATGAGTAATACTTTTGGGTTTGGTGGACACAACGCGTGCTTACTATTTAAAAAAATATAATAAAAGATATCTTGTATTAAGTGTTTAACTTAAAGAAAATATTATCATTTCCCCGTTTTACTTCTAAGAAGAAAGACGGGGTTTTTTATACTAAAATAAAAGCCCTTTTAGGCTTTTCTCCTAAAAACTTGTCTTTTTATAGCGAGGCTTTTACCCATCCTTCTTATCAATATCAAAAAGCTACTCGTAAAAGTTATGAACGCCTTGAGTTTCTTGGTGATGCTATATTAGGGGCTGTCATTGCTGATTATATTTTTACCAATGCCCCTGAAGAAGATGAAGGCTACCTTACTAAAATGCGCTCTAAGATTGTAGAACGTCGCAATCTTAATGAATTAGGAAAAGAAATGAAACTTTTAGACTTCCTACGTACTAAACTCACACCACGTCAGTTAGGTAACAATATCACAGGAAATCTTTTTGAGGCACTTATAGGAGCTATTTACTTAGATAGGGGATATAAAGCTTGTTTTGATTTTATAGAACGTAAACTTATCTTACCTTATATTAATATCAAAAACTTAGAAGAAAAGGTAATTAGCCATAAAAGTCTGTTGATAGAATGGTGCCAAAAACATAAACTTGATTTTACTTTTGAAGCAGAAGAAGATATAGAAGATCGTTCAGAAATAAAATATTTTGTAGCAAAAGTATATGTACAAGGCTTTTCAGTAACAAGAGCCCGAGCTACTTCTAAAAAGAAAGCAGAAGAAATTGCTGCTAAACGCACTTGTTATAAAATACAGGGTAAACAACACCATAAATTGGATGTAAAATGAAAATCCTCCTATTGTCTGATACTCATTCATATATAGATGACCGTATTCTTCACTATGCCAATGAAGCCGATGAGGTATGGCATTGTGGAGATTTTGGCAATATAACTGTCATTGAAGCCCTTCAAAATGTAAAACCCTTACGAGGAGTATATGGAAATATTGATGGAACAGAAATTCGCCAGTTGTTTCCAAAGGTCAATCGTTTTAGATGTGAAGAAATAGAAGTGCTGATGATACATATAGGTGGCTATCCCAATAAATACACCCCTTTGGCAAAGTCCGAGATCTTAGCCCAATCTCCTAAACTCTTTATCTCAGGTCATTCTCATATCTTAAAAGTGCAATATGACAAACAGTTTCAGCTCTTGCATCTTAATCCTGGTGCCGCAGGAATATATGGTTGGCAAACTGTTCGCACAATGTTGCGTTTTGAAATTGAAGCTAAAGAGATAAAAAACCTAGAAATTATTGAGTTGGAAAAAAAAGAATAATATGACTATTTATAAAGAGAGGTCATCATTTATTTAAAAGGTAGATGATGAATAATTGGTGATAATATTTATTCTCTTTTGGGGTGATCGGCAGGAGCATTGTAGCAGTTTTGTTGGCATACGCCCCAATAATCGATGTAGAATTCACCATAAATTACCCCCAAAACTTTACTACTATTAGTGGTTACTTCTATAAAATAATCATCCTGACCTATAATTCTGTCATAGCGAGGAGGTATCTCCGAACCATCTGGTCTCACAAAGCCCCATCTACCTCCTAACCAAAAAGGTATAAGATACTGTGTGCCTTCATAGAAATCCATTGTTTTATCAGATATAACATCGTATTTCAAAGGGGTAATAGCTTTCCCTTTATTATCGATGAGCTGCCATTTATTTTTCTTTCGTGCGGCAAGAAACTTTTGCGGTACCCTCTTTGGGGTATCAAAAACAATTTCTCTTGTAGCATAGTTAATACTTCCATATTTATACCCTGCCTCTATCTTATAGTCATTAATCCTTTCTATTTGGTCGTATATAGGTGGTAATATTTCTTTCCCTTCTATGTTGATAACACCATAGTTATTCCCTACTTTTACGATACTGAGCCCTCCATAACTACGGCTTATTTTATCGTATTTTATAGGGGTGAGCTCTTTTCCTTGGTCATTTACCCAGCCGTATAGGTTATTCTTCTTTACTTTGAAAATTTGGTAATATATCTCATCTGAAAGAGTATATATAAAGGTATCGTCATATTGGCTTTCTATTGCTTTAAGCCCTACGTCTAAGCCCTCTATCGCATCATAAATAGGCTCTGTAATGGCTTTTCCTGTCGTTTCATTGATAATTTGCCATTTGTCGGCTACCTTAGCAAAAGCAAAACCTTGAAAATCTCTTTTCAAATCGTCGTACAGTGGGGTTATAAGGTCGTTTTTGTTATTTATAAGTCCTTTTTTGCCTTTTTTAGCTATTAAAAAACGATGATGAGCGTAATGCCCTAACGAATCGTACTCAAAAGGTATCACTACTTGTTGTTTCTGATTGATAACACCCCACTTTCCTTTCTTTTTTACACTTGCATAATTGTTGATAAAATAATGAGCCTCCTCATATATAGGGTTGATAAGCACTTTATACGTGATGGCATCGGCATAGCCTTGCTTGCCGTTTTTCCATAGTTTCAATGAGTTATAGTCTACTATTGTTTGTATACTATCATAACTGGGGGCGAGTAGTACTTCATTTGTAAAGGTTCTTGCAATACCCCATTTTCCTTTTTGTTTTACTAAAAAAGATTCATTATCATCGTCTTCGTAAAGCCCGTAGTAGAATTTTCTTATATCCTCATATTTTGGTGTCAAAGCCATTTCCCCTTCACAAGTGAGCAATCCCCATTGATTGTTTTTTTCACCTTTCTGTAGTAATAGTCTCCAATGTCCTCTGCGATAGCTTCGTATACGAACGGAATAACAATATTCCCGTCGGTATCAATGGCACCCCATTTTTTTCCTAAACGCGCTATGGCTATTGTTTTTTCCTCACCAAAATCTTGAAATGTTCCGAGTGTATCGTATTTTATAGGGATATATTCTTCGCCTTTGGTATTGAGGTAGCCCCATTTGTTGTTTTTCTTCACGCGGGCACATTCGTAATGCTCGTCATAAGCATCAAACACCTCGTATTCATTAGGAATGCTATCTTGGGTTTTGAGGTTGAAAGCTCCCCACTTATCATTGTGCATAAAAGGAATGATACCGCAATTAGGGTCAGCAGGCTTTTCTTCAGAACTGATAAACTCGGTTCCCCACCAATTATAGACCTCCCAATGTTGGTTCAAGTAGCCATACAGCAAAGTATCTTTAATTATAAGTTCTTTGTACAAAGGAGGTAATAATCCTGTACCTTCCAGATTAAAAAGGCTAAAATTACCATCTTCACCTTGTACAATTATGATACCTAAACGATCAGAATCATTTGTAAACGTCTAAAACTTATAAGCAAAGGGTGCCATCTCATCTATATCACAATTATGGTAATAATCACAATGTGATGGCCAAACCCTATACAAAGCTTCTTTGCCGTTAAGAGTAAGGATTGCAATTACCGGATTGATAATATTTTCAACTTTTTTGTATTTAGCAACAGTAATATGTATATCATCATACTTGGCAGGAAATATTACCTTCCCATCATACCTTGCTAAACCCCATTTATTGCCTTTCTTTATATAGACAAGTTGTTCATCTTCATCAGCTATTCTTATTTCATCATATTGAGCACCCCAGTTGTTGATAGCAAAATCAGATTGTGATGCCTTCCTATCAGAAGGGTGGCAAGTCCAAGCTAATGTAAGTAAAAATAGAACAACAAGTCTCTTCATTTTTTAGAAATTAGGTTTTAACTGATGTTTGTTGTTGTAGAATGTTTCAATAACTTCGATAACCTCGTCTTCGGTGTCTACCAAATGTACAAGATTTATATCTTCAGCATTGATATTGCCAAATTTCTCCAATAATACAGTCTTTATCCATTCTAGCAGTCCACTCCAGTAGTCAGTGCCTACTAAGATAATAGGGATTCTATCAATTTTATGGGTTTGTACGAGGGTGAGGGTCTCGAAAAGCTCGTCGAGGGTGCCAAAACCGCCTGGCATCGCTACAAAGGCTTTGGAATACTTGACGAACATTACTTTGCGGGCAAAGAAGTAGTTGAACTTGATGTTCTTGTCGTGGTCGATATAGGGGTTGTTGGTTTGCTCAAAAGGTAGGTCGATGTTGAGTCCGGCAGATACGCCTTTGTTGAGGTGCGCACCTTTGTTGCCGGCTTCCATAATGCCGGGACCTCCACCGGTGATGATGCCAAAACCTTCGTCAACTATCTTTTGGGCAATGCGCACGGTGAGCTCATAGTAGGGAGTGCCTGGCTTGATACGGGCTGACCCGAAAATGCACACACACGGTCCTATGGAGCTCATCTGCTCATAGCCTTGTACAAATTCACCCATTATTTTAAAAATAGACCAAGAGTCGTGGGTCTTAATATCATTCCAAACTTTTGAATGTTTTTTCATCCGAATTATGTATTAAATAGTTAAAAAAAATTGAGTTCTCGGGGCTGTGGGAGGGGGTGAAAGTTGTGAAAATGGTAGACTTTGATAAAGTGTGGTGATGCAATCATTGATGATTGTGAATTGTAAATTGCTAAGTGTTGGTTGTTTCATTGTTTTTACTTTCAAATTTTTTGAGGTCGTTGCCTTTGAGGGCGTTTTCGACGAGCTCGGGAAGACGATCGGGGGTGCAGGCAAAACAGGCGATGCCGAGTTTGCTGATTTCCTTGCCGAGTTTTTCGTCGTAATCAGGACGACCGCTATCGGAAAGGGCTAAGAGTACCAATACTTTTACGCCGTCCTGATGCATTTCGTTTAGACGACGTAGTAGTCCGGAGCGTACGCCTCCCTCATAGAGATCAGATATGAGGATGAACATCGTTTTACGGGGGTTCTCGATGAGCGTTTGGCAATAAGCAACTGACTTATTAATGTCGGTTCCTCCTCCCAATTGCACGCCAAAGAGCATATCTACAGGGTCTTGGCGACAGGCTTCGGTAAGGTCGGTTATTTCGGTATCAAACACTACTACGTGAGTGTCGAGGGCGGGCATACTTGCAAAAATAGAGCCCATTACCGATGAGTAGATAATGGAATCACACATAGACCCACTTTGGTCGATGTCGAGGATTACCGTCCAATTTTTTTGTTTTTGAGTGCGCTCAAAGAAATAGAATTTTTCAGGAATGATACGCTTGGTGGCGGTATCGTAGTTTTTGAGGTTGCGCTGGATGGTTCGTTTCCAGTCGGTTGATGAGAAATTAGCGATGGGGGTATGTGCTTTTTTGTTGAGAGCCCCCGTAACCGCACGGCGCAGGTCTTGCTCCATACGTTTCATTATCTCATTCACGACTTCTTTGACTAACTCGCGAGCGGTGTCTTTAGATTTGGCAGGAATCTGGTCTTTGAGTGCCATTAGGGTGCCCACCATAGAGATGTCGGGCTTTACGTTCTTGAGGGTTTCGGGTTCAAAGAGCAGTTTGGTGAGTCCTTTGCGTTCGATAGCATCGGTTTGAATGACGCTCACTACATCGGGGGGGAAGAAGGAACGCACATCGGTAAGCCACTTGGCTAAGTTAGGAGCAGAGTTGCCCAAACCAGCCGAGCGTTTGCCGCCACCATTGCCACTGCACTCGGTGTTGTCATAGAGAGCGGCGAGGGTAGCGTCCATCAGCGATTGTTGTTCGTTGAGCGATACTTCACCCAAAGCATTTGCTTCCTGACCCAAGATGAGTCGCCAGCGTGTGATATTTTCGTCCATTAGAGTATATAAAATATAAGACCTATTTGCAATACATTAGCTCTGAGAGATGTGTCATCTGTAGTCTTAGCATCTTTCAGCAAAGGAGTAATGTTGTATTGTATAAAAAAGTTCAAAGCGTTATAACCAAAAGCAATAAAAGGTTTTACCTGAAAAGTATGTGCTATATCCGAGTTTTGAAAAGATGTAGAAACTCCATTAGCAGTATATAAACTTCTGCCACTAAAAATATAAGCAAAACGAGTCCCTGCATAAACCCTCCAAAACTTATGACTGTAAGGGGTAGATGTGCGAAAACGAAACTCAATAGGAAACTCTACAGAATGTGTTTCAAAGAAGTTACGTGTGATATTCAGATCTTTGAAATGCTCTACAATCTCATAACTCACCCCCGAAGAGGTCTTGTTAGCTACCATATTGTTATACACAAGGTCATAGGCATACCCTAACCCTATAGCAAAACCTATATTGCGTTTCTCGTTGATAGGTAAATCGCGAAGATAACCCAAATGAATTCCTCGAGAAAGATTGTGTTGCACTACACTCCTAGCTTTACCAGCGAGATAATCATAGGTAAGCCCCAAATAAAACTGATCTTCAAGATAATGACTGTCCACCTCTGTAGTTACAGAAGTAGTACCCTGCTTTGTATGTATCATTCCATCGTCACTCTCTTCCTGTGCTACTGCAAAAAGAAAAAAGTGAAATACAAATAATAGTAGGATAGTACTGAGTTTGTTCATCTCTGGTTTTTATATTTTGTGGCAAAGATAAAAAATAATTGCGAAATACGAATGATGAATGTAGAAAAGTTGTAGAGCAATTGATAATTAACAAGAAAGCAAAGCTGTGATTTTTTCTAAGTTGTTTTTTCTCCTAAATGAAAAGTCCTTGTTGATAGCATCTACATATTTGATGATGTGGGCGGTTTTCTGTAGAGTTGCAGAATCGTTGCTGGATTGGAGGAGCAATTCAGAGATGATTTCTAACGCCTCGGCATCGTTTTCGTATTCTGAAAGGAGGGTTTCGGTGGGGGTGTTGAAGAAATATGTAAGATGGTGCTGGGTGTATTTCTCAGCCAGCAGGTTTAATTGTTTGCGTTCTTCTTCTTTCGCTGCCTTGGGGTTTAGTAGGGCAGTGAGTTCCTCAAAAAAACGGTCTATTTGACGCTTGAGATAGTCTTTTTCAATCATATTTTAATATGTGATATAATAAACAGCACTTCCTATGGTCTTCTCTAATTGATAAATAAACCCCTTTCATTTTCAGCTTTGTTATTATTTGCTGTATAGGCCTTCTAAAAAACCTTCTTTTAATGATGACCAGTTATTGTACAAATACATCACTGCTGTCAAGATAAAAAAAGTATTTGTAATCCATTTTCTTGTTTTAGTCTTCATATCTATTTAATTATTGATAAAATAAAAGTTCCCGCAAAATTATAAATAATATTTTAAAGGACAAAGGAATCTATTAAAAAGAAGAGAATAGTGCGAAATAATCAATTATTTTCTTTTCTTTTTAGTATCAAAATACAATTTTGAGAAAAGAATAACGAATAAAACTCCTGATAAAATGGGAGCGATTTTTCCTTGATTGTAAAGGTATTTTATAACAGCATAAATGGTGTAGCCCAAAGCGAGCAACAGCATTGTGATAATGAGAATTGGTTTTCGGGGATTCATAGGGTTTAAAAGTTACTTATGAACAAATGTTATTCTTGTTGTCTTTCTTTTTGTAAAACAAAACCTATAGAAATAGCTGAAAGCAAAGATACCAATGCTGTAAGGCTATTGCTTAATACCTCTTTACCATTTAAATTTGCAAAACATAGAAAGGCTATTTCTACAAAAAATCCGATGGTTGCTAACACAAATAAGACGCTTTTTACATCTTTTCTCAAAAAAGGTTTCATAATAAATAAGGTATTAAGATTAAAAATTGAGATTGAAGTGAGTTAATACTTTTTTCTATGGCTGACAAAATAGCCAATAATAAAAATATTACCAACTAACACTGTGTATGACAATGCTATTAACCATTTATTGAGTTGGTATTCAGCAAAACCATTCATATAAATAGGAATAAATGATATAATGGCTATAGTGAGCAATATATAACGTATGGATTTTTTCATATTATGAAGGTTTTAAAATTCTGCTACAAAATTTAGTTTGGATATTGTTACTAAAGTTATTTGATTTTCTTAACAAGAAGATAAACAAAGTAGTAGAAACATATAGTGCTTAAAATTAGCAAAATGTTACCAATAGCACTATACTCTCTATAATCTATTTTGATGATTATTCCTGCTAAAGCAGTAAGGGTACTTAGTATAAGAGGAAAGAATAACTTCATAACAGATTAGGTTTAAAATTTCGCTACAAAGTTAGTAATTAGTTTTTTACAAAGCAAGAAAAAAGTGATATTTAACATTTTATACGTGGTGAGATAGGCTTCTTTTTATTTGTTTTTTACAATGAAGCTGTTTAAACTTTTTCCTATAATAAAATAAAAGTTCCCGAAAATTAGTAATTTTGTGTTTGAGAAAGAACACCAAAATTCAGGAACTTTGGGCAAAGATACAATAATTCATTGAATTATTAGCTTTTTAAGTGTAGAAAAAAGATTTAACTTTAATAAAGGAGTGCAACCAGATGTTTATTTTCTTGATGTAACTTGAAATAGAATGCTCCTATTAGGGTTTGTCTCCAAGTTCCTCAAAAAAGTTTAAACACGTTTTATTTCAAGATTTCCAATTTAACCAAGCACTATAGATTTTTCTAAAATCAGGATCTCCTTCCTTTGATAGTATATCTCGTATATATGATTTTACATCTGGAGATATATGATCTAACAACCAAAGGTGTATAGCATCTGTTACAGTATGATTAAAAGCTTCATCTGCTATAGGATATAGGTCTACCATCTTTTTTAAAGCTTCGTCAGGGGAAGTAAAGTATAATTTTTCATATTCAAATAATAAGTTGGTAGCTTTGTCATAATTATCTATATTATCCATCTATCTATCTTTTTATTCTTTTATTGGTATATAGGCTCTTCTAATATCTTCATCACTATTTGTGTTGATAATGACTCCATGATCATCAAATCTTTCGCATGTCTGTCTCGATAATTACCATTTCTAATTTTATCTGTTGGAATCTTTTCTTTATGAGCATTTGGAACTTCATCAGATTGCTCCAAACTAACTTCTCTTTGAACAGCTGGATCTATTCTTACTCCCACTGTATTTCCATCTTCCATACTTTTGGTCTAAACTTTACCTCCTGATCTCGCATCTACAGCTGTATAACCCCTCTGTCTAAGGCGTTTTTCAATATCTCTACGCCTTCTTCCTGAGAGTGGTCCTAGAACCATTAATTCTTCTTCAACTGTTCGTGCTCTTCTAAATCTACCTCTTTCATCTCTCAACCTATATGTACTACTCAACCCGAATATATCCACCCAAGCATTGGTATCACTTACATAAGCAAACACATTAAATCCGCCTAAGAGTTTAATCGGGTCTTCACTTATATAGCGCCCTGTCTCGGGGTGATAATACCTAAATCGGTTGTAGCAAAGTTCTATCTCAGGATCGTAATATTGCCCTTGGTATTTGAACGGACACCTGAAGTTTTCTTTAGCAAAGCCTTGACGGGAGTTGCCGTAGAGGTCTTGTTCGCGTTCCCATATCAGTTCACCTTCTTGGTTGTAGGCTTCTATGGGAGTGCCTAAGCACTTTTCTTATTTTTAACTATTCACATCAATGAGTAACAGATCCCCATGATCTGTTTCACACAATAATTTTGTTAAGCTATGATTAATTATATAGTATTCAAAGAAAGAACACTCTCCAATGATATTGATTATATTTCTAATATTAGATTCAAAAACATATAATTTATCATATAATAATTGAGTGATAAAATAACAAATTTCATTATTTTCAAAAAAAGTATTAATCCTTTTATATTGAAATTCATCCTGAAAAGAATAAATTTGAGCTTTTATTTTGAATGATAGCCACCAAGCACGTGGGTTACCCTCAACAAATTTACACATAATTTTCGCTAAAATTTCATCTTTCTCTTCTTTTGTAATTTCTATAATTTGATCTGTAATACATAAATTTTTTATGCTATTAATAATTTCTTCATATTGTATATCTATATTATTCATTGCTTTAATTATCTTTTCCCTATAATAAAATAAAAGTTCCCGAAAATTAGTAAATTTGTGTTTGAGAAAGAACACCAAAATTCAGGAACTTTGTGCAAAGATACAATAATCATTGGATTATTAGCTTTTTAAGTGTAGAAAATTTAATAATGGAACGCAACCAGATGTTTATTTTCTTGATATAACTTGAAATGGGATGCTCCTATAAGGGGTCATTTCCAAGTTTCTAAAAAACGTTTAAACACGTTTATCGAAAAAATCAGCTATATAAGGAGTTTCGACATAAAAATATCGATAATCTTCTTTATAAGCTTGGTTTAAAAATGCTTCTTTAGTCTCTATTTGAGAGAATAGCATTTTGGAACAAAGTAAGAAAACACAAAATATTAGTCTGCTCATAGCTATATTGTTTTAAAAAGTTCTATACAATCATTTTTAATAGCGAAGTTGTTTAAACACGTTTAGTATATCTATAATAATGTTTCTATGCTCCTCATTCACCTCAAAGTCTAAATCTAAACTCACCATTGAGTGTTGTATCTCAATAAATTGGTCAAGCCCCATATTCAGCATTCTGAAAGCACAATTCACTTCATCAATTCCATTTTCTCTTTGTATATTCATCATAAAATTAATTTTTTGCACCTATTTGTCGAATATTGCCTATTATTTGAAAATAGATAATATAATCAATACTAAAAGTATTATTATTAGTATAAATGAATCAAATACCCTTGCTATATTCATTGGATTGTCATCATTTTTCTTCTTTCTTTTATCCTTTATATAAATAAGTATAAGAACTATTAATACAATATAAATAGGGATATATTCTTTTGCTATCATTTATTTTATTTTGAATTGTTTTGTCACTTTCTTTTTCTGTTTTTTCTATAATAAAAGTTCCCGAAAATGAGTAATTATTGATTTAGCTGCAATAATCGAGCGCAATCAGATGTTTATTTTGATGAAGAATTGTACAAAAATAATAGGTTTAAGATGAAATGAACAAATGGTTGACTTGATGTAATCTGGTTTTGAATGCTTCTATTAGGGTCTACTGTCTTTTTTTTAATGCTACAAAAGTAATAAAAAATCAATTGACAAATTCGCTAATCATCACGGTGCCAAGCGTTCTAGCTTCCAATCGTAATCTTCAGTAAGGGTGTAGCGCAGGCGGTCGTGCAGGCGGTTAGGGCGCCCTTGCCAAAACTCAATGCTCTGAGGGCGTACTAAAAAACCTCCCCAATAGGCTGGGCGAGCTACCTCTTTCCCTTCATATTCTTTCTCCAATTGGTGCAAACGCTCTTCGAGATATTCCCTTGAGGCGATAACTTCACTCTGTGGTGAGACAATTGCCCCTAGTTGGCTACCTAATGGGCGCGATTCAAAATAACCATCTGAAGTATTTGCCGCTACTTTCTCTGCAACTCCCTTGATGATGATTTGCCGTTCAAGAGAAGGCCAGAAAAAAGATAAACATAAGTGCGGATTAGCCTCTATAGCCCTGCCTTTTTCACTGCGATAGTTGGTGTAGAAAATAAAACCCTCATAAGTGTATTGTTTCAGAAGCACCACTCGGGTTTTAGGAAAACCATCGAGTCCTATGGTGCTGACCGACATTGCGTTGGCTTCATCTATGCTATCACTCTCATCGGCCTCATAAAACCACGTTTGAAAAAGTTGCATAGGGTTTTCTAGGGCATCACTTTCTGAAAGTGTGCGTTTATCATACGTTTTTCGATAGTTACTTAAATCCATAATAAGTGAAATGTGTATAGTTATTTTAGGCAAAGATAAAGATAAAATGTTAATTGGCAAAATTGTAAAAAAAGGAGTTAAAGAATGTTTTAAATTCTTTAACTCCTTTCTTCTATTTCCTAATTTCTAATTTCTAACTCCTAAATCAATTAATAGAAAACACTTAAATTTTCTTTGATAGTAGCACTGTTTTCAAGTGATTTGAGAATACCTTGAATAGCATCCTCTGTGCGAAGCTTCTCTACCATATCTGCATAGATTTTATAGTCGCTGATAGCAGGCGCTATCCTAGTCGAATTAAGCTTGATTACGTATACCGCATTCTCTCCTTCAATAGGTTTTGAAACAGCTCCTCGTTTGAGACCAAAAGCAGCTCCTACTACTCTTGGCTCACGACCTTCTCCTATGATAGTAGGGTTATTCATAGTAAGCCCATTAGCATATTTCACTTCTACTTTATTATCCGAAGCTATCGATTCAAGACTCTTGCCTTTAGCTTTGTCTTTTAGTATCGCAGCTTTTTTCTCTTTGATGAGAATTGGTTTTACAATAGGAGAGGCATCTTGTACTGAACTAAGCCCTTCTTCCCCTTGTTTTACCAATTGAACTACTATATTGTTGTTGTTTATATTGTACTTCTTAACATCTCCTACTTTTGTATCTTCACTGAATAACCATTGTACGATAGCACGGTTGCTTCCCAACCCTATGATTTGGTCGTCATTTTTGTGAAGATTATCAGCACGAAGTACTGAAAGTCCTTCTTTTTTAGCAATGCTTGCAAACTCTTTAGGATTTTGTGTCGCCTTCATCTCAAAGTTGGTTACCTTGCTGTATATCTCATTAGAAGTCTTTTCAGAAGGTTCTACTGCCTTGCTAATTGTAGCAATATTCACCGCCTCAGCTTTGTCTGTTACTTTTACCACATGGAAACCAAAATCAGTCTCTACAAGCCCTATATTGCCTACAGCATTTGAGAAAACAAATTCTTCAAAAGGTTTTACCATAGCCCCTTTTCCAAAGAAACCAAGGTCTCCACCGCTATAAGCTGCTCCTGGCTCTTCAGAGTTCTCACGTGCCAATTGTGCAAAGTCAGTACCCGCTGTTTTAGCTTGAGCGAGCAATTCTTCTGCTTTAGCCTTAGCTTCTTCCTTAGTACGAGTGGTATTCGGAGTAGCCGCTTGGCTTCCTTGGTAAGCGATAAGAATATGGCTCGCCTTTGCCGCTCCAGAAGGCTCTTTAGCTATCATACGACTGAGCTTAAGATTGCCGTCTTCTTCATAAGGACCAAATACTTTGCCTACAGGAAGTGCATACAGCGTATCTGCATAAGAAGAACGAATGTTGCTCTTGTTTACAAAAGTACTGTCGTAAGGTTCGTTAGAATAACGCGCTACAAAGTCTTTAACATTCTTAGTCTTAGCAAAACCTGGAAGGGTGTCATTGCTGTTGGTCTTCTTGTTGAAAACGATTTCTGGCTCCAAAAGTTTAAGCAAGTTTTGCTTTTCAGCATTGATGTCCTCTGCCGAAGGCTTTTCATTTACCACAATATATTGAATATTGCGATAGGCTTCTTGCTTAAATTGCTTTTCGTGTTTCTTGATATAATCTTGTATCTCACTATCACTTACGTTGATAGTCTTGTCATCTATACTGCTGTATGGCAAAGCAACATAATCAATGTACGCCATATCTTTTTCTTGGTGATAGTACATCTCTGCTTCTATCTTGGTCGCTCCAAGACCTGCGCGAATAAGACTGAAATACATCTGTTGTTTTGCCCCCTCTATAATAGCATCTTCTTGTGCCTTCCATTGTGCATATGCCTGCGGATTGCTACTTTTTAGAGTCGCTAAATAACTCGTGAATTTATTAGGGTCAAATACCCCATACTCATTCACAAATTGTGGGTTTTGTGCCAAAGGAGTCTTGGCTAGCACTGCCAGAATTTGGTCTTTCTCAATGCTGAGCCCTAACTTTTCAATTTGTTGGTTGAGTAAGATTTTTTGAACATTTTGTTCCCATACGTATTTAGCGGCTTCAATGCTGCTTACTTGTCCATTTGCTTGACGAGTAGCATTTTCCACCTCTTGGCGGAAAGCATCAATAGGCACATCCTCACCGTTTACGGTCCCTATTTCATTAGGCTGATGGTTGCTGAAACGCCCCTTGCCAATGAAATCAGAAATGATGAATGCAAAAAGGGCAAGCCCTATTATCGCAATGAGAAATACGGTTTTACTTCTAATCTTTTCAAGTACTGCCATTGTTTATAATCGTTTGTAAAAATATAAATTTGTTTGGTGTTATCAATCAAACCGCAAAAGTAGTGCTTTTTTACAGATGTGCAAAAAATATAGCTACTTTTTTAATACAAATTTTTAAAACCTTCATCAGGAAATTCTAATTTCAACTGTACATATACCGCCTTTTCTTCCTCTTTATCAAGATCATTGTTCAAATTCGATACCGATATCCCTAGAAGCCTTACCGACTCCTTCAATCGCTCCTGATAAAGCAATTCCCTGATAATACTCAATATAGCTCCCTTCTCACTCACATAGCTCCTAACCGTCTTGCTACGCGTCTGCACTGTGAAATCACTGTACTTTATCTTTAATGTCAAGGTCTTGCCTCCTATATGTTGCTTCTCAAGTCGCTTGCTCACCTCCTCAGCAATACTCTCAAGGGCTTCTTCCATATAAATTTCACTCGTTAAGTTCTCCGCAAAAGTATGCTCAGCTCCTATCGATTTTCGTATCCGAAACGGTTGTACTTCACTGCGGTGAATGCCTCGCGATAACTCGTAGTAATAATAACCACTATTGCCGAAATTTCGCTCCAAAAATGCCAGTGATTTCTCCCGCAAATCTTTCCCCTTGAAAATACCCAGCTGATACATCTTCTCCGCCGTTACTTTCCCTATCCCATAAAACTTCCTGATGTCCAATACATCCAAAAAATCTTGCACCTCGTCCTCTGCCACTGTCTTTTGCCCATTAGGCTTGTGATAATCACTCGCTATCTTGGCTATAAATTTATTGATAGATATCCCTGCCGAAGCCGTAAGACCTGTCTGCTGAAAAATGCGTCGCCTGATTTCTTCTGCAATAAGCGTAGCCGAAGGATGATTCTTCTTGTTGGTCGTTACATCTAAATAGGCCTCATCAAGTGATAAAGGCTCTACCAAATCGGTATATTCATAAAAAATAGACCTGATTACCATCGATAGCTGCTTGTATCGCTCAAAACGAGGCTTTACAAAAATTAAATGCGGACATAATTTCCGCGCTTGCACACCGCTAATAGCACTCCTTACTCCATATTTCCGCGCCTCATAACTCGCCGTGGCTACTACTCCTCGCGCTTCTCCTCCCCCTACGGCAATAGCTTTCCCTCGCAATTCCGGAAAATCCAATTGCTCTACCGAAGCGTAAAACGCATCCATATCTATATGTATGATTTTTCTTGTCAATAAACCTCCTATATCAATTCAAATAACTTCCCTGGCAACGGTTTCACAACTCCTTTTATCTCCATCTGAAAAAGAAGATTCGAAAGCTGATAAATAGGCATTTGGCACTCTAGTGCAAGTGTGTCCAAATCCTGCCTCCCATTCGCTTTTAGATAATTGTATACCTTCTCTTCCTCTTCAGTAAGTGTTACAAAAAGAGAGGCTTGCACCTCTTCACGCACAGGCGCTTGCCATTTCAATACATCAATAATATCCTGCGCACAAGTAGCTACCCTCGCCTTTTGCCAGCGGATAAGCGCATTACATCCCGCACTATAAGGGTCTGTAGTCCTACCAGGAACCGCAAAAACCTCCCGATTATACGAAAAAGCAATGTCTGCCGTTACCAAACTACCTCCTTTTTTACCCGATTCAATAACTACCGTAGCCTCCGAAAGCCCCGCTATAATACGGTTCCTACTCAAAAAATTCTTCCGGTCAAACGCACTCGAACTGCTGAAATCTGTAATAAATCCTCCATTCTCTTCCATAGCACTACAATACTTGCTATGTGTCTGTGGGTAAAGTGTGTTAAACCCATGAGCCAAACAAGCTACCGTTTGTAGATTGTGCTTTATCGCCGCCTTATGAGCCGTAATGTCTACTCCATAAGCAAAACCACTCACTATAACCACATCCAGCGATGCCAATTCGGCTACTAACTCTTCACAAAATGCACTCCCGTAATGGGTTACATTCCTCGTACCTACAATACTTAGCAATCGTTTGTTTTCCAAATGTATATTCCCTCTTTGATAATACAATATAGGGCTGTCTACACATTGCTTCAATAGCACAGGATAATGGCTGTCTGTATAACATACCACCTCAATCCCCTCTTTCTCTACAAACAAAAGCTCTGCCTCTGCTTCCTGCAAATACTGCGCATTACAAATATTTTGCGCTATTTTACTGCCAATACCCATTACTTTCTCAAGTGATGATTTACGCTGAGCAAAAATATCACGCGCACTACCAAACTGAGCAATCAACTTCTTAGCCGTAATATCTCCTATCAAAGGAATTTTTTTCAGCGCAATAAGATATAATAGATCGTCTTTCATAATATAAAAATAGGTGGTTCTATAACCAAATACGGCGCAAAAGTAATAATAAATTACTAATATAACCTCAGTTCAATATAATAAAAATACTGACTTAAATTTATAATTGTATATCAACATAATGCACCAAAACCTCAAAACTTAATAAATGTCACTCAAACTGACAAAATAACTGTAAACCAATTTTAGGACGTGACAAACACCCCCTCTTACCTCTTATCTCTTACCTCTTATCTCTCTTACCTCTCTTACCTCTTACCTCTTACCTAAACACCCCCTCTTACCTTACCCCCACCTTGGAGACATCTTGGAGCAAACTTGGAGCTATCTTATATCTATTGTTACAAATATAACAAACTGTCCTCCCTTTGTACAAAATCAACCTCTTATTTTTTTTAATCCAAAAACCCCTCTACCTTTGCAACAAATATCAGTAAAATAATAACAGTGAAAGCAATAAAACAAACACTCCAAAAATTCTCCTTAAACTTCTGGATAGCAAGCTTCCTCCAACTGATGGAACGATGGGGCTTCTATGGTATATTTACCCCATTAGGCCTATACCTCGTCGCCTCTACCGATGAAGGAGGTCTCGGATTTTCCCATACCGAAAAAGGCGCCATTATGGCCAACGTAACCGCCATTCAGTATTTCCTACCCCTTGTCTTCGGCGTTATTGCCGACCGTATAGGCTATAAACTATCCCTTGTCATCTCCTCAGCTATTATGGCAGTAGGATATTATCTAATGGGGGAAGTAAATACCTACAGCACAATGTATATGGTCTTCCTATTAGCAGCCATAGGTGGCGGTTTCTTTAAACCTGTAATCAACGGAACTGTAGCCCGAAATACCGACGATACTACTAGCACCCTCGGATTTGGCATCTTTTATATGATGGTTAATATCGGTGGTTTCTTAGGACCCGCAATGTCCTCCCACCTCCGTACTACTCTCGGCTGGCGCATCATCTTCCTACAAGCCACCATTGTGATGATTATCAACCTCCTCGTAGTCCTATTCTTCTATAAAGAACCTAAAGCTACCGAGCGAGATAAGAAACCTATCATTGCCGAGATAAAAAACTCTATAATGCACATCGTTGAAGCCCTAAAAGATAAACATCTCACCATCCTATTACTCCTAATGGTAGGCTTCTGGACAATGTTCAATCAGCTATTCTATACCTTGCCCAACTTTATTGAAGACTGGGTAGACTCTACCAATATCAGCAATTGGATCAATAAAAACCTCCCCTTCTTAGGTGATACTCTCACCGAAAAAGGACAAGTAAAAGCCGAATGGTTCGTCAATATAGACTCCTTTATGATTATCTTCTTCCAAGTAATTGTCTCTTATTTCGTAACCAAAATGACTCACGTCAGCGCAATGATTCGCGGTACTATTATAGGAACTATAGGGGTAACCCTTACCTTCCTTTTCAATAATGTGTGGTTTACTATCATCGGAACAATGATTTTTTCAATAGGGGAAATGGCAGCCAGCCCTACGCTCTCTTCCTTTATAGCCCAAATTACACCTAAAGGAAAAGAAGCCCTATACCAAGGCACCTACTTCCTTCCAGTAGCCTTAGGCAATTACTTTACAGGATTTATATCAGGAGGATTGTACGAAAAATGGTCAGATAAATATAAGCTCCTTCAAACCGAAATGGCAAACCGCCATATCCCAATGCCCGAAGGTCTTACTAAAAAAGAATACTTTGCCCTCGCCGAACAAAAACTCGGACTATCACAGTCCCAAATCACGCAACTCCTCTGGGATACTTATAACCCCAATAAATTATGGTATGTAATATGTGCAATAGGCATATTTGCAGCCATATCTCTCTATGCCTACAACAAAATAATGGTGAAGAAAAATTAATAAATAAATTATATAATAGCGATTAAAAACAAATGAGCCGATATGTTCTTAGCATATCGGCTCATTTATTATTTTACCAGCTTCGCAATCTCTCTAAACTTCGGATGCTCAGCACTCTTCAACAATGCAAACAAAATAGCCTCCGCACTCAATACCTTAGCACCTATATCACGTAGCATCGAAAGCCCTATCTGTTTGTTGCTCTCACTCCGTGAAGAAACAGCATCTGCCACCACCGATACCTCATAATTAGCGGCTAGCAAATCAACAGCCGTTTGGTAAACACAAATATGAGTCTCTATCCCGATAAGAACTATATGATTGCGTTTATTAGCACCTACTCGTTCAATAAACTCAGTATTCCCATAAGCCGAAAAACTACTTTTCTTTATAGAACTATTACCTGCCAATACCTCAGCAATACTAGGGTGAGTATCCCCCAATTTGTCGGGCATTTGCTCCACCCATATAATAGGAAGATCAAGAATACGGCACCCTTCAATAAGCAACCTACTGTTGCGCAATACCTCCTCCGATTGATATACAATTTGCGATAGCTTCCCTTGTATATCCAAAACAACTAATTGTGTATTCTCAATAGTCATATAACCTAATTTATTTCTTTTTAGTAAAACTATGAATGATCTGGCGTATCTTCTGCTTGTCCTTCCGAATATGATAACTCCTATTTACATAAAAAAGAAGTAATGACAAACCTATGAAGATAACCCCCAATACAATTCCTAAATAAAGTGTAGAAAACTTAGTGTTTAAATACAATATCACTACACAAACCACTAAGTTGATACTTCCCAGCAATAAGCTTGCTTGTGCGTGCGATAGCTTCATATAATCAATCATCACATGGTGTATATGGCTACGATCTGCTTTAAAAGGCTTCCCATGGCGCACCAAACGAGTCGTAAATACTCTTGTAGTATCAAAAAAAGGAATAAAAATAATAGCCAATAACACCCATATCTTATTAGAAGGGGTTATGATAGCACTCTCCAAAGACTCACTGTTCAACGACATAAACTTGATAGCCTGTACTGCCATCAAGAAACCTACAATCATCGACCCCGTATCTCCCATAAATACCCGCCGCTTAGCCGATAGATTATAAGGCAAAAAAGCCAATAAAAAACCTATACATAAGATAGATAACAAAAAGTAATAATACTTGTGAGCATCATAAAATACATAAGCAAACGAACCAAAAATTACCATCCCTACTATCGACGCCGATCCGTTGATACCATCAATGAGATTGTATGAGTTTACAATCGCCATTACAATTGCACAGCTTATAAAAATCGAAAACCAATATGGAATATCCTCAATGCCTAAAAAACTGTCGAGCGTCATAATCTTCAACCCTGTCCCAAACAAAAGCATAAGTGTAGCAATAATCTGCCCTAGCATCTTAGTACTTGGGTTTACTCCTGTAAGATCATCTTTTAATCCTACAAAAAATAATACACCCACCCCCGATAAAACATTTATCCCTACATAATCAGTGTCGTAAGATCTAAATAATAACAAAGTAAAAACAATACTTACAAAAAAAGAAATACCCCCTAATGTAGGCGTCTTCTCTTTGTGAGAACTTCGCTCATTAGGCTTGTCCATCAAATTCTTTTGCTTTACTACAAATATAATACTCGGTAATGTAAAATACGCTACCAAAAATGAAAATAAAAATACAAAAGCAGTAGTAAAACCTAAATTTTCCGAAAAGAAAGTAGTTATCATAGTATTGTTATTGTATTATAAAATAGTTTCTTAATAATATAATGTTTAAAATTTATCTATTCAAGCCAAATACTTCGATTCTTAGGATATTTTATAGAAAACTCTACATTCAGCTCTCTTTTCTCAGCAGGCTTTAAACTGAAATCCCATTTAATTTCTCCCGTCTCCTTCTCTATTTTGCCTCCCGAAATTTCCTTCGTCGTGATTTCTATTTCTTTTAAAGTAGATATAGGTATCTGATCTATTACTATCAAATGAATTTCTTCATTCTTATTATTCCGAATGGTATTCTTATACAAACGTGTGTCCTCCTTCTTATTTCCTATAAACTGCTTCGATGCAAACTGTTTCACTTTCTCCCTCGTTACCGATACTTTCTTGTCTTGCCCCAATGAAAGCTTTAATGTGTCTGAAGTTTGTGAAGGTTCTATCGTTGTCTTCCCTACAAAAGTATCTTCAAAGAAGATGTTAGCTTCTCCTTCCAATAGATTATATTGTTGCCAATCTCTGATATACCCTATCAAATAAGCCGTTTGCTCTACTTTTGGCACTATATAATACTTGTAATCCGCAGGTACTTTTAGCGATTGTATATCTACAGTATATATTTGATTGTCTGATTTTACTGTATAAGGTGTCGCTATTTCAAATTGCACGTTGGTCTGGCTCTCTCCTGCATTTACGGCTATCAAATCCGCTTCTGCTACCTCATTAGTAACACCTGTCTTATCTGCCTTTTTGCTCCTATTACCAGAGTAAGCTCTTTTGTGTCCATAACCTACCACTACTACCTCTTCTAGCTGTTGCGAGCTCTCCTTCATTTTTACGGTCATCACTTTTTGTGCCGATAAACTAACGGTTTCATACCCAATAGAAGAAAACTCTAGCAATCTATTGTCTACCTTATCTGCATCAAGCACAAACCTACCGTCAAAGTCTGTAGCTACACCATAAGTCGTCCCTTTTATCAATACCGATGCCCCTGGTATAGGCTCTCCGTTTTCATCTGCTACAATCCCTTGAATAATACCATTTACCCCCCTAAGTGTATTTATTACTTTCTTAGGTTTCTTTACAAAATTAGGATCTGTACTCCCATAACTCAAAAAATAGGTCTGCAAGATAGGTGCTCCCCCTGATATATTAGGGTCTGCCGATGAAAGAGTAAGACTTACCTGATCCCACTCCTCCTTCGTGTCTTGTTGCACATTCGCCTTATAAATAAGATTGATGGGCTTTGTAATATCCGTAGCCCTCAAATCATACGATGGCACCCAGCGCGCATTTTCTACAAGATATTGTAGCTCTATAGGGTAACTCTTAGATATCTCTGTGTTTACTTTTACATAAATCTCCCCTTTCTCAGTCGTTGTCTTTCCCAATAAAGTCTGTTTCTGGTTCCTTAGCTTTGTCTCCCTTTCTGTTAGCGATTTTACTTTTTCTAAACGACTGTTTTTCTCAAACTTCAACGATGTAAGACGCTTGTTGTAATAATCAGCTACCTGCTGGAGATTGTTTAGTTGTACCGGACTGTTTTTGCCACTCAACTCTTTGTTCTTCTGAAGTAAATCTATATTGTCATTCACAATCTCCAAATAGGTGTTTTCACTCTCTATCTGTTTCACTACCTCTTCTATTTCCTTGTCCAAAGCCTCTATCTCAGCAGTGGGTTTTAGCTTGTCCAAAAAGTTTATTTTATGGCTTACCGAAAGAATAGTAACCCCTTGTGGAGCCTTTATACGCACGCTCTCAGGATTGATAAAAGGCGATAAATCCGTGAATTTTAACTCTGTTACTCCCTTGGGCAACACAATCGCTTTTTTGCGCGTCACTTGGGCTCCATTACTAAATACCGTTACAGCCTCTACCTTCGTTTTAACTTCCTTAGTAACTTCTTGTGCATTAGTAAACATTCCTAATGTCAAAGTTATTAAAAATAATGTCTTTTTCATCTTATATCTCACTTTATTTTGAACAAATATACAAACTCTTTTTTTTGAGAAAAATACGGTCATTTACTATTAATCATCAAACCTATGCTTCAGCACTCCCCCTATATTCTCTTTGTTCCATTCAATCCTCTTTATAAAAAGATTTTGCCTCAATTGGCAATCAATAGCACAAATCTCACATGAGAAAGGTTTACAATAGTCTAAGTGAAAGTTGAATTCTATTGTTCTTTCTACTTTTTTTGCTAACAGATGAATTACGTTTTCCATCTCTTGGTGCGCTTCTTTTAGCGAATAGTAGTAAGGTAGGGTGATATGGGCATCGATGTGTAAGTGTGCTCCAAACTGCTGAATGCGCATGTTATGAATATCTATCCACTCGGTTTTGCGGTTAGCTTGCAGTATATTTACAAGTTCCGTAAAGAGAGCTTCATCTTTCTCATCCATAATGCCACTTAGGGCTTTGCGTACAATCTGATACCCCGCAATGATGATGTATCCCCCAAATAATAAAGCTATCAAAGGATCAAGCCATAACCATCCTGTCAAATGTACCAACACCAAACTCACTACTACACCAATAGTTGATATAGTATCCGATTGCAAGTGCTTCCCTGAACTTATCAATACCAATGAGTGTTCTCGTTTTCCTTTTCTATACGAAATATATCCCATCGTATAGTTCAAAATAGCTGTAGAGGCTACTATTGCAATACCCCAATCTAATTTGTTGAGTACAATCCCTGTAATTAGAGAGTGAACAGCTTCTACGATGATAAGTATCCCTGCCAAACCAATAAGAGCTCCCTCTATCCCTGAGGTAACAAACTCTACCTTTCCGTGTCCATAGGGGTGGTCGGTATCTCGAGGTTTGTTACAAAGATATAACGAATAAAGCCCCATAAAAGCAGCTATGATATTCACTATACTTTCCATCGCATCCGATAATACCGCATCCGAATGTGTCATCTGCCACGCTATTAGCTTTACTATAAAGAGTAATACTCCTACAAAAGCTATGATTTGCTGAAAACGAAAACTTTTCACTACTAACTCCTAAACTCTAACCTCTGCTACATCCAATAAGAAATTGTGCATATCGGTATTGCGCATAAAAGGTTTTAGACGCTCGCTACCAGGACCGTACATTCCCAATTCGGTGTAATCAGATGAGTGATCCATACTTATCCAGCCTACGGAAGTATGTGCTTTTTGTATTTCAGCAAACAATCGGTAAGGTAGGTGTTTGTAGTTGTATAAGCCGTCTTCTTTTCTTTCGGTTTTAGCGTAATAACCTAAGAGTTCTTTAGCTTGTTCCTCGTTGATGTTCATTCCACCGCAGTATTGAGCTACGTGTTCACGCACTTTGGCTACCGAGTCGTTAGCGTTGATTTGTTGTAAAATCCAATCGTTAGAATGGGTGAAGTTTTGCAATCTGTCAAAATTGTCATTACACTCTTTGCCATAGATGAGCCCAGGGTTAGCATTACCGTGGTCGGAAGTAATGACTACAAGGGTATTGCCATCGGCTTTTGCAAATTCTAGCGCTACCCCCACAGCCTCGTCAAAAGCTACTTGGTCATAGAGCAAAGCTCCTATATCGTTAGCGTGTGCAGCCCAGTCTACTTTACCCCCTTCTACTTGCATTACAAAGCCGTTAGGGTGACTTTTTAATTGGTCGATAGCCTTAGCGGTCATCTCGGCAAGAGTAGGCGTTTTAGCTTGTTCTTCACTGCTTTGCGCGCGATCGATAGAGTAGGGGAGGGCATCTTCAGCAAAGAGCCCATAAAGAGGTTTATTAGTAGGTGCTTTCAGCATTTCATCGCGAGTGCGAGCTACCGTATAACCTTTCTTTTTGAGAACAGCAAAGAGGTCTTTTTTGTCCTTGCGATGGGCAGGGTCGAAGTATTTACTACCGCCACCTAACATCACATCAAAACCTAATTCGGTGTAGTTGAGGGCAATCTCGTCCATAGCATTACGGCTTTTGCTCCACGTACAGAATCCTGCTGGAGTGGCGTGGTTTACCATTACGGTAGTAACGCAACCTACTTTCTTACCAGCTTTTTTGAACTTTTGCAAGATAGGCATATTCTCTTTGCCATCCGGACTGATATTAAGGCTACCGTTCTTTACACGTACGCCACCGCCCCAAGACGAACTTGCTGCTGAGGAGTCGGTTACTACCGAACTCGCCGATGCCATATCCATTACGGCGCGTTGTGCGAGGTTCTGCTCGTATAGTCCCATCCAGTTAGAAGGGCGACCAAATTTGCGTTTGAGGTAGAGATCAGCCATTACCAAAGTGCCGAAACTCATACCATCACTCACCATAAAGATGATGTTTTTAGTGCGTTTGTTTTTATGGGCTTCCCCAAGGGTTTGCGCTTGTAAATCAAAGGAAGGTAATACCAATCCTCCTAAAGCAGCTAAAGCCCCATTTTTAAAAAATGATCTTCTTTTCATAATAGTTTTTTATGATATATTTAATTTCTCTTTTAATTCCATAGGAAACTTAGCACGTTGTAAGAGTTCTTCAGCAAGTGCTAATTTCTTCGGAAAAAGTACTTTCCCTTTAAATTTATCAAGATTTTTATCTATTTTTATATCTATCTTTTTATTCATTAACCATTAACCATTAATCATTGACCATTAATCATTGACCATTAATCATTAATCATTAACCATTAATCATTAATCATTAATCATTGACCATTAATCATTGACCATTAATCATTAATTAGTGCATTCCACCCTCTCGCTATGATAGGAATGAACTGTCCTGCACGAGTAACGAGGTTTACACCCTCCTCTTTATCAGTGATGTAACCTATTACGCTAAAATTAGGATTGCCTTTAATTTTGTCGTAATCGGCTTGAGCGATAGTAAAGAGCAATTCGTAGTCTTCACCGCCACTTAGGGCTATAGTGGTGCTATCTAAATTGAACTCCTCACAAGTACTAATCACTTGTGGGTCAAGAGGTATTTTGTCTTCATATAACCTACAACCTACTCCCGATTGCTTGCAAATGTGCAAGAGCTCTGACGATAAGCCATCACTCACATCCATCATCGCAGTAGGCTTTATAGCTAATTCTTTGAGCAGTGGCGGAATATCCTTGCGGGCTTCGGGTTTGAGCTGGCGTTCCAAAATGTAGGAATACATCTCTATATCGGGTTGAGAGTTTGGATTTACCTGAAAGACCGCTTTTTCGCGCTCCAATATCTGTAAGCCCATATAAGCACCTCCTATATCGCCTGTGAGTACTATAAGGTCGTTAGGTTGTGCCCCGTTGCGGTAGACCAAGTCCTCTTCATTAGCTTCACCTATAGCCGTTACCGAGATGATAAGCCCGCGTGTGGAGGAGGTAGTGTCGCCCCCTACTAAGTCTACTTTGTAACGATCACACGCTAAGCGGATACCTGCGTAGAGTTCTTCTAAGGCTTCCAACGGAAAGCGATTAGACACCGCTATTGATACCGTTATTTGGGTAGCGGTAGCATTCATTGCATAAATATCCGATACATTCACCGATACCGCTTTGTATCCCAAGTGTTTTAGTGGTACATAGCTGAGGTCAAAATGCACGCCTTCAATGAGTAGGTCGGTAGAGACAACGGTTTTTTTATCTTTAAAATCCATTACCGCCGCATCATCGCCTACGCCTTTGAGAGTAGAAGGATTGTGGTTTTCAAATCCTTCTGTTAGGCGATCGATGAGTCCAAACTCACCCAAATCGGCTAATGAGGTGCGGTGTGGCGTTTTATCTTCTATCATTTAGCAAAATAGTTTAAAGCAATTATCACTCCAAGGTGCATACCCTCGTGAGTGTTGTTGAAGTGTATAGCGTCTTCTATGCAAGTGAGTGTATAGCCATAGCTGGTAGTATAAGGGGTGAAGTTAGAGAATACCCCGCGCTCATAGTCGGCTTGTAGTTGTTTTTGAGTGCTGATGAGCAGGCTGCGCAATTCTTGAATTTCGTCGGCGGTAGGGATATGTCCATCGGGGTAAGTACCTTTTTTGTAAGTATCTATAAAATCATCTGAAACTACAGGTTTAACGCCTGATAGTCTGTAACATAGAATTTGTTGTGTAGCCACACAATGGGCGATATTCCACCAGATGCTATTGTGAAATCCTGTGGGGATTTGTGCCAATTGTTCAGGAGTTACATTCTCCAAATAAGTTAAAAGATTGTTGCGGGTTGCCACGTGTAGGGCAAATACTTGGTCTGTCATTTTTTAGTTTTTTATCTATTAGTTATTAGTTTTTTAGTCTTCATCTCTTACCTCTTGTCTTGAGGCCAATTCCCTTGATACCTAAACCATCAGGCAAAAGTACGAAAATTACTTGGAAGAAAGAAGAGAAATTCAAAAAGATTTGTATTTTTGCCCGCAAATTTATAAAGTATATTATGTATCAATTAATTAAACAACTGCACTCTTGGAGTGCCTACATCGTATTACTCGTGCTTATCGCTGCGGTTATCAATGCCCTTATTGGGTATGTCAAAAAAAAGAAATATTTCGAGGTTAAAGACCTTCGCCTGAGCCTCTTCGCTCTTATTTTCTCTCATATACAACTCTTGTTAGGCTTGTTAGTCTATGTCGTAACGCCTCGTTTGCAGATGTGGGGTGAGGGGGCTAAAGTAGTAATGAAAGATAGTCTGTCAAGACTCCTCTTGCTCGAGCACCCTCTGATGAATATCATCGCCATTGTGCTCATCACCGTTGGTTGGGTAAAACTCAAAAAACAAACAGATGTGCGCCAGATGTTCGGCAAAATCGCTCTCTTCTATGGGATAGCTCTCGTTATCCTCCTCTCAAGAATCCCCTGGAAACTGTGGTGGTTAGCCTAAAAATAAAAAAAGTCCGATATTGCTATCGGACTTTTCCATTAACCAACCAAAACTTTAAATTATGAAAACTATTATTTGAAGTTTTACAATGAGCTACCACCCTCATTGCGTCGGCAAAGATACGGCGTTTTTTATTACTACCAAAATAAAATGAGAATTTAACAAAAATTTATTACTGTTTTAACATTGCTTTTGCACTGTTCTTCCTTCGCCGATTTACTTTCTAATGTAATATATAACAATAACTTATGTATTTTTTATCCCTCCTTATCTCGTAGAGAGTCCTTAACTGACTTCTATTGTTCTTGGAGCAATCTAATATATTTACTACCTTTGCCTCCCAAATCCTAACCCCCTAATATATAACCCCTGATGATTAAACATTTCTTTTGGCTCTTATGGAAATCGTGGTTCTATATTCTTGTAGCCTCTATTATCCTGTTTTTATTACCCTTACTACTCGTCCTTACAGCTCATAAAAAATGGTACCGCTCTCTCTATTGGGTAATGCGATACCTATGGGCTACGCCTATACTCTATGCGATGGGATTCCTCCCTAAAATAAGACGTGAATATACAGTGCCAAACGACCATCATAGCTATATGCTGGTCGCCAATCATTATAGTATGATGGATATTATGTTGATGCTCTATTGCAGTAAAAATCCCTTTGTATTTGTAGGGAAGAAAGAACTCTCCAAACTGCCTCTCTTCGGCTATTTCTACAAGCGAGTGGCTATAATGGTAGATAGAAAAAGCCCTCAGAGTAGGAGGGAGGTCTATACCCAAGCTATGGAACGTATCAACAGAGGTCTCAGCATCTGTATCTTCCCCGAAGGAGGTGTCCCCGATGATGAGAGCATTGTATTAGATAACTTCAAAGATGGTGCCTTTCGCATCGCTATTGAGTGCCAAATACCTATCGTGCCTATGGTTTTCTACGATACCAAAAAACGATTTCCTTTCCGCTTCTTCGCTGGTAGTATGGGCGTGATGAGGGTAGATATATTACCTCCTGTCTATACACATGGCAAAACTCTTGAAGATAAAGATACCCTACGCGAAGAGGTGCGATCCCTTATTCTACAGCGCCTAATGGGTTAGTTATCTAACTGCTGGCTTACCATCTTGGTCGCTAAAATATGTTTGCACAACCCTCTGTTGGTCTGGTGATTGGTGTACCAATTGCAAGTGCACTGTGCTTTCTCGCCGTCGAGAATAACGGTATGCGTAACTCCTCCTGTTCCTTTTACATTGGCTTTTACATAATCACCGTGTTGTTCTACGATTTGTACTTCATTATTTTCAGTGAGCTTCTTAGCATTCTGCAAACGCGGGTTCAGACTTATCAATCGCTGGGGTTTGAATGGCAAACGGCGGTAGAAATAATTGCTGTCTGTTAGGTTGTAGCCTAATAGCCCTATACTTGAGAGCGATGCTTGCAGGGTCGCCATCGTGCCCATATTCACATCGTTTTCAATAGCTACCATTGCTGGTGAGAACACTTCGTTAGTTTTGAAGAAATTGTTAATCCCTACAAGCCATTCCATAGGTACTTCTTCAATCATATTTTCCAAGTATTTTCCTTCGCCCGAAAAACCTCGATATACATTGTCCGAGAGTAAAAAGAGCATTTCTACCCCTTTGAAATGCAACACAAAAGCTACTGATTGCTCACTGCTACTGCGGTATACATACAGGCTATCGGCAAGCAACAGTAAGCCTTGTAAGAGGTTCAAGCGGTGTACTCCTCCTATTTTGATAGCTCCAGCAGTTGCAGTGGGAGCAAAACTATAACCTACACCGCGTTTTACCAAGTAATAATCATTTTTCACAGCTTGTTTGGGTAAAGAGCGGAAGAGCTGTATGGCTTCGGCTTTATTGAGGCGGTATGCCAAATCCATTTCAGAAAGATATACCTGTACGTTGCCCAAGCCTTTGATCCAGCGGTTAGGAAGCGTTACTTTTTTCTCTACAGATTTGTGCTTCTCAGTGATGAAATGCGTCTGCTTTTGTCCTATCCCAAGCACCATTTTCTCCGAAGCGGTTACGGCATTGAAAGCGCGCACGGTTACATCGTTGAAATCAATATTAGTACAACCGCTCTGCAAGAAATCGCCGTCCAACACATCGTTGCGCAACCCTACACGGGCATAAACGCTATTGCAAGAGGAGAAGCCCTCAAAAAGCAATTCACCATTCCCTACTGAGATAATGGGGTCACGCAATTTTGCAAGTACTCCTGGGGCGATAGCAAACTGAGAGGCTACGGTCTTCGCCAGTGTAGCAAGACACTTAGCCACCACAAAAGGTTGAGTGATATTCCCCCAGAAAAAACAAGGCACGGCATTGTCTTCTTTGAGTTCTGAACAGTGCGAAAAGATAAAATTCTTCTCGTGAGCACTCGCCTCTTCTATTACTGAGGCAAACGGATAAGCATATTCAAAATCGTTCATTTTATTTATCAATTTATTATATGAATCAAGAGTTGAAAAATAATAATCCCTGATTAACAGAATGTTATCGCTTTCACGCCACCTCTCCCCCTTTGGAGGTTGTCGGCAATTGCCGAGTAAGTGAATTAGGGGGGAGGTTATCCCTTTGGAGGTTGTCGGCAATTGCCGAGTAAGTGAATTAGGGGGGAGGTTTTAAATCAACAAGTTAATTTAACCCTTGATTGGCATTTATTAGGCAAAGATACCATATTTATATTAATCCTTAAGACAATCCTCAAAATCATCACACAAAATGCAACCTTTTTTAAATACCTTCAGCAGATTGGCTTCCATGCATTTTTTCTGTTCTTTCTCTTTGTCAGTGAGTTTTTTCTTTTCTCTATAGCTGTCGTAGCGTTTCAGTTCTTCAAATCTTTTCAAAATTGTTAAATAGTTTCTGTCATCTTTGTCCAAATCAATTCCACTGACAAAGGATTCTAACTCGTTTTTTATAGATTCATTTTTATAGTATGATTTTATAAAAAGCCAATCAAAATTATATGATATATAGACAAACTTCCGGAAATATTCTTCGGATTTTCTTTTTTCCTCTGACGCCCTCTCTTTAGCCAAAGCAATGGCTTTATCATATTCTTTTAGGTAGCAATAGGCTTGTATGGCTCTTCCAGAAAAATCCCTATATCCAGCAGGTTTCTTTTCATAGTAGGATATAAACTCCTTATAATGAGCTCCTTCGTACAAAAAGCGCATTTTGAGTACCACAAAAGGTTCTAAATCCCCATATTTGGATATCATTTCATCTATTCTTTTCAGATAATCAGTATATTCCTCCTTGCTGTGCGTATTGCTATCTCTGTAATCAACATTAAGTTGCTTGAAACTCTTCATCCAAGGCTTGGGCTTACGATTGTTGGCATACTCAGGAGAGTCATACATCAGGTCGATAGCCGAGAGCCGTTTATAGGTTTCAGGTGTAACTCCCCAATCCAGATACTTATCAGCTATTTCGCGTAATATGTAGTATTTATTAAACTCTTCCATGCCGAGACTTTGGTAGTCATAAAAGCGTTTACTCAGTATATAAGGTTTGAACAGTACCAAAGAATCTATTTCTTCTACACGGCCAGCGCCATTCATACCTCTAACATTTTCAAAATCAATGCGATAAGTTTTATTCTTATAGGTAATAACAAGCCCTTGAGTCTTTGAAAAATAATCGGAAGGAGGTATAACTATCATTTTTTCCTCATTTCTTCCTACATAAAAATCATCCTCAGCAACGATATTCGCCACTCTGTTCAGTTTTAAAAGCTTTACTTTTAATTGTTCAACATCAACAGGTCGTTTGTGTTCATCATATACATTCAGCACACGCAATCCGCCTCCTCCTCCAGGCTGTCCCCAGAGTCGCACAGATACTAACAGAAAAATTACAATTATAATTCTCATTTTTTACTAAAGATTATAGGTGATTCATTTCTTCTTTTCCACTTTGCAAAGATACTCATTGATAATCATATTTCCAAATACTTTTATGATAAGGTATGGCGTTCGCATTTAAGATAATAGGTTTATACTTTATTAATAAACTACAAAAAATAGTAGGGAATATTAGGTGTTTTCTCTTTAAAAAGTCACTTTTGCGGATTGGGTGCTGTCCAAAAAGTTTCAAAACCACTTTTGCGTCGCTACACTTTGCCAAAGTTTCAGACTTTGGCAAAGTTGATTACTCTGATAATCAGTTGCTTTTTGAGTATATTGTAGGGGCGTTTTGCAAAACGCCCACATAAATAAAATTTTTCAGACACCCTCAACGAGGGTTAGGCTTTTAAATGCGAACGCCGTGATGATAATACAACATTCAACAACATTTATGTTTGTATTAATCCTTAAAACAATCCTTAAAACAATCACACCAAGTATAGCCTTTCTCAAATATCATAACCAAATTACCTTCTATACATTCTTTCAAGGCTTTCTCTTTGTCAGTGAGCTTTTTCTTTCTTCTATAGTGGTCGTAGAGTTTCAGTCCTTCAAAATTTTTCAAAATCGCTGAACTGTGTCCAGTATTAATATTTTTGACCCATTCAATTCTCCTGACAAAGGATTTTAACTCGTTTTTTATAGATTCATTTTTATAGTATGACTTTATAAAAAGCCAACCCAAACTATACAAAATATAGTCATATTCCATGGTATATTTTTTGAATTTTTCTTTTTCTTCTGATGCTCTCTGTTTAGCTAAAGCAATGCCTTTATCATATTCTTTTATGTAACAATAAGCTCGCATGGCTTCTTTAGAAAAATCACTATATTCTGCTGGTTTCTTTTCATAGTAGGATATAAACTCTTTGTAATAAGCTCCTTCGTACAAAAAGCGCATCTTGAGTGCCGTAAAAGGTTTTAAATCCCCATATTTGGATATCATTTCATCTATTCTTTTCAGATAATCAGCATATTCCTCCTTGCTGTGCGTGTTGCTATCTCTGTAATCAGCATAAAGTTGCTTGAAACTCTCCATCCAAGGTTTAGGTTTACGATTGTAGGCATACTCAGGAGAGTCATACATCAGGTCAATAGCTGAGAGCCGTTTATAGGTTTCGGGTGTAACTCCCCAAGGCATATACTTTCTGGCTATATCGTCTAATAAGTAGTATTTTTTAAACTCATCCCGATTGTGGCTTGGGTGGTCATAAGAGCGTTTGCTCAGTATATAAGGTTTGAACAGTACCAAAGAATCTATTTTTGCTACATAACCGCCACCATTCATACCTATAACATTTTCAAAATCAATGCGATAAGTTTCATTCTTATAAGTAATAACAAGCCCTTGAGTCTTTGAAAAATGATTAGAAGCTGGTAAAGCTATCATTTTTTTCCCATCTCTTCCTTCATAAAAATCATCCTCAGAGGGCACATCATACTCAGCAACGATATTCGCTACACTGTCCAGTTTTAAAAGCTTTATTTTTAATTGTTCAACATCAATAGGCTGTTTGTGTTCATCATATACATTCAGCACACGCAATCCGCCTCCTCCCCCAGGTTGCCCCCAGAGTCGCACAGATACTAACAGAAAAATTACAATTATGATTCTCATTTTTTACTAAAGATTATAGATGATTCATTTCTTCTTTTCCACTTTGCAAAGATACTCATTGATAATCATATTTCCAAATACTTTTATGATAAGGTATGGCGTTCGCATTTAAGATAATAGGTTTATATTTTATTAATAAACTACAAAAAATACTAGGGAATATTAGGTGTTTTCTCTTTAAAAAGTCTCAAAACCACTTTTGCGTCGCTACACTTTGCCAAAGTTTCAGACTTTGGCAAAGTTGATTACTCTGATAATCAGTTTCTTTTTGGGTATATTGTAGGGGCGTTTTGCAAACGCCCACATAAATAAAACTTTTCAGACACCCTCAACAGAGGTTAGGCTTTTAAATGCGAACGCCATGTATCTCTTACCTCTTATCTCTTATCTCTTATCTCTTACCTTACAGCAACCTTACACAACCCTTGGAGCAATCTTGGAGCAATCTTGGAGACATCAAGCGAATATGCTAATTTCCTAATGAACCATTTGTGCCAACTTCTTATGGTTGCGCGGAAGTTTCTCTTGTCTCTTCACTTCTTCTAAATAGAGCTGTACTACTTCTTTGCCAAAGGCTTTTACGGCTGGCGGATTAGGGCGGTCGAGGAATTCTATAAAGCGCGGTATAGGCAGATAATCCCAAGCGAGTACATTGGCAAGGTAAGTTTTCAAGTGAGTTAGGTCTTCCTCGCGAGCAATTGCCTGACAAATATATTCATACGCCAAATCACGTGAGGGGCGTTTTTCAAAGAGCAAACACGCGCCTATATACAGCCAACCGCTGTGGCGTACACGCAGGTCATAACGCAATACGGCTTCCAAAGGCAAAGTCATATCGCGCACTTGGTCTGCCTCATTCATCGTTGCCCAGAGCGCTATGTAAGCACACAATATCGCATCGGGATAATGTGGGTTGAGGCTTAGTTTGTACTCTGCCTCTTGAGCCGAAGTGTGTTCCCCTTCATTGGCATTGTAATAGTTGTAAAGAGTAGGACGGCTTTTCTTATTCTTGTATTTGTAATAATGATTGCAGTGATAGGTGAACTCTTCGCCTACCTCGCCATTGGCATAAGTTCTTTTCTCCCAACCATAACGGATATAGAAAGGCTTCACCACGCTAAGGATATTCTTTGCCTGAGTACTTTCAAATACTTTGAACTCCTCGTCAGGATGCTTGATACGACTAATTTGTGTCCATAAGGGTAAGAGGTTTTCTCTCACCTCAATCTCGTCAGTTAGTCCTAAATAATATTGAATAGCAGACGCATAATCCCCTTTGAGTTGAGATGCTTTTTCCTTAGTAGTAGCCGAAACTTCCCAAAAAAGCAAACGATTGCAAGCCACAATCAAGTCATCGAGCTCGGGGGATTTGCCTTGGGCTTCGTATTGCAAGAGTTTATCCACCAACACTTCCGCCTCTATATAGAAAGGTTCGTGTGTAGGGGTAGAAAGGAAAGGCAAGGTGTCTTTCTCTTTGAGCTTTTGGAGTGTGCGTGCTATTTTATTAAACAGATAAGGGAAAGTCTGCTGTGCTTGATTGGCAGCTATGTGCATCACTCTTGGTTTGTCGAGTTTATCGGCTTGTGTATATTTATGTTCTTTGTAGAGTTTTTGAATTTCTTTCCATTCCTTGTCGGGATCATATACAAGGGGGGTAGCGCTTTGGTTGCTCCAAGAGTCTAAGAAGTGGTATAAAAGAGGCATCGTCCCTACAAACCACTCCCGAGCGAGAAGCTGCTTGAGGTAAGGTTTTATCTGCTCAGCATAATCCGCGGGGATTTGGTCTTGCAAGCGTACCAGAGCATCAAAGAAAACATCAATAGTAGCGGCTGATTTCTCGCGGATACAGTCGCCGATGAGGAAGAGAATCCTCTCCCCCGACTCCTCTTTGAAGGAGAGGGGAGTGCGGGATGTGCGAGCCGCACAGGCAGTTTGGGACTTCTCAGACGAGGCTAACCTGTCGGACAAGTCGGACGGGGCGGAGGATTCTGATGGACTTAGGCTTACAAGGAGGTTTTGGGCTTTGCCTTTTAGGTAATCGCGGTAAGGTGCGATGACTTCGGGAAGACCTTCTTGGTTGAAATAGGTGGTGAGTAGTTCAGCGACAGCTTCTTGTAGTTTTACATCGGGCTGAGTGAAGAGGACAGCTAATTGTTCGCGGTAGCTGACATCGGTAGGGGGGTGTTTTTTAAACTCTTTAGCCAAAATCTCTACTCCTTGAAGGAGTGCTTTAGGTTGTTTTTCTACCGTAAAGGCGAGCGGGAATTGCACGCGGAAGCCCTCAAAATCAAACTGTGGCGCATTAGCAATAGAGACGATGTATTCCATAACGGTTTTCACTACGCTGCCTACCCCAGTGCCTAAAACGGCAAAGAGCGTTTGTTGATGAGCTAAAAGTTCCTCTTGGGTAGGAGCAAGCCATTTGAGCAAGCGACAATGCCAATCGAGGTGGGGTTTCTTCCATTGGTTGAGCAATGATTCTAAAAGCTGCCCTACAAAACTACGAGGGATTTGGTAGCCATAATGTACCAATAATTCAAATACCTCGTCCCAATAGGTAGTTACTTTGGCAACACCAGAGGTACTCATTTTGCTTGAGGGGTTATCACTTTTCCACTTGGAAAGGTCGAGTACTTTAGCCTCAATACGATAGAGCTGTAACAGTACTTTTTCAATGGCTTCGGGGTATTGGAAGAGGAATTGGGCATCGGCAGTTACTGAGCGGCTACCCATATTAATTTCTAATAAATTCTTTACAAAACGCTCTTCTTCAAAGGGAATCCAGCCTTTTTTATAGAAATACCATTGGAAACCAAAGGACAATCCTTCAATCTCTTTATTATATCGTTCTTTAAGTACTTTTTTGATATAGTTATCTGGCGGAAATTGTGTAAAGTAGTTTATTACAGGTTCAAGATAAAAAGAACCTAAGATGGCATAAGGAGTTACTTGATAAGGTTCACCAAAATAATTCTCTTTATCAATCATCACTTTGGCGATATCGCTTTCTTCGCGCACCATAGTAATAAGGGTGTAGTTATGAGCTTGAAAAACTTTATAGTTATGGCGATAAGTATTCTTTTTATCAATATTCTTTCGCGGGAAATCTTTTTCCGAATAGGGATCTAATGCTTTGATAGCAGTGATGGTGCTATAACGCTCACTATCGGTGAGCTGGCTTGTAATGTTTAGGATTGCTGAGAAATCGCCTTCAGCAATGGCTGTAATTAGTTCTTTATTCATTTTCTTTTAGGTTTTTAAGTTTTTAGATAGGGTGAGTTTGAAATAGGGAGTTAAGAACGAGTAGGTGATAAATATGATGTGGCGGAGTTGATTATTTCGATGATTGTTGTGGCTTGGTGGGCGGGTATGGGGTTTTCTTTTTTTCCGATGAGGGCTTGAAAGAAATCTTCATAAAACTGCCAATAGTTGCCGTGTTGTGCGGTGGTAAGAGTTCGATTGTCAAGGGTATGGAGGATGCCATTAGGTTCGAGAATAGTTGGTAGCCAAGGGGTAGGGGAGGGGATAGCGCCAGCGACTAAGGCATTCTCTTGTCCGTCGAATCGTTGTTGCAAGAAGCTACCTTTTGTTCCGTGCAGTATATATTCCCACTGGTGTTCTAAGGCGAAGGTGGAGGATTTGAGTCTTACGCGCAATTGATTGTTGTAGAAGCATATTATTTCGAAATAGTCGTCGGTTTGGGTATTTTTCCTCAGATAACCTAAGTCTATATATGTTTTTATGGGTTTACCGAAGAGTTGTAGGGCTTGGTCGATGAGGTGGGCTCCTAAATCGTAGAGGGCGCCTCCGCCGGGTTCGGCAGTTTCTTTATGGGCTTTGGCACTGATGTTATTACGAAAGCGGTCGAATCGTATTTCGACTTCTTTGAGTTCTCCTAGTATTTTACTATTTATGATTTCTTTTACTTTTAGGTAGTCTCCATCATAACGGCGGTTTTGGTATACGGTAAGGATTTTTCTTTTTTCTTTAGCTAAGTTGTCGAGGGAGTGGGCTTCTTGGGGGGTTACGGTAAAGGGTTTTTCGACTAATACGTGTTTTCCTGCTAAGATAGCTTCTTTGGCATATTGGTAATGAGTTTGGACGGGGGTATTGACTACGACTACATCTATGGCGGGGTCTTGTAGCATTTCGGCTACAGAACGATATAATTTGCTTTTGGGATATAGTTCGCGAGATTCAGAGCGGTGGCGTTCTACCACGGCATAGAGGTTGAGGTGAGGGTGTTGAGCGATGAAAGGGGCGTGGAATACGCGTCCGCTCATTCCGAAGCTGGTGAGGGCGATGTTCATTTGTTTGAGGGTTAGAGAAGAGGATGTTAATTTTTAACTATAGATACGCCGTAGAGGTTATTAAAGATTTCTTCTATTTTGGGGTAATCACTTTGCCGGATGGCGAGGTGTAGTAGGCAGTTTTCGGTGAGGTATTGCTGGGATATGGAGAGGTTTTGTTCTTTGACGACTCTCATTACTTTGTTCATCAATGGATAATCGAAACGGATAATGAGGTCTTTGGTGATGATTTTTTCTTCTATTTGGGCTTCTTGTAGGGTGAGTTGGGTGGTATTTTTATAGGCTTGGATTAGTCCACCTACGCCTAATTTAATTCCGCCGAAGTAGCGCACAACGATGACAAGGATGTTGGTAAGTTGAAAGGACTGAATTTGTCCATAGATAGGAATTCCGGCGGTATTATTGGGTTCGCCGTCGTCGTTGGCGCGGTATTGTTGATTGTTAGCATATCCTAATTGCCAAGCGTAGCACCAGTGCCGAGCGGAGAAATGTTCTTTTTTTACGGCTTCGAGGTGTGTTTTTATTTCGTTTTCGGAAGTAACAGGAAAAGCGTAGCCTATGAATTTGCTACTCTTTTCCTTGAAGATTACTTCTTTTATGGGTTTAGTTATGGTTTTGTAGGTGTCCAATTTTGGGTATTAGGATTTTATTGGAAGGTGTATTTTACAGATAGCCCAGTGCGGATAGTGGTCATTGGGAAGGCTGTAGAGATAGCTGATTTAGAGAAATTGTATTGGAAATAATAAGAAGCCAAGAGGTTACGGCTGAGGGCGTACTCGGCGGTGAGGTTGCCTAACCAAGAGGTTTGCCCAGCAGTTACTTGGTTGTTGAAGATTTCCATATTTCGTATTACGGTGAACTCATTGAGGTAAGATAGAGTACCTTTGAGGACTAAATCGCTTTTCAGAGTAGTGAGATTACCATTGACACGGGTTATGAAAGACAAGTTTTTGAATCGATATCCGAGTCCGAACTTGTATTCACGTTTGAGGATTTCGGTGAGGTAATCGTTGTCTAAGCTGATAGAGATGGTGCGGTCTCGGTTGAATTCAGCCAATATGCTCATAGAGTTTTTGAGTTCCATATCTGCTCGAATGAGAGGGTTGAACTGTTCGGCAAGAGTAACGGTAGAGTATAGTTTTTCGTTGAGGAAATCGCCTGCTACGTTGGTTTTATTGGGGTTAGCAGGTTCATACTCTAAGTTGGTTCGGAACTCGTTGAGGGAGTAGCTTGCGCGATATCCGTGAGCTAGAGAGAAACGGCGGAAGTTGTTTTTAAAGAAGTCGATACGCATCAATCCTGTATATCGGATGTTCCACTCTGGGATAGGGATATTTTTGAAGGCGTCGAGGGATACGCCATTGGCACTACTTCCTGAGTAGGCGGCAAAGAAAGCGGGTATCATTACAGCTTGGCTTTTTTTGCTATATCCTATAGGGTATCCTTCGGCATCGACAGCAGAAGGGTTTAATCCGCGAGCATTGGCCAAGCGGCGTGCTATGGTGAGGCGATTGTCTTTGAAACGCTCGAAGGCATTGGAGCGGTATTCGTCTATTTTGTTGAAGGTAGTAGCTATAAGGTTGGTAGAGATGTTGAAGCTACCTACTTGGTTTCCTACGAGAGGGTGATAGACGAAGTTGCGCACCTCGAATGTTTCGGTGTAGTTTTCGGTGTATTGTCTATTGGCTTTGAGGTTGATTTGCAAGTCGGGTATAGGTTGTAGGTTGGCAGTGAGCAAGAGTTGTTTTTCTTGAGATTTGATGTATTGGTCGTTGAAATCGGCAAATTCAGTAAGTTGTCCTCGTTTTGCCATTTCGTAACGCAAGTCGGTTTGGTCTCCAAACATAAATCCAGCAGAGGGGTTGAAAGTACCTAATAGGCCTACTTGCCGTGTATAGCCAGGGATTGTGCGGGCATTGGTAACGGAGTAGTTTATGCCTGCGGTTTTAATCATAGTGATGAGAGATTTACCTACGCTAGCTTTCTCGGTACGTGGAGTGGCTTTAACGCCTAAGTATCGATATAGCTGGTCGAAGGTGAGGTTGGCGGTAAAGTTATGGGTGTTGCCGTTTTGCAAGGTATTTACTTCTTGGCGAGCTAATTGCAATAGTGTTTGAGACCCTCTTTGGTAATCGAAATCGCCAGAGTAGGTATAGTTAGCTCTCATAAATTCTAGGAAGGGGAATTTGCTGAAAGGCAAGTCGTAATTTACTTGGAATTTAGAGAAGAAATGGTTGGGGGTTCCTAAATCCCAGAAGTTGTTCCATAAAGATACTTCGCGGTTGATACCAGAGATGTCGCCATTGCCATCATATACATAATAGTTGCGGATGACGCTGTTATTAGTAGCGTTGAAATTGATACGCAATGATTTAGTGAGGTTATAGTTGATGGCGTATTGGTGGTTCATTTGGTAATTGCGTTGTTGTAATTCAGGGAGTGCTTTCTGCTGGCTTGCGTTCACTCCATCGAAATGCACATCGCGGAATAATTGTTTTGTGAAAGAACGGTTGATATCGGTAGTGAACATAACACTAGTAGGCAATAGATTGAGGTTTACATCAGCCAGCCATTGCCAATATCGTTTACCAGCGAACTTGCTACTTTTCTTGAAGGGTTCAATAGTAGTAGGTTTGAAAGCGTAATTATACATAAAGCCAGCGCGGACTTGTTGCTGATCTTCATAACGCAATTCGTAGTCGCGGTGGTTTTTCTCGTTATAAGCATAGTTGAAGGTAAAGTTTTCTATGTTGTAGAAATGTGATTTTTGACCTTCAGAGAGGTTTTTCTTTACCCCTATAAGGTTGATACCCCGTCTTAGAGTATAGTCTTCAGATTGCTCTTTGATAATTTCTCTTTCGCGTTCATTTTGAGCTACATCTAGCCTGTTTTTGAGTTTGATATCTTGATATACGGGGTCGTATTCTGGGGTAGATACCTTCTGAGAGTGATTTAGACCTACAGGCACTTGCATATTCCATTTAGGAGGCAAGAGTTTACCCGCATTGATATTCATCATCACATCATATTCACGGGTGCTTTCAAGGGCACGCTGATTAGGTGCTTGGTCTACAGCTCCAAAACCTACGGTATGCATGCGCCCTGTAGCCGATAGATTCAATAGCTCTGAAGCATTAGCATCAAGAGAACCTACGGCTGCCCAACCTCCGTGGTTTTCGAGTTCAGCTACACGTAATTCATTAAACCAAAACTCTCCACTCAGGTTAGGAGACCCAGATACATTTTTAATACCTACCATTACGGCACGTACGCTACCCAGTGATGGGTTACCTTTCACAACATAGCGGTTTTGTCCGGGAGTATGAGTAGCATATTCACTTACTACATTTAGGTTTTCATCGTAATACACTGCTTGTCCCATCGTTTGGTTGCGTATACTGATAGCTTTTAGCTTAGTAAGCACTTCCATTGGGATATTGAGCTCATTAGATTTAGGCCATATCAATTGTTCTGAAGAAGCACCTGCAGGGGTTACTTGCAATGGAACTTCTACTTGATAGTAATTATCGTTGAAGTCCGTCCCTATACGCAAGAAGGCTACTGCTTGGTTATCGCTAAGACTCTTGTTTTTATAAGCCTCAGCGTGTACAAACATCTTGATATATTTATACTGTCGTAGGTCAAAACGCATCGCTTTATATACCGCACGACTATCGTTGTTTTCAAGTCCGTCTACTATGTATGATAAAGCTTGCTCATTTTGTTCTACCAATGTGTTATTAGTGTTAATGCGCTCTCGGCGTACACCTGGTGGCATACGGTAAGGTATAGGACTACGAGTCTCGTTCTCAATAAGGTTCACCGAGTTGATTTCTACTTTTGTACCATCATCACTCGGGTCATCTTTATCGGTACTGAGGGTGTAGTTGTAATAACGCCAATCTCCGCGAATAAGGTCAAGCGTACCAAATCGCAACAACATATCATTCGGGAACCCTGTTAGATACATACGCATATGGGTCATCGAGTTGATGATATCCATCTTGTCACTACTACTAACTGGGAAAGTATGGTTCTCACGCCACATCTCTCCACTTTCTATAGGTATTTTAAACTGTATCCATCGAGTGCTTACACGTTGCCCATTAGGCGCTTCTACCGATACTGTCCGTATATCGTTTACATAGCGGTCTGCAGTAGTGATACCTGGCCTGATAGGCACCCTATACTCAAGGTAGTTATTAGCCGTATTCATCGTGTAATCTCCATTGATATCTTCATGATCTGGTATAGTTGTAGACCCTCTATTGTTGTCTGAATTACTTATTGGCGAGTTCCCTTGTGTACCATTGTAGTTGTAGTAGCGGTTCAAAATACCGCCACTACGCGCCAAAAAGTACTCATAGTTATCCATCGCTGGGTCATTAGGCGAGATACTGAGGTTATTGCCATAAATACCTCTCTCATCGGCATCGTTTAGCCCGTCTAACCCTATATCCTGCAAGTTCCGGTTAGAACTGTTCTCGTCAAAAGCATATACAAGCGATTGCGCCGCTGGCACTTTCCCCCAAGACGATGTATTGATACTTGAGGTCGAAGATAGCCCCGGCAAACCGTTTTCATACTGCTTCCTTCCATCTTTTAGCACGTCTTCCGAGATGTTACCTAAGTTAAATACGAGCTCCCCATTTCCACTATACTCTCCTGAGGAATAAGGGTCCATCACCCAGAACTGCAAAAACTCTATATTGCTTTCCTGAAAGTCTGAATAGCTCATACCTCTCATAATACCCGCCCATTTGTCGTTTTGTGTCCGCGAAGCAAAGTTAGGGTCATTGTTATAAGGCCCTTTTGCATTAGGATAATAAGCCAAATCTAACGTCGTTTGCACTAGTGATTGCCCTTGTGCAAGCTGTTGTTGTGGGAAGATTTCTTCTATAAATATACGCCGTGTGCTGTTCTTAGAAATTTCGTTACTGCTTATCTCTGTAGGCTTTTGTTTAGAGTAAAATACGGGGTCGATACTATACCAAGCTAATTTCGCACGCCCATAACCATTGCGCAAGTTATTAGGGTCATCTGGCGAATTACCATAGAGCGTACGTGTAGAAGACGCTGTGCTCTCCCCAAATTCCAACGGCGTGCTGGCCAATTTCCACGCCAGTGGCGAACGCATGTCTATAGTGCTTTGCGCCGCTTCAAAATCGTCTAAATATACCGTCGTCTCTCCGTCAAAATCATCAGCTTTTGGCGTGCCTGCTCTCAAATACGCAAATTCACCCCGCAACGATAGGTTCGAAGGTACATCGCTCTTTATCGTAGGTATACGGTTTACCCAGCGTGTCAAGAATGGCAATTCTGTAGAATAAACCCCTCCTAAACCAAATATCGTGTTGTTTACACTCTCTTGCCCATAGCTCGTTTTTTGGGTGTAAGGTCGCTCTCGTAGGTTTACTATCGCACCATTGATAATAAACTTATCACTGAACTTATGCTCTATGTTTACCCCCATAAAACGCGTCGTCTGGCCTCCAAAAATCAAATTGTTCTCTACCGATACTTGTATCGGCAGGTTGCTCGCCTCCAAACTGGGGTTGATAATCTCTACAATCCCCGATTGGTAATCTACCAAATAATCAAGCCCTTCTACCAATAATCGACCCCCTGCCGTTACACTCACTGAACCCCGCGGCACATTGAAGGCTCCTAACGATATCCCCTTCCTATTAGAAGCTTTATACCGCCCTTTCATCACAAACTTGTTCTTGTTGCCATCCATTTGCGCCTGAGACTTCGTATTCTTATACAGCGATGTATATACGTATTTCTCTTGGTTTTTATTGTAGGTCGCTGGGTCATTATAAGTCCCTCCTCCTAATGTGCTGTGCAAGAAACTCCCAAAAGGCTCTACCTTCGTAAAGAAAATTTTACCATACTGCTCGTCTATCGTAACTCCTGGCACAAAGTCAAAAAAACCATCTCCTCCTGGCTGTGGGTCATTGTATTTGTTCAGGCGGTCAAAGTTGAAGAGATTTAGCAATATCCTATCTTCCAACCCCGAAGGCCACCCTGTGTTATCTACTTTCTCTATATAGTTGATAGGCGAAGGATTTGAATAAAAAATATTCATCCGAAAATCCTCTGCCGAAAGCCGTGCCGAACCTACCGAATACACGTTCTTCATCATCAAATCCCAAATCGGGTCTTTGATGTTCAAACGGTTGCTCTTGAGCATCTTCAACACCAATAAATTGTTCGTAATAGCGTTGTTGCCTCCTCCGTAAATATTGTTGTTTGTCGTAGCCGAAATACCGTCATTGGCAAATTCCCCTACCTGATACACTTGGCTTCCATAGGTGTATTGATACGCTACCGCTAGCACCTCATCACTGCTCAAAGCGGTCATTAGCGAAATATACCCCAACTTCGTGTCTACCTTATAATCTACACCTTCTTCTAACTTCCGCGCATTCTCTATAATGGCATAGTCATAACCCTGACTCACATAAGATTGATTCGTGCCAAAACCTTGTTGCACGGTCGCTACATCGCGTATAGCTTGCGTCAGTACCGAATTTGGAGTCCCCAATCGCGTAGGGTCATACTTGTTGGCATTGTTCGCCGGCATATTGTTCGTCGTAGCACTAAAGAAACTAGCCCCCGCCTTGTTGCCCAAACGGGTGTTTACCATTCGAGGCTCTCCTAAGTCTTGCAAAGCCAAGATGTTGCGTATATTCCCCATACGGCTATTCCGGTTCGTTACCCATACCTCCAAACGCGTAATCTGCACCTTGCTGTTGATAAAGGGGTAGTTCTCCAATGCCCGATCATAATTGTCTCGGAAAAACTGGGCTAAAAAGAAGTTGCGGTTCTCATCGTAATCAAGTGCCGAAAATTCAAACTCCGTAACGGTACCTCCTCCCTGAGCGCTCACTGTCTTTCGCTCCGACCTCTGTTCCGAGAAAACGCCCGTAATAGTCGTACGACCAAATTTTAACTCGGTCTTCACCCCAAACAAACTCTGCGAACCCGTAATCAGAGAGTTAGACATCGGCATCGAAATATTACCCAACTCTATCTTTTGTATGATATCATCTTCATCGGGCGAATATTCAAGCTTAAATACATTCTGAAAATCAAATGACGCTTGCGTGTCATACTTAGCATTCAACGTCAATCGTGTACCTATCTTACCCGTAAGACCTAAACTGATGCGCTGTTCAAAATCTAATCCCCACGAACTCCGATAACGTGGACTCACGACGGGGTTGTCATTCCGTGTATAACGTACTCCTAAATCTACCCCTACACTCCCCTGCGGAATTAAATCAATATTCCTGCCTCCAAAAATACTCTCAAAAAAATCAGAATTTACATAAAGCTCTGGTAGCAAATCGCGCTGTGCCTTCTTCTGTGAAGTCCCTGTTGCCGTGTCTCCCAACGCCCCCAACTTCTCAGCATAATACGCCTTCATACGCTCCCTGAGTACCAAATTCTCATACTCTTCTACCGTCAAAAACATAGGCGTACGAAGGTCATACTTACCTATTTTCTCACTGTATACATACCTGTCCAATGTCGGGTTGTAAGTATACTGTTGCGTGATATTCTTAGGTTGCTCTAGCCCCACCTGCCCAATACCATTGCGCACCACCGTCTCCGTTTGTGTGGTCTGCGTAGTAGTACTTACCTGTGCTTCTATGGTTATACAACCTAAAAAAAGTAGTATTATAGATAAGGATGCTCTCATATTATTGATTAGATACATTATAAAAATATATTTGGGGGCAAAGATAAAAAACTATTAACAAATAGCCATTAATAATTAACATTTTTAACAGTAAAAAATAACCCTCTTATATCTCAATTTAAATGCCCCCAACGTTACCTTGGAGATATCTTGGAGATACCTTGGAGACATCTTGGAACACCACTCGAGCCAACTCGTAACTCATCACCTCCTAAAACTTGCCAATTCACAAAATAGTATTACCTTTGCATCATAATTCGTTATTTATAAATCGAAATGACTATGTTTCAATTTCTCACTGAACTCGCTAAAAATAACAATAAAGAGTGGTTCGACGCTCATAAAAATGCTTACGAAAGTGCTAAATTGCAAGCAACAGTGCTTTTCAATCGTATTTATGCTGAAATTGCAGCGAACGACACCGTTGCCCCTCTCAAAATATACCGTATCTACCGCGATTTGCGCTTCTCTAAGGATAAAACGCCTTACAAAACCCACTTCGGTTGCTACATACAGCGCAAACAACCTCATTATCGTGGAGGGTATTACGTGCATATCAGTCCGCAAGAAACTTTTATAGGGGGAGGATTCTTCGACCCCAATAAAGATGATTTGTTGCGTATGCGTCAAGAAATCTCTCTCAACCCCGATGATTTCCTAAAAGTAATGACCGATAAAGGTATTGTAAAAGAGTTCGGCGGAAAACTATGGGGCGACGAACTCAAAACAGCTCCCAAAGGCTTTGAAAAAGACGACCCTATGCTTGATTATCTGCGGAAAAAACAGTTCCTGCTCAAACGCGACTACACTCTAAAAGAAGCTACCGCCGAAGGTTTCGATAAAAAAGTAGTACAAGGACTCTTAGCAATGCGCCCCTTTTTCGACTTTATGACCGAAGCCCTCACCACCAATCTCAACGGTGAACCCCTATTTTCTAACCCCTAACAATCAACTTTGCCAAAGTTTCTTGCCCGTACGGCTCGTACCTTTGGCAAAGTTAATTGTCCAGATAGACCTCTGCTAACGCGAGCTTGTAGCTCGTGCGCTCTAACCCCTATCCCCTAATTCCTATCCCCTAACCCCTAATCCCTAACCCCTAACACCTAACAATGACCCTAACATTCAATAAAAAATACTTTATATGGGCATTAGCCCTCTTCGGAGTAGAGTTCCTTATTGCTACGCTATTCAAGAATATCAGCTTTATACGCGGTTATCTCGGCGATGTATTAGTAGTGATATTGCTCTATTATATAGTCCTTTCATTTGTAAAAGTGAAACACAAAGGCAAACTCATCTGGGGTATATTTGCCTTTGCCGTTGTGGTAGAAGTACTGCAATATTTTGGAGTAGCCTCTCATTTAGGCTTTGCCAAAGGAAGTATAGGCTATATCATTCTGGGCAACCACTTCTCGTGGACTGATATAATATGCTATGCTATTGGTTGCCTCATATTACAATTAACAAATAAAAAATAGCCTAACCCCTATCCCCTATAAACAACTATGAAACATTTTTTAATAACCTTGTTACTATGTGCGCCGTCAATATACGCACAAAATCCTTTAGAAGGCGAATGGATAACTTCCTCTCTGCTTCGTAATCTGAAAGCAGAATCCCAAAACCTACTTGTACTTACACAAAGAGAAAGAGAAAGGTCTGGTTTTGCAACGGAATTTAAAAAGGACGACAAAAATCAATATATTTCATATTACTTTGCCCCTTGTGGCAACGATTGTTTCCCCTCTATAATAGGAACATTTGAACTTATTGCCCCCTCGTATGTGCGCCTGAATGCCCTAACTTTTGAACAAACTGGTGATTGTAAACACAAAAACGAAAAGTTGCATAACGATACCGCTGATTATTACATATATAAAGTCTCAAATAAGAAAATCTTCTTAGTGAAAAGCACTTCAAAAAATGAAAAAGAAGATCAAGAAAAGGCTAAAAACTATTTGTTGGTAACCGGTATAAAGAACAATGTAGTGTATAAACAAAAAACAAAAATGAAGGTGGAGGCTAAGGAAATAGGAGCATTACCTGCGCAAGTAGAGAAATACGCTACTGATATACTTCACTTGAAAAAATTCAAGATACTTGTTTACAATTCATTGTATAGGACAGCGGCTTGGGTATTTGCGGTAAAAGACCTCACCACAGGAACGATAACCTATGTAATACAAGAAAATTATTATGACGCAAAAGATAAAGAAATCTCTCGCTTTTTTGATTGTACCGAAGCCGAAATAAAGAAGTTCAGACAATAAAATAACTATCCCCTAACCCCCGCTGGTGCGAGCTTGTAACTCGTGTTTCCTAACCCCTAATAACTAACGACTAACGACTAATAATACAATTACTTTTGAGGCTTGTCCCCCTTCGGGATTGTCGGCAATTGCCGAGTAAGTGAGTGGGGGCTACTAACCCCTATAAACAACTATGAAACATTTTTTAATAACCTTGTTACTATGTGCGCCGTCAATATACGCACAAAATCCTTTAGAAGGCGAATGGATAACTTCCTCTCTGCTTCGTAATCTGAAAGCAGAATCCCAAAACCTACTTGTACTTACACAAAGAGAAAGAGAAAGGTCTGGTTTTGCAACGGAATTTAAAAAGGACGACAAAAATCAATATATTTCATATTACTTTGCCCCTTGTGGCAACGATTGTTTCCCCTCTATAATAGGAACATTTGAACTTATTGCCCCCTCGTATGTGCGCCTGAATGCCCTAACTTTTGAACAAACTGGTGATTGTAAACACAAAAACGAAAAGTTGCATAACGATACCGCTGATTATTACATATATAAAGTCTCAAATAAGAAAATCTTCTTAGTGAAAAGCACTTCAAAAAATGAAAAAGAAGATCAAGAAAAGGCTGAAAACTATCTGTTGATAACTGGTATAAAGGATAACATATTGTATGACCGAAAGCACAAAATGAAGGTGGAGGCTAAGGGTATAGCATTATCTGCACAAATAGAGGAATACGCTACCAATATACTTCAGTTAAAAGAATTCAAGATACTTGTTTATAACCAATTAGAAGGGAGAGCGGCTTGGGTATTTGCGGTAAAAGACCTCGCTACAGGAACGATAACCTATGTAATACAAGAAAATTATTATGATGAAAAACATAAAGAAATCTCCCGCTTTTTTGATTGTACCGAAGCTGAAATGAAAAAGTTCAGACAATAAAAATAACTAACCCCTAACAACTAATGATAGATATAGGCATAAATCTCACTAATAAGCAATTCGCAGGTGAGTACGACAAAATTATAGACCGCGCCATAAAGGCAGATGTAGATACAATACTTCTTACGGGAACAAGCGTGCGTAGCAGTAACGAGGCTTTAGCATTAGCCAAAAAATACCCCAAAAGGCTTTACGCTACCGCTGGCATTCACCCTCACGACGCCAAAACGATGAACGCCGAGAGCATCAAAAATCTGCACGCTTTACTCAAACAAAAGTATGTAGTAGCCGTAGGCGAATGTGGCTTAGACTTCGACCGCGATTTCTCACCGCGCCCCATACAAGAAGCGTGCTTTCACGCACAACTAGCTTTAGCTGAAGAAGTGCATAAACCCTTATTCCTGCACGAACGCGCAGCCTTCGAGCGTTTTACTGCCATACTCGCCGAACACAACCGATTGCCCAAAGGGGTAGTACACTGCTTTACCGGTAGTTTAAAAGAAGCGAAAACTTACTTAGATGCTGGTTATTATATAGGTTTTACAGGGGCTGTGAGCGATAGCAAACGCTTTGCTCATTTAGAAGAAGTTGTCCGTTACGTGCCTTTAGACCGTATGCTCATAGAAACTGATGCCCCTTTTATGTTGCCCAAGAACGTACCCCAAAGTCAGCTGTCTCAGTATCAATCGCGTCGCAACGAACCTGCCTTTTTGCCTTATGTGGCTCAAACCATAGCTCAGTTCAAAGGGATACCGTTCGAAACAGTGGCTTCAGCAACTACTTTCAATGCGCAAACCTTGTTCAAACTATAAAAACTAACAACGAATGACCATAGTATTCTTTGCTCACGGAGGTGAAGCTTTTTTAAACGAAGTAACCTTTGCGTTGCTTTCTTATTATCAACATCATCGTATTGATGAAAATAAGATTGTAATATATACTGATAATGTAGCTCATTTTCAGCAACTGCTCCCGCCCCAAATTACCTACATAAGTGTTACCCCTGCACAGATAAAACAATGGCGTGGCACTATCGACTTTGTTCATCGTGTAAAAATAGAAGTACTACGCGATGCCTTTCAGCGCTTCCCTCAAGAAACATTCTTGTATTTAGATAGCGATGTCTATTTCAAAGAAAACATCTCTTTCTTAGAAACGAAAATCAATGAAGACACTCCTGTAATGAGTTTGAAAGAGGGGGTTATCTTCAAAAGCAATCTTACGCACTTCAAAACATTAGCTTCCTATCTAAAATTACACCAGAATACGATTGCAGTAGCTCCTCCTATCGTTGTCGCTCCTCAACAAGCGATGTACAACGCTGGGATTATAGGTCTCTCACCAAGTGATAACTTTGTAGTAGAAAGGGCTCTAACTGTTACCGATTTCCTTCACCCTTCTATTGATAACCACGTAACCGAACAGTTTGCTTTCACGGTGTTGCTCTCTCAAAAAGGAGCTATTTATGAGGCTGAACCTCACATTCATCACTATTGGTATTTCAAAGAATTTAGAGAGGTTATAACACAGTTTCTACAAGAGAACAAAGAAAAGAGCTTTGAAACGTTAGTAGCTCTTTCTGCAAACTATAATCCCGAATATATGGGCAGTGAAAAACTCGCTTATAAACAAATGAACTTCTGGCAAAAACTCATACAAAAGATTACCAAAGGTAGAAAATGGAAGATTATATACCCCTCAAAATAGCGATTACAGGAATGAGTACCCTCGCTGCTGAGGCTCTTACTCTTCATAACAACATACCTCAAGGAAAACTTTCTGAACGCGACCAAGCGCTCATTGCAGCTCTTCAAGCCTCCAATCCGGCTTACGAACCCTTAGATGCTACGGTTCTCTATGCACTACACACCGCTCGTGAGGCTGTAGCGCAAGCTGATTGGCGCGATTTGCGTTTTGGTATCAATATAGGCTCTTCTCGCGGAGCTACTGCCTTGTTTGAAAAGCATTATTCTCATTTTCTTGCTGAAGGCACTTGCCAAACCTTAGCTTCTCCTACCACTACTTTGGGTAATATCAGCACATGGGTAGCTCAAGATTTAGGCAATCAAGGCTTTGAACTCTCACACTCCATTACTTGCTCTACTGCCTTGCACGGTATCGCCAATGCCATTGCGTGGCTGGAAAGCGGTATGGAACAACGCTTTTTAGTGGGGGGTAGTGAAGCGCCGCTTACTCCTTTTACCATTGCCCAAGTAAAAGCCCTCAAAATCTATAGCAGTCTGCCCTTGACTTATCCTTGTCGCGCAATGGATATGACCAAAAAACAAAGCTCTATGGTGCTAGGGGAGGGGGCAGGTTGTTTCTGTTTAGAAAAAGGAGAACACACCAATGCCTTAGCTTATATTGTGGGGATAGGTTTTGCTACCGAAAAACTCACTCATAGCGTATCCCTCTCCAAAAATGGCGATTGTCTGCAAGCCTCTATGCAACGGGCTTTGGCAAGTGCCGGAAATCCCAAAATCGATGCCATAATTACCCATTGTACGGGTACTATCAAAGGCGATCAAGCTGAACTCAATGCTATAGAAGCGGTTTTTGGCGACGAAAAACCACTGCTCACCAATAATAAATGGCAACATGGACATACCTACGGTGCCAGTGGGGCACTCAACCTCGCTATGGCTGTCAGAATGTTGCAAAACAATCGTTTTGAGCCAGTACCCTATCTGCCAGCTCCCGAATGTATCCCTGATAAACTACAACATATCTTAATCAATGCGGTTGGCTTTGGAGGAAATGGAATAAGTGTAGTCGTGAGCCTTTAGAAAATTTTTCTGTTGAACTGTCTCTACAATCACAGTATACCCACAGTATACCCACACTATACCTACCCCCCACTTATTGCCTAACCCCTAAAAACTATAAAAGACTTCATTTATGTAAAAAAATACTGTTTTTTGCCTCAAAAATAGAAAATTTTTCTTTTCTATTTCCTTCCCTAAAACCAATTGTATAGATGTAAAAAAGGAATACCCCACCAAATCCAAAACTACAAACTTATCCGAGCAAAATAGCGGTCTTATAATAAAACTATAAAACTACAAGTGTATAAGTATTTGTTTTGTAATGTGTTATAAAGTTTTTTGTAAAAGGATATTGTTTTATGCTGAAAAATATTTTGTCATTCCGAAAAAAAGATGTAATTTTGCCCCGCTATTGATAAAATAGAGAGATAACGTATCATTTTTAATAAGATTTTTAAAGATTAACAAGCAATGAAAAGAACATTTCAACCTTCAAAAAGAAAAAGAAGAAATAAACACGGGTTTAGAGAACGTATGGCTACCGCTAACGGTAGAAAAGTATTAGCGCGCCGTCGTGCTAAAGGACGTAAAAAACTTACTGTATCTTCAGAACCACGTCATAAAAAATAATAAACTCCCTTTATAAGATAAGAGGTAAGAAGTAAGAGCTGTAGTTCTTACCTCTTACCTCTTATCTCTTACCTAAAAATGAAAATTATTTTTCTTGGTACAGGCACTTCTCAAGGTGTCCCTGTCATCGCCAGCAATCACCCAGTAGGCAAAAGCGCAAACCCCAAAGATAAACGCTTGCGCACCTCAGCCCTTATCTGCTGGGAAGATACTAACATCGCAATAGACTGTAGCCCCGATTTTAGACAGCAGATGTTGCGCCAAGAAGTACAACATCTCGAAGCTATCCTATTTACTCACGAACACGCCGATCATACTGCAGGAATGGACGATATACGCCCTTTTGTGCGTTTGCAAGGCGATATGCCTATCTATGCTCTCCCAAGAGTCCTCAACGAATTGAGAATGCGATTTGCCTATATATTTGCTACCGAAAACCGCTATGAAGGAGCCCCCTCAGTAATCGCTAATGAGGTAAGTCAAAAACCTTTTCAACTACGAGGAAAAACAATCCAGCCCATACAAATAAAGCACGGGAAACTACCTATCGTAGGATATCGCATAGAAAATTTAGCTTATATCACCGATGCTAAATATATAGAAGAAGAAGAAATACGCAAGCTCTATAAACTCGATGTTTTAGTGCTTAACTGCTTGCGCGATGAAATACACCCTACCCACCTCAATCTAGAAGAGGCTCTTGAAATTGTCGCTAAATTAAAGCCTAAGCGAACTTATTTAACACATATTAGTCAGACCTTTGGCTTCCACGATCAGGTACAAGCACGCCTGCCTGAAAATGTCTTTTTAGCTTATGATAACTTAGAGGTAGAGTGTTAATATTTAGTTAATTATTAGTGAGAACACAAAAAAAGGAGTACTTTTGCCCCGTAATCATAAACAATTAAAGATGAAAAAAATCGCACTTTTATTTGTAATGGCTGTTTTAGTGATGTCTTGCAAGTCATCTTCTAGTACCTCAATGACAGCCAAACCTAAAGAAACAAACGTAGCTAATAAAGCTATCAAAGGAGAATGGACTTTGAAGTCTATTACTTATAGTGAACAAGGTAAATTCGAGGTTACTTTGCTAAATGATACCTCAAAAGAATGCTTTGAAGGTAGTACTTGGAAGTTTGTGCCAAACAACAATCGTGGCTACTATACCATCAATGCAAGTGATTGCTCTACAGGGCAAAGAAACTTTATCTTTGTAGTACAACAAATTGATAAAGCCACTGGCTATTACGACTTTTTGTTGAAACCTACTAACGAAAAATACAAATCTGAAACCAATCAAGGAATACGTTTGCACTTAGCTAGCCTATCCGATGATGCTATGGTATGGGAACAAACCGTAAGAGTTGATGGCAAACCTTTTGTTATCTCAATGAACTTCGTAAAATAATAAATTTTTAAAATATAAAAGATGAGAAAAATTGCAGTATTAGTACTCTCCGTAGCAGTAATGCTTACAGGATGTGAGGCTTATAACAATTCAAATAAAGCTCAACGCGGTGCCGTAATCGGTGCTGCCAGTGGTGCCCTATTAGGTGCTATCTTAGGTAATAACGTAGGTAATGGCCAAAATAGCGAGCTCGGCGCTGTACTTGGTACAGTAGTAGGGGGCGCTGCTGGTGCTGTTATCGGTAACCAAATGGATAAACAAGCTAAGAAAATCGAAGAAGAAATCCCAGGTGCCGAAGTAAAACGCGTAGACGATGGTATTGTAGTAACTTTTGACGAAAATAGTGGCGTATATTTTGATACCGCTAAACACAATATCAACGAAAAATCAAGACAAACATTAGATAAATTAGTCTCAGTCCTTAAAGAATATCCTGATACAAACGTATTGGTTGCAGGTTATACTGATAGCGTAGGAAAAGACGCTTATAACTTAGGACTTTCACAACGTCGTGCACAAGCTGTAACAAGCTATTTCACCAGCAAAGGTTTGCCTGCAAAACGTTTTACTACCAAATGGTATGGAGAACAAAATCCAGTAGCTAGCAACGATACCCCAGAAGGACGCGCTAAAAACCGTCGCGTGAACGTAGTAATCGTTCCTAATGAAAAAATGAAAGAAGACGCTAAAAAACAAGCGGGAACTAACTAAGAAAATTTGTGTTTATAACATATTACATTAGGCGTTGAGAAATACTTCTCAACGCCTTTTCTTTTAGTTATGAATATAACAACAACTCTTTTAAATGACTTTTTTTATATCTTTTTTTCTCTTTTCAGCAAAATAAACTAATTTTGCACTGTTAATTTGCTAATAGGTATTCTTACCTCTTATCTCTTACCTGACTAAAATGCAGATATTTAAATTCGGAGGTGCCTCAGTGAAAGATGCTGCAGGCGTGCGCAATGTCGCTAAAATTCTAGAAACCGTGGGATATGCCCATACCCTCATCGTCATCTCAGCAATGGGGAAGACTACCAATGCCTTAGAGGTAGTAGTGAATAATTATTTTAAAGCTCCCGAAAAACTCGCCGAGAGCATCCAAATCATAAAGGATTTTCACTATAACATCATTCGTGAGTTATTTACTGATGAAAATCATCCTGTCTACTGGAAAGTTGATGGTCTATTCGCCGAGCTTACTTCGTTTTTAGAACGTAATAAATCTCCTAAACATAGTTTTGTATACGACCAAATCATATGCTTTGGCGAACTCATTTCTACTACTATTATTAGTCAGTATCTCAACGACAATGGTATTAAAAACAACTGGATTGATGTGCGAAACTTGCTCAAAACAGATAGCAACTATCGCGATGCTTCTGTCGATTGGGAAGAAACACAAACCAATATCCAAAACAATATAAACAAATCCTTACTGAACATTACACAAGGTTTTTTAGGAAGTGATGCCAATTTCTTTACCACTACATTAGGGCGTGAGGGGTCAGACTATACTGCAGCTATTTTCGCCTATTGCTTAGGAGCTGAGAGTGTAACCATTTGGAAAGATGTACCAGGAGTACTCAATGCCGATCCTCGCTATTTTCAGCATACTCAGCTACTACACAAAATACCTTATAAAGAAGCTATAGAACTGGCTTTTTACGGAGCTTCAGTAATACACCCTAAAACATTACAACCTTTACAACAGAAAGAGATTCCTCTTTATGTGCGCTCCTTTATAAGCCCAACTGATGTAGGAAGTGCTGTGTGTAATGTAGCTACCTTAGAACCTAAAATACCTTGTTTTATACTCAAAAAGGACCAAATACTGCTTTCTCTTTCTTCCCGTGATTTTTCTTTTATAATGGAAGAAGGGATAAGCTATATCTTCAAAACTTTGCATAAAACACAAATGAAAGTGAGTGTTATACAAAATTCTGCCATTAGTTTCTCAGTATGTATAGAAAACAAATTCGATACTCTACCCTTACTATTAGAGAAATTAGAAGAGCGTTTTAAAGTATCAGTAATTGAAAATGTTATTTTGTATACCATACGCCATGCTACCCTTGAAGCTATCAAAGAAGTCGAAACTAATAAAGAAGTACTTCTCAAGCAAGTAACCTCTGATACAGTACAAATCGTTGTTAAGTAACTTTGGTACACTCTTTGATTTACTCATAGTAGTTTTATCAAAGAAAATACTGTTCAGTAATGAAAATCAAGCATTTTTTATCAGTAGTAGCTTTATTACTCCCCTTTCTGCTAATAGCACAGAAAACTGCTTTACCCGAGGTGAAGGTAGTAAACGAACGCAATGCCAACCCAATGGTGTTGCAAGACCTCTCCATAGACATATTGGTCATAGGGCAAACAGCCGTTACTACTATGGAAATGACCTTCTACAACCCCAATACCCGCGTAATGGAAGGCGAGTTTCAGTTTCCTCTCGCCGACGGTCAGCAGGTGTCGCGCTTTGCCTTGGACATCAACGGCAAAATGCGCGAAGGAGTGGTGGTAGACAAAGCCTTAGGGCGCAAAGCCTTTGAGGATATAGTGCGCAGGGGTGTAGACCCTGGTTTGTTAGAAAAAACAGAGGGTAATAACTTCAAAGCCCGCGTGTATCCTATGCCTGCCAAAGGCACTCGGCGTGTGCTCATCGCCTTTGAACAAGAGCTACACGAGCGCGACGGACAGGATTATTACTTCTTGCCTATCACGGCTAACACCACCCTTAAAAACTTCAAAGTACGCACTGAGGTGGTATCGCGCTTTGTAAAAGCTGATATTCAAAACAGCTTGCAATTAGACTTCAAACAAGCACGCAATAGCTATATCAGTGAGGTGAGCAAGCAAAACTTCACGCTCAACCAGAACATTGCACTCACTTTCCCAAAAATTGAGAAACCGCAAAGTATTAGCGCTACTAAAGGCAACAAGACCTATTGCTATGGCAATATCGCTTTGGCAACTGCCCAACCCAAAAACAAACCTATCCCTACAGAAATAGGTATTTTATGGGATGCGTCACACTCGGCAAGCAATCGCGATAGAGCAAAAGAATTTGCTTTCTTAGACGCTTATTTCAAAGCACTTAAAAACGTGAAAGTCCTTCTTAGTAGTTTCAATATTCGCACTGATAAAACCCTTAGTTTTGAAGTGAAAAACGGCAATTGGCAAGCACTGAAATCACATTTAGAAAGTTTGCAATATGATGGTGCTACCGATGGCAACGCTATCAATTTCAATCTCAAAGCCGATGAATTGCTCCTCTTTAGCGATGGTATTTTCAACTTTGGCAGTAAAGATTTTTCAGTAAACGACGCAGTAAAACAAGCCAAAACCCCTATAACAGTGGTCAATGCTTCGGCAGTTGCCAATACCCCAAAAATGCAATACCTCGCCAATGCTACGGGCGGTAGCTTTATAGATTTGACTACCCTCACTACTGAGCAGGCTCTGAAAGTAGCGCAGACTATACCTTTCCAACTGCTGGATATAGAAGTGAAAAATGGCAAAATAGCCAATATTTTCCCACAGAAAGGCACAGCTATTAACAAAGGCAATTTCACCCTTGCAGGCGAATTACAAACTAAAGAAGCTACCTTAATACTCAGCTTGGGTTATCCTAAAAATACAGTAGTGCAAAAAGAAATCCATTTTGTAGCCAACCCTGATGCTTCTGAAAGTGAGTTTGAACTTTTGCGCCGTATATGGGCAGAAAAGCAAATTGCACAATTAGAACGCGAAGGCGCTGAACAAAAACAAATAGATGCCGTAGGGCGTGAATACAGCATTGTAACCGAAGGCAATTCGCTGATAGTATTAGAAACCGTAGAAGATTATGTACTTTACCGCATTATGCCACCTACCGAATTACAGCAGGAGTACTCCAAACGCTTAGCAAATGAGCAAAAGCAAAAAGAGGATACTGCTAAGCGTATTTTGGATAGAGTCATAGAGCAATCGGAAAAGCAAAGTAAATGGTGGCATACCGAATATCCTGTGAAAGGCACTGAACCTAAGAAAAATGTTAATAACTCTAATGATACTCATGTAATAATAAGAGGGGTGGCTTCTTGGGTAGCACAAGAAGTTAGAAGTGAGGAGGTTGCTACTATAGAAGCTGACAAAAGTGCAGAATTAAATGAAGTAGTGGTAGTAGGTTATTCTCCACAAAGAAAAGTAGCTATAACGGGAGCTATAAATAGTAGAGTTGCTGATGATTCTCCTAGTGGTAACACTACTGCTAAAAAAGATGTTTCTTTATCACGCAAATCAGCAAGTCCTGTTTCTGTACCTACCTCAAAAATAGAACTCAATGCCTATAACCCCGATACCCCTTATTTAAAGGTAATGCAGTACACTGAGGAAAGTAAAGCTATAGAAACCTATTACAAATTGAAAAAAGAATACGGCAATACTCCGTCCTTCTATGTGGATGTAGCCGATTATTTCTTCAAGAAAGGCAATCGCGAGCAAGCGATTTTGGTAGTATCTAATTTAGCGGAACTCACTTTAGACGATCCACAATTGTTGCGTATGTTAGGCTATAAACTCAGCAACTACAGTGCTAAAAAAGAAGCTGTACAAGTGTTCCGCAAAGTAGCCCAATTGCGCGAAGAAGAACCCCAATCATTCCGTGATTTAGCTTTAGCCTTAGCTGAAGACACTCAGTACAACGAGGCAGCAAAAAATCTTTATAGAGTAGTTACAAATGAGTGGAGCAGTCGCTTTGGTGATGTACAACTCGTTACCCTCAACGACCTCAACAGTCTTATCGCACGCCACAAAGGCATAGACGTAAGTTATATCGACAAGCGTTTGCTCAAAAAAGAGCCCGTAGATGTACGTGTAGTACTCTCTTGGGATACCGATAATTGTGATATGGACTTATGGGTAACCGACCCTAAAGACGAGAAGTGTTATTATCAAAACACACTCACTTATCTCGGTGGTAAAATATCACGTGATGTTACCCAAGGTTATGGACCAGAAGAGTTTATGCTCAAGAAAGCTGAAAATGGCAAATACAAAGTACAAGTAGATTACTTTGGCACTCACTCACAAAAGCAATTGATGCCCGTGAGTTTGCGCATTACTTTCTACACTCACTACGGTACACCACAGCAAGCAAAAAAAGAAACTACAGTGAACCTTAACAATACAAAAGATGTGATAGATGTAGGTTTTTTTGAATTCTAATAAACATTAAAAGGATTTAAGAAGGGGTGACTGATTATTTGTGAGTTTGCTGTAATAAAATTGCTTACTTGCTAAAATATTACTACTTTTGCGCCATTAGTTATATAATACCTGACATTCAATGAAATATTTAACTATTTGTATCTTATTGATAACTTCTTTTGTTCTCAAGGCACAGTCGTCTCAAAAAAAAGATTGGAAGGATATGCATCTATATGACAAGGTGAAGTCTGTGCGTTCTATTCCCTATCAAGTGAAAATTGAAAAAGGAAAGCCTATTGCCAAAGGTGATATTGAAAACGATGATGATTTGTTAGTTTTTAGAATGTCTAACATTTACAATTCTTTAAAGCAGTTTAGTGTTAATGGCAATTTGCAGACTCTTTTGTTATTTTTCAAAGATGGTTCTATTGATATTTGTAGTGAATATTACTATGATCCTGAAGGAAAATGTATTGTAAATAGACGAAATTCTGAAAAAACAATGTTTGTTTATAATCCGCAGGGCTACCTTATCAAAGAAGTAACTTATACTCCTGGTGGTTTTCTTAAATCTCATACAAATTTAGAGGTAAATGATAAAGGTGAAGTGCTAAAAGAGACTTCTTTTATCAGTAATGAGTTAGACCATACTACTTCTTTTAAATATAATCAGCAATCTCTTCCTGTTGAAAGGATTGATTTTGATAAAAAAGGAGAGTTGAATCAAAAAACATTTTTTAAATACAACTCAAAAGGGCAACTTACGCAACTTCGCCAATATAATAAGCTCAATAAATTGGTAAAAATAGCTAAAAAGAGCTATAATAACCAAGGAGATTGTATAGTATCGGAACTACATTATAAGAAAAATAAGAAAAAGGAAATTGAAAGTTATGAATATAGCTATGATCAGCATCATAATTGGATTTCTATGACTATTTTTTTAGATGGGAAACCTACCCAAATCATTGAACGCACCTTTGAATATTATGAGTAAAATACATTTCTTTGGTGTTCGACACCTATCGCCTTCGGCATCTTATCATCTTTTAGCTTTTTTAGAGAGACATAAGCCTAAGTGCATTCTTATAGAAGGCCCGAGTGATGCCACGCCTCTAATGGCTCAAATTGCGCAAAAAGGGGTGAAACCTCCTATTGCAATGTTGGGTTATACAACTGAATTACCTATAGAAACTGTACTTTATCCTTTTGCTTCTTATTCTCCTGAATATCAAGCAATATGCTGGGGTGTAAAGAAGAAGATAACGCTTAGGTTTATTGATTTGCCTACTGAAAATATGCTTAAGCTACGCCAAGAGCAACCCTCTGAAGAGGAAGGAGAAAAGGCCAAAGCATTTTATAAATATCATAATAGTTTGTATAAACGACTTGCCGAGCAGGTAGGAGAAACAGACTATGAGAATTATTGGGAACGTCATTTTGAACATAATCTCAATGAAGGTAGTTTTGCCCCTACTTTGGCAGTACAATCAGAAGAGATGCGCGAAATGGTGGTAGATAGAGAGTGTGAGGAAGCACCGTTCGACTTTTCGTATAATCTTATTAGGGAGGCATATATGAAGCGCGAAATCGCTAAGGCTTGTGTTGAGTTTAAACCTGAGGAGATTGTCGTGATAGTAGGTGCTTATCATTTGTTAGGTATCCAGAATGGTTTACCTGCAATGACGGATGATGAGCTTAAGAAGCTTCCTAAAGCTACAGCTCAACTTACGCTGATGCCTTATTCTTATCTGCGCTTGAGTAGCCGTACGGGTTATGGTGCGGGTAATATGGCACCTTACTACTTTGAGCTGATGTGGCGTGCTATGCAAAGTGATACGATGGGTGAGCTTGCAGCTACTTATCTTACTAAAATAGCTAAAGTACTGAGAGGCCAAGGGCAGAATGCTTCTTCTGCTAGTGTAATTGAGGCTGTGCGTCTTGCAAATGTGCTTTCGGCGATGAAAGGGGGTACTTATCCTGTGCTTGAAGATTTACACGATGCTGTCGTTACCTGCTTTGGGGGAGGGGGGCTTTCTTCAGTGGCTGAAGCGATTAATAAGGTGGATATAGGTACAGCTATAGGGGTATTGCCTGAAGGCGTGAGCCAGACTCCTGTGCAGGAAGATATGAACCAGGAACTGAAACGACTTAAGCTTACGAACTATAAATCTACAGTAGCACAAGAGCTTTCTCTTGATCTTCGTGAGAATTTAAAGGTAAAGAGCAAAGAAGCAGCTTTTATAGACCTAAATCGTTCTACTTTTCTTCATCGTTTAGAAGTACTTGGTATTCATTTCGCTACTCAACAACATTTATCACAAGATAAGGCATCGTGGGCAGAGAAGTGGGTTTTACAATGGAGTCCTGAGGTAGAAATAGAGATAGTAGAAGCTAATTTAAAAGGTGAAACGCTTGAAATAGCAACAGCTTTCTCTCTTAAAGAACAATTGAGTGAATGTACAGATATTTCATTGGTAGCTAAAATTATTAGACAGGCTTGTGAATGTCAGCTTACAGATATATTTACGAATGCTCTTACTGCTTTACAGACTTTGTTAGTAGATTCTGATAGTTTTATAGAAACAGCTTTGGCAGCACAAGAACTTTCAATACTGATACAATATGGAGATCTGCGTCAGTTCAGTCTTGAGCCATTAAAACCAATCTTGCAACAGCTTTTTTTGCGGGCGGCATTACTACTTGTTGAAGTTTCTTCTTGCGATGATAAAGCTTCTAAGCCTATAGTAGAAGCTATCAATATAATGGAAATTATTGCCGATCAGCAATATGAACTCGTAGATGTTGAGACTTGGCAAAAAGAACTTACTCACCTTGCATGGCGAGATGATTTGAATACAAAGCTTTCAGGAGTAGCTTTTGCTATTCTATTAGAGCATAATTTGGCTACTGAAGAAGAATGTGCACGAGAGGTTTCTCGTCGTCTTTCAGCAGGTGTTCCTGCTGATTTAGGAGCTTCGTGGTTTGAAGGATTCTCAGGAAGAAATAGATATGCTTTGTTATCACGTACTGTGATATGGAAAGAGTTGGATAGTTATGTGCGTCAATTAGATGAAGAACAATTTATGCGCTCAGTAGTATTCTTGCGTCGTGCTTTTGCAGATTTTGAGCCTAACCAAAAGAATAGTATTGCTGAACTGCTTGGTGATCTTTGGGGCACGGGCAAAGAAGCTACTGCTGAACTATTGCAAGAGGTACTTACAGAAGAAGAGAGTACTAAATTAGACGAACTTAATGACTTTGATTTTGATTTTTAAATATATGAAAGAAGTATTTGCTTTATACCGAAAATTACGCGAGCGACAGCTGAAATTACTCAATGATTTTACTCCAGAAGAATTGGCAGTCATTCCTGCGGGCTTTAAAAACAATATCTTGTGGAATCTTGCCCATTGTGTAGTTACTCAGCAGTTGTATTGTTACGCCAATAGCAACTTGCCTACCTACCTCACTCCTGAGTTTATAGATACTTATCGCAAAGGAACCATCCCAGATGGGCATATCCCTAGTATTACTGAAATTGAACAACTCAAAGAACTACTCATTAGCACAGTAGAGTTGCTCGAAACCGATTATCAAAAAGGAGTTTTTAAGCACTACAACCATTATGTAACCGGAATTGAATATGAACTTAATACTATTGAGGAAGCTATTTACTTCAATATCTCGCACGAAGGTGTGCATTTAGGAAGCGTATTAGCTTTGAAGTGCGCTATAAAGCTTTAAGAGATGCAATAGTTTGAGTTGGGTTAGAAGCATTAAATACAAAACTACCTGCTACTAGAGCATCAGCACCTGCCTCTACAAGTGCTTTAGCATTACTTAGGCTCACCCCTCCATCTATTTCTATGAGTGTCGATGCTCCTGTTTGCTCAATCAGTGCTTTAGCTTGGCGCACCTTTTTATAAGTATTCTCAATGAAAGACTGTCCCCCAAATCCAGGGTTTACACTCATCAGTAAGAGCACATCTACCTCCTTTATAATATCTTCTAATAACGCAATAGGGGTGTGAGGATTGAGAGCAACCCCCGCTTTCATACCTTCCGATTTAATTGCTTGCAACGTGCGATGCAAGTGCGTGCATGCCTCGTAGTGCACTGTGAGGATATCACTACCCAATTTAGCAAATGTAGTTATATACCGGTCAGGATCAATAATCATCAAATGCACATCTAAGGGTTTGGTAGCGTGCTTTTGAATTGCTGAAAGTACAGGCATACCATACGAAATGTTAGGTACAAATACCCCGTCCATAATATCGATATGAAACCAATCAGCATCACTGGCATTTACCATTTCAACGGCTTGTTGCAGGTTGCCAAAATCAGCAGCAAGCAGAGAAGGAGCTAAAATCATATTCTTTCAATTAATCATTGATAATCAATAACTACCCAACACTACCCTCTAACGAAATCTCTAATAACTTCTGAGCTTCAACAGCAAACTCCATCGGTAGTTTGTTAAGCACTTCTTTACCAAAACCATTTACGATGAGCGAAATCGCTTTCTCTGTATCAATACCCCGTTGGTTACAATAGAAAATTTGGTCTTCACCAATCTTAGAAGTAGTAGCTTCGTGTTCTATTTGAGCAGTATTATTCTTTGCTTCTATATAAGGAAACGTATGCGCCCCACAATTATTCCCCATCAAAAGAGAATCACACTGAGAGAAATTACGCGCATTTTTAGCATTAGGAACTACTTTTACCAATCCACGATAGCTGTTTTGAGACTTTCCTGCCGAAATACCTTTCGAAATAATTGTAGATTTAGTATTATTCCCCAAATGTATCATCTTTGTACCTGTGTCAGCTTGCTGAAAGTGATTTGTAACCGCAATAGAGTAGAATTCCCCTATCGAATTATCCCCTTTAAGTACTACTGAAGGATATTTCCAAGTAATAGCTGAACCTGTTTCTACTTGCGTCCACGATATCTTAGCATTTTTCTCTGCCAAAGCACGCTTGGTTACAAAGTTATAAACCCCTCCTTTACCGTCTTTATCCCCCGGAAACCAGTTCTGAACGGTAGAGTATTTTATTTCTCCTCCTTCCATCGCAATAAGCTCTACTACTGCAGCATGCAATTGGTTTTCATCGCGCTGAGGAGCTGTACAACCTTCGAGATATGATACATACGAGCCTTCATCTACTATGAGAAGCGTACGCTCAAACTGCCCCGTACCGGCCTGATTGATACGGAAATAAGTAGAAAGTTCCATAGGGCAACGCACGCCCTTAGGTACATAGCAGAAAGAACCATCAGAGAAAACTGCAGAGTTCAATGCAGCATAAAAATTATCTGTCTGTGGCACTACCGTCCCAAGATACTTGCGCACCAAGTCTGGGTGCTTCTGTATTGCTTCCGACATAGAACAAAAGATAATGCCTCGCTCTGCCAAAGTCTTTTGGAAAGTAGTCGCTACCGATACCGAGTCCATTACCACGTCCATCGCTACAGCAGGCTTGTCTTCTACCCCTGTGAGACGCTTTTGCTCCTCAAGCGAGATACCAAGTTTTTGAAAAGTTTCCAATAACTGAGGGTCTACCTCATCCAAACTGTTGAGCTTCGGCTTTTGTTTAGGAGCCGAATAGTATGCTATATCTTGAAAATCAGGAGTGTCAAATTTAAGATTTGCCCAATGTGGCGGAACCTCCATAGCCTGCCATACTCGAAAGGCTTCCAAGCGCCAATCTGTCATCCATTGAGGTTCATTTTTCTTCTTAGAAAGTGCTATAACTACCTCTTCATTAAGCCCCTTAGGAAAAGTATCAGACTCAATGTCGGTGTAAAAACCATACTTATATTCGCTGTTTTCTAATTCTTCTTTAAGTTCTTCTTCTGTATATTTAGCCATCGTTTCTATTAATAGTTATCTCTTAACAATCAATAATTCAATAAATTATCAATCGCCTTCTTTATTAAACGAAATTTTTGTCAATTACTCAATAGCGCGCAAAGATAGTACTTTAAATTCAATCTAAAATACTATTGCTATAATTATTTTTTATATTTAGATAAAAAAACTCCTTATTACTACTGAATAATACTGTCCAAAAGCTCGTGTACAGCATCGCTATTCCAGCGCGCAATCCCCTCTTTTTCAGCACGTACATACCCTTCTTTGTCTACTATATATCCCGCAGGTATCTTCTCCGCATCAAAAGGCATTTTCTCTCCTATAATAAGATAAGTTACTTTAAAATGAAAATTGCGCTTCTTCATCATCTCTTCCACTGGCTGAGGCAATTCATTAGTAATAATGTAAAAATCTACCTTATCTTTATATGCATCATAAAGCTTCTCTACCGAATAAAGATCAGCAATACTAATACCACGCCAAGAAGAAAAGAAATATACAAACGAAGGCTTCTTCCCTTGTGTTTGTGTGTAGTTAAACTGATTATTATTGCGGTCTTTCAATTGCCAATCAAAATCAATTTTACGAGCTTTATCAGCTGGAATAATATCTACTGAACTAGCAAAAATACGTTGTAATATTATTTTACTTTCATACCCTAAAGGCGTTACAAAAAATGAGATAATAAAAAGGATAAGAATTAAATTCAAAATGGTTCTTAGCTTCATAAAACTGTCTTAATTTATTCACGGCGCAAAGTTACAAAATAAATTGACAAATTAACAAATTAGAAAAGTTTTCTCCCTCCAATACCTTATACCTACCCCGTCAAACCCAAAAGTACTTTTTTCTACAAAATAAGAAAATCACAGAAAAATATACTATACCAATATCAGAAACCAGATTCAATCCATAAGTCTAATTTTTCAATTCCCTAATTCCTAATAAACTCATTCTCATCACTTCTGTCAAAAAAAAAACTTTGGTAACGTTTTATGCGTTACCAAAGTTAAAAATGTATAAAAATTTAATTATTACAATTCCAATGCTTGTTTAGGATTGCCATTCATCAACAGTTCAACAGGGTTCTCAAGCGCCTCTTTTACGGCTACCAAAAATCCTACTGATTCTCGCCCATCAATGATGCGGTGGTCATAAGAAAGTGCTACATACATCACAGGCGCTATTACTATTTGCCCATTGCGCACAATAGCCCTATCTACAATGTTGTGCATCCCTAAAATACCCGATTGTGGTGGATTGATAATAGGAGTTGAAAGCATAGACCCAAAAACTCCCCCATTAGTAATCGTAAAAGTACCTCCAGTCATCTCATCTACCGTGATTTGTCCATCACGAGCACGAGTCGCCAATCGTTTTATTTCGGCTTCTACCCCTCTGAAAGAAAGATTTTCAGCATTCCGTATTACAGGCACCATCAACCCCTTAGGTCCTGATACTGCCACAGAAATATCGCAATAGTCATAACTAACTTTATCTTGCCCATCAATCATTGAATTGACATCAGGAAAGAGTTTAAGAGCTCGTACTACCGCCAAAGTAAAAAACGACATAAAGCCCAAACTCACATTATGACGCTCTTTAAAAGCATCTTTGTATGTAGCGCGCAACTCGTAAATAGCTGTCATATCTACCTCGTTGAAAGTAGTGAGCATAGCAGTTTCATTCTTTGCACTCACCAAGCGCTCTGCTACTTTACGACGCAACATACTCATCTTCGTACGTGTTTCACGACGCACTCCTCCCGTAGGAGTTCCCATCGAAGGTTTAGAAGCTTTAAGTGCATCACCTTTAGTAATGCGCCCTCCTTTGCCTGTCCCCACTACCGTCGAGGCTGGTATTTCCCGTTCAGCCAATATCTTCCTAGCTGCCGGACTCGGAATTTGTGCCGCATAAGAAGGGGCTGAAGGAGCTACAACTGTTTCTGCCTTAGCAACTTCTTCTTTAGGAGCCTCCTTCTTAGGCTCTTCTTTCTTAGGAGTACTACCTCCTGAAGGAGGGGTCGCTGTAGTGTCAATAAGGCATACTACCTGCCCTACTTTCACCGCCTCGCCCTCTTCGGCTTGCAAGGTGATAATTCCACTTGCTTCAGCAGGAAGTTCAAGGGTCGCTTTATCCGAATCTACTTCGGCAACAGCTTGGTCTTTAGTTACGTAATCACCTGTTTTTACGAGCCAACGGGCTATCTCTACTTCGGTTATCGACTCACCAGGTGAGGGAACTTTCATTTCTAACATATCGTTTAGTTTTTAGTTGTTATCTCTTTAGTATTAGTTGTTTGTTATTTAGTCGTTAAAAGGTTTTTTAGTCTGCTCAATATCCCTTTGCGCTCCTCCCTCTCGTTTTGCAAAAGTGCTTTCATCTCTTTTCTATTGAGTTGCAAAAGCATATAATGCCCATCGAGCTTTTGTATCTTCTCCTTAGGTAGGCGCTCCAAAAAGGTTTGATAATCAAGTCCATCAAGCACCTCATAGGCATTAAGGTCGTTTTCATCACCATTGATCACTACCAAGCTGATACGCCATAACTTTACATCCTTTTGAGAAAGCTCTATTTGTGTGAAATCCACAAAAGGCGGATATTCATAAGGCAAGATAGTCGGCACTCCTTCTGTAAGGGCATAAGTACCCATTATTTCATTCTTGTCATTTGCAAAAAACTGTTGACGAGCAATATACACATCAGGATGCTCATATAGTTGTTTTTCTACAAGCTCGCTGAATGCTTTTGCTTTGTCCTCTTTGGCAAGCATCTCCTCAATCATAGCGGGCGATAAGCATATAGGGCGATATACACTGAAAATATAAGCTCCTTCACGGCTATTTTTATAGGCGCGCACTCCAAATTCTATATCTCCTCTATAGTTATAGTTGATGTTATTAGGTTCATAAGTCTCTCCTTCTTCATCAACCACATTGGTAGATAAAGCGGTAGCGACCCTACCAATGAAGGCTATAGCTCCCAGCCAATCATTTTCAGTACTAGGAGTGAATACCCGTACTCCATAATCCTGAGTTTCGGGGTCGTACGATACCTCAAACCCCCTGCCACTGAGGCCTTCTTGACCCATTAATATACACCCCCATTCACTGATAGGGCTATGCATCACTTTGGCATAATGGTCATCCTCTTTATCAAGATTGTATTGCACAAATCCTTCAGGCTGGAGGTCAAGCAACTGCTGAGGGGTCATCACCTCAGGTGCTTTGGTGTTTTTAATATAAAAAGTTCTACTCATTCTCTTTTAAGACTTAGGTTCATACGGGGGGATATCTGTCTTTTCAGGCTTTTCACCCTTTAGCGTAACCAATACTACCCCATTTTTAGCTTTCTCACCATATAGAGAAGTAGCTTGTTCACCTTTTATTACCGAAATACTATCAATTATCTCAGGCTTCATATAGTTTATAAATAATCTACCTATTTCAGGAGTAGGGCATACTACCTCATCAATAACTATTAAAGGGGAATTCTTACTATTTATATTTATCCCTTCCAAGTTGCCTTTCCTCGCTCCCTTTTTCAGTTTCTTCAAAGTGATAATAAGAGCTCCATTCTTGCCTTTTTCTCCATACTTACTGATAGCACTGTCGTGTTTTAAAATTAGTATACTCTTGATGTCTTCAGATGAGATAGCTTTGAAGAAAAGATGGTTTACTTGCTCGTCGTCTATCACAATATTATTCACAACCGACATAAGGTACCTGCCAGGGTAATTCTTACTAGGGTAAGCACATTTAATAGTCCCCTCTTGCGCCGATAATGTGCAAGCCATCATCAATAATAAAAAAGTAATAACAGATTTCATATATCATTTAATTTTAGAACACCTCTTTGTTTACTAATTTACTAATTCTCAAATACTCTTGCAATAACTTCATTATGGCGTTTGCGATCGCGGGTATGACTACCAGAGGCAGGAGCCGCATAAGCAGGCGTACCTACATAACGCCATTTTACCAAATCAAAATTCATTAGCATATAGCCATAAGCGCCCATATTCTTTGGCTCTTCTTGCGCCCAAACAAAATCCGTAGCTTTCTTATATTTCGCTATTACCGCTTTTAGCTGTGCTATAGGTAACGGAAAGAGCTGTTCAATGCGTACCAACGCAATATCGTCTCTACCTAGCTTTTCGCGTTCGGCATAAAGGTCATAGTAGAACCTGCCAGAACAAAATACTACGCGTTTCACCTTCTTGGCATCAACAATAGGGTCGTCAAGCACTTCTTGAAATTGCCCTTCTGCCAAATCTTCTATACTCGAGATAACTTGTGGGTGGCGCAACAAACTCTTTGGCGTAAATACTACCAACGGCTTCCGGAAGTCCGTCTTCATCTGCCTGCGCAAGAGATGAAAAATATTAGCAGGAGTAGTACAGTTAGCCACATACATATTGTTCTCTGCACATAGTTGTAGGTAGCGCTCTACTCGTGCCGATGAGTGCTCTGCCCCTTGCCCTTCATAACCGTGAGGAAGCAACATTACAAGCCCATCTTGTACCTTCCATTTGTCTTCCCCACAACAGATGTATTGGTCTAGCATAATCTGTGCCCCATTAGAAAAATCTCCAAACTGCGCTTCCCATATCGTTAAAGTGCGCGGACTCGCAAGAGCATAGCCATACTCATAGCCTAACACCCCATATTCTGAGAGCAACGAATTGTAAATATGAAAATTACCCGTTGCCAATCCCTTGCCTTTGAGTTCCTGCAAAAAGCATATTTCTTCTTCAGTGTCTTCTGTTTTCAGTACGGCGTGACGGTGTGAGAAAGTGCCCCGTTGCACATCTTCCCCCGTAAGGCGTACATCAAAACCCTCGTGTAGCAACGAGCCATATGCCAATAGCTCAGCCATCCCCCAATCAATATGATTGTGCTTCAATGTAGCTTCCTTGCGGTCTGCAATTACTTTTTTCACCTTGCTGATGAAAACCTTATCCGCTGGTAGCTCCGTAAGCGCTTCTGCTATAGCCAATAAAGTCTTTTTATTTACTTTCGTGTTTACCTTTTGAAGCATCTTTTTAGGGTCAGCTATCTTAAAACCTTCCCACTCTGTTTGCATAAATGGCTTGATAACCGTTAGAGGTTCACGTCGTGATACTTCAAGATGATTGTCCAATACAGCTCTGTATTCGTTTTCTATCTCATTTGCCTTTTCTTGGCTTACTACCCCTTCTCCGATGAGCTTCTGCGCGTAAATATGGCGCGGATTGTCGTGCTTGCCGATAAGTTTATACAAAATAGGCTGCGTAAAACGTGGCTCATCACCTTCATTATGACCGTATTTGCGATATCCTATCAAGTCTATAAAAATATCCTTCCCAAAAGTCTGACGAAAATCTAAAGCAAAGAGAAACGCGTGTACCACCGCCTCAGCATCATCAGCATTTACGTGTAATACTGGCGTATCATTCACTTTCGCAATATCAGTACAGTAAAGAGACGAACGCGAATCTGTATAATTCGTGGTGAAACCTATTTGATTGTTGATAACAATATGTAAAGTGCCCCCTACCTGAAAGCCTTGCAAACCACACATCTGTACAGTTTCATATACAATACCTTGGCCACATACAGCCGCATCACCATGAATAATGATAGGTAGCGTCTTCCGTACATCATCTTGGCAATATCGGTCTTGTTTAGCACGTGCAATACCCCCCACTACTGCCGCTACGGTTTCTAAGTGCGAAGGGTTCGGAGCAAGATTCATATCTATCTTTTTGCCACTACGTGTAGTCCGCTGCGCAGTGATGCCTAAGTGATACTTTACATCACCGTCAAACCAATCGTCCATTTCATAGTCTTTACCATCAAATTCCGAGAAAATATCCTGCGGATTTTTGCCAAATACATTCGCAAGCACATTCAGCCTTCCACGGTGCGCCATCCCTAATATTACGTGCGTAACACCTCTTTCACCTGCCTCTTCTACAGTAGCGTCAAGTGCCGGTATAAGACTGTCATTACCCTCAAGCGAAAAACGCTTTTGCCCTACATATTTAGTGTGCAAAAAGTTTTCAAAAGCAGTAGCTTCAGTCAGTTTCTGAAATATTTGTAACTTCTCTTCTTTGCTGAACCGAGGCCTGTTCTGTTGTTCTTGCAAACGCTGGTCTATCCACTTTTGCACTTCAATATCGCGAATATAAGTATACTCTATCCCTATCGATTGGCAATAAATACTCTTAAGCGTATCAATAATTGTGCGCAATGGCGAAGGAGATAACCCTATCTCACGCGCACTGTCAAACACCGTAGAAAGATCTGCCGAAGAAAGCCCATAAGCTTCTATGTCCAATGTGGGAGTTAAAGGCTCTCGCTCTTTTAAAGGATTGATTTGTGTGAATAAGTGCCCATAAGTACGGTAAGCTTTGATGAGGTTGAGCACCGCAAATTCTTTCGATACTTTATTGAGAACTTCAGCGTCAATACTCCCAGTCACTTGCTCACTCATCAAAGGAAGCGCCTCTTCCAAAGGAGCACCATATTGCTCTTGAGCAAAATCAAAACCTTGAAAAAAGGCACGCCAACTGGGCTCTATAGCATCGGGATTTTCTTGATATCTCTCATACAAATCTCCAAAATAAGCCGTACTCGCGGCATTCAAAAAAGAATACTTATCCATAAATAAAATAGTTGTTGTTTCGTTTGACTTTCGTTAAGAATAGGCAAAGATAATATTTTGTTTTGAATAAACCATATTTTTTGCTAAAAAAAACTAATATTTTTTCTAATACACTGACTTTTAATTAGTAATATTTATTCCGAATTACCCATACAATAGCAAATCGCAAAACAGAAAATTTTTCTCCTCTCTCTGCCCTACATCTCACTTATACCTACAGTATACCCACAGTATACCTACCCCCTATCTACCTTAAAAGTAAAAAATACTACAAAAATGAATATTTATAGAAAAATATACTACAAAAACCCTAAAATTTAGTATTTCCCATTACTCCCATAAATATCCCCTCCTCTTATCTCTTACCTCTTATCTCTTACCTCTTATCTCTTACCTAAATAACCGCCCGTGCGGCTCGCACCCCATTATTCCCATTCCTCCCATTATTCCCATTCCTCCCATTATTCCCATTATTCCCATTATTCCCATTATTCCCCATTACTCCCATCACTCCCTCCTCTTATCTCTTACCTAAATAACCGCCCGTGTGGCTCGCACCCCATTATTCCCATTACTCCCATCACTCCCATCTCTTACCTCTTACCTCTTATCTCTTACCTAAATAACCGCCCGTGCGGCTCGCACCCCATTACTCCCATCACTTCCATCTCTTACCTCTTATCTCTTACCTAAATAACCGCCCGTGCGGCTCGCACCCCAAACTCCTCTAAAATCATTATTTTCTTCGTAATTCAAAAAAAAAGTGTACCTTTGCCAAAACTTTTGAATATGAATATTACTTTTTTTAAATATATTCTTTATATTTTCCTCCTCTGGAGCCCAATAGCTATAGCTCAAAAAGGAATTGAAAGCCTATTTATTAAAGAAGGAATACTCCTAAAGTGCGAAAATGCCAAAATCCCTCACGATGGTAGGGTAGAATTACCACGTTCAATCCATACCATTGCCAAAGAAGCTTTTAAAGAGTGTGTGGCTCTCAAAAGTATAAGTATTGCAGGGACTATCACCGTTATCGAAGACGACGCTTTCGCAACTTGTCCCAATCTCCAAACCGTAGAAATACTCCCAAACTCTGTAACACACATAGGCCGTCGTGCCTTTGCTCATTGTGGCAAACTTAAAAATATTACCCTCCCCAATAGCCTCACTACCATAGGTGAAGAGGCTTTCAAAAGCTGCTTCTCCTTAGAACGTATCAATATCCCCGAACAAACTACCTCCATAGGGCAAAGCTCTTTTATAGATTGCTCAGGGCTCAAGCAGGTGGCCTTTTCTTCAACACAACTCACTACCCTCCCATCTCAAATTTTCTATCAATGCAAGCAACTCAAAGAAGTAACCTTGCCCGAGGGGCTACACCATATAAAAAGTAGTGCTTTTGCCTATTGCGAGCAACTCCCCGCCCTTTCACTGCCCAACGCTCTAGAAACCATAGGCGATGATGCCTTCGAATACTGTACCTCACTCAAAAGTATATCCATCCCCGATAGCGTCTTCTTTATAGGTGCAAGCGCTTTCCATAGCTGTACCAGTCTGGCAGAAATAAAACTCCCCTATGGGTTGCGTCATATCCTTAACGATACCTTCTTAGACTGCACCAATCTCGCCTCAGTAGTCATCCCCGATACAGTAGAAAAGATTAATATGCAGGCTTTTAGAAACTGCACCTCGCTTGTGGCAGTCCAGATGCCTTTAGCCCTTACCGATATTTTCTATGGCGCTTTCTACGGCTGTAAAAAACTGCAATATATCACCCTGCCCGACGAGGTAAAATATATAGGCGTTTTTGCCTTCGCCGAGTGCCAAAGCCTACAAACAATTGCCTTGCCACGTGCTGTGATAGAAATAGCCTCAAAAGTATTCTATAACTGCAAAAGCCTCTCCGAAGTAAAACTCTCTAAGTTTACAACCTCCATAGGCGTCCAATCTTTCTATGGTTGTACTGAGCTAAAAGAACTTAAATTGCCCTCTACAGTAGAAAAAATAGATTTAGCAGCCTTCGAAAATAGTGGACTACAAGAACTCCACTGCAAGGCTATTACACCTCCTCTCGTGAATAAAAGTTTCGGATATAAAGGCAAAACAATAGTGCCTTATCGCTCCATAGAAGCCTACAAAACAGCTGTAGGATGGCAAGATTGCGCCCTCGAATAACTTAAAAACTACTAATTTCTAAAAATAACTGATTAGCTAATTTGCTAATTTGTCATTATTTCGTATTTTTGCCCCCAAAAAACTAATTACGAACTGATGTTGAGATTTACAAAACTTCTTTTGTGCCTATTGATAGGGTGCCAGTTTTCACTAGCACAAATCAGTCAGAATACTACTAATAATAACGTAGATATTACTACCGTAAACGTCGATAATCTATCCGATGGCCAAATAAAAAACTATTGGGATAGAGCACAAGCACAAGGCTATACCTTAGATCAGTTTATAGCGTTGGCTCGTAGTCGTGGTATGCAAGAAAACCAACTGATAAAACTCAAACAACGCATCTTGCAACTCAATTCCTCTGCTACCCAATACAACAAAAAAGAAACCTCAAGAGCCGATAGGCGCCCACCTCAAGGTGATGATATCTTTGGCTATACCGGTAAAGAAGATAAAGACTCTATAAATCATAAAGATAAAATAAAAGATAAAGAGCCTATCTTTGGAATGGATTTCTTCAAAAACCCTAAGATTTCTTTCACCCCAAACCTGAATATGCCTACCCCTGAAAACTATCAGTTAGGCCCCGGTGATGAACTCTTAGTAGAAGTATGGGGCGCTACCGAAGGTTCCTTCAAGCAAAAAATAGATGCTGACGGCAATATCTTCTTAAACGGTGTAGGACGCATTCACCTCTCAGGACTCTCATTTGCCGAAGCTAAAGCTAAAATAAACTCTTTCCTAAAACGTATCTATTCAGGTATTTCAGCACCAGAAGGTAGCTATGCCAAAATCCATACAGGCATTACTATTACCCAAGTCCGTACCGTGAAAGTAAATATCATAGGAGAAGTAAGAGTTCCCGGCACCTATTCCCTTAGTTCCCTTTCTACCGTACTCAACGCTCTATACGCTTGTGGAGGCCCTACTGAAAGCGGGAGCTTTAGAGAAATAAACTTGATAAGAGGCGGGAAGAAAATAACTACTTTCGATATTTACGACTTCCTAATAAACGGTTCCGAAAAAGGAAATATAGGACTGCAAGACCAAGATGTAATCGTTATCCCTCCCTATAAAAACCGCATTTGGGTAGAAGGAAAAGTAAAACGCAAAGGCTTTTATGAAACCTTAGATACCGAAACTTTAGCGAACTTGATAACCTTCTTCGGCGGTTTTACCTCCGACGCCTTTACCAATACATTAGTGCTCGAGCGCATCAAAGATGCTAAAAGAGAAGTCAAAGAAATTCCCTTTGCCGATATAACAAAAATAAAAATGCAAAGTGGCGACCGCTTGAAAGTACACGCCATTACCGATGAATATCAAAACCGATTGAGTATAGGAGGTGCCGTATACCAGCCCGGTGTATATGAATACAAAGAGGGAATGACCGCCTATGACCTCCTACAAAGAGCCAATGGCGTCAAAAAAAATGCTTCTCTCAATAGAGGCCTGATCTTCCGTACCGAAAATAAAGTAGATTACCAAACACTTAGTTTTTCCGTTAAAGACCTCGTCGAAAAGAAAAATGATATTCCACTCAAAGATAATGATAGCATCCATATCTTCTATAAAGACTCTCTACAATACAAACGATTTGTAAAAGTAGAAGGCGCTGTGAATAACCCTAAAGAGTTACCCTATATGGAGAATATGAAAGTCGAAGATGTTATCGCCTTAGCAGGAGGACTTTCTAATGGCGCCGACCCCTCAATGATAGAAGTCTTTAGAGAAACTAACGATGGCAATCTCCACCGGTTGAGCCAAGCTTATAAAGTGTCTTCTAATAATGAACTCTTGCCAGAAGGGGAAAGTATGTCTCTACTGCCTAATGATATCGTATCAGTGCGCTATATTAAGGGTTTTACCCCTATGCAAACAGTAACTGTGATGGGAGAAGTAATGTACCCAGGAGTCTACAGTATACAAACTAAAAATGAACGCATCTCCGATCTCTTAGACCGAGTAGGAGGCTTTACTCCTTTTGCCTACAAAGAAGGAGCTACCTTAGTACGCAAAAAAACAGATGAAGGCGAAATACAACAAGAAGATTTCTTAAACGAACTATTGTCCTTAGAGAATAGTACAGATAATACTAAATCTCTGCAGAAAGCCTCCAAAAAAACAAGTGAATACCGCATAGGTATTGACCTAAAAAAGATATTGAGAAACAAACACGGAAAACACGATTTATTATTAACAGAAGGCGATATGCTATTGATTCCTTCTGAAAAACAAACTATAGAAGTCAGAGGAGAAGTCTTAGCTCCTTCTCTAGTGCGTTACCAAAAAGGAATGTCTTTAAGAGATTATATTGATAGAGCAGGTGGCTTCTCAAACCGTGCTAAAAAGCGCTCTATTTATGTGCTTTATGCTAATGGAGATGTCAGAGGTACTCAAAACTCTCTTTTCTTCAATAATTATCCTAGATTAGAACCAGGTGCCATCATAATAGTGCCCTCACGCCCTGAACGTCAACGCTTGAGTACAGGAGAAACTATAGGTATTATCTCAGCGATTACCACTATGGGAGTATTGATATACAATGTGTTTAAAAAATAAAATATGCAAAACGTAACAGTGACAACATCAAGTGAAGAAAAAGACGAAGAAATAGATTTGATGCAAATTATAGGTAAACTATGGAAAGCTAAAAAGCTAATAATCGCTTTTATGCTTTTGTTTATGATATTGGGTACTATAATTGCTATTTTTTCAGATAAAGAGTATACAGCTACTACTGTAATGGTGCCTCAAAAAGAAAATAAAAATAGCGGAAGCTTAGGAGGATTAGCAGCTATGGCGGGTATTACTTTGGGGTCAGGGTCTAATGAAGCTATACCTTTGAGCTCTTATAGTAAAATCATAGAAAGTGTGCCCTTTAAAAAGAAATTGGTACAAACCCCTCTTACCTTCTCTACTATTCCTAAAACAGTAACTTATGAACAATATTGTAAGTACTATACTAAACCAAGTCTTATGGGTAGAATAATGAAACTTCTTAGTTTTGGGAAAGGAGATAATGAAACTACTCAGAAAAACACTACTAAAGATACTACTCATATTACTTATCTCACTCAAGAAGAAAGGGCAATACTCAATAGTATAGATAATCATATCAAACTTAATTTAAATGAAAAGGAAGGGTATATTACTCTTTCATATGTGATGCCTGAGGCCTTGCCAGCTGCTCAAATGCTACAAAGCGCTCAACAGTTATTACAAGAAACAGTAACAGAGTTTAATTTACAGAAAGCAAAAGAAGAGTTTGACTTTGTACAAAAACGCTGTGTAGAAGCTGAAAGAGAATTTAAATCTAAACAATATGCCGTAGCAAGCTTTCAAGATCGCAATCGCGACTTGTTTAGTAATCTGCCTCAAACACGACTTCAACAACTGCAAGCTGAATATAATTTAGCCTTCAATGTTTATACTGAACTTGCTAAACAACTTGAGAGCAAGCGTATCAAGATGAAGGAGGATCAGCCTATTTTTACAATTATAGAGCCCGTAACTGTACCTAATGAGCGCTCTAAACCCAAACGTATGCTTATCGTAGTTATTTGGACATTTGTAGGACTTATTATAGGTGTAGGAAGTGTATTTGTAAGAGATTTTAGACAACAGTTGAAGAAAATAAATGCAGAATAGAAAGATAGAAATGAAGCATAATTATATTATCTTTGATATGGATGGGGTGTTATTGGATAGTGAGCCTATACACCAGCAAATTATCTATGAGGTATTTCAAAAGAAACACTTTTCGCTTGATAAAGCTTATATACAAACCCTCACAGGAATGTCGGCTTTTCCTATGTGGGAGAAAGTAAAGAAAGATACTTCTTCTCCTGAGAGTGTAGAAGCACTTATTCAGTTTCACAAAGATTATTTCTATCAAAAGCTTCCTGAGCTGTGTGTGCCTGCGGTGCCTTATGTGAAAGAAGTATTAGCACGGTATAAACAAGAAGGGAAACACCTTTCATTAGCCTCTTCATCGGGACGAAAACTCATTGATATATTTACGCAACAGATAGGTATTCAGGAGTATTTTGAGGTAATCGTCAGTGGAGATGAGGTGCAATATAGCAAGCCTAATCCTGAGATATTCCTGAAAGTGGCACAGTGGTATGGCTTACCTACTGATGAGTTTGTTGTGATAGAAGATAGTACTAACGGCGTAAAGGCCGCCAAGGGAGCAGGAATGTATTGTATAGGTTTTCAGAATCCGCTTTCGGGAGGGCAAGACCTACAGCAAGCCGATAGGCTTATTCACTCTATGCAAGAACTTTTATAAGATGAATCAAGATATTTTACAGCTCATAGAATGTGTAACGACAGCCAATAAGGATGCTTTACAATCCTTATTGGCTGTTGGTTTTTATGCCCTTGCGGTGCCTAAAGAGCTTGAACCGCTCACCAAAGAGTTGGATTATTCGCAAACAGCAACCCAGATACTTTTGATAGAAGACGAATTGCCTTCTATCCCCCTTTTGCTCAATAAAGAAGCTGTAGGAAAGTATTATTATGAAGGTCATCGGCGGTTTTACAGTGCTATCAAGGGGAGAGGGGGGTACTTTCCTACCGAGAAACTTCTGACTTACTTCCAAGCACTACGGGTGCCTATTCCGCTTAATCTTCTTGCTTTTGAAAGTGCTTATAATGAGCTTTTGTACGCTACTTCTTAACATTTATTTCTTCCTAATAAGGCTATTCCTATGGCGCAGTCTAAACAGCGTTTGTGTTGGCAATAATGCTTGTATTGCTGTAGTAATACCTGTGAATCGAAAGCGCTGTTCACTTCAGTAGGTAGGCTTTTAAAGGCGTTTATAATACTATTTTTTTCGGCAGGGAGTTGTTTTATTTCTTCAATGAGCTCTTCGCCTATTTCCTTCCCTAGTGTTTTGTAATACCAATATTTTATAGGGATAATTACGTTTATCCAAATAAGGGCTATAAAGCTATCGCTTAGGGGCTTTTTAGTCTTTTTAGAGGTTTGGGCAAAGGTGTAGTGTGTTTCCCAGAAGTAGGAGAGTTCTACATTGAAGAGTTTTTTAATAGCAGTAAAGTTATGTGCTTCGAGTAGTTGAGAAAATAGGGCTTCTTGTTGCTCATAAAGCTGGGCAAGTTGAGCCAAACGTATGGTAGGAAAGCCTTGTGGACGCAAGCCTGTGAAGTGCAATTTTACAGGAGGTGTTGATAGGTTGTGTTTTTGTTTTATATAGGCATAATCGCTACATAATGCTTTGGTGTATTGAGATGGAGTTTCGGAGGGGAGGAGTTGTGCTTGCCCCAGTAGAAGTGCTTCTAAACGCAAGGGGTGCGTTCGTTCTTTACGGATGATAGAGAAGGGCAAGCTTTTGCCTATCTGTAGGAAGGCTTCGCCGTTTACGGTACCACCAAAGAGTTTTAAAAGCATTATAAAGAGGGTCATTTCCCAGTCGGAGTGGACTTCTTGCCACAGCTGTTGTACTAAGGAGGCTTTTTCTTCTAATCGTTCTATAAATAGGCGTTCGTGCCAAGAGAGCAGGGTGATGGAGGGGAGGGAGGTATATTGTTTTTCGCAAGGGATAAATTCATAGGGTAGTATTAGTGTATTTTGGTAATGATAGAGGAGCTCGGGAGAGATGATAGATTGGAGTTCGAGGGTAGGGAGGGGGTTGTTGTTGCTATCGAACACTTCTATATCGTGCTCCCAAACTACGTGGAGAATTACGTTGCAATAGGCGGGGTCTTGCTCGTGTTTGTGAGTGTACCAGTGAGATGATTTGAGGTGCATTTCGACATTGCCCGCCCAGTGCTGGTCTGCGATGAGGAGTTGAGCACTCTCGAAGTCGGGGCCAGAGAGGGTATTGTAAGTACCGAAAGAGAGGATTTGTAGAGGTTCTCCTGAAGTGAGGGTACAGTTGAGGGGTATTTTTTTATATCGCCAGAGGTAGTGTAAAAAGTCTTCTTTCATTTATGGGTTGGTATTTTCGTCGGTTGTGGTAGGAGGGGTGTATTTCATAGGAGGGTTTACGGGGGTGTTCTTTTCGACAAGGAGGAAAAGGAGGTAGTATAGGGAGCTTAAGATAGCTCCGATAGTCCACCCTACGAGTACATCTCCGGGGAAGTGAACGCCTAAGTATATTCGGCTAAAGCCTACGATGATAGACCAACATAGGAGCCATAGGGTGATGTGTTTTACTTCTTTGCGGAGCAACCAGCTAAAGAATACAGCCAGAGCCATAGTGTTGGCTGCGTGGGCAGAGAAAAATCCGTACTGCCCACCACAGATGACCATACGCATACGGCCTATGAGGGAGGGGTCGTGGCAGGGGCGTAGGCGCTCGAAGGAGTGTTTGAAAAGGTTGGCGAGCTGATCGGTGGTGGCGATGATGATGGCTATAAAGACGATGATGAGCAGGGTTTTCTTCCAGTTGAAGTGCTTAAAGCAGAGGTATAACAGGAAGATGTATAATGGGATAGAGGAGAGTTCGTGGGTGATGAATAGCCATAGTTTATCGGCTGAGTAGGAGCCCATACCGTTGAAGTAGCATAGTAGGTCTTTGTCTTTTTCGATGAGGAGGTCTAACATTTTAACTAGAAAAATCGGTTACGAGCGACAAAGTTAGGGTGTTTTGGGGAATTGTGCAAGTTTTTTTTAGGAGATAGGGGATAGGGGAAAGGGGATAGGCAATAGGGGATAGGGAGTAATGGGAGTAATGGGGTGCGAGCCGCACGGGCAATTTTTTAGGGGATAGAGAAAAGGGGATAGGGGAGTAATGGGAAATACTAAATTTTAGGGTTTTTGTAGTATATTTTTCTGTGGATATTCATTTTTGTAGTATTTTTTACTTTTGGGGTGGGTAGGGGGTAGGTGTACTGTGGGTATACTGTGGGTATAGGTGAGTTATGGTGAGGGGGTGGGAGAAAAATTTTCTGTTTTGAAGATTTGGGTAGTTGAGGTTGGTGAAGGTGGGGTTTTACTGCTTTTTAAACTTTAAGAAAAGATTAACAATGTGGGTGTATATATGTAATTTTTTTAATGTATCTTTGCGCTTTGAAAACAACACATTACTCCTATCTATAGAGGAGGTGTTTTACCCTAAAAACACTTCCTCTTATTTCATATAAAAACTAAGGATATGAGATTAAAATGTAGGGAGGATGTTGGGTAGATTGAGTTTTTCGTCGGTGAAAACAGCTTTTTCGTCGATATTTTTTGATTGGTATCACCTTCTCATATTATTTTTGCACTACAAACAAGAGAAGGGAATAGACAAAATGTAGTATGCAGGTTTGTGAATATCAATTTGATAGTTAATAACAAATACTAAGGAGATTAATAATTAAATTTATGAATAAAACTTTACTTTTGATAGCTACTGCAGCTTTGGTAGCTTGCAATAATGAGACTTCGCAACAAACACAAGGAGAAGGACCTGTGGCTTACCCCGTTATAACAGTAGGGGAGCAAAATACGGTATCTCATCTTTCTTATCCTGTAAATATTGAAGGTATTGTAAACAGCCCTGTGCAAGCCAAGATTTCTGGTTATATCACTAAGGTATTGGTAGATGAAGGTCAGGCAGTAACGCAAGGGCAGCCTTTGTTTCAGCTGGAAACACAAACCCTTAACCAGTCGGCCGCCTCAGCAAAAGCGGCTGTAGATGCGGCTAAGGTGGAGGTAGATAAACTGTTGCCTTTGGTAGAGAAGAATATAGTGAGTTCAGTGCAATTGGCTACAGCAAAGGCCAACTTACAACGCGCACAAGCGGCTTACAACGAGGTGGCGAGTACTATTGGTTTTGCGGTAGTGAAAGCGCCGGTAAATGGAGTAGTAGGAGCTATTAATTATCGTGAGGGGGCTTTGGTAACAGCTAATAATACAGTACTTACGACAGTATCGGATGTAAAAGAGGTGTATGCTTACTTTTCTATGAATGAGAAGGAATATCTTGATTTTTTAGGAGATACTGAGGGAAAGAACTTGAATGAGAAGCTTAAAAACTTACCTGAGGCTTTATTGGTATTAGCTAATGGGAAAGAATATGAAGAAAAGGGTAAGATACAAGCTGTAACGGGGCAGATAGACCCTACTACGGGGAGTATACAGTTTCGCGCGACCTTTCCTAACCCCAATAGAACGCTCACTAATGGCAATAGTGGTACTATAAAAATACCACAACATTTTAGCAATTCGCTAGTAATTCCTGAAGTAGCTACTTTTGAGCAACAAGGAAAAGTATTTGCCTATAAAATTGTAAACGATACTGTAAAACAAACGGTTATAACTCTTAAGAACCGAGCAGATAACTATGTTGTGGTGGAAAGTGGTCTTAAAAGTGGTGATGTGATACTTGTGCAGGGGCTTAATGCTGTACGCTCAGGGGTAGTTATTAAGCCACAACCTGTTTCTATGGATAGTATAGTGAAGAGAATACATCCTATCTTTAAAGAATAGGATGATAGTTTTTTAGGGGATAGTTTTTTAGGGGATAGGCAATAGGGGGTAGGGGATAGGGAATAGGGGATAGGGAATAGGGGATAGGAGATAGGAGATAGGGGATAGGCAATAGTTTATGTATATGAAATATTTATTGTTATTATTTTTTTCTTTACCTCTTGTGGCGCAAGTTACTAAGGAGACTGAGGGGGGTGGTATAAAAGATTTAGGGGAGGTTTCTTATAAGGCTCCTCTTTATATTATTGATGGGAAGAAAGTTAGTGAGTCGTTATTAAAAACTAAGCAACTGAAAACAGATGATATAGCTAAAATGTTGTTGTTTTCGGAGCCAATAGCTAAGAGGCTTTTTGGCAGTGGTGCAAAATATGGAGCGGTATACATCATCACTAAGGAAACTTTTCGGAAAGCAAAAGCACTCGCCAATAATCCTCCTAATAGACCACTTAACAAAGAAGAGCAACTTTATGCCGAGATTTGGGAAGTCTATCAAACGCAACGCTCTATAGTGGTTTCGGGGAAAGTTAGTAACAAAGAAGGGAAGCCCTTGGCTAATATCAGGGTATATAACAAAGATAGGAATACTGAGACATATACGGATAGTTTAGGAAATTACACAATTAAAGCTGATCGTTGGGATATGCTGATGGTTCATTGTTGTACTTCTTGTAAACTGATTACTGATGAAGAGAAAGAACAAGAAATTAATTTTGAGGGGTCATTTGAAGGTACTTATAAAGAAGCAGAGGAAGCACATAGGAAAGAGATGATAAAGCGGATTCCTTTGAGAGCAATGGCGCAAATTTCAGAGGACTATTGTGCCACACCTCTCTTTGTGCTGGATGGTATAGCTATGGACAAGAAGAAGTTTCGAGAGAAAGCAAGTAGCCAAAAGATTTCAAAAGAGATTCATTACCTTACACCAGCAACAGCGGTAGCTATTTATGGTTCTAAAGCTAGAGAAGGAGTATTGGTATTGATGACTGAAAAAGCTAAGAAGAAATACGATAAACGACAAGCCCGTAAAGCTCAGAAAAAACAATAAGCTATGCCCCGACTTACTATATTTCTATTTTTTTTTACACTTTCGGCTATGGCACAAGCTATTAAGGAGTCTGTCGAAAAAACAAATAGTATAACCCAGATAGCGACTGCTTTTAGAGCCTGTTATTCTATTGTAGAAAATACCCCTCCTCTTATTATGCTGGATGATGAAAGCATTAGTGATAATCATAAATTCCTTGATGAATGGGAAAATAGAGTAGATGAGATTGAAGGGATTTTTATATTAAGGAATGATATAGTAACAGCTTTATATGGATCACGAGCTATAAATGGCTTGATATATGTTACCACCAAAGTAGCTAAACAAAAAGCCGATAGCCTTGCAATGACTCGTTGGACAAGAAGGAAGGTAAAGAAATATCAAAAATATAGGAATATTTTAGGGTGGTATAACTATATGAATTCTTTTATCACTATAACAGGAAAGGTTACTGATAAAGAAGGCAAACCTCTGGCTAATATTAGCGTATATAACAAAGATAGCAATACCGAGGTCCTCACCGATAGCATAGGTAATTACGCTATCCAAGCCCACCGCTGGAATGCGATACAACCTGAAAATATAGAGGATTGTTATCTCGTCGTAAAAGAAGCAAAAGAACAAAGCCATAACTTTGTACAACACCCTCCTATTGAAAGCAGGAACAACGACCCAAGAGCCTCTACACTTTCTGTATTTGGGTTGCCTTGCGACAAGTTATTTGTTCTCGATGGAGTGCCTATGAAAAATAAAAAGGATTTCATTACTAAAATAAGAAATAAGAAGATAGAGAAAATAATAGAATTAGATGAACAATCAGGAGTTCCTTTGTATGGTGCAAAGGGCGTGTATGGCGTAATCATTGTAAACACTAAAAAATAAAAATTATGAACAGACTTACTATATTTCTATTCTTTTTTACGCTCTCGGCTATGGCGCAAATTACTATAACAGGCAAAGTTACCGATTATCAAGGAAAGCCTCTTGCCAATATTACTGTAAATACAGACGTGATAACTTATACCAATCAAGGCCATTACGCAGCTAATGAGGTAAAAACTGATGCCAATGGTATGTATAAGATACAAGCAAAACAGTGGGATACAATCCATTTTGACAATATGGGCTGTTATATTGTGTTTAAAGACACACCTCACCAAGTATATAACCATACTATGGACAGACTCTATAGGAATAGTAATATTCATATTGAGTATGCTTATGGTTGTGGAATCCTTTTTATACGTAATGATAAGATAGTTGAAGAAAAAGATAGAGAAGCATTCAAAAAAGAACTCCGAAGCGGACAGTTTTACAAGTATTCTGTAATGGAGAAGCAAGAGTTATTTGAGCAATATGGCTATCTCGGTCAATATGGATTAGTAGCTTATACCAAGGATTACTATAATGAGCATAAAAAGAATAAGAGTAAAAAGAAATAAAATATTTTTGATATGACCCGAATAACTATATTTCTATTCTTTTTTACGCTTTCCACTATGGCGCAAATTACCATATCAGGAAGGGTTTTTTATGAGAAAAAGAAACCTTATGTTGATTTTCCGGTTACCAATGGAAGAGATACGGTGCGAACCGATAGTGAGGGCAGGTATAAAATAGAAGCCAAACTATGGGATGTTATTTATTTTTATAGATTGGATCGAAAGTTTCGCTTTTATGAAATCGCCACACCTCACTATGTACTGACGGAAACACCTCATCAAAGTTGTGATGCATTTGTACATTCTATTGATTTTTTTAAGTGTGATAGAGGTAGGAAAAAACCAGATATGCTTTTTGTGCTCGATGGAGTGCCTATAGAGAAAAAAGATAAGGAATCCTTTAAGGAAAGACTCAGAAACGGAGAGTTTTTTCAGTATTCACTAAAGAAAAACGCTTTCTTTTCGAGCAGAATTAGCAACTATTACGACTATATTCTATATGTTTATACCAAAGATTACTATAATGAGCATATCAAAGACAAAGAAAAAAAGAATAAATACATTTTATTATAAATCGTTGAACTTTGATTTCTGTGCTGTTTTGTATTTTCTATGGTATGTAGATTTCTGAAAAAAGATACTTTTCGTTAAATAAACGTATCGTTGAATATTGAAAAAAATAAAAATTTCCATAAGCTATGACCCGATTTGCTATATTTTTATTCTTTTTTACGCTTTCCACAATGGCGCAAGAGGTGCAAGATACGCTTGGAAAGGTAAAAACACCTCAAGAGGCGACTAATACAGAGATTATTATTGGGCGCCCGAAAAATGCTCTAAAACATTATC
>CAUQUO010000002.1:0-120627 GCA_963521335.1 uncultured Capnocytophaga sp.
GAAGCTGATGCCAATGATGTATTTGCTACCATTAGCCTTAAAATAAAGCAAGAGACCGCTGAGGCTTACGGCAAAGCATTGGATTTTATCATTGCGCTACTTAAAGCAGATTTCTCACATAGTTATCAAATCAAGCTAAGTTCTAAAGCTCCTAAACACTTTTTGGATATAAAAGGTCTTGCAAAATCAAGCACTCATCGCTTTTTTGCACAGGCATTGCAATATGAAACCTTACATCCTAAGTTAGAGGAATATGCAAAGGTAGCGATGAAAGAGTTTGAATGGTATACCGATGTGGAAGAAGGGGAAAAGAGCTGTATGCCAGGAAGCTATGCTGTATTTGGCTTGGGACTCGCCAGCAAAAAGTATTTTCCTTTGGTTATAGAATACTTTAAGTTAGTAGATGATGAGCACCAGATGGTACACAAAAACTTTGTGAGTGCACTAATAGAGCAGTATGGATTTAGTGCAGAGACCCTGCCTACGATATATGAGGGAGTGATTTCTTCACAAGATGATGTGATATTCAAGTCTCTCACAGAGGCGATGAAAAATCCTGAAAACAAAGCACTCCTTGACGACTTTTTGAAAGATAAAGAGGATTACTACCAAGAGGCGATGTATTATGCCGTGTATGGCAAAAATTGGGAGAAGAAAAAATGAAACCTACATTTGAACTTAAAACCCCTCCTTGGATTAAGTTTCCAGAGCTTTCAGAGTTTACCATAGGCTGGCGCATGGGCTATGGTGAAGCCTATGCTTATGATTTTTGGAAATGGTATAGGGCACTTACCCCTACACAACAGCAAGAGTATCAAGAGCTATATCCTCGTCCTTGCTTTTGGCATTTAAATACTTGGAAGCCAAGAGTTACGATAGAAGAATTAAGTTCTGGGAAGAATGATTACTATTATGGGGATAATCGTATTCCCTTTTGGCAGGCTAAAGGAACCTACAGATACTCTCTGACATTTTTTTTAAACTCAGCAAAAGAACTCAATTTTCTATTCTTTTGGAAACCTAATGCTCAGGTGATAGATGAATCTTGTTTTTCGCAATGGCAACCTTCTCCTTTTCAAGTGAATGCTTATCACTATTCTTGTGCTGAACAGTATATGATGGCTGAAAAAGCGCGTTTGTTTGGAGATGAAGAGGTGGAGGAAGAAATAATGAACACCTCCGACCCTAAACTGATGAAAGCCTTGGGAAGGAAAGTGCGCAACTTTGACCCTCAGGTGTGGGACAAAGCCAAATACAGCATTGTACTGAATGGGAATTACTACAAATTCACTCAGAATAAGGAAATGATGGACTTTTTGCTCTCTACAGGCGATAAAATATTAGTAGAAGCAAGTCCGCTCGATACCATTTGGGGGATAGGCTTAGGGAAAGACAACGAGAAAGCACATAATATCGCTTCGTGGCGTGGCAAGAACCTCTTGGGCTTTGCGCTAATGGAAGTAAGAGACGAGATTAGAAAAGTATATCAGAATGTACATTTGTTAAAATAAAAGAAATGAATAGACTCAAAATCAATGTAGTTACACTAAAAGAAGATGAATACCTTATTCGCGATAGTATCCGTTTTGAAAATTGTAGTTATCTACAGCTTTTCATTGACGATGAGGATATAGCTACTTATCCTGATTTTGAAGATATACTGATAGTCCCCACTGAATTATACAAAAGTAGCTTACAAAGTGGTGAATATCTATTGTTTACTTGTGCTTGTGGTGTTGCAGACGATGGAGGATGGGCAACAATTAAGGTAACACATTCAGAAGCTATTGTTCAATGGGATTTTTTGAGGGACAAACCTTATTGTTTTAAGTTTTCTAAAGAAAATTACTTAAAAGAGGTTCAAGTTATCAATAAAGAAGACTATAGTTTCATTCCTAAAGAGATTATTTTTCCTGAAATTTAGTCTTTAATATGAGTTTAATAAGAAAATGTGTTCTTTTTAGGTTTAACTTTGCCAAAGTTTTTAGACTTTGGCAAAGTGTAGCGATACAAATACGATTTTGAGACTTTTTAAATAGCCTTTTTGTGATATAGAAATAATGAGTCTGAAGTAGAATATAGCTAAAAATAATATTAAAATGAATGAACGATACGAAAATATCAAGAAAATGAACGATATCCTCTTGCGATTGGAGGGTATTCTTAGCAAAGCTGAAACTCTTTTAGAAGAATGGAAAGCCATACAACCCGAGTATGAGGCTTTGGAGGCGTATTACGACAGCCCTCAATGGCGTGAAGACTATTTCGATAGCAACGATGGCAAAATTCCAGACGAGGTACCACAATGGGTACTTACTCAAGATGCTATTTTTGATGCTATAGGCACTCAGTTCGACCTCGCTGACGGTTTCCAACCGCTATTGGACAGCATCAATGCTAGAAAGTGGAATGAGTAATTTCAAAAGTTAAACATTATACCTGATAATGTCTTTTCTTATGGAGTTTATACTGTATTTATCATTAAAAATAAAAAAGAATAATTAGAGTTTATGAAAAAGAAACCAAGTATTTCAGTAGGAATTGTTATAAGTTTGATTCTTTTGTTTATCAATTTCTATTACTCCTTTATAAAACACCCTTCGGATTGGAGATATATTGATTTTAGTAGTTTGCATATCCATATAATATACTTCTACAAAAGTATGATTATAATTCCTTTTCTTATAGCTTTCTTGTTCTTTGTCTTTTATAGTTTTTTCTACAAATGGGCAAAGAAAGGGCTTTGGATTACAATTATGTTATTTGTAATAATTATAATATGGGGTTGGTTATATATTCGTGCAAATATAGAAACAATAAACAGCTAATTGATACCTTACAAAATTAATTTTACACTTATGAAAAATAAAAAAATACATCTGCTTTTTGCCATTCTTATAGGTTTTATTTTTTTGATAATTTATATTTTTTACGTTTATCATATATATACATCTTTTTTACCAAAGGCAGGATACTTCTTAGCTATGTTTATTCCTGTTCCTTTTATTCTAGGGGTGTCATCTATGTATATTTTTCGTTCTCGATTAGCCAAAAGTTTTTTTATTTTTGGAATCATTTTATTTCCTATTTTTGCTTTATTAGTTCCTTTTTCGGGAGATTTACAACGAAAAATATTTATTGAATATTCACGTTTGAATACAGAAGAAAAAGAATACAAATTCATTTCATTAACTGACACAGCAAAAATCTTAGAAAACAAAAACATTGAAATACTTTCTCCTATAAAAAATCAAAGTGTAAGACAATGTCTGCTTAATGAGAATAATCAATTAGTACTTCTGTATGCTATAGCTCATAATAAATTAGACCCTTTTTATTCTCCTGATGGTTATATGTATGGTGATGATTCTTTTTATTCTCCTTATGTAGCTATATATGATACTGCTGGAAAACTTGATTATACTCTTAGTTTTACCTATATTTATTCAAGTTCACAAGCAGATTATCTTCTAAAAGGAAATTATATTATAGATATTTATAATTATGAATATATAGATTATACAAGAAGAGATTATTATACCGGAGAACCTATGATATATTTGGAGAATTACGACCCTTTCAACAAAGAAGATACTAAACGTTCTCCAATAACTTACTATAAAATAACTTCTGATGAAATAAACAATTTTAAAAATGATGGAAAAACAATAGGTATATTTACAAAAGATGATAAAGTTTATTACTTTTTCCCTCCAGATGATGGTATTAATTACCAAAATGAAAAAGATGAAAAACTATCTATGAATTATCTTTTATCTATTCTAAAAGAAAATGAAGATAAAGGAATAAAATCTTTTGAACGCAAAAATATCATCCCACAAGATTTCTATTATGAGAATATGAATATAAATGGATTATTTAGAGATGGGAAATACAAAAGTAATCAAATAAAATGGGCTCAAATCAATTTAATGTTTGATTTAAAAGTAGAAAATGACACTTTATCCTTCAGTAATATAATAGAAACTAATCATAATGCTTATAACCAACTAAAAACCCCTACTTATTATGTAGAAAATGAAAACGAAACTCTTGAAAAATATAAAGATATGATTTTCTACACCAATAAAAAACTATCATATTCTCTTTTCTATGATGGAAATAATATTTATATGATAAAAAAGGAAAAGAAATAACTCTAAATTAATTATACCTATTATGAATCAAGAAAAAACACCTTATACCGATGATACTATTGTTGCTTTAGCCACTGCCACAGGTGTGGGGGCTATTGCCGTTATTCGATTGTCTGGAAAAGAAGCTATTGTACTTGCTGACAAAATATTCAAAACACTTAATGGAAAGCCTTTATCCGAGGCGCCTTCTCATACCGTCCATTTGGGAACAATTAAAAGCGGAAAACAAGTAATTGATGAGTGTCTAGCTACTATTTTCAAAGGTACAAAATCATATACAGGAGAACCCGTAGTAGAGTTTTCTTGTCACGGAAGTGCTTATATTACTCAGGAAGTAATAAAATTGTGTTTGGCAAATGGGGCAAGGCTTGCCCAGGCTGGAGAATTCACCAAGCGTGCTTTCCTCAATGGAAAATTAGCTCTTAACCAAGCCGAAGCAGTTGCTGACCTTATTGCCTCAGATAGTAAAGCCTCTCATCAAGTAGCCTTGCAACAAATGCGAGGTGGTTTTACTTCTGAAATAGAAGTATTACGACAAGAATTACTCAATTTTGCCTCACTAATAGAGCTTGAGTTAGATTTTTCGGAAGAAGATGTAGAGTTTGCTGATAGAAGTCAGTTTAAAAGCCTTTTAAAAACTATTAGAACTACTTTATCATCACTTATCCAATCGTTTTCAGTAGGAAATGTTTTGAAAAATGGTATTCCTGTGGCGATTGTAGGAAAACCCAATGCAGGCAAATCAACCTTGCTCAATGCTTTACTGAATGAAGAGCGTGCTATTGTATCGGATATTGCAGGTACAACTCGTGATACCATTGAAGAAACCTTGCACATAGGAGGTATTGCTTTTCGTTTTATTGATACTGCAGGTATTCGCGACACACAGGATAAAATAGAAGCAATAGGGGTACAAAAAGCCAAAGAAAAGATAGAAAAAGCTTCAGTGATATTATTTCTATTTGATGACAAAGATAATACAGTGAGTGAAATTACTACTTTTGTAAAGGAAAACTACCGAGAGGGTGCTAAATATGTTTTACTACACAACAAAACAGACTTATCACCAGAAGAAACAACTGCTTTTGATGATGAGATTCTACAATCTCTCAAAGGCTATACTGATACTTTATTAAGAATATCAGCTAAAGAAGGACAAAATATCACTGAGTTAAAGAATTTTCTCGCTGATTATGCCCAAACGCTTAGTCAAACTGGCAAAGCAACTGTAGTAACGAATATCCGCCATTACGAAGCTCTTTCCAATGCCTTACAAGCTATTGAAAAAGTAGAAGAAGGAATGCAAATGCATTTATCGGGTGATTTATTAGCTATTGATATACGCGAAACACTTTATCATTTAGGCAGTATCACGGGAGAAGTAAGTAATGAGGAACTGCTCGGTAATATATTTTCGCGTTTTTGTATTGGGAAATAGGAAATCAGTTTAAACTGATTTCCTATAGGAACGCCACCAACGTTCGGGGATGGTACCACTGATAGCCTCTTCGTAATCTTGGGGGAGGCAAGGGATGAGCCCCGAAGGAATGTGATTTTGGGGGCTTGAATACTTATCGCCACCAGGTTTCATCCACCAACGTTCGGTTTGGGTACTTTTGAAGAATTCTATTTGGATATCGTCGATGGGGACGATATATTTGGTATAATTTTCGTCATTGATAACGGGTAATTCTTTAATGCGGAAGTTAAATCCTTCGTAGAAGTACCAAATCATTTCTGCGAGGAGCTGGGCAGCCAAATCGGTGTGAGGGATATTAAAAATACCTGTAACTTGCACATTACTACTAATGCCAGCATAGCGTGAGATGGCACATATTTCTCTACTTGTAAAGCCATTGACATTTCCTTGAGCATTCATATCTTTAGCTTGTACGCTATTCATATCGATACTTATAATATCGGCGTCGCGCATAGCGGGTTCTATACACTTCAAATCGTTTACTATATTCCCTAAACGGAAAGCTTCAAAACACATTTTCTCGAGCAAGTCGAGTTCTTCTTGTGCTACATAATAGGATTGATATCCGAGATTGGTAAAGTCGAGGAGGTTTACGGGGGGTTCGGAGATGAGGCGACTCATATAGGAACTTTCGACGAAGAGTTCGTCGTCATTACCGAAGTCGAATTTATGGTCTACGCTTACGAGGTTGACCATTTGCTCGAGGCTATCGAAAGCGCGATATAAGGAATAGGTAAATTCTTGGTTGCCCCCGATGACTATGGGGATGATCCCTTGCTTAATAAGTTCGGCTACGATTTCTTTGATAGCGAAATGAGTATCGTCGTGGGTATCACCTAAGGGGAGATTTCCTAAATCGGCTATGGAAAAGTTCCAGTTTCCCATAAACAAGGAATAGAGATGCTGGCGGAATCTTTGGAAAGAGTTTTCTATAGATTCGATGCAGAAGAAGGCTATTTTGACATCGGTAAGGTCGGGGATACCGAGTGTAGGGAGGTGTTTTTGTATTTGGAAGCCTACTTGTTGAGGTTTGTAATCGTCTAAGATAAAGAGTTCTTCGACTGGTTTTAAATATGATAACGACATTATATGGAATATTATAGAATCTTTAATAATGTGCAAATGTAGTTTATTTTGGGAGAAGCTCCAAATTTTTTATTAGGATAAGATAAGAATTTTAGCATATTTTTAGTAATTTTGCCCCCGAAATAGCGTACCTTTCTCTAAGGTTGCTCCAAGCTTGTTCCAAGCTTTCTCTAAGATAAGAGGCAGGAGCTAAGGTGTTATTTATAACTAAATTATTAAATAAAAATAGATGAAGATATTACATATAGACAAAAATCACCCTTTGATGCTTTCGCAACTTGCTGCTCAGGGTTTTGAGAACTATGAAGATTACAGTAGTTCTAAGAGTGAGATAGAGGCTAAAATTGCGGATTATGATGGGATTATCATCCGCAGTAGGTTTCCTATAGACAAGACATTTTTGGACAAGGCTACACGCTTGCGTTTTATAGGCAGGGTGGGTGCTGGTCTTGAAAATATAGATGTGGCTTATGCTGAGCGCAAGGGTATCAGTCTTATAGCGGCTCCGGAGGGGAATCGCAATGCTGTGGGAGAGCATGCTTTAGGGATGCTTTTGGCTTTGCTAAACAAGCTAAAGAAAGCTAATAATGAAGTTAAGAAAGGGTTGTGGTTGCGCGAGGAGAACAGAGGTTGGGAGCTTGATGGTAAGACTGTAGGGATTATAGGGTATGGGAATATGGGGAAGAGTTTTGCTAAGAAACTGCGCGGTTTTGACTGCCAAGTGGTATGTTATGACATTTTGCCTAACAAAGGAGATGAGCTTGCGCGCCAAGTGACTTTGGTAGATTTTTTCCGTCAGGTGGATGTGGTGAGCTTGCACACGCCTCAGACGCCTCAGACGGTGGGAATGATCAATGAATCTTTTATCAATAGTTTTGCTAAGAGTTTTTGGTTTTTGAATACGGCACGAGGCAAGAGTGTTGTAACTGATGATTTGGTGAGTGCGCTAAAAAGTGGTAAAGTGCTTGGGGCAGGATTGGATGTACTGGAATATGAAAAGGCGTCGTTTGAAGATTTTTTTGGCGATGAACAGCTTCCTGAATCGCTTAAATATTTATTGGAGGCAGAGAATGTAATTTTGACGCCTCATATTGCGGGTTGGACTCTTGAAAGCAAAGAGAAGCTTGCTCAGACAATTGTGGATAAGATTATTTATCAATTTGCCAATCAGATGGGGGTAGAGAATTAGGAGATTAACAAATTAGAAAATTTTATTATATGAAAAAGAAATATTTATTGATGGGGGTAGTAGCTCTTGTACTTGGGGGCTGTAGTGCTACCAAAACTACGACTGTAGCGCAGGACCCAAAGGGAGAAAGTGCGCTTATTGCGAACGGCAAACTATGGTCGTCTTATTTTCAGCAGAATGCGGCAGAATATGATGCGCTCTGTTTACAGGCGTTTAATATTGCGAAATTGCGAATAGATGAAGCTCTTGCGAAGAAAGGAGACAAGCCTCTGGCTATTGTTACGGATATTGATGAGACTTTTTTAGACAATTCGCCTTTTGAGGCTTATTGTGCTAAGCAAGGCATCAGTTACTCTCAAGAAGCGTGGGAAGAATGGACAGTATTGGGTGATGCGAAGCCACTCGCCGGAGCGTTGGACTTTTTTAAATATGCTGACAGCAAGGGGGTAGCTATCTTTTATGTAACCAATCGATTGGAAAAAGAGCGTGAAGGGACTGCTAAGAACTTGCGCAAGTATGATTTTCCATTTCCTTCAGATAGTCGATTGATACTTAGGACGGCTGAGAAAAGTAAAGAGAACCGCAGGTTGGAAATTGCTAAAGGCTATGATATTGTTTTGCTAATGGGGGATAATCTTTCAGATTTTGCCAAAGATTTTGACAGTCGTACGCCAGAAGGGCGCAAGGAAGCAGTAGAGAGCAATCGCAATGAGTTTGGCAAGCGTTTTATCATTTTGCCTAATTACTCTTATGGAGATTGGGAAGGGGCAGGTTATGGAAACAAATATTCTCTTCCTGCAGCAGAAAAAGAGCTTATCATCAAGAATAAGACGAAGGCATTTAAATAGGTATTATATCGTTAATTATTAACATTTTTGTGCAAAGGTATTACGTTATAAATAAAAAAGTAGTATCTTTGCACAAAATTTTAAAAGTAAAGAATGAAAAAAAAGATTTCAGATTTTTTATTAGACGTTTCGAAGTACGTATTTGCGGGCTTATTGATAGCTCCTTTATTTACAAATACTTGTGAGAATGGTGCTTGCTGGTGGGTTTTTAGTATATCGGCGCTAGCTTTTATTGTAGGGCTTTTTCTTTCTAAGCAGAAAAAAGGAGGCGCTAACAAGAACAATAATAACAACCGCAACAACAATAAGAATTTTCGCAATAAGAACAACAACAATAAGAATAACGCTTCACAGAACAAAGCGTAGTTTTTTGTATTTATGAAAATCTATTTTGACCATGCGGCTACCACCCCCCTCTACCCTGAAGTAGTAGAAAAGATGAGTGAAGTATTGCAGGAACAATATGGCAATGCTTCGGCCACCTATGCTTTGGGGAGGAGTGCTAAATCGATAGTGGAGGGCAGTAGGAAGCTACTTGCTAAAGGGCTTAACGCTTTGCCTTCTGAGCTTATATTTACCTCTGGAGGTACAGAGGCTAACAATTTTATTCTTCGCAGTTGTGTGCGTGATTTGGGGGTGCGAGTGGTTATTACTTCGACAATAGAACATCACGCTGTATTGCACCCCTTGGAAGCTTTAGCCAAAGAATACCCTATTGTGATAGCTTATGTAGGTCTTACTGAGAAAGGAGAGATAGATCTTGAAGATTTGGAGCGCCTGCTGAGCCAATATAGAGACCAAAAGACATTGGTGAGCTTGATGCACATAAATAATGAAATAGGAAATGTTTTGCCTTTGGGAAAGGTTGCAAAGCTTTGCAAGGAGTATGATGCCTATTTTCATTCGGATACGGTGCAATCGGTGGGGCACTACCCTATTGACTTACAAGAGATAGCAGTAGATTTTATAACAGCTTCGGCACATAAGTTTCACGGGCCTAAGGGCATAGGATTTGCTTTTATCAGGAAAGGGATTGTTTTACACAGCTTACTTTTTGGGGGAGAGCAAGAAAAAGGGCTTAGGGCAGGTACAGAATCGGTACATAATATTGCAGGGATGGCAGAGGCTTTTAGGATAAGTTATGCTCATTTGGAAGAAAATATTGATTATGTAAAAAGTTATAAATCAAGTTTTATTACAGCCCTTAAAGCGCATTTTCCTGATATTATCATCAATGGTAGAGGGAGTGATGGTATTGAAGAGAGTTCTTATAGTATTGTGAATATAGGTTTTCCGTCGTTATCGCAACAGAATGATACATTGTTATTTCAGTTGGATCTAAAGGGTATTGCTTGTTCTAAAGGGAGTGCTTGCCAGAGTGGAAGTGTGCAAGTTTCTCACGTATTATCATCTTTTTTGCCGGTATCATCATTGCAATATCCGTCGTTACGTTTTTCATTTTCGGTATTTAACAAGGTGGAAGAGATAGATTTCCTCGTAAAAACTTTAAAAGAAATAGCGGTTATAAAACACTAACAATGAACATCTTATAAAACTAACTAAAAAAAATAGAAAAATATTTACTATGAAATAGTAGGTATATTAAAATATTGTTGTAATTTAGTAGCGTTATATTAAATAATTATTGCATTTAAATCTTAGATATGTCAGAGGAAAAAAACACTTTACCCATTGAGGATAACAGTTTGGAGGAAACTTCATTGGTAAATTATGAGGCGATGTCGCTTAATGAATTAACCCAAGAATTAAAAAAGCTACTTCACAGTGAGAAGATGCAGAGCATTAGGAAGCCAGTGGAGGCTATCCGTTATGAGTTTGACAAGCAATATGATGCTCTTGTAGAAGAGAAGAGAGAAGAGTATCTTGCTGATGGAGGAGAAGCGCATAATTTTTCTTATGAACTTCCTATATATAGGGAGTTTTACAAGCTTTTTGACGATTATCGTGAAAAGCGCAATCAGTATTATAAGGAGATAGAGAAGACGCATAAAGAAAATCTCATCAAACGCAGGGAGATAATAGAGGAGCTAAAAAACCTTATTAATACTGAAGAGAACTTGGGTACTACCTTCAAACAATTCCAGCAATTGCAAGAGCGTTGGCGCAAAGCAGGTGCGGTAGCTAATGCTGATTATGAGGATTTGTGGAATACCTATCATCATCATGTGGAGAATTTTTATGACTATCTTCACTTAAGTAAAGATTTACGAGACATTGATTTTAAGCGTAATCTAGAAGAGAAGCAGAAAATTATTGAACGTGCGGAAGCGCTTGTGAAAGATGATGTAGATGCATTGATAGCTTCTCGTGAATTGCAAGTGTTGCACCGCATTTGGAAGGAAGAGATAGGTCCTGTGGACAAAGAATACCGTGAGAGCATATGGCAACGTTTCAGTGAGCTGACTAAACAGATACACGACAAACGGCAGTATTATCTTAAAAATTTGGATAAGATATATGAAGAAAATGCTGTAAAGAAGCAAGAGATTATATCGCGTATCAAAGCCATAGGAGAAAAGACTCCTACTTCTCATAATGCTTGGGTTCAACTTTCTAAACAGATAGAAGAGTTGCGCAAATCATTTTTGAATGTAGGTAAAGTGCCTTTGCAGCAAGCTGATGAAATATGGAAGTCTTTTAATGTTTCTTTGCGTGCTTTTAACAAGAAAAAGAACCTATTTTACAAAACGCTTAAAAAGGAACAACAGGAGAACCTCACTAAAAAGTTGGCTTTGGTAGAAATAGCTAAAGCAAACCAAGATAGCACTGACTGGGAAAAGACTACTGAATTGATGAAGAACATTCAAAGAGAGTGGAAGGAAATAGGCAGTGTACCTTTGAAGAATACAGAGAAGGTTTGGAAAGCATTTAAAAAGGCTTGTGATACTTATTTTGAGAACTTTGCTCAAGCGATGAAAAACAATAAGAATAAAGAGAATGAGGTACTTGAAAAGAAAAAAGCTTTTTTGGATAAGCTTAAAGAATATCAATTGGGCGCTGATAGAGACAAAGAGATAGAAGTCTTACAAAATTTTGTAAATGAATGGAATGAATTAGGAAGGACTCCTTTTTCTAAGAAAACGATTGACATCAAGTTTCATAAGATTATTGATGCACTCTATAAGAAGCTAAACTTTGACAAGCAAGAGATTGAAATCATCAAATACAACAACAAATTGGAGCGCCTTATGAACGATGACAATGAGGACTCTTTCAACAATGAGGTTGTTTTTGTAAAACGCCGTATAGATGAGCTTAAATCGGAAATATTGCAATTGGAAAATAATTTAGCTTTCTTTGGCAAGATTGATGAGAAGAATCCGTTGGTACGTGATGTTATCAAGAACATCAACAACCAAAAAGAAAATCTCAAAACGTGGGAAAACAAGCTTAGAGAGCTAAAGCATTTGCAAAAATCTCAAATGACAGAAGCTCCTGAAGCGAGTGCGGAAGAATAAAAGGATTTGTTTTAGTTATGAAGTTAGTTTTTGCTACCCATAACCTTCATAAGTTAAAGGAAATAGAAGCTTTATTACCCGAAGGTATCGAATTGCTTAGCTTGAGTGATATAGAGTGCTATGAAGATATAGCAGAGACTGCTAACACTATAGAAGGGAATGCTTTAATAAAGGCAAAATATATTAAAGAGCGTTATCAATACAATGTTTTTGCTGATGATACGGGCTTAGAAGTACTGGCTTTAAACAATGCTCCAGGAGTGTTCTCGGCGCGGTATGCAGGGGCTGAAAAAAGTGATAAAGCTAACATTGAGCTCCTCTTAAAAAATATGGAGGGGAAAGAAGAGCGAAAAGCTCGGTTTAAAACTGTTATTGCTTTGTGTTTAGACAGTAAGATACACACTTTTGAAGGGATTGTAGAAGGCACTATTAGCACTTGCCCTGTGGGGCAAAATGGTTTTGGCTATGACCCTATTTTTATACCTGAAGGATATAAAGAGACCTTTGCGGAGCTATCGGCGGAGGAAAAGAACCGTATCAGCCATAGAGGAAAAGCTTTTGAAAAGCTCCTTAAATTCTTGAATAGTACTAACAACTAAAATATATTTATGAGTTTATTAGAAATCAGAAATATCAGACGAGATTTTAAGTTAGGGACAGAGGTATTACAGGTGCTAAAAGGCATTAATCTCTCTATTGAGAAGGGAGAATATGTAGCCTTGATGGGGCCTTCGGGGTCTGGTAAATCTACGTTGATGAATATTTTAGGGTGCTTAGATACGCCAACTTCTGGGGAGTATATACTCAACGGTAAAGATGTAAGCAAGATGAGTGACTCTGAATTGGCTGATATACGGAATAAAGAAATAGGGTTTGTATTTCAAACTTTCAACTTGATGCCTCGCACTACAGCTTTGGACAATGTAGCCTTGCCGATGGTATACGCGGGAGTTAATAAAGAAAAACGTCATCAGCGTGCTAAAGAAGTACTAAAATTAGTAGGTTTAGAAGATCGTATGCTTCACAAGCCTAATGAGCTATCGGGGGGGCAACGCCAACGGGTGGCTGTAGCACGGGCTTTGGTAAACCAACCTTCTATTATTTTGGCAGATGAGCCTACAGGGAATCTTGATTCTAAAACTTCTTATGAAATAATGAATCTGTTTGATGAAATCTATCAGAAAGGGAATACTGTTATCTTGGTTACCCACGAAGAAGATATAGCTCATTACGCCAAACGGATTATTCGATTGAAAGATGGACTCATAGAGACTGACAATGCTAAGCAATGAACATAGGAATTATTATCCCTGCTTATAATGAAGCTGACAGTATTGAACTGACCTTAGAATCACTTCTGAAACAATCTTTTCCTGCTTATCAAATTATTGTAGTAGATGATGGATCGACCGATGCTACTGCTGAAATAGTGAGTCGCATCAGTAGAGAATATCCTGTGGTAGAGCTAATACAACGCGATGAAAAAGGAGAGCATTTGCCTGGTGCTAAAGTAGTACAGACCTTCAATACAGGCGTTCCTCACTTAAAAAAAGAAGTTGAAATTATCTGTAAGTTTGATGCTGATTTAGTTTTCCCTGTTGATTATCTGAAAAAGATGAACGAACGATATAGCGAAGAAAGACAGTTGGGAATGTTTGGAGGTTTTTGTTATATTGAAAAAAACGGCAGTTGGGTACTTGAGAATCTCACCAATAAAGAGCATCTAAGAGGAGCGGTAAAGTCTTATAGAAAGGAGTGTTTTGAAGCTATTGGAGGGCTTAAGATAGCGATGGGTTGGGATACTGCAGATGAGTTATTGGCACGTTATCACGGGTGGATTGTGCAAACTGATGAGACTCTTGAAGTAAAACATTTACGCCCTACGGGAGCAGGTTATAAAAGTAAAGCTCGTTACTTACAAGGGAGTGTTTTCTACCGTTTGCGTTATGGTATTCTTTTAACATTATTGGCGGCTTGTAAATTAGCTATTAAAAAGCGGAAGATGTTTCTCTTTTTTGATTATATAAAGGGGTATTATAAGGCAAAGAGAGAGCAACAATCATATCTTCTTACTCGCCAAGAGGGAAGATGGGTGAGACAATATCGATGGAAAGGTATTTTTAGTAAGTTTAAAATTGTTATTGTGTAATGAATAAGAAAGTAGGTGCTATATATTTAATTCCTAATTTATTGGGTGAAAGTTCAGTAGATGTATTACCTAAGCAAGTAGTGAGTGTTATTAGCTCTCTGAATTATTTTGTAGTGGAAAATGAGAAATCAGCGAGGAAGTTTATAAAGCTTATTGTTCCTGATAAGATACAAGCTACATTAGATATTGCTGTAATAGATAAACACCGACAATCTAACAATGATTTTTCAAGTTTTATAGCTCCTTGTTTTGAAGGGAATTCTATTGGTATTATTTCGGAGGCTGGTTGCCCTGGTATTGCTGATCCTGGTGCTGACATAGTAAGGATTGCTCATCAGAAGGGTATTAAGGTAGTTCCTCTTGTGGGGCCTTCTTCTCTATTATTGGCAATGATGGCGAGTGGGCTTAATGGGCAGAATTTTGCTTTTAATGGTTATCTTCCAATTGACAAACAAGAACGAAAGAAAGCTATCAAAGAGTTAGAAAGGAAAGCTTTTGAGGGGCAATCGCAGTTGTTTATAGAGACGCCTTATAGGAACCAGCAGATGTTTTCTGAACTTGTGTCTACTTTGCAAAAAAGCACTTTACTATGTATAGCTACTGATATTACTTTGCCTACTGAAAGTATAAGGACACAATCTATTCAGGATTGGAAACAAATGGATGTTAATCTTCAAAAGCGTCCTACTATTTTTATCATTGGTTAAAAGAGGATATTAGACTTCATATCTAACGAGGTTTTTCATATCATAACGTTTATAACGTGGTAATATTCCTTGTATAAAGTTCATTATTGTAACTATTGTAGCAAAGGTTCCTTTTAATTGTTTAGTTTTTACTTCTATCTCATATTGTTTATACATTTTATTTAAAACAGTACGCAGGGTAAAAGGGCTATTATTCTTCAATTTTATATATATACTACTGTACTTTATAGGGGTGTTTTTGTTTATACGAGGTTGTTTTACAAAATGAATATATTGAATATTTTCCCATTTTATAAATCCTTTAAGTCGCTCATTAAGATAAATTCCTTCTTTAGAAAAAACTATTTTAGGATTCTTTATCCTAAGAAAGACTATTGTTTCTATTAGAATTAACAAAAAGACGGTTGCTGACAAGAAAAGTCCTACTCTTGCACTTCTATCCTCTTCATTAAGTGTTGCAATTCCTATTAGAGTTACTATTAAAAGAAATAAGAAAACTATAAATTGTATTATGTATTCTTTTTTGGTAAAGGCTATTGAAAGGTTTTCCATTTTCTAATCTTCTTCGTCTTCTTCTATTACTACTTTTGTTTTATCGGCGAGTATGATACCATAATCTGATTTTGCTGCTATAAACTTATCGGTATTATCTAAAATATAATCGATAATACTACCCAATTCGTCGCTTATATCATTTTTGAAGTTTCTAATAGGTATTACAATTCGCGTATTATTGTATTCTTTACCTATTAGGCGATAAGTAATCAGTGAGGTGTTTCGGTCTTTTAAATCTATTATTATTTTCTGATGGAACTCTTGAAGCTTATAATTATCATCTTTAGTTACAAAATGGATAGCTAATATGTCTTGCCACTTCACCAAGCCTTTTAGTGCTTCATTATTAAGAGTTATGCCTTTATCATTGAAAGAAATGCTTAATTTTGAAGCAAACATTGGTATAGCATAAATAATAAACATACCCAATAAAACTAATAATGATAGTAGCACAAAGGCGTAAGCTACTTTTTCTTTTCCTGCGCTTATTGCACTTCTATCTATTATCAAGTAGATAAAAAAGAATAGAAACATTAGCAGTAAAATAGATGCTATTATAAAGCTTTTTAATATTGTTCTTTTTTTAGTATAAGGGATAAAAAGTGTTTGCATATCTATTATTTTCTTATATTATCATTGTTAATGAGATGCGTTTACGTATCTGATCTACTTCTATTACTTTGACTTGTACTTGCTGATGAAGTTTTACTACTTCATTGACATCGGATATGTAGCCTTCTTTGAGTTGAGAGATGTGTACTAATCCGCTTTCTTTTAGTCCTATATCTACAAAACAGCCAAAGGCAGTGATGTTATTTACAATACCGGGTAGTATCATTCCTACTTTGATATCTTCGAGCGTTTTAACATTGGGGTCGAAGGAGAATGCTTTTGCGGTAGTGCGGGGGTCGAGTCCTGGTTTTTCTAATTCTTTGAGGAGGTCTTTCAAATAGAACTCTCCGACCTCATTTGTTTTATATTTTTGGATATCAATAGAGGTGATAGCTTGCTTATTGCCTATCAGTTGTGCTACAGAGATGCCTATATCTTTTGCCATTTGCTTGATGATGGGATAGGCTTCGGGGTGGACGGCAGAGTTGTCGAGAGGATTTTGGGAGTTGTGTATTCTTAAGAAAGCTACGGCTTGCTGGTATACTTTATCTCCTAGACGAGGAACCTTTTTGAGGTCTTCTCGTTTTTTGAAAGCGCCTTCGGCAGTGCGGAAGGCTACTATATTTTCGGCCATTTTTTCTCCTATTCCTGAGACATAACTAAGTAGTGATTTGCTTGCTGTGTTGAGGTTTACTCCTACTTTGTTTACACATCGGACAACGGTAGTATCTAGTTCTTGCTTGAGTAGTGTTTGGTTTACATCGTGTTGATACTGTCCTACGCCGATGCTTTTTGGGTCTATTTTGACGAGTTCGGCGAGGGGGTCGGCGAGGCGACGGCCTATGGATACGGCACCTCTAACGGTTACGTCGTAATTAGGGAATTCGTCGCGTGCTATTTTGGAAGCTGAATAGATAGATGCGCCCGCTTCGCTTACGACGAATACGGGGATTTCTTTATTGAAATGGATACTTTTTACAAAGGTTTCGGTTTCTCGTGAGGCTGTACCGTTGCCGATACTGATAGCTTCTATATTGTATTGAGCTACCATTGATTGGAGTTTCTGTGTAGAAGCTGTAAGGTTTTGCTGTGGAGGGTGTGGATAAATCACATCGTGGTGTAAGAGGTCACCTTTTTGGTCTAAGCAAACTACTTTGCACCCTGTACGGTATCCTGGATCGATTGCTAAAATACGTTTTTCGCCCAAAGGAGATGCCAATAATAGTTGGGATAGGTTTTCGGCAAATACGCTTATGGCTTTGGCATCGGCTTTGGTTTTAGCTTCTTGTAGTGTTTCGTTGGCGATGGAAGGTTCTAAGAGGCGTTTGTAGCTATCTTTTATTGTTTTTTTTAAGAAGTTGGCTACCTCTCCTTTACTTTTGATGATATTGTTTTCTATAAATGATAGGTTTTCATCGGTATCTGCGAGTACTTTGAGTTTTACGAAGCCTTCTTTTTCGGCACGTAACATTGCTAAGATGCGGTGAGAGGGGGCTTTATTGAGGGCTTCTTCCCAATTGAAGTATTGGGTATATTTTAGGGCTTCTTCGTGGTTTTCTTTTCCTTTAGAGACTTCGCTACTGATGATTGCTTTACGTTGGAAATTACGTCGTAGGGTACGGCGTATATAGGTATTTTCGTTGATCCATTCTGCGATAATATCGGAGGCGCCTTGTAGAGCTTCTTCTTTGGTAGGTACTTTAGTTGAGAGGTATTTAGAGGCTATATTTTCTATATCGGTTATGTGTTGGCTCATAATTTGCTTGGCGAGCGGTTCGAGTCCATTTTCTTTAGCTATATCGGCTTTTGTTTTTCTTTTTTTCTTATAAGGTAGATAGAGGTCTTCGAGTTCGTTAATATCAAAAGAGTTTTCTATACGTAGGCGGAGTTCGCTAGTAAGTTTTCCTTGTTCTTCGATAGATGATAGGATTGTTTCTTTGCGTTTAGAGATATTATCGTATTCGTTTTGAGCTTTGGCTATGAGTTCTATAGCTACTTCGTCTAAATTTTGGGTGAAATCTTTACGATATCGGGCTATAAAGGGGATGGTACATCCTTCGGCGAGCAAAGAGAGGGTATTTTCTATAGATTTTTCGGTTAATTGTGTTTGAGATTTTATATATTGAATGTTTGTCATTTTAAGTAGTTATTATTAATTTTGTTTTGGAGTTTCTCCAAGATTGCTCCAAGGTTTCTGTAAGCTTGCTGTAAGATAGGTATAAGGTAAGGGGGATATTAGGGTTGCAAAGGTAAATAATATTTGTTGGATATGCAATGATAAAGTATTATTTTTTATATTTGCATTTGGTAAGTATTTTAAAGAATTGAATAATGACAAAACAGGAGAAATTACAACGACACAAGAATATAGCTACTGGGCTTTTTGTTTTGATGTTAGTTATTTATATAGTGATGGTAGTATTGCAGAAGAGGGTACCGGAGTTGAGTATCACGGGATATGTAAAGGCTTTTGCAGAGGCTGCTATGGTGGGAGCTTTGGCGGATTGGTTTGCTGTTACGGCTCTTTTTCATAAGCCTTTAGGTTTAAATATTCCGCATACGAATCTTATTGAGGAAAGGAAGAGGGATATAGGGGAGAATTTGGGAGAATTTGTGGTGGAGAATTTTCTTAAGCCAGAGCAGATACGCCCTTATATTACGGATATAAAAGTATCTAAATATGTGGTAGAGTGGCTTTTGAAAGAGGGTACTGCAAAGCAAGTAGACAGTTTTGTAAGGTCGATGTCGTTATGTGCGAAGGTGAGTGAGGGTTTTAGGGCTTTTTTGGATGAGGGCAAGCATCAAGAGGTAGTTCAGCAGGTTTTTGAAAGGTTAGCGATTTATTTGGGAGCGCATAAGGAGTTGATACAGGGAGAGGTTGAGGATCAGTTTTCTTCTATAATTCCGTCGTTTATAAAAGGAAAAATTGGTAAGAAGGTGAGTGAGGGGCTTTATGAATTGGTATTAAAGGCGTCGAGAGATAAAAATCATCCTATCAGGGTAGAAATCAGTGCGCAGCTATATGAGCTTGCGGGAAGTCTAAACACAGTTATGTGGGAAGAGCGGTTATCGGGGTTGTTGAAAGGCTTTATGGGGCGGATAGGTAAAGAGGTAAGGGAGGATGTATTGTTGCAGGGGCGGATAGATGCTTGGGTGCGAAAGAGTGTTTATCAGTTTGTATTGAGGAACAAAGAAGAGGTAGGGAGGCTTATCAGTGATACGGTATCGGAATGGGAGGGTCGAGAATTGAGTAAGAAATTGGAATTGGAAGTGGGGAAAGATCTTCAGTTTATTCGTATTAATGGGACTTTAGTGGGAGGAATAGTGGGTTTGTTTATTTATTTTCTGACGGAATTATTTTGAGTGTTTAGGTGTTATGGTTTGGGAAAAATATTGTATATTTGCCGATAATTTCTTATCAAAAAGTTATGAATATTCCTGAGTTTCAAAAGTTGATGTTTCCTTTATTGGAGGCTATTAAAGATGGGCGTGTATACTCTACGGAGCAGATTGTGGAGATGCTAAGGGTTCGTTTTTCTCTTACGATGGAGGATATGAAGGTAAAGGTGCCTAATGGCAATCAGTCGTTATTTCGAAATCGCATTGATTGGGCTTGTAATCATCTGCATCAGGCGGGGTTGATCGTGAGTTTGTTGAAAGGGTATTACCAGATTACGGAGGAGGGGGAAGAGGTAGTTTCTAAGGATAAGGGGCAGGAGTTAGACACTGCTTTTTTGCGGAAGATAGACCAGTTTCAGGCGTGGGAGACGCTTTTTGAAGAGGGGCATTCGAAGGAGATTGTGCCTAGTATTTCTATGATAGATATTGGGATAGAGAATGAGACTCCGGAGGTAATCATAGGGAAGGCTACGCTTATACTTTATCAATCTCTTAAGTTTCAGTTGCTAGCTTCTATTAAGCGGAAGCCTATTTCTTTTTTTGAATATTTTATAGTAGAGTTATTGCGGAGGATAGGTTATAAGGGGATTGATTCTGCTAATTTTGATGTTATTGGGAAGCAAGAAAAAGAAGGGATTGAGGGGAGTATTTATCAAGATGAATTGGGGATTGAGAAGATTTATATGCAAGCTAAGAAGTGGGAGATGCAAGTAACCTCTAAAGATATTAGGAATTTTATAGGTGCTTTAAATTTGAAGGGCACTAATAGGGGTGTGTTTATCACTACATCTACTTTTTCTCAGGAAGCAAAAGCAGAAGCTAAGCAAAACCCAATGCATAAGATAGTATTGATAGACTCAGACCGATTGATGCAATTGGCGATTATGTATAATGTAGGGATACAGACGAAGAGGGTAGTAGAGATAAAAGGCCTTGATGAAAACTTTTAGGCCTTTTATCATTGATGTTATTGTTTTTTATTTAGGTATGTTTTCAGCAGTGCGAAGATAGTCCAGAGTAATAGGAGCAAGCTTCCTGTGAGAGTTACATAGCTTGTTTTGCTTACTATTGAGGGTTCAAAAGTAAAAAGGATTTGGTGTTTTCCGGCAGGGATAGGCATTGCGCGCAAGGTGTAATCTACGCGGTAGAATGGAGTTTCTTTGCCATCGATAAAGGCTTTCCATCCGTGAGGATAGTACATTTCGGAGAAGACTGCAAATCCGTTATGAGGGTTTTGTGATTCATATTCTAATCTATCTGGGCGATAGCTTTTTAAGGCTATAGTAGCGGTAGAATCTGATATATAGTTTGTAGGTAAGGTTGTTTTAAGGTCTGATAGGGTAGCTAAAGCTTCTTGTGAGGGGTTGAAAGAGCTAAGAGCTTTCATCAGTTCATCATCATTAGGTTGTAGAGTTAGTTTGGAGACGAACCAAGCGTTGCCTAAGGCTTCATCATTTTGCATAGGTTGAATTTGTTGTTGTTCATTGCGCAACAATACGTATTTTACATTTAACATATTGAGCACTTGCATATTTCCTTTGGCTATTTGGTAATCGAATAACTCTTGAATTCTTTTGGGTTTGGCGGCGTGATAACCTCCAATAGAATGGTGAAAATAAGAAGTACGCGCTCCATTGATACCTATTTCGGGTTCATATACGCGATAGTAGCTTTTATCTTGCAGTAATTGTTGGTCGGCAGGAGTAGGCTGGAAGGGATTTTCTATTTGGTAATTATCGACAAAGCTTTCTTTGTTTACATATCGGCGAGCTACACCGCCTAAATCGAAGAATAATAGGGCTAACAGGGCTAATTGCATTCCCCATTGTGGGATTTTTTTGTATTGGTAAAGGAGTAAGGCTAATGCAGAGAGCAATATCAAGATGGTACTTCTGAGTAAATCGGCAGTGTAGATAGATTTGCGGTCTTCTTTTATCATCTGTACTACATCATTGCCATAATACTGAGCATACATTGCATCATTAGCACCTATAAAATCGCAAAAACCTTTGGCTATAAAGAGTAATAACATTAGTCCTAAACTCAGATAAAGAGCGTATAATAATGTTTTTTTGCGAGATGTTTTCTCTGTTTTTGTAAACTGATAAAGCCCGAGTATAGCAAGTATAGGCACACAGAGTTCTAAAATTACTTGTATAGAAGATACAGCTCTAAACTTATTGTATAAGGGGAAATAGTCTATCATAAGGTTGGTAAGGAAAGGGAAATTCTTTCCCCAAGAGAGCAATAGAGCCATAGTAGAGCCCGCTACGAGCCACCATTTGAGAGTTCCTCTAAGGGTGAAGAGGGCTAATATAAACAAGAAAAAGACAACAGCTCCTATATAGGCAGGTGCTGCTACGATAGGTTGATCTCCCCAATAGGTAGGTAAGTTATTGAAGTGCATCAGGGCTTGCTGAGGAGGTACGCCTTTTTGTATTAAAAAGTTATATGTTTTGGATTGGTCTCCTAAAGGTTCGTGATTTGAACCTCCTAATAGGCGAGGTACTATAAGGTTAAAAGACTCGCCGATGCCATAGCTATATTCAGTAATATAGTTTTTTGAGAGACCCGAAGAGGTTTCTTTAGGAGTGCCATCAGGGGCTATTGTTAGGGTAGATTTACTACGGGTGCTCCAATCGGCATATTCTTTGGTAGTAAGCAATAGGGTAGCATTGGAAAGCATTGAAATCATTAGGGCGCCTATAAGTACAGCTATTGCTTTTGTAAAATCCTTGAACTGTTTTTCTTTTAGAGCTTTGTATAGTTCGAAAGCGCCTAAAAGAGCCACTAACAGTAATAAGTAATAGGTCATTTGGAAGTGGTTGGCACATAGTTCTAAGGATAAAGCTACCGCTGTTAACAATCCTCCCCAGAGGTATTTTCGTTGGAAGACAAGGACTATACCAGCTAATACAGGTGCGAAGTAGGCAATAGCATGAGCTTTGGCATTATGGCCTACTCCTAATATAATAATCAAATAGGTAGATAGTCCAAAAGCTATTGCACCTAAGAAAGCGTTTTTGTAGTCTACTTTGAGTACTAATAGGAATAGATAGAAGCCAAGGAAGTATAGGAATAGGTAATCGGCGGGGCGCGGTAAAAATCGAAGTGTTTGGTCTATTTTTTTGACAAAGTCATAAGGGTATTGAGCCCCCAGCTGATAAGTAGGCATTCCGCCGAAGGCACTATTAGTCCAATAGGTTTCTTTTTGCTGGGTTTGGCGATAATCATTACGTTCTTTTGCCATTCCTGTATATTGGACTATATCGCTTTGCAAGATTCCTTTTCCTTGCAATACAGGATAGAAAAAAGCTAATGCTATGAGTGCGAAAAGCACTATTACTATGAAATGGGGTATTATTTTCTTCATTTTTTATTGTTAGTTATTTTGCGTGAACTATATTTCCTCAAAATCTATATAATCTCCTACTTGTTTAGTAGCTTGAGGGTTTTTGGAATGAGGGTTTTTATTTATAATGGTTTGCTGAGCATCGGAAGTGGAGTTTTGATATTGCTGATATTGATTTTGGGTACGTTCAAACTCTTTTTGCACTCTTTCGCTTACTTTATTTAAAAAGAAGCGCATCATATAAGGAGCTAAGATACGTAAAAGGATACGTATTGCTAGAATGACTAATATTATTATAAAGAGGGTTCTTAGTAACCCTGTTAAAGAAGCTTCTACTATCATTATTTTCTATTTTTGGGGCAAAGATATTGATAAATTAAGAAATTAGCAAATAAGAAGAATTTAACGAATTATTTTCGTTTTAAAGAAATGTATTATTTCGGTAAAAATGATAGTAATATAAGAACATTATAATGGAATGTACATGTACTACTCCTTAAACCTTTATAAATAAACAACTTACAAAAAAGCCCGATAAAATGAAATGTACAGGATACCGTAATTTACCGTATATTTAGCGTAATTGAAAAAGCCCTTTTTTAGCCTTAAAATACCGCATACCGTAATTACCTCTCTATAATACCCCCATAAAAGCCCCAAACCCCAACAAATACGCCCATTTAGGGCGTTTTTTTGTATCTTATAGCAACCACTAAAGCCACCTTTTGAGGGGTAGAAAACACCCCAAAAAGGTACCCACCCAGCAGAGCCTCAAAACACCCTCTAAAAAAGTTGGGTATGCAGTTGGGTACGCAGTTGGGTATGCAATTGCGTATATTTTAGCGCACGAGTTTAAGGGGCTAATTACACTATTTTGGGCATTTTGAAAGAAAACGTTACCGAGTTGGTTATATATTGCATTTGGTTATATAGTGTAAGTTACTGATTTATAGTATATTTATAATATTACCCCTTAAAAAGTGCCTTTTCTCCCCTATATATTACGTACTTTCTACAACTTTGTGTCCAATTTATTGCCTTTTTCCAAACATCTTATTGTAGAGCTTTTGTAGCTGGTCGTCTTCTAAGTCTTTTAAAGAAGATAAGGTGTCAGCTAACCCCAATACTTGTGTAGCATAAATTAGAAGAGCTTCTCTATCCATCCCCATTTGTCTGCCTCTTGCATTTATTGAGGTGTATTGTGTTTTTCTCCATTCGGTAGGGGCATTTTCCTTTAAAACCTTTCTACTTGCCGCTACTTCTCTTTTTAGCCATTTTATAGCATCTTCAAACTCTTCTTTTGGTAATAAGGAATATTTAGTTATACCATATCTTCTATAAAGTTTCCCATATTGTTTTTGAATAAGAGATTGTTTACTACTCCCATCAGAAGCAAGTATAATAGCACATTCTATTACCTTCTCCTTAATTTGTTGGGCTTGTGCATCTGAGATGTGTTTTTCAGGGTTGTGTACTACATTTACCTTTGCAGTTAGTTTCCCAGTGTGAATAATGGGGGCATTGTTGGTTACAATTTGTAAGTTGTTGTTTCCTTTAATTGATTGTTTCACGTTTTTCATATTGAGTTTAGTTTTTCGATTACATTGATTAGTTTGCTTATTTGCTGGTCCTTCTCTTCCAGCTTTCTCTCTGCTTCAGAAAGGCGTTCTTTTAGCTCCTTAATAGTTTCCTTGTCGTTATTACCTATATATGTATCATTGCCCGACATAGTGTTATTATCTCCTGAAATAGTTTGACTAATACCTCCTTTTTCATTTTTTTTTAGCATTTCACCCTTACCAGTAAGTAGCCATTCAGAATTAATATTCTCAAACTTGTTTGATATTTCAAGTAAGATATCTACACTTGGCTTCTTGTTAGCGTCTTTTAAACGGTTTATTTTTTCAGAAGATTGCCAACCTAAGCCTTTTCTAGCAAAATCAAGAGGGTTTTTATATCCTTCATAATTAGCTACTTGCATAATTCTTTCAAAAAAGTTTGTCATTTTTTATCAAATTTATTTGTAAGTTTCAAATTTGTTTGTACTTTTGTCCCCGAAAATTAATAACAACATTTAACGGGACAAATGTATGAAAAAAATAAGAATTGTTTACGAATTAAAGAAACAAATTGCAAAAGAGATGAGCGTAACCACTCAAACTGTGGAAATGGCTCTCGCCTATGTGTACAACTCCGAAGTACAGCAAAACATTCGTCAGCGCGCTAAAGAACTACTACAGCAAGAGGCTGACAAAGTGCAAGTAGATTTAAAAACAAATTCAAACAATTAACAATCTATGGACAAACTAATCACAATCACCGAGCAAAAGGGCGTTCAATTAGTAGATGCCCGCGAGCTTCACCGAAAGCTTCAAACTCGCCGAGACTTTTCCAATTGGATAAAAGGGCGCATTCAGGAATATGGTTTTATTGAAAACGAAGACTATTTTACTAAAAATCAACGTTCGCCAAAATTGGCGAGTCAAGTTTCAACGCACGGAGGTTTTCGTCATAGAATAGACTATTACCTTACTGTCAATATGGCAAAAGAGCTGGCAATGGTAGAACGCAATGAATGGGGCAGGAAAATACGCCGTTACTTCATTGAAATGGAAAAGATAGCCCAGCAATCTATCATCAAAATGCCCCCCTCACTTAATGTTTATGGCAAGGAAGCCCTGCCTTATATAGAGTGGTTGCTATTACACCAGTACTCAGTTACCAGTGGGCAGTATTTTCGCCGTATTAAAAAGCACCCTGAACACTTCTACCGCACCGCCGAAGGCAAGTGGTATATAAATAAAGAGTTTGCCGAAGCCCTTTTGCAACTGCGCAACGGCTATCAGCAGCTTACCAAGGTCCAAGGACTGCCACAAGTAGTACAATTATCATTAAAACTTTATGAAGCATAACACTATGAAAAAGCTAACAGAAGAGCCTCTACAAGAGATTAACATCAAACAAACTTGCATTTGTGAGGGTATTAATAGAATGGCAAAAAGAGTAAAGTACATTGAAACCATTGTAAAAGAGGGAGACAAAATACTACTTTACTCTAAGAAGGAGGCAGAACTTTATAAGAATTCTTACATTAAGAAAGCCCTAGACCTTTTACTTGGAAATAAAGAAACCTAAGACAGTCGAAATGTTAGATAAAATGCTTGAGAAAGTAAGAGCCTTTTCGGGGAAGTCCTTTGAGAGTTGCTCAACCTCAAGTTTAAGCTTCTCAAGCGTAAGTTTCAACATCTCGTCTTGCATTTGAAAGCCTCCTTTATCGCTAAACTCAAGGGCTTCTAAATAAAGTACAAAATAGATTTTAGGAGAATGCCTACGCATATTAAGGTCAGAAATCAGCCCTAAACGTTGGAATTGCATTAAAATAGCCTGCAACTCATCAAAAGTTGTTTCTGTTTCAGAAAGAAGTTCTTTTAAATCAATGAACATCATAGACTCAAAACACTGCAAGTTACATAAAGCAGTAAGAACACGGTCTTTTACAATATTATTTATCATAATTACTAAAATTGAAATTAGACGCCACAAAATTAGTAATTATTTCCCAAGGTTGGTACGACCAACGGCAAGAAAGTTTGCAGCGGTTCATAGCCGCCTTGGGAAGCATTTAAAAACCCTTTAAACCCTATTTAAAATGAAAGTAAAAACCATTTACCTCCTCAATGATAACTTCCTTATCATCGGCAGAGAGATACGCACTACCTTCTTAGGTATCGTCGTAAAAAGAGAAAAAATAGAGTACCACAAACCAGTGAAGTACCACTAATAACATTACATCACGTTTTTTATATTTTGATTTTATTGTTGTTTTTCCCCAAGTCAGTATGACTGTCAGCAAACCGCTGGTGAAGCAAAATCACCTTGGGGAGCAATTAAAAACTAAAAAGTATGCCATACCTCTGGTTACATAATAAAGTCGCCGTCGAAGCCGAAGAGTTAGTGCCCCACTATTGGAATGTACTAAAATCTCTGCAAAGTGAGCTGGCACGCCATAAAAACAAACCTTACGGCGTGAAAAAACTCCAATCGGGTGGCAATGGGCGCAAGCTCCTCATCGACTACGATACTCTGCCTACCGACATACAGCACGCCCTTGGCGACCCTCGCAAAGAAGGACACCTCCTTGAGCGTTACTATGCTGTGAAAGACGAAACCATCCGATTCTATGCGGGTTGGAAACGCCAGGGCAAACCCCTCACCGATGAGGAGATAGACCGTTATGTTATCAATGCTACTACCTTGCAGGCTCTCGTAACCCTTGAGAGTGAACGCCTTGCCGTACGCCAGTCGTTACACAAAAAAAGCCCTACCAAAGGGCTTGCCCAAAGCCTCCTTACCGATGCTTTGAGTTTCAACGAAAGCCTGCCCCCCAGCCGTAAGCACTCACTGCCCGAAAGCCTACGCCACTTTAAAAACGCTCTCAAAGCCTTTAAAGCCGACGGACTGCTTTCAGTGATTAAAGACCCTTACGGCAAGGGCAAGCAAAACGCTCGCAAGGTAGATGAGCGCGTAATAGAAGTCCTCAAAGGCTTATTCGTAGGGCAAGAGTACAAACCCACCCCCACCGATATAGCCCGCCAATACGACTCCTTCCTTAGCGGATATATAGAAGTCTTTAATAAAGAAACTGGCGAGCTGTACGCCCCCGAAGAGTTCCCTGCCCTTAGCGAAAGCACCATCAAAGCCTACCTATCGGCTTGGGAAACTAAAATCGCCACCTACAGCCTCCGCTCTGGCAACCGACAAGCCTTTATGGGGCAGTTTATCCCCTACGCCCAAACCGAACTCCCTACCAAAGCAGGTTCGCTCCTCTCTATTGACGACCGCCAACCGCCGTTTTGGTATGACAAAGGCAAACGCCTTTGGTTTTATATCGGCATAGATGTCGCCAGCCGTTGTATGACTGCCTTTGTCTATGGCAAAACCAAAGAAGGCATCATCTTAGAGTTCTACCGCCAGCTGGTGCGCAACTATCACCAATGGGGCTTAAAATTCCCTTTTGAATTAGAGTGCGAAAGCTCCCTAAACAGTAGCTTTTTAAACACTTTCCTACGCGAGGGCTATATGTTCCAAAAGGTACGTGTAGAGGCAAACAACGCCCGTGGTAAGTATATAGAACGTATGTTTGGCAAGATGCGTAACAATAAAGAAAAATACGCCGAAGGTTGGATAGCGCGCCCCTTTGCTAAGAGTGAAGCCAACCAAGCAGGCAAAGGAGCTACTAAAATTATCCCTTACAACGAACTCGTGCAGGCACGCCTCGCCGATATAGAAGATTGGAACAACGAACCACACGATGAGCACCCCGAAGTAAGCCGTTGGGAATATTTTCTCAATAATCAATTGGAAACCCTACCAGAAACCAACTACCGCGCTATCCTGCCCCATATAGGCTACAGCGTTAAAACAAGTTGCAAACAAGGCTACATCAGCCTAAATCGCCAAAAAATGGCAATCGCCGAAGATAGCACCATACTCACTGGCGAACCCCTTATTGAGAAAATGAAACAAATAGAAGGCAAAGAGATAGAAGTTTATTGGCTCGACAGCAACGAAGGCGACCTTATCAAAGCCATAGCCTACTGCGGAGGTCGCTATATATGCGAAGTGCAGCCAATGCCAAAATTCCAACGCGCACGTGCCGAGCAAACAGAAGCCGATATGGTAGCCAAAGCCCTACAAGATGCCTACACAATGACCATCGTACGCTTTGTGCAACACCATAGCAAGCAAATAGCCGAAGTAGGCATCATCAACCGCGCACCCGCACGCCAACGCGCTTTCGTTATCCCAAGCCTCAAACGATACGAAGCCACCAACACCTCAGAAGTCGAGGTACTCACCGATTACGACTCCTTAGACGAAGATGACAAACAAATATTGTATAACCCCAGTACTGGTACCGAGTACACCCAATCTTGGAGAAACAAATACGCCATATAATGAAAATAGAAGCCCAATTCAAACAAAAAGTACGCGAGGCTATCCTTGCCGACCGTGAAAACTACGGAGGCTCCGACACCGCCTATGCCAAACGCCTCAAACTAAGTGCAGCCATTTATTCACAAATCAAAAACGGCAAAATAGATAAAGTACTATCCGACACCCAATGGCTTGTAATTGCCCACCAGCTCGGTGTACAAGTGAACGACAACGGCTGGAAAGTAGCCCGCACACAAGTCTACACCGAAATAGAAGACAACTTGCTATACTGCAAAACTTATAGCAAATCAATGATACTGGTAGACGACTGCGGTATAGGCAAAACCTTCTGCGCACGCCACATTGTAAAGCAACAGAAAAACGCTTTCTATATCGACTGTTCACAAGCCAAAACCAAACAACAATTCATTCGCCTGCTCGCCAAAACCATAGGCGTAGACGACACAGGGCGTTATGTAGATGTAAAAGCCGCTATCAAAATGTGCCTCCTCTACTTAGAGCAACCCTTAGTCGTATTAGACGAAGCTGGCGACCTCGACTACAACGCCTTCCTCGAACTCAAAGAACTGTGGAACGCTACCCAAGGTGAATGCGCTTGGTATATGATGGGAGCCGACGGTTTGCGCGCCAAAATAGAAAGCGGTATTGCCCACAAAAAAGTAGGATACGCCGAAATATTCGACCGCTTTTTCGACATCACCACTATTGTACCCCAAGGCACCGACGACCGAAAAGCCTTCTACATACAGCTACTGGGCGATGTAGCCACCGTAAATGCCAAACAGCAAAGCGATGTAGATAAGTTAGTACGCAAATGCCTCAACCCAAGCGGTAAGAAAGATGCTACCGCCTCCGATATGAAACGACTCCGTTATTTAGAAAACCTCATAAAATTAAGCTAAAACAATGGCAAGAATAAAAGCAATATACGGCAAACAACTACTCGAAAAAACCTATAAAACTTTTCCTTTTGAAGGCGAATGGGCACGCGCCCTAGGCAACCCCGAAGTAGCAGGCTTTTGGCTCGTATACGGACGTGAAAAACAAGGAAAAACTTGGTTCTCTCTTCTCCTTGCTGAGTATCTAAGCAACTACGAAACTACCCTATACGTTAGTGCCGAACAAGGCACAGGAAAATCATTCCAAGACGCCTATACACGCGCAGGACTCAACCCCAGCAACCGCCAACTTAAAATGATACCTTACACCGAGCTCACCGAAATAGAAAATGCACTCGGCAAACAGCGAAGCCCCAAAGTAGTCATCATTGATAATACTACCGTTTACAAAGAAGAGTTCACCGCCCCCAAGTTCCGCCAATGGATGCGCAAATACAAAAACACTCTCTTTGTCATCATCTCACACGAAGAGAAATGCGAACCCGACCTCGCTATAGGTCGCCTCTGTAAGAAACTCGCCGAAATCGTTATCCGAGTCGAAGGACTTGCCTGCCACGTGTCGGGGCGTTGCCCTGGCGGTACCCTCGTTATCAACGAAGAGAAAGCACAACTCTATTACGACACCAATATCACCCCTAACAGCTAACACCTATGAATACAATACCACAACAAATCACCTATCGCCACGCCCTCGCCCACCAATTAGGACTCACCTACCTGCAGTACGAAAACCTCCGCTATGAGTTCTACAACGAATGGTGCACCAACCTATGCAACACCGCCATAGGTAGAGGGCTACACTTAAAAACCTTCATCACCCACGATAGTCTCCTTAATTGGTATGAGGATCAATGGTACGACCTCGTTGAGCAAACAATACAGCGCCTCTACGGCAACGACATCACCCTATTTAATGCTGAAGATATATACTTACTAATATGTATCTATGCCGAGAACATCTTGCAGTATTACCCCAGTGTGCTCCTAAAGAAAATAAAACAAACACAATATGAGAATAGAGCCTAACGAAATAAGTGACTACGAGTATATACAACGCAAGCTCAGAGAGCAAGCCAGAGAACTACTCAAAACCGCCAAAAAACAAAAACGCCCCATTCGCTATCTACCTCAAGGCATTAGCGGCGATAGTGTGCGATGGTGGGCAGATCTCAAAAAATACGGAAAACGAATTAACAAATAACAATTATCAATTATGACAGTAGATTTAAGTAAACTCACCGCCGAAGAGCTCAAAGCCGAACTACAACGCCGTGAACAAGCACAAAACGAAAACCGCGAGGCATACAAAGCCCTCGTCAATGAGGCAATTCCACAAATCATCGGCAAGCTACAAACCTATTCAGAACAGATGGCAGAAGTAAAGCTACACACCTTTGAAGCCCTCAAAATCTTGTTAGACACCAAAAACGAAGTCTACGAGGTAAAAGGCGACCAACAAAGCCACACCTTCACCGATACCCACGGCAACACCATCACCTACGGATTCCGAGTTATTGACAACTGGGACGACACCGTAAACGCAGGAATAGAGAAAGTCCGTAACTTTATTGCCTCTCTCGCCAAAGATGACAATAGTGCCCGACTTGTGAATATCATTAACCGATTGCTAAAGAAAGACGCTAAAGGGAACCTCAAAGCCTCCCGCGTACTTGAGCTAACAAAGCTCGCTCAAGAGTTCAACAACCCCGCCTTTACCGATGCCGTTACCATCATTGCTCAAGCCTATCGCCCACAACGTTCGGCATTCTATATTGAGGCTAACACCATTGACGAGCAAGGAAAAAAGTGTAGCATTCCTCTATCGCTCTCATCGGTAGACTTCCCCCCTGGTACCGATATTAAAAACCTCTTCCCAGTACACGAAAAGTACGAAGAGCAAGCCACCGCATAACACTACACTTTTAGCTATCTCGGTAGCTAAAAGATGCTCCTCCGCCCTTAGTATGCCGTTAGTAATAAGAGGACGCTTTTATGAGACCCACTAAGGCGAGGAGCTATTTTTAAACAACGTTTAAACAGCATTTAAAAATGAAAGAAACCCCAATAAAACCCCACCAAATTCGCATTTTGCAAACCCTTTTAAGTAAGCGTTTCAGAGACCGAGAAGCCCGCATGCACTTTGTATGTAGCTTTATAGGGCGAGAGCTCCCCAGTACCAAAAACCTAACAGAAGGCGAGTTTTTCGCCCTCGCCCAGCACCTTGGTTACCATTTTGAGATGCACGCCTATTTCGATGCCCAAAACAAGCAACACGCCAAGCTATTATCCCTATGCCACGAACTCGGCTGGCGCGACGAAGCCAACCCCAAGTATGCCGACATCAAACGCCTTGGCAAATGGTTCTGCTCAAGCAAAAACCCCTTCAAAAAAAGCCTCCAAAATCTCACTCCCAGTGAGGTCGGCAAGGTCAATAACATATTCGAGAAAATGCTTACCCAACGCTATGAAAGAAGTTAGAAAATTAGCAAATGAGAAAGTTAGCAAATTAATAGCCTGTGTGGCTCACACCTGCCCCCACAAGCATAAAGAGCTCCGCACCCTTGCCCACTACTGTACCGTAGAAGTAACCGCTCTCTTTTGCAAGGACTGTGGAAAGCAACTCACCAAAGAAGAGTGGAATGTATAACCTTTTAAACACAAAATACAATGGAAATAGACGATTATGATATAAGTTACTCCTCAATATGCGATAGGATTAATGGAGACCCTCAAGCAGCAAAAAAAGAGCTATTGCGTTTGTGCAATTTGACTATAAAAGCAGAAGAAAAAGTTGAAGAGTTAGAAGAGGAACTCAATAAGGCTAAAAGAAATGTGAGGTATTTTAAACAAGGCATATACAACACCTTTCATTACTTCAACAACCAAATTGGCAAACTACCCTCTTCTGCTATCCTCCGTGAAGGAAAGACGATATACGTCATTAAGTACTTCAATGAAGATAACATTACAATAAAAGTTGAAAAGGAAAGTTTTTAATTACTAAAACACAAAATACAATGAATAACAAAAAAGTAACAATTGACGAATTAGGTATAACAGTAACATACCAAGTTAGATTTAGTGGAAAAGTATCTGAAAAAATCGCTCAGCAACTAAAAGCTATGTACAAAGAAGGAATGGTATATAGTGAAGACGACGACTCTATCACCAATCACCCCTATAAACAAGCAATAGAACTCATTACTGATGAGGGTTATAACGCAGTACCATCTCATTACACCTACGAAATTGACAGCTTAGAATTTTTAGAAGAAGCTGAAGGATAACCTTTAAAACAATTACAATATGAACGACAAAATAAAAGAAAAAATCACAAAAGTCTACGAACTTGTAAAACGAGGAATAGCAGGAGAACAGCAATCAGCCGAGAAAATGCTAAACAAGTTGCTTGAGAAGTACAACATTTCAGAAGACGGGCTTAATAGTATCGCAGAAAAAGAGTATTACTTTAAGTACTCCTCTGATTTAGACCAATGGCTATTTATGTAGCTCATTAACTACTTCTTTAAGGATAAAAGCTACAAAATTTACCGCATTAAAGGTAGTGGGGTAAAAGAATTTTCAATACAGATGCCTTACTTAGATTGGGTAACATTAGATAGTGCCTACGGCTATTTCAAAGCACATCTAAACCAACAATGGCGCAAACACGGCTTGCCAATAGTCAATCGTTGCCGAACTACCAAAACCAAAAACAAACGTCGTCAGGAAATGCAAGCAAGTTTTTTTTCGTTATACATAATTCGTTCAGGTATTTATCACCCATCACAAAAGAGCTCTTGTCGCCTTAGTGAAGAAGAAATAAAAAGACGAACTATCCTTCACGGAGTTGAAGGCGGTAAATACAACCAACAAGTAACTACTGGTCTATATTTAGAATAACCCTTTAAAAACTATTTAAAATGAAAGAAACACCTACACACTATTATTGCCATTTAGTTGGTGGGATAAAAACTAAGAATAAGTTGCAGGAGCAATTCTCTTGTTTTCTCAGGGCAATGGACGGTGAACTGTACGAAGCAAAGGAGCTGGATAAAATAAAAGAATACATCATCGAAAAAGCCAATGAACTTAATGAAGAGTACCCCCGATGCAAACCTCTTAACATTTCCTTTGCACAATATGCAGAAAAATACAAATATTACCTATGCGGGTTTGAGTTTGAAAACTTTATTCTGATGCCCGCTTACTTAATTAAACTATAAAAACAAATGAATAAAGAAAATTACCCCACTTGGCTTGTGCCTATTAACATCGCCAAAGGACTCAGAGAAATAGGGTTTAAAGAGCCTACAATGTTCTACTTTATTTCAGGAGAATCTGACATTCAATTAAGTATCTATGATGATATAAGCTTAAATTATAATTTATACATTAATGATATTGAATTGATAAATTACAATACTAAAGGTTTTTATGTTTCTATCCCCACTTGGGAACAAGCCCTCGCTTGGTTTAGAGAAAAAGACTATTACGGCAACCTCGAAGCCACTAGCAAATTCACTTCAGTATACATCTTTTACCCCGAATTAGACAACGGAGAATTTTGGGAGTTTGACGGCAAAGAAACCTACGAAGAAGCCCGCGAGGCCCTTTTACTTAAACTAATAGACCTCTATAAAGCAGCAAACCAATGAAAATCTCCCTTACCTTATCACGAGACCAAGCCGAAGTCCTTGCCCGCGCCACATTCATAGGGCAACCCCTATTCAACAACCGTGAGCAACGTGTACTTTACAGCATAATGCGAGAAGTAACTCTCAAAGCGACTCGCTTTTATATGGGTTTTATCACGCAAAAACAACGCAGGTTTTGGCTCAAACTCTACGAAGCTGATATGTTAGAGAAGTTCTTAGGATACATCCTTACAATGGAACACTATGGACAATACGAACGCCAAACCCTTCTGCAAATCACCTATGATATTAACGAACAATTAGCATAGCTATGGAAAACACCTACTTTTTTAAAGCTAAAAATACTCCCTCCGAACACGTTTTTAAATACGACTTAAACGGAAATTTAAGAGTGTTTGAAAACACTGGTGAACCCCTTACCATTAAGCAATGGCTTTGGCTCTTCCACCCAAATCGCCTGCCCTACACCGAAGAGCGAATACAAGCACTTGCCAACGATGAGGCTCTTAGGAAGCACTTCACCATAGAAAAAGTACCCGCCTCAGTAACCTTTGAAGACTTCTGGGAGGCATACGGCAAAATCGGCACTAAAGCAGTTGCCAAAAAGAAGTTCGACAAGCTCAAACCCGAAGAGGTTATCAAAGCCTTCATAGGCATAGAGAAAGAGCGCACCAAAAAGAAACTTGATAACACCGCAATGCCCTACGCCGAAACCTATCTCAATCAAAAACGCTGGGAGGTGTGAGCCACACGGGCAACAAACAATGAAAAACGAGCCAATTAGCACTATTATATTTGCTAATTGGCTCGTTTGCTAATTTGTATATTTACTAATTATGTTGTACTTTTGCACTATAAAATCAATTCCTTAAAAGCAATGCCTCTAAAAACGCCCAATAAAAAGCAGGGTTACCAGCGTAACCAACTCCTCCGATATAAAGCAGTAATGGACGAGTTCAACCGCCACGACTATCGCTATATGCCTATTTCGGTAATATGGCGTGAGTTTATATACCCCAAGTTCTTTATATCAAGAGGCACGCTTTACAAAATTCTAAGTATAGATGTAGATACCGAGCTACAAGCCTACGCCTAATCTACAATTTGCTAATTATATATTTTGTACTTCACAACTGTAATACACTTCATACTCTTGGAGCCCATCATCACGGAGGGTTCTATTCTGCGAAATCCTAATAAGTGGCGAAATATTAGGAAGTAATGATACTCCGTGTAGTTGCTGGTGTATTTTCTCAATAATACCCCATATTGCCCACACCTCTTCTTTTTGTCTCCTTGGGGCCTGCATACTACTATTACTAAGCCTCATATTAGCCACCGTAATTTTTATCTGTACAGTTCCTATCTGTCGTTGTAGAGGTTTTTTAGTAATATCTTTGCCTAAGTTAGTGAATTGCACTTGTTGCACATCAATCAGCGCACAAGGGTATTGCACAGGCATATTAGGACTGTAATAGTCTAACTGTCCCCAGTTCTCGTCTATGTATTTAAGTTCTGCAATCTCGCTTACTTTCTGTTGTATTTTTTCTAATAATGCTTTCATTGGTGTATGCTATTTAGTAGCTCTTTCATATTAAAATTTACAATATCATTTACCATTCGCTTTACTTCTGTATGGTCGCCAATAAATTGTCGCTTGGGTATTTTTAGTTTTTCACCTACCTTTTTTAAAGCAAGGGCTTTCCAGTGCTCTGCTTCTACTGAAAAAGCCTTTTGTGTAGCTCCTTTGCGCCCTTTAGCTGCTCCAATAACTTTGTAGTACATTGCCCAAAAATAACGCTTCATTTTGGCTGTTACTTCCACTTCACCGCCATTGTTTTGAATATCGGCATAAGGCACTGAGCTTGTCCAGCGTACAGTAGTACCTTCAATGTTGCTACGAATAGACCGCCTTAGTGTACCTGTACGCATCATCAGTGAGCCACGCCGATTGGGTATAAGGGTATTAGCCCATTTATCATCAAAGAACGCTTTACGCTCAAAATTGCGGTCAAACGCTTCCGTGAGCTTTACTTTCGTATCTGTTAAGATGTGATTTAAAAAGTCTTTAAACTCCATTTAAAAAAGTTTTATTTTTATTTGCTTGTTGTTTTGTTTTTATTTTGTACTTTTGTGCCTAAAATACATTTATAGAATGGAAACGATTTTTGACCACAAACCTACACAATCGGAGCTAAATGCTCTTAGGTTTGATGCCTTATCATTTACACTTAAATTTGGCATTGAACTAAATGAGGAATTAACCCCTGATAGTTATAAAAATCATATCACAAAAGAATTTGCTGTTTATGATTTAGCGTGCCTCTTTGAGGAAAGAGGAGATATGGATAAAGCCGAGCAGTATTGGCAACAGCTTCCTAAAGCCTATAAAGAATATGGTTTAGGGTATGATGCTATTGCTACCGCTGTATAGCAAAAAACTCTGTTATCTTCTCCCCTATATTAGAATAATCACTCATTAAGTGAGGTTTGAAAAATTCAACGGCTTCACGTTCTTCTATGCCATTGTTTTTTAATCGCTCTCTGAAATTCTTAATCCAACCACTATATCCATATCCTTCCTCTAAAATTCTTTGTTGGTGTGATGCCCTCCCGCCAAGTCTTTCTATAAATTCGTTATAAGTATGTCGCGCTATAAATTCATTGATAGTTTCCATACTTTCTGTTTGTCTCCTATTGAGTTGTACTGGTAGTGTTTGAGTTTTGGCGTGTAATATTTCGTGCCATAACGACTCTAAAGCGTACTCTTGTTTGAATGTTAAAGCCTCTCCTTTCTTTATAGCTCCTAATGCTTCTCGTAACTGTCCTGCAGGGTTAAAACCAATGCTTGTAAAGGTATGAGTACTTATTTTTATAGTAGATTGGCTACTCCATTCATTAGTATTGTTATTAAAATACATTGAGTGTTGCATTAAAAAGTTGGTAGAACTTGTAAAGCTCACCTCTTCGAGCCCTCTTCTAAAGTCGTTAGGGAATAATTCAGCATATTTTAGCAATACATTTTTTACCTCCTCTCTTGTGGGGAAGTCTCTTCTTATGAGCTCTTGCAAATTAACTGAAGTTCTATTATTCATTGCTTCTAACTCTCTTTGTGCCTGCTCAGCTCCTACTACTTGGGTATAGGTATTAGTGGGTGGAAATACCTTCTTTTCCTGCCCTGGGTTAAAGCGAAACATCTCCAATTTATTCTTTCCACTCTTGCCTATCTGGGTAGTGGCTTCCTCTCCTGCCTTTTTGGCAGTTTCGGGGTTGCTTTTGGTGTTTTCACGTGCCAATACTTCTACAGCTGTACAGCGACAACGCCAGCCATTAGGCGGGTAGTACTCCGTCCAAAAGGCATCGTCTTTAGGCAAACATATTCCTGCCAAAGCTGCGTGGCTTTGCCTTACGCGCTCATCACCTGCGGTGCGATATTCCAACCAATAACGGCTCGTATCGGTTTGTAGGTTAGCCCAATTAGTGGCACTTTGGGTACTCTGTACAGCAAACTGGTACTCGGCTTCTAAGTAATTACGGTTATAGGTGTTATTCAGTTTTAGTATCTCCTGTTCAAACTGATAATAAGGGCGTACATTGCCCTGCTCGTCTTTTAGTTTGATACGGGCTTCCGTAAGTTGTGTATGGGTTTTGAGTCCTGAAAAGATAAATACATCTTTCTCTAAATAGGTTCTCATCTCATCGGGTACTTCGTGAGGGATAGCGGTATTAAACACTTCAGCGGTAGCGGTAATGAGGTCGCGGTAGGCTTTGTATTTCGTTAAATCTTCGGGTTTGTAGGTGCCTTTCTTATGCAAATAGTCAAACGCGCGGTGAGCCACTTTAGTGAGGTCTTTCTCCCCTCTATTTGGGAGAGGGGCAGGGGGTGAGGATGCTAATCTTGCTTCTTGGCAAGCCTCACAATCGCAAGGAGCGTATTGGTTTTGTAGGTTCAGGTGTAGTGCCCCGAAATAAGTGTCGGGGCTTAGTCGAAAAAATCTAAGGAGAGCTTTTGAGGTGTAGTAGGTGCTTTATTACCTACTATCTCAATACCGAATTTTTCCTTTAACCACTCATCTGATACTTCTTTATAAGGCAGTATTTCCTTAGTGCGTGTCCACAGTTCGCCCAAGTCCTCTGCTTGGTCATACACGAGCGATAAGCCCTCTTCGGGGAGTACCCCAATGGCGTACAGAGCAGGTAGTACTTTATTGTTCATATACTGCTCCACCATTGTTTGGTCGGCATCAACAAGGGCTTGCAACATATCTTGCGAGCTTACTTCTTTACCCTTGCTACCGTACTTTGTATCTTGCCCGATGATAGCCCCCGAAATGAGCAAGGAGATGTTATCACGGCACAGTTTTATGAGTCCGTTATACACTTCACCTGTAGCGGGTACCCCATTGGTTGCCCACTCGAATTGCTCGGTTTCGTCAATGATAAACCAAGCTGCAGCCCCCATATCGGTCATCATCTTCTCGGCACGTGCAAGGGCTTGTGTGTCACGGGTGTTTGTCTTCATTACGCGGGGAGGTATGCCATATATCTCGCACAACTCCGACCAGCAACTTTGCGCAAAACGACTGAAAAGTATATGCGGTATTGCCTGATTGATAAGCCCCAAATCACCCGCCTTACCAAAGTCTAATAGCCACGTGCCGTACTCAGAGGCATTGAGATAGTCTAACCCCTTGTCGTCGGTATAGTCCTTGAGAATTAGCCCCTTTTGAGGTATTACATTTTGGCGGGGTACTAAAGCTACTTCTACATCCGAAAATGGCACTTCATTACTGCCCGCAGGTACTACCTGCCTATTTAGTTCTATAAGGGTATAACCAAAGTACTCACTATCTAAGATGTGACTTATAATATCATTAAACCAAACCGACTTTTGTAATGCTTTGGTCAGCTCTTCGTGTGTCTCACCATTAGCCTTCTGTATGCTGAAGTTAGCCGAAATAGTCTTTAGCTTTCGGTTCTTTATTTGTGAGGTAGTATGCGCGTCAAGCATCATATCACGCACGAGATTATAGTAGGGGAACATTTTTGGGTTCTCTACGTTCTCCGCCATTGCCATTGCATTTTTCCACGTAAGTACATCGGCACGGGTACGCGCCATTGCCTTGGGAACGATATTGCGGGTAGGTTGCAGAGTGTTATTGCCTGCTTTTTTAGGTTTCTTATAGTTCTTATAGGGTTTCATTGTTTGTATTTTCCTTTAACGTTAATACCTTTTTCGGTGATTTGTAGTACTTCGGCACTAAAGCCGTCAGCTTCTAATTGGATGCGTATATGCCTATCGAGGGCGCGGGTAATACTGCCATTCTGTGCTTGCTGAATATTACAGCCCGTAATAGGCGACTCCTTCCACTCTCCTTGCTTGGAGAGCAAAAGGAACTCCACGTGTTGGGCAGTACTTTCATTAGCGACAAAGTCGCCCCCTACGACCTCCAAATCATATTCAGTTGTTACGGTTATATCTTTCATAATAATTGCCTACAGGTGTCCCCATTTATTCGTGATTGTACTTTTTACGAGAACCATATACAAAAGGGGTTATTTGCTTTTCTGTTTCCTCTGTACGAGGCACAATAGGCAGTGAACTGATATTCACCTCACCCTTAGCAAGCCTTTTAAGGTACTCTATCGCCCTATCATAACGTTCTTTGGCGTGATCATAGATAATATCAGCATTGCATAGATCTACAATATACCACTTCGCTACCGATAGGCAAAGACTCACCACAAGGGCGTTTCTTTCCTCTCCACGTTTGGCAAAGATAGCCTCCACATCGTATCGAGGGCGACCGTCCAAATACTCTTTTTTGTCATTGGTGTAGAAGTACGATTTTACCTCCTGCTCAGCAGTATCTAACGCCTGCAGTACTATAATCTCGTCCCCTTCGGTTATCTGCTCCACTTGGTAGGAGTAGATATTATTCTTTAAATCTTCTTTAACTAAAAACATATCAATAATGGTTATTAACTCTCGCTCCGAAGGCGTATTGGTTATGCGTTTGCCTATTTCGTCCTGCCAACCATTTAAAAGCTCCGTGCACAGCATCGGGTCCATCATCGTGGGCTCCCGAACCCTTTTCAAAGGCTAAGAACTGGTCAATAAGCACCTGCATATCCGCATTTTTCTGTTCACTATTGAACCATACATTTTTGCGCTCAAAATAACCTGCAAGGCTCTCTATACGGTCGAACTTATCAGCTTTGCTGCGTTTGTCGGCTACGATAGGGATATAGTACCCCCTTTTGTCGCCCTCTTGGTCAAAGTCGCTTACAAACTCGTCCATCGCAAAAAGCCCCTCAATCATATAACGGATATTGTAGCGGTCTAAGCGATACTTCTCATACTGGTCATACAGCCATTTAGCACAATGTGCACGGCTACGCTGTTGCATATAGCACAGCAGTATATGGAACTCCTTGCCTACATTTCCTACCAAAATCAAAGCTTTGTAGTCCGCATTTTCCTTATAGGAAAGGTCGCCGTAAAAGCACAAATTATCATACTTGCTCAGCGGCAGTGCCTTTTTATACTGAATATCCTCGTACTTAAAGATAGCCCCATCCTCAATATGCGTGTGCATATACTCCCGCATAAACGAGCGGTAGGGCATACTCTTAAACTTATTACGCCAGTACTCCGCCGAAGTCTTCTCAGGCCATTCAGGAGTAAAGTCCTGCAAGTTTTTCACCGCACACACTGTAAGTATTTTAAACAAGGTATGACCTTGAGCGTTACTTTCGTAGTTCTGCTCTTCTTGTGGCGTGTTAATCACCTCATTAAAGTACGTTTTAAGGCGGTTCGTGATTGAGTTTTTGTGGAAGTTATTATTCGCAAATACAAAGCGTTCAGTAGCGTTGTCTTCGCTGTCAAAACACCCCCATACATCTTCGGTGATATAGTCTACACTTTCACGCATAATGCGGTCGTTGTGGATAGACTTCTTGCTATCCACATCATCTACTACGATATAATCAGGGCGTTCCGACTGTTCTCGTACCCCTCGCGGGTTTTGCCCAAAACCAAGCGACATAAACCGAACCCCATCATTAGTAACAAACGAACCATCCGACCAGTCCCCCGCCGATGACCGCTTGCTGTAATCATTCTGCAAGCGGTTGTTATGCTCCAGCTGTGCCTGTATACCCGACAGCAGTTTCTTAGCCTTAGGGTCAGTCTCACCTACCAAAAGCATAAATCGTAAATCACCCTTAGCAAAGTACAAGTACAGCGGTATCCCCATATCTATATGCACCGACTTCCCCGCCGAGCGGTACATCTCGGCAAGCAAGCGCAAGCGTTTATTGCCTACAATCAGCTTAGCCAACTGGGCGTGAAACCACGCACACTTCTGTTTGGCATAGTTAGGGAAATAGTATTCAAACCAGCGCACATAATCGCCCTCCAAGTTCTTAATACGAGCCGCTTTCTCTTTAGCTGTTTCGTGTATATTGACCGAAGTAGCCTTAGCAATCAGCAGGCAATGCTTGTCGTAATCAGCTAAGAGTTTAGCGTATATCTTATCGTTCTTGCTCATTTTTTATTTTTATTTGTAAGAATTGTTTGTGATACTTAGTACATTGAGTCGCGAACTCAGCGTCTTGTTGTGATATAAACATATCCAGTTCCTTCAGCACTTTATATACAGTAGTAGGGTCTGCTTGCGTTTCGCACCTATCTAAGGCAGCCATTAACTTACCCACATCAGAAGCCGAGAAAGTAGGCTCTTGTCCATTCATTACTCTAATAGTCTCAGCTTGTAGCTTCTGTTTGATAATCGTAGGCGAAGCGTGGAAGTTCAAACGCTTGTCCTCCCAATCGTACTTCTTTACCCACTCACCAATAGTAGCAGGGCGAACCCCGTATAGTTCCGCTACTTCTGCTTGGGTAACCTCAATATTTTCAATGTAATATTGCTCAGCCTTAATACGTGTTTGTTCTTTTGTTTTTGCCATTTTTTTTGTTGCAAAATTCCTACAAATAAGGAAATTAGAAAACAAGTTGTTCAGTCCTTGAACAACTTTGTCCAACCTTTGAACAGTTTTGTCCAACACTTAAACAACTATTTGCACACTCGACAGAAGCTCACGAATTTTGCCCCGAAAATGATTAACAAAAAAATGAAAGCCTATGCCTAAATTTATATTGAATGATGAAGCAGTAGTCAATTCTTACGGCTTTAGAATCCTAACTGCAGGAATTGATCTAACACGCTTCAAACTCAACCCCGTAATGCTTGACGGGCACATTCAGAGCAATCAGAATGTTATAGGAAGTTGGAAAAATATCACCCTTGAAGGGGGTAAATTGCTCGCTGAGCCTATATTTGATATAGAAGATGAGAATGCTAAACTTATAGCAGGAAAGGTAGAAAGAGGTATTATCAAGGGAGCAAGTATGGGAATAATGTTTTCTAAGAAAGATTTAGCCAATGAAAATGGCGAAATGGTGCTTAAAAACTGCTCTCTCTTCGAGGTGTCTATTGTAGCCGTACCCAGCAACGCCAACGCTTTACGATTGCAAATGGACGGCAAAGAACTCACCGAAAAAGAAATAAATGAGCTATGTCTATCATTGACAGATAAAACAATTAACACAGATAACAGTATGAAGATACAACTTACACAATTAGCCTTAGTAGCCTTGGGTATGAGTGCCAGCACTAAGGAGTTATCGGCAGACGAAATAGAATCTGCTATTTTGGCACTTTCTAAAACACGAGACGAACTGAAAGAAAGACTTACCCTTTCAGAAGAACAGCTTAGTGCTTTTGTAGCCAAAGAGAAAGCACAAAAAGCTGCCCTTACTACTCAAATGCTTGATGAGGCAGTGAAAAGCGGTAAAATCACTGCCGACAAACGACAAACATTTGCAGACTTGGCAGCACAGAACTTTGACCTCGCTAAGGCTACCTTAGAGGCTTTGCCCGCTAAAAAGAGTTTCGGGGCGGGCGTAACTACTCCCGCAGGAACCACAGGCGTAGCCACTATGGACGACTTTCAAAAACTCTCCTTAGACGAAAAATTAGCTTTCAAAAACTCAAACCCCGAAGCCTACCAAAAATTGGTTGCTTCTATTTAAAACAGTATTTAAAAACCTTTTAAAACAGAATTAACTATGGCAATGAATTTTCCAGAAATATGGGAGGCACGCGTACGACAAACCCTTTCACAAGGAGCCGATGCCGACTTCTTAGACGGCGTACAAGAACTCGATGGCGATGTAACCCAAATGGGCGAACACAACGTAATTCACATCCCTACTACCGAGTTCAAACCCGATGTACTGATTAATAACAGTACATACCCCCTCGCTATCCAAGACTACACCGAAAACGAAGTCGTGATAAAATTGGATAAGTATCAAACAAAACCTACTAAGGTTACCGACGACCAAACCATCGGGGCAAGCTACAACAAAATTGATGCGGTTACCCGTAGCCACACCAATGAAATTAGCGTTACCAAGTATAAAAAAGCTTTACACGCTATTGCTCCCGACCAAAACACCGCTGCTACCCCAGTCCTCACCATTGCAGGTACTGAATGTACCTACAACGACATTGTAGCCCTCAAAGCAAAATGCGACAAAGCAGGATGGCCTCTCAAAGGTCGCCGCCTTGTATTGTGTTACGACCACTACAACGCCCTCCTCAAGGACAGAGAGCGTTTTGGTGACCAGCTTATCAACTATCGCAACGGACAAGTATCACCAGTGATTGCAGGCTTTGAAATCAAAACCTACGAACAGCACCCTCACTACAATGCCACAGGACAAAAAATCGCTTTCGACCAAGTGCCTACAAGTACCGATAAACCCGCTTCAGTAGCCTTTGTGGTAGATGCTGTACGTAAAAAAACAGGGCTCACTAAGCAGTACTATTCCGAAGCCAAACAAGATACCCAAAACCAAGCAAACCTATTGGCGTATCGCCACTACTTCATTGCTTTGCCTTTGGAGAAAAAGTACATCGCTGCACTGAAATAATGTTTAACCCAAAAAGGAGGGGAAGCCTCAGAAAAGCCCCAAAGTAACTCAATTAACACGCTTTTTCTGCAACCTTCCCCCCTTACTAATAACAGAAACCCTATGGATACCATATTCAATGATAACCCCAATTTAGATGTAGCCTACAAAACCGCTGACGGCAAATACTTCTACACCGAAAATAGCGCACAAAACTACGCCCTAACCCTCAAAAATAAAGAGGTAAAAAAAGTAGTACGCACAGAAGAAGCTACAGAAAAAGAGGAAGTAAAAAATGAGGTAGTTACTGAAACACAGAAGCCTCAAACAGTAGAAACCATTGAACCCTCAGAGCCTTCAGAAAACCCAGAGCCCTCAGAAAACTCTGATAATTCAGAAAACTCTGATAGTTCAGAAACCCCAGAGCCTTCAGAAAGCTCAGAGTCCTCAGAAGAAACAAAGCCCAGCTTTGAACTCAAACCTAAAAACTTTAACAAACGCTAAACAATGAACGGAGTAAAATTCATAAGAAAAAATGGTGGCTTAGGGCGTGAACTCACAGGCGAAGACCATATCTCTGGGCTCATCGTCTATGGCGAAACAGCCGTTGCCCCTACCTTATTACTTTCGGTAGAGGAATTAGCAGGCAAGGCTATTACCCACACAGCGAACCCCGTGTTGCACTACCATATAACCGAGTTCTTTCGTATCAATGAAGGGGCAAAGCTATACGTGCAATCAGTAGCAAGTGCCGACGGTAATTATACCGAAGTAAAAACCCTGCAAGCATTCGCACAGGGCAAACTCCGACAAATCGCCGTTTGCGACTTCAAAACCGAACTTTCGGGCTTAGACAACGCCCTTAGCAAGCTCAACGCTATCGGCAAGGAGTTAGCCAAACGTATCACCCCTGCAAGCCTTTTGTATAGCTTTAAACTAAAAGCCGAAGATATTGCTAACCTCCCCGATTTGCACACCAAAAATGCCGAACTCGTGAGTGTAGTCATAGGTCAAGATGGAGCAGGACGAGGAAACTATATCGCACAAACTACCCCTGCAGTAGGTTGTATAGGGGCTACACTTGGAGCTCTTTCCAAAGCCCAAGTACACGAAAGCATTGGTTGGGTAGAAAAGCAGAACTTAGTGAGTATAGCTTATGATAAAGCCCTTACAGGCGACACCTTGCAAGCTCTTGAGTTAGATGTCCCTGCTTTAGCAGACGGTACCAAGCTCAGTAGCCTAACCCCTGCACAAGTAGAAGCCTTGCACGGAAAAGGGTATATTTTCCTTACTCAATATGCAGGCAATGCAGGCACCTACTTCAATGATAGCTTTACGGCAACAGCCACCACAAGCGACTTTGCCTATATAGAGAATAACCGCACCATCGACAAGGCTATCCGTGAACTCAACCGTGTACTGGTACCTAAGATTTCAGGTCCTGCCTATATTGACCCCGACACGGGCAACCTACAAACAGCAACCGTATCGGCTATTAGTGCCCTTTGTGAGGAGCCTTTAGATGCAATGAAGCGCAACGGAGAGCTCAGCGGGTACAAAGTGTACATCAACCCACGCCAGCGTATATTGCAAACCTCCAAGTTAGAAGTAGTACTCAAAATAGTACCCGTAGGCACTATGCGCGAGATAGAAGTAGCTATCGGCTTTACACTTAATGTATAGCAATTTAATAACCATTTAAAAGCACTTTAAAAATGTTAGAATTAGAACCCCTTATCAACGGAAGAGAATACGGATGGGCAGATATCATCTGCACTATCGGGGGCGTACCCGTTACGGGTATTGTTGCCATAAAGTACGAAGAGGAGCAGGAGAAAGAGAACGTATATGGTGCAGGTCGCCACCCTGTGAGTCGTGGGTATGGCAGAGTGAAGACTACTGCTTCTATCACTGTGCTTGCCTCAACGGCAATGGCACTGAAAGCTAAAGCTCCTAAAGGACAATTACACCGTATTGCGCCTTTCCCTATCACGGTGAACTATCAGCCCGATAATCAGCCCTTGGTAACTCATATACTAAAGAATTGTGAATTTCAAAAAACACCTTTTGAATGGAAAGAGGGCGATATGCACAAAGAAGTAGAATTACCTCTCATTGTAAGCCACGTAGTAGATAAAAGCATTTAATTATTATGGAAAAAGAAACATTTATGTTTGTAGAAGACAACAAAGTCGCCGAACCTGCTACCATTTGTGGGCTATCGGCAGCCGAAATACAAACCCTTAAAGAGGAACACGGCGAGCTGGTACTGGTAGAAGTATCGGCAGAAGGTAAAACACACCAAGTAATTTTCAAAGAGCCTACTTTTAAGCACTTAGAAGCTATTACCAAAATTTCCAAAACAGATGAAGTAAAAGCTGCACAAGCTGCCTATATCAATTATGTAGTAAAAGCCGACGAAGCCATTGAAAAGCGTGATTTGCTCAAACTCAAAGCTGTAGAAGCCCTAATGGTGAGGGTACAAAACACCAAGGCAACCGCAAAAAACTTATAGGCTCACTACAATGTGAGCCCAGTGAGAAAGAAGAGTGGAAAGCTGAGGCACTGATTCGTGCTAACTTTGGGGTAGACCCCGAAAGTCTGCAAGCCAGTCAGTGGTGTAAGCTCTATGCCCAAGCAATGTGGTTAGAGCACTGGCGTATGCAAAACCAAGCAGAATTATTTAAGGTGCTTATGGGTGGGTAACTACTTTTTGTGTAGTTGTAAGGCAGGAAAGCCGTAGTGAAGCAAACCGCAAGCGGTAAACACTATGAGCATTAGGCAAGCCCAAGCCCCTCCAAACCCAAATATCCATTGGGTAAAACAACCTCCTAAAAAAGTAATGAATGATAGGCAATAAACGAACCAAAAGAGTGCTTTCATAATACAAGACGTTTTACACGGCAAAGATACAAAAAAAGATGAATAATACTTTCAATTTCGGAATAAATTTTAATGTAGCAGGCGACAGCCAAGTATCTGCCGTATTTGTTAACTTGTTTAGGAATATGGAAGTACTGCAAGCAGAGGTTACCCAAATCAACCAAAGTCTGCATACTTTTTCAGAAAACACTACCAATGCTATTGAAAATGTAGGGCGAACGGTAAGAGAAAACTCAAGTACCTCCTTGATGACGTTTAAAACCTTTCTTGAGCTCACGGATAGGGTAGCGTCTTCAGTGAGCAATCTATATGCTCCTGGTGTTGCCTTAGAGAAGAACCTTGCCGAGCTTTCGGCTATTACAGGGGTAACGGGCGAGGGACTGAAAGCTATAGAAATGGCAGCACGTGATACTGCTAAAACCTTTGGTACTTCGGCAGTAGATAACGTGGAAGCCTATAAGATGATGCTTTCACAACTTAGCCCCAATATTGCCAAAAGTAGCGAGGCAATGAAGCTAATGGGCGAGAACGTGAATATTCTCTCCAAGCAAATGGGGGGCGATACCATAGCCGCTACTGATGTACTTAATACCTCGCTGAACCAGTTTGGGGTAAGTATGGAAGATCCTATCAAGGCGGCAAAGGTGATGACCGAGATGATGAATGTGATGTCTGCCGCTGCCCAGAATGGCTCGGCTGAACTCCCGCAAATTAAGCAGGCATTGGAGCAGGTGGGTATGGTGGCTAAAACTACAGGACTCTCATTTGCTGAAACCAACGCCTATATTCAGCTATTAGACCAAGCGGGTAAGAAAGGTAGCGAAGGAGGGGTTGCCTTGCGCAACGTACTCACTACCCTTTCAGAGGGTAGATTTACTTCTAAACTTGCTGCCGATGGACTTAGGGAAGCGGGGATCAGTACCGATTACTTAGCCGATAGTAGTGTGCCCTTGCACGAGCGATTGAAAACCCTGCGCAAGATACAAGGCGACACCGCCCTAATGACCAAGGTATTTGGTAAAGAGAATATGGCTGCTGCCATTGCCCTTATCAATACCTCCGATGAGGCTGAAGCGATGACGCAAAAGATAGAGGGAACGAACTCGGCAATAGAGCAAGCTGAAGTGATAATGGAAAGTACCGCCGAAAAGAACGCACGCCTTACCGCACAAGTGGAAGACTTTAAGATTTCTATTTTTAATGCTACAAGTGGTGTATTTGGTTATGCGGGAGCTATCAGTGATATGGTGCAACAAATGACGGGACTTGCCCCGTTGCTAATGGTAGTTTACAACGGTATTACCTTTCTAACCAATGCCGAAAAACGCGCCGCCTTATGGTCGGGTATTCTATCCGTAAAAACAGCCGTATGGGCAGGCGTTACCAAGGCAATGGCAGTAGCACAGGGCATACTGAATGCCGTAATGAATATGAACCCTATATTTCTCATCATTACAGGCGTTGCCTTACTTATCGGTTACATTGCTACAGCAATCACCTACTTTGACAGTTTTGGGAGTACAATGCTACTTCTCTTAGGACCAATAGGAGCTATCATCAGTGCCTTTATGATGATTAAACGACATTGGGATAGCATCGTCGAAGCTTTTAAATCTGAGGGTATTTTAGCAGGTTTTAAGCGTATAGGCTTAGTGTTATTAGATGTAATAATGGCGCCGCTACAAAAGATATTAGGCTGGGTTGCAGAACTCACTGGTTGGGAGTGGGCGGCAAATGCTTCTGGAAGTGTAGAGGAGTTTCGCAAGAATATGGACTTAGTCTCTGATAAGGAAAAGGCTAACACCAAAAAAGAAGACGATAAACCTCAAGAAGTAACGGTAGTAGAAAACAAAGACAGCTTTGACCTTACTAAAAATAAACCTACTGTTCCCACAGTTGGGGGCGTGGCAGCTACCAAAACAATGAATAGCACGGGGGTAGGAGGTGATAAGAGTAAAAGCGAAAACAAAGTGCGTAACCTTACCATTGGCAAAATGATGGATAACTTTAATGTGTATATGAATAGCGAGAAGGGTATAGATAAGCAGCAGCTATTGCAAGCTGTTACCGAAATTCTCCGCACAGCTGCCGTAGATTTTGCCTCCTCAAATGATTGACGAATATGATACACTTTAACTTTCAACCCCAACCCGAAACAATTGCTAAAACGGTAGCCTTAAACTTGGCTTTTCGCTTTGGTATGCAAGCAGGCAAGCCTTTAGAGGTTAAGAAGTTTGACGGCGAGTTTGTCGCAACAAGCGACTTAGAAAACCGCCCTTGGCTTACCTCCTTGCGTATGAGTACCCACCACGAGGGCGAGCATTACAGCTTATTGTTCCCTGAAGTGATTATCTCAATAACCCAACAGCGCAATATTGTTACTACTCCCCTGCAAGGGCGTGACGGCACAATTAAGGAGTATATCAGCAATGGTGATTACGGCATTACCCTTGACCTCGCTATTACCGATTATGAAGGCGAACCAGGAGAGCAAGCTGACGAGGCGTTTTTATTGCCAAAGCAGGACTACCCGCTAAGTCAGTTAGAAACTTTGCGCAAACTACTCACTACTCCCGAAGCAATGGAAGTAGAAAGCGACTTTCTCTATGCGTTCGGTATCAAGTCGGCAGTAGTAACCTCCTTCTCCTTGCAGCAGGAAACGCACAGCAATCGCCAAAGCGTACAAATACAAATGCTATCCGATGAGCCTTACGAAATAAAACAGATACAACAAGACGAGTATGTTAAGATTAGTAAGTAGAATAACGATAGAGGCGGGTAGCACTCGTTGGCAATTTAGTTCGGTAGCCGAGTGTAACATTGTAGAAGATATGGGAAGCCTTACCGACACTTGTGAACTAAAACTGCCACGCAATATTCGCTGGCAAGGCTATGTAAGTGAAAAAGGTACACCCCCAATCAAGCGAGGCGACCGTATTACAGTAGAGCTCGGTTATGATGATGATTTAAAAGTACGCTTTGCAGGTTATATCCGTTCGGTAGATGCCAAAGTGCCTATCACCATAAAATGCGAAGACGGTATGTTCCTGCTCAAAATGTTAAAAGCCGAGCCTAAAGCCTTTAAGAACGCTACCCTCAAAGAGATAGTGGAACATCTGCTCAAGGATACAAATATTAGCTACAAACTCATTGATGACAATATACAAGTAGGTAGCTGGCGTATCAGCCAGCCCAACGTATCGCAAGAGTTGCAGGAGTTAAAAGACAAGGTAATGCTTAGTAGTTACTTTAGGTTTATTGACGGCAAATCGGTGTTGTATATCGGGTTAGCCTACCCTATAGATAACCGAGAAAAACACCTTTTTAGACACGGCAAAAACATCATCAGTGAAGACTTTACTTACCGTGATAAAGACGATATAAGGGTACGCGTGGAGGCACAGAGCTTTAACGCCAAGCATAAGAAACTCACCTACGAGTACGGCGACAAAGACGGAGAAGTAATAAAACTCCGCATAGACGGACTAACAGAAGCTGAGCTAAAGAAGTACGCAATGCAGGCGTTAGAACGTTACAAGCAAAGTGGCTTTAAGGGCTCGTTTGAAACCTTTGGTGTACCCGAAGTGCGCAAGTGCGATATGGTGGAAATACACGCCTCTGACGGCAATAGTGGTACTTATTTAGTAAAAAAGAATGAGATTAGTTTCGGCACCAACGGCTACCGACAAAAGATTGAATTAGGGAATGCGCTATGATAAAAGAACTGATACAACAATTAGCCAATACGGGGCAGGAACTATACGCCAAGGTATGCGAGGTAACCTCTGTAGATGAGGAAGCTAAAACCGCTGATGTAACTCCCTTAGACGGCAGCTCCCCCATTAACGATGTGTATTTAGTAGTAGATTTTGAGCAAGGAGGTTTTTACCTACAACCAAAAGTAGGTTCGCTGGTATGTGTGTCTTTTATAGGCAAGGAAACGGCAATAGTAGTAGGAACCTCCGAGCTGGAGAAAGTAGAATGTATCTTGGGAGGTTTTACCCTAAAGATAGAAGACGGCAAACTACAACTCAAAAATGAGCAAGCCGATTTTAAAACCCTTTTAAATGAGCTTTTAAACGAACTTAAAAACGCTATCATACAAACCCCCGCAGGTGTTGGCAAATTTGCTCCGCAGAATGTAGCGAAGTTTGAAGAGATTAACAATAAAATGAACCAGTTATGGCACTAAACAAACAAGCCCTTCAACAAGGAATTATCCGCCTGCAACAAGATATGCAGCGCAAAACCGATGCAAGTATGGAAGAGTATGCCGAACGCTTAGCCTCTCTTATTCACGACTTTGTTAAAAGTGGCAAAATAACAGTAGATGCAGGCATATCCGTACAGGCGGGGACTTATACAGGCGCAACAACAAGTACAGGAACGGGAACAATTAATTAAAAAACAACGATGATAACACTTAATTACATTTTACAAGGATTTGGCTTTAGGGACTCTCACGACTTCCTACGCTCTTCCTTTGGTCACACTTTTTCAACACTTTTTATAAAAATGGACGTAATACTCTCCTTTCTGTTTGCTACTGTGCACTTCTTATTTGGTTTCAACCATTTATTCCTAACTGCATACGTGGTGTTATTAGTATTTGAATGGCTAACTGGTGTACAAGCCTCCCGCAAGCGAGGAGAAAAGCACGAGAGTAGGAAATTTGGACGTATGATCCTAAAGATAGCCACCTATCTTGTACCTATCTATATACTGCATACCTTCTCGGCTAATGTAGAGTTTCCAAGTCTTGGAGGTTTTGAGTTCGACCCCTTCCATTGGCTTTACTGGATAGTACTTATAGGGATTATATGGCAACTCGTGGTGAGTCTCTTGGAGAACTTAGATTGTTTAGGCTTTCGATTTGCAAAGGTGCTGCTTAAGATTATTAATAAAAAATTCTATAAGACTTTTGAATTAGATGACAATAACAGCCCTACATAATCAGTCACTATTAGACCTCGCCCTACAGCATACAGGCACTATTGAGAGTATCTTTGAGTTTGCCGAAGCCAACGCCCTTAACATCACTGATGATGTAGTAGCGGGCAAAACCTTGGTATTACCAGCAGAAGCATTTAGCAATAAAGATATATTAGCCTACTACACTGCTAAGAATCTACAGCCCGCAACTGCCTTTTCTAAGGAAGATGAACAAGTTGCTAAACGCCTTGAGGGTATCAGTATTTGGGCGATTAACTTAGACTTTGTAGTAACATAACAATAACTTTAAAATAATGAATACAGAAGAAAATAAAGAATACGAAGCTTTTGTTGAAAAATTTAAACCCAAAAAGACAACTGATGACTGTTATACCCCTCCTGAGGTGTATGAGGTAGTACTGCAATATGTACGTGAGAAGTGTAATATTGAGGGGCTGAAAGTCCTCCGTCCATTCTACCCTGGTGGCGACTATGAAAGTGTACAATATGATGAAAATTGTGTGGTGATTGATAATCCTCCTTTCTCTATCATTTCACAAATCATTCGCTTCTATAATGCTAAAGGGGTAAAATACTTTCTATTTGCTCCACATCTTACTTTATTCGGTACTAATCAAGATTATACGGCTATTGTTGCTATCGCTGATATAGTATATGAGAATGGAGCGAAAGTAAAAACATCATTTATAACCAATATGATGGGAGATGTAAAGATATTAGGAGATGCAGAATTAAGAGAACGTATTAAAGCGGTTTTTAATACTAATAAAGTAAATATGCCCACCTATCAATACCCTGACAATGTAGTTACTGTATCAAGGATAGCTTCTATTGTAGAGAAAGGCGAAAGCATTTGCATAATGAAAAAAGACTTAGCTTTCTGTCGACAATTAGAAAGCCAAAAAATACATAAAAAGGGGATATTTGGTTCGGGCTTCTTAGCGTCACACAATGCTACAAACGAATTAGTTGCAAAAGAATTAAAAGCAAAAGAATTAGCCTCAAATAAAGAGGTTATTCATTGGGAGCTTTCAGATACCGAACTAGAAATCATTAAAAAATTAGGATGATGGCACGCACTATTCAAGAAATACAAACCCTTATTCTCCAAGCCAAAGCACAAGAGCCTGCATTGGAAAGCCTCAATAGCACTTCCAAAGTAGCTATATGGCGCTTGTGGGTCTATATTATAGCGGTGGCGATATGGAGTTTGGAGAAGCTATTCGACCTACACAGGGCGGATATAGACAAACGCCTTGCCGAGCTCAAACCCCATACCGACCGTTGGTATCGTAGCAAAGCCCTTGCTTTTCAGTATGGGTTTGACTTATTGCCCGACAGCGACAAGTTTAATAACCAAGGGCATACGGAGGAAGCCATAGAGGCAAGTAAGATAGTGAAGTACTCGGCGGTAATAGAAAGTAAAAACGAAGGTCGTTTGATAGTCAAAATAGCAGGTGAACAGGGCAACACACTCCAACCAATCACCGATGCCCAAAAGCAATCATTTGAAGCCTACTTGCAAGAGATAAAAGACGCGGGCGTACGCCTATCAGTGGTGAACTACCAACCCGATATACTTCACTTGCAAATGAAGATAGTATATGATCCTTTGGTGCTTGATAGTAACGGACAAAGTATCATTCACGCTACACACCCAGTAGAAGAGGCTATAAAAAGCTACTTAAAAAGGTTGCCATTTAACGGCGAATTGGTCTTAGCACACCTTATTGATGCGCTCCAACAAGCCGAAGGAGTGAAGATACCGCATTTAGTTCTCGCCCAAAGCAAAAACATCACCAGCGGTGGAGGCTACGGAGCTTTTGAAACGATAGAGATAAGCAAAATACCCACCGCAGGCTACTTTACGATAGACAACTTCAACGATATAACCTACGTTAGCAATGTATAACCTAAACATCGACAAACTACTCGTACTGCTTACCCCTACCTTCCTGCGCAAAGCGAAGCTCATAGCGTGGTTAAGAATGCTGGCAACACCCCTGCACAAGTTGCTGTACGACTTTCAGCAAGCACGAGAAGCCAACTTATACAACCTCGCCCACAACAGCCAAGTATGCTACCTGCGCAAGGCACTCAATGATGAGTTCGACAGCGAGCAGCGGCGCATACGTATAGAAGACGGCAAGCAGAACGAGCGGCTCTATATATACCCCCGCAGTGCCAATAAGCCTTTGTTTTTAGGCAAAGTCTTCCTCTATCAACGAGGCGACTATATAGACGGCGGAGTAGATTTTATAGTAGTACTCCCTCAAGGTTTGGAGTACGATAGATACAAGTTAGAAGCCCTTGTGAATTTTTACAAGTTAGCAGGAAAACGTTGGACAATAGAAACTAAATAATATGAATAAGTTACATACCGAACACAACGCAGGCTACCCCTTTGATGTGGCATTTCTTGCCTTTATGCAGAACGCCTACAACCTATTTAACCATTTTGGATACCTCGCTGGCAATAAGGCAATTATCTTAGGTTGCGAGGAGGTAGGCAACACCATCACCCCAGGTACTGTCTTTATCAATGGAGAACTTTTTCCCTTTGAAGGAGGTGCTAAAGGTGATACCGTCATCATCAAAGAGGAAACCAACGAGGTAACCTTTGACGACGGCTTCCTCCGTCCCTTAGAAAACATTCGCACAGTCGCTTTTGGTCGCTCTACCCCTGAAAAGACCTACAATTGGGAAGACTTTCAACGAGTATCTAACCTGCAAGATTTAGGCAAAAATAAAGCAGAAAACAAAGCCCTTGAAGAGTTAAAAGACGAAGTGAAAAAACTCAAGAAGCAGAAACAAGCTGTGCCTATTGGGCTCATTGCTTTATGGGGGAAACCAGCAAATGAAATACCCGAAGGCTGGAGAGAATACGTGAACTTACGAGGTAAAATGCCTATAGGTCTTGACCCTGACTACGTTAAGAAACCTGAAGATGTTCAAGACTATGGTCTTAATCAGATCCTTAAGCAAGGAGGCGAACGTTCTCACAAACTAAAAGCCGAGGAAATACCGGCGCACAAGCACAGTTATCAAGATACAATAGCTGTGGCGGACATCAACCATAATGAAGCCTCAGAATTTAGAAGTGGCGGAGATTTTGATGCCTTTGAGAATACAACAAGGTACCTACCAGGTTCGGGTGATAATAACAATAACTTGCGCATGTGGAAAAATCGCGAATCCTCTTCAGTAGGTAGCGACCACCCCCACAACAATATGCCACCTTATCGTGTGGTACAATTCATTGAATACATAGGCTTCTAACACCTTTAATGACTAATAACTGACAACTAAAATATGACAGCACTTACAACCCTATACAAGTGGTTCTCTGACTTAAAAAAACCAAATGGGGCGCAATTTAAAGCCCTTATTGACAGCTTTTGGCACAAAAGCGAGAAAATTCCAATGGACACCATTGAAGGCTTGGATAGAATAATAGAAGGTACCGCCTCTGCTCAGCAACTTCAAAACCACCTCACCGACACCCACGCTCATAAGGGGCTGTTTGATGGGAAAGTAGATAAAGTAGAAGGCAAGGGACTTTCGTCTAATGATTTTACCAACGCCTACAAGCAACAGCTTGACACCCTCGAAGACTATGATATTGAATTAGATGAGAGTACCACAGAGTTAAAATTTAAGAAAGGTAACAACGTAGTAAGGCGTATATCCCTAATGTTTTTGGACGACGAGGGTACGAAGTTGGTGTACAACAGAACGAACAAGACCTTAGAACTAAGAGACAAACGTGATAACCTCCTTACCAGTATCCCCGTAAGCCACTTTGTCAGTAACATCCCTACGGGTATCGTAGTACAGAATGGGAAGATCAAACTAATGGCAGGCAGTGAAGTGATAGATGAGAATGCTATCTCCTATAATGACCTTGCAGATAAACCCGATTTGAATTTTGCCCCAGCCAACCACACTCACGACTGGGACGAAATTGGCGGAAAACCCAATAACCTCGCTACTACTGAGAACATTAAAACAGCAATTGATGAGATACAAATTGGAGGAAGGAATTACTTTTTAAATTCTAAATTTTTCAAAAAAACATCTTTTTATGCCGCCTCCGGAATTACAGTTATTAATAAGGATAATGAGGGGTTAAGTGAAATACATTCAACATCAGGAAATGGTAATTGGGTTAGGGTTTATGATAATCCAATTAATATGGAATACTTTGTTAATAAGTATGTTACTGTAAGTTTTGACATTAAAGTGCTTGAAGGCGATTTGAAAAGTCCGGATTTTTATGGAGGTCCATTTATGGGCTATCAAGAAGTAAAACCTATAAGTGGTTTGTTGGAGATAAGTAAGTGGAAAAGAGTTTATACAACTTTTTTAGTTAAAGATAGCAACTTAACATTACATTTAGGTTTTGCTTACTCCATAGGTAAATATCAGTTTAAGAACTTTAAATTTGAATTAGGAAACACTCCTACAGACTGGAACCCTGCTCCTGAAGATTTAGTTACTACTGAAGAGTTAATGAGAAAGATTACCCGTACAGGGTATGAGGTAGGTGCTGATACAGTTATTCCACAAGTCCAGCAGAATGATACTGTATTCATTAAGGCAAGTTGTACGATTGGCTTGCAGAATATAGAGCATTTGGGTAATACTTCTTTCCGAAAAATGTTTGATGATGGCTCTATTATTTTTACCTGTGCGGGCAAAAACATTATCTATACTGGTGATAACACTTTTAACGGCAAAAAGGGCAGTACAGCAGTAGTAAGTATATACAATAACGATTGTTACATTGATATAAGAAACATTTAGCTATGAAAAATAAAATCATTCAAAATCTTAAAGGCAGTGACAAACTGCTCCATTCTATGGTAGGTAACACAATATTTGTTGTAGCCTTTATAACCGCTTACCTACTCTACTCACTATGGATAGCCTTAGCAATGGCTATTGTTGTTGTGCTGTTGGCAGGGTTCTCCAAAGAGTTATACGACAAGTTAATCAAGTGTACCTTTATTGACTGGTGGGATATTGCCGCCAGCCTCACCCCATATCCACTCATTAAATATATTCAAAAACTATGAATACAATACTTTTTTTTGATTGGGGAATGCGCTTAAAAGAAAAGCGTTTATCTTATAAAGATATTTTAAATAGTGCGTATACTAATGGGTTTGAACATAAAGAATACGTTTCATTTCAAGGAGTGGCTTTTTCTGTTTCTTTAGGTATTATTTACAAAGAAAATGAGATAATATTTAGATATAAAGAACCTCCTGCTCAAGAAAATGCTATTAATAAACTAATAAAATACACACCTAATAAGTTAATTGTTTTATTTGGAGGTATCGACGAGACTAATCAAAAAAGGTATGTACAAAATTTTTTAAAACAAGATTTTGATATTTATGTAAATGATGCCCTTTGTAATATTACAAATAAAAATTTTTCTAATGGCAACAGTGTTATTATAAACTTTTCAGGAAGTAAAACTATCAATATCGATGAAATTTTAGAAGTGAAAATACAATTTAAATAAATAACAATCAATGAAAAAAAGCACCCGCAACATCCGTTACTTAGTGGTTCACTGCTCGGCTACACCAGAGGGCAGAGACCACACCGCTAAAGATATTAACCTTTGGCACAAACAAAGAGGTTTTAATGAGATAGGTTACAACTACATTGTACGCCTCGACGGCACGGTTGAAGAGGGCAGAGACGTCAATAAAGTCCCTGCCCACGTAGAAGGACACAACAAGGACAGCATCGGCATTTGCTACATTGGTGGGATAGATAAAAACACGCTACAGCCTAAAGATACCCGCACAGTGGCACAGAAAGAAGCTTTAAAAAAGCTCCTCACCGAGCTTAAAGCCCTATATCCACAAGCCGAAATATTAGGTCATAAAGACTTCCCTGGTGTCGCTAAAGCTTGCCCTTGCTTCAATGCAAAAGACGAATACAAAAACCTGTAGGGGTGAAAGGCAATTCACCCACATAAATCAATTAGCAAATGAGAAAATTAACCCTATTATTATTAGCGTTCCTTGCCTTAGTAGGTTGTCGTACCCGCAAGGTCGCCACTACTGAGCAACGCCAAGTACAGAAAGAGCACTTTATCCATTACAAGGATAGTTCACAGCTTTTTGCCTATGAAGGTCGCAAAACAGACTTGTCCCACCAGTCCGACCAGTCCTTTGAACTCGAACTCGAAAGCCTCACCGATAGTGTAGGCAAACCACGTGAACTTATCTACACCCGCATTCGTGACGGCGATAATGAAGTTATAAGAGTACTCAACGGAAAGGTAAAGATTAAAGTTACAAAAACCCATTCTAAGAGCCTACAGCAGGCTGATAGTACCCTTTTATATAATACGAAGATACAGACAAAAACCGAAGCGCAAAAGCACAAATACGTACAATTCAAACAGGTGAACAAACAAGTCAAAAGTAGCGTCATAAGGCATACCCTTTGGCTTTTACCTATTGCTATATTAGTATTTATCCTTTGGAAATACAAGCCGTTTCGGTGGAAGTAAGAATTTAAACAGCTTTTAAAACGCTTTTAAAGCACTGCTAAAAAGGAGGTAAGCAGTATAAAAAAATGTCCTCCGCAAATTAATAAGTTACCACACAAATTAATACGAACCCGAAAGCCCTGCGGAGGACAATATGTCTTCTGTGGGTTTTCGGGTTTTCTCGTATTATTTGTGTGGTACTGCAAAAGTACAACTATTTTTCAAATTACCAAAATTCATAAATTCGTAATACAAAATGAAATCAACATCTAATACTTGGCAACGTACGCCAATATCCTACTATGGAGGCAAACAAACAATGTTACCCTACATTTTGCCTCTCATTCCACCTCATAAAGTATATACAGAAGCCTTCTTTGGAGGAGGTGCTGTATTTTGGGCAAAAAGGAAAGCACAAGTGGAAGTTATTAATGACTTCAATGCCAACGTTTATACATTCTACAAAGTTCTACAAAGTAATTTTACCGAACTAAAAACGCTTATAGAAAGCTCTATCGTTAGCCGAGAAGCTTACAAATCAGCCTTAGTTATATATCATTCTCCCTTTGCTTTTAGCGAAGTACATCGCGCTTGGGCTTTTTGGTATACTACCAATTGTGGCTTCTCCTGTCAAGTAGGTAACTGTCGTATTACTACTAATGGTAAGAATGCCATTTGCCTACACAACAAAGTAGACACTTTTACAGAAATATATTCCGACCGTTTGCGGGGCGTACAAATAGAAAACAATGATGCTACTGAGGTTATTGCTCTACGTGATACACCCGACACCTTTCATTATGTAGATCCTCCCTATGTAGGTGCTAAACAAGGACACTATGGAGGTTATGAGCAATTGCATTTTAACGAGTTATTAGCAACCTTAGCAACTGTTAAGGGCAAGTTCCTACTTAGTTCCTACCATAATGAGGAACTCACCCGCTACACCCAAATATATGGCTGGCATCAAAAGGAAGTATCCCTACACTTAGGAAGTAGCAATAGTGCTGGCAAGAAGCGTATAGAAGTCCTTACTGCTAACTACCCTATATAAGTTGTAATAATATTTAATACAACAAAATAGAAAAAATAAGTCAAAATTGCATTTCACAAAAAGCGTATTTTTTTAAAAAAAATTTTTATTATCTTGTTATTCAATATATTACAATCTTATGTACTAAATATTAATACTTTTTTTGAAAAAAAGTATTGAAAAAACTTGCACGATTCAAATTCTTGCCGTATCTTTGCAGTGTAAAATTAAAACAAGTAATAACAATTTAAACACAAAGAACAATGACAACAACAGATAAGAACAACGTTACTAATACTACTTACAATGTAGTATTCAATGATGATAATAATTCTAATGATAAAGGCTTCGAGGCTACATTAGAATATTGTAAAGACTGGATACAATCATTCAATGGCACTAACCACAGCTATTTTGAAGATTACAAAGGCGGTATAGTGCAAGTCGTTTGTAATGAAACTGGTGAAGTGGTATATGAAGAAGAAGTTATTTAACAATTATTTTATTACAAAATGAAAACAGAAAACAAAACATTCAGAGTAACCTACACCAAGTATATAGGCGGTAATGGTACAATAATAGTAAAAGCAAAAGATGAAATACAGGCGATTGCTATGGTACAATACTAATATGATAAAACAAGAATAATTATGACACCACACGACAAAGTAATATACATCATTGACCAATTAGAATTATCCGACAGAAAGGTGTCGGAGATTGTCGGGAAATCGGTATCCGCGGTAACACACCGTAGAAGTGGAATTAGGGCGGCCAAGTTCTCCGAGGAGGACTATGAGAGGCTCTCTGACTACTATATTGAGAAGCTTAGGAGGGTAGAGTACCTAAGGCACACCAGTAGGCTTAAAGACCTGCCAAAGGAAAAGATAGGAGGAAAAGAATACATTGTGATTTATAAGGCCTACCAAGCACTCATAGAGGAGGAAGGGATAGAGGACGTGGCTTACTTCTTGCGTGAGGAGGATGCGCGTGAATACGCCAACGGAATAAAGCTAAACGTGGGCTATTCCTTGAACCTTGAAAAGGACTTTATCGATATAGATAGCGTTGAGGATATTGAGTACGAGGAGGAGTTTCTGGAGGTAGAACTTATTGAGTATCTATCAGAGTGTGAAGTATACGATAGAGAGGTAACCGAGCTTACCGTATATAATGGTAAGGATATAACGGGGGCTATCGTGATAGAGTGGAGTTACGAGCGTTATGTAGGCTATTGCCGTAACCTTCTGAATATAGGTATTGCCGGCGAGGGATACTTCTACGACTTAAAGAAAGAGTCCAACCTAATAACCGGTAATGAGGATAGTACCTATAAGTCGAATTATAGCGTACTTATTCCCGCCGATAGGGTGTCCGCTCTCATCAAGGAGGGCAACCTATCCGAGGAGGTTATATATGATGCCCTGTATGACAACCAATGGAGGTGGAACGACACCAAACACAACCCCTATAATAAGGGCATAAGAGCTACAATAGGCGAGATAGTAGCACAACTATCTAAGTAGGCCGAGGAGGCCTTAAAACAGAATGACACGGGTGTACTGTTACATCCGTGTCATTCTGTTTTTAAACCCTTTTTAAACCTTATTTAAGTGGGGAGTGCCACGCCCTGCTCGGTCAAAAAAATGTACATTTCGTTTTGAAAAAGTGTACATTTCGTTTTGCGGATTATAAATACCCAATAGGAGAAAACTCATCAAGAGTAGAGGAAAGGAAATAATTTTAATAATGAGTGGGGTATTTTTCTTAAATTCGCCATTATATAGTAATGAGCGGTTGTAGTAGTTTTTAAAAGTTTTTGTTTTTAGCAGTTCGGCAATAAGGGGTTTTGCAGGCTGATAAAGATGTACTACGCCTAATACTTCCATTGCATAATCTACAATTTCTTTATGTTCTTTATTAAGTGCAAAATCTTTATTTAAGAAACGCAATAAAGTGTCTAATTGAGAAGGAGGTGTTAGCCCTATCAGTGTTTTATAAACAATTTCTTTGTGAGTAGAAGAATGTAGTTGCTCTGTTTCAATTTGGTGCCAACATTCTTGTAATAGTTGAGGTTCAGCTTCTGATTCATCTATGATAGGGTAATCATATGGCTTATCGAAGTCTTGCCAGTCGTAGAAGTCTTCTTTTTTAATAGCTTTTTTATAAGCGTTTAGGAAAGATTCTACGCTTCTAAATTGAGGTGCAAAGTTGATATTATCGTGATTTACTATTGCTACTTTTCCTTTCAGAAAGCCATTGGTATAAACCCCTACAAAGTCGCTTTCTCTATTGGAGAACAGGGGGAGTAAATCAAAACCAATAGCGTAGTTTAGTAACCAGTCTTTGGTAAGTTTAAGTTCATCTTCATCCATCAGGGCAACAGCTCTATAAGGCTTAAAATACTTTAATGGAGAGGCGTTTATACCATTTGCTTCTAAAATTGATATCCAATTCATTGTTCTAATTTTTCAGTTAATTCAAACCAACGTTCTGTTTTTTCTTCTATAGCAGAGAGCGTTTGTTGTAGAGCGATTGATTGGGTTTGTATTTCATCATTGCTAAGTGTTCCTTCAGCAAAAGCTGCTTCGATATTAGCTTTTTGCTCTTCTAACTGAGCGATTTCTTTTTCTAAACGATTATATTCTTTCTGTTCATTAAAAGATAAGCCTTTCATCCCGTCTTTACGCCAAGTATTTTTGGAGGTCTCTTTTTTAGGAGCTTCGTCTACGGGTGGGGTACTCTCTTCATACACGCGGTAATCGGTGTAGTTGCCAGGGAAATCTTCTACTTCGCCCTTACCTTTGAATACAAAAAGGTGGTCTACGATTTTATCCATAAAGTAGCGGTCGTGAGAGACAACGACTAAGCAACCAGGGTAGTCTAAGAGAAAGTCTTCTAAGACATTTAGGGTAACGATATCAAGGTCGTTTGTAGGCTCATCGAGGATTAGGAAGTTAGGATTTTGTATAAGTACGGTGCAGAGGTATAATCGTTTGAGCTCACCTCCGCTAAGTTTTTCGACATAATCATACTGTTTTTTACGGTCGAAGAGAAAGCGCTCTAAGAGTTGTCCTGCCGAGAGGGTACGCCCTTTGAGCAAAGGGATATAGTCGCCGTATTTTTGTATTACCTCTATTACTTTTTGCCCTTGTAATACCTCTATGCCCTCTTGGGTATAGTAGCCAAATTTGATTGTATCACCTACAATTATTTTACCACTATCGGGGGAGATAGTTCCTGTAAGGAGGTTTAGGAATGTAGACTTACCAGTGCCGTTTTTACCTATAATGCCTACTCGTTCACCTCGTAGGAAATTGTAGTTGAATTTATCGAGTATGGAGAGCTCATCGAAAGCCTTGCATACGTTGTGGAACTCTACTGTTTTGCTACCTAAGCGTTCCATATTGATTTCTAATTGCACGGAATGCTCTTTGCGTCTTTTGTGAGCGGCTTCTTTAATTTTATAGAAGTCGTCTATGCGCGATTTAGATTTGGTAGTACGTGCTTTTGGCTGACGGCGCATCCAGTCGAGTTCTTTTACATATAGGTTTTTAGCTTTTTCGATAGAGGCTTGTTCTTGAGCGAGGCGTTGTTCTTTTTTCTCTAAGAAATAGGAATAGTTTCCTTTATAACTGAAGAGTTCGCCGTTGTCTAATTCTAATATTTCGTTGCAAACGCGTTCTAAGAAATATCGGTCGTGAGTAACGATGAAGAGGGTAAGGTTTTCTTTGGCGAAATATTGTTCGAGCCATTCTATCATCTCCAAATCAAGGTGGTTAGTAGGTTCATCTAATATCAATAAATCGGGTTTACTGATGAGCACATTGGCTAAGGCAAGGCGCTTTTTTTGTCCGCCAGAGAGGCTTTTTACTTTCAGCTGTAGATTATCTAATTTAAGGCGGGATAGGATTTGTTTATATTGAGTTTCGAAATCCCATGCGTTATGGCGTTCCATTTGCTCAAATGCCTTTTGATAAGCTGTTTCATTTTCGGGATGTTGCAAGGCGTGTTCATATTCTTGGATAAGGCGTAAAATGGGGTTTTCGGTAGCAAAAATAGTTTCTTCTATTGTCAAATCTTCATCGAAATAAGGGTTTTGTGACAGAAAACCTATTTGTATTCCTTTACGGAAGACAATCTGACCGCTATCGGGGAGGTCTTTACCTGCCATTATATTAAGAAGAGTGGTTTTACCGGTACCGTTTTTGGCAATAAAGGCTATTTTTTGATCTTTATTGATACCAAAGGAGATATTTTCGAGGATAATTCGTTCGCCAAAGGCTTTAGATATATTTTCTACTGATAGTAAGTTCATTTCAGGTAAGAGATAAGAGTTAAGAGTGGGGGCAAAGGTAGTAATAATTTATCAATTGACAAATTAGGTTGCTCCAAGGTTGCTCCAAGATTGTTCCAAGGTTGTTCTAAGTATTATGCAGAGTGAAGATAGTGAAAAAAAACTTTGCCAAAGCTTATTCTAAACTTTGGCAAAGCAATGTTATTTATTTTTGTTTTACAAGAAAGTACCACTACTTTCAGGATCGAGGGTTGATGAGAGAATATCGTTTCGGTCTTTTTCGATTTCGGCTTTGGTCGCGCCAAATTCGCGCATTGCATCTTCTATTTGTTCATCTTCTGCTATGATATCTGTATAGATATGAATAGGGATTTTTACTTCCATAACTTTATTAGCAGGAAGGGTACTATAAGTTAATCCAGCGGGTTTGGTAGCGAAATAGCCTAACACAATTTGCAAATCGAAATTTACATAAGCTCTTTTGATTTCAAAAAAGCCTTTTAAGCCTATTTGCTCTTTACGGAGTACCCCTTTGGGAGCATTGGGGTTATTGTCTATACCTGCCCCTCCTTTGATATACAACTCTTCAGGATTGGTATCGCGGTATTTGTATCGCAAGGCCTCAGTTTGGGTAGGCACTGTAGTATTGCTAGCTACTGCTGTGAAATTATCGGCGATAAAGAAGAATTGATAGTGATTAGGAGCCTGACCAGTAGTCAAGAGTGAGTTTATACGTTTGCCCTCTTTATCATAGAAGATAAGTTCTATTCCAGAGAGTGATAATCCATCTTGATCATTACTTCCTTCCCAACGGATAGCGGTAGGATTATCGCTTGCTGGGGTAATAACGCCATTTTTGTTCTCAAAATAGAAACGTTGTACTGTTTTGAGGTATTTCACGGGGTAATCGGGGTTGCCGTGGAAATAGCCGTGAGAATGTCCTTTAGTAAAACGCACTTCAAGTCGGCTCCACTTAGCTACAAACTCTTCGGTAGTAGCTGTGGTGGTGGAGGTAGTGGTAGCGGTAGTGGTAGAAGATTGCGTAGTAGGAGGGGTTACTTTATTATCGTCTTTACTGCAAGAGACAGAAAGAAAAGTAACAAATATTGACAGTAATGAGATTTTAAAAAAGTCGTATATATTTTTCATCGTTTTTTAATATTAAAAAGGTTATTGTTTAATTTGTACAGGGAGTATCATATCAGAGTCTAATTGAAAGGCACTAGAATACTCCACAACATTGTAAGGGCGTTCTTCTTGGGTTTGAGGGTTGAGCTTGTTGGCAGTGAGGAAGTGTGCTAACTTGATACGCAATTTATAATCGCCAGCCGTAGCCTCGTCTTTGATATGAAAAACGCCTTTTAGACCTATAGGGTCGCGTAGTTCAGGGTGTTTTTTATCCCAAGTGCGCAAGCGCAAACTCACCCCTTGTGTACCATAAGTACCATTTTCGGGGTCGGTATCTTGATATTCATAACTTACCGTTTTGTTCATAGCGGTTACCATTGCATCTCTTCCGTCTTTATTTTCGGGGTAATTTCCTTGGAATAACTGAAAGAAATGTTGGTGGATAGGCGCCATTTTGGCAGTTACGAACTCGTGGTTCATACGCGCATTATTGTTGTAATATACGATTTCGAATCGGTATTCGTGTCCTATTTGCCATTGTATAGGGCTATTGATATCGTATTCTATACCTTTAGGCGACTTGTTGGCGGTGCGCTCTTGCACCTCTTTAGTGCCTATATCGGTGATGATAAACTGCACCTTATCGGGCATATCGTGACCTCTATCTTTGGTTTCATCAGTAGGAGGAGCAGGTTTTGAACTTTCTTTACTACAACTACTAAATGTAAAAGCTACTAAAGTTATTAAGGTGATAGTTTTTAATAAATATGATATTCTTTTCATTTTTGATGTTTTTATTAGAAATTATAATTTAATCTTATGAATACATTTCTACCCAAATCGTGGGCGTAATACCTAAAGCGATTGGTGTATTCTTTGTATTCGGTGTTTAAAAGGTTTTCGGCAGAGACTCTTATTCCTAAGGATTGCTGGTTGCCGATTTTTAAAGTTGTGCCTATATTAGCCTCAAAAAGGTGATAGGCATCGGGGGTGGTGGGAACTAACTCTTGAGAAGGCTCAAAGCGGGTTTGTTTGGCCACAAAAGTATGCCCTATACCCACGACGAGGTTTCTCAGCAAGCCCCCATTGGGATCTATATTCCATTTTAAATGCTGACTCAGACGAGGAGCAGGAATAAAAGGGAAATAGCGTTTGGTTTGCATCTCGTTGGCAAAGGCTACAGAACTTTTTAGCTCATAGCTTAGTTCGTAGTCGTTTAGGCGATGCCATTTTATCAGTAGTAATCTTGCCTCAAGGTCTACGCCTCTAAAGAACGCATCTGCTTGAGTGTACTGAAAGATAGGATATACGCCTGAAAAGAGTGTACGCACTTCGCCGGTAGGGTAGTCGTAGATATAGTTTTTTATCCATTGGAGGTACATATCTACATTGAGTTGTAGCTTAGGGTGCTTGTAGGCAAAGGTAGTAATCCACTTGATACCCGTTTCGGACTGTAGTGTTTCATCGCCCAAGTCGTAAGTACCTGCCCCGTGGTGTAGCCCGCTACTATACAGCTCGTTTACGTGAGGAGCACGCCACGCTACCCCTACATTGGTGCTAAGGTCTATCCATCTATGGCAATGGTATAAAGCCCCTGCATTGTAAGTGATATTGTGGAACTGATGTTCGCCCCCATAACGTTGCGAGTACATATCGTAGCCATCGGCATTGAGGTATTTGTAGTCGTACCTAAGTCCTATCTCGGCGATCCATTTGTGGAATTCATAACGTTGTATACCAAAAACGCCATAGCTAAACGATGCAAAGTTAGGGATTACAGGCACTACCCCTGTACCCGGCTGATTGAAGTTGTCCTGCTTGCCAAAACTCGCTCCTATTGTTGTTTCCCAACGGTTGTAGTCATGTTCCCAATCTACATCAAGGGAGTGAGTAGTAAGCTCCATATTGAGGGCAGGGATGCGCGTTCTATCCATACGGCGGAGGCTAAACTCTTGGCGTATATCTTTTTGGAAAGCGTATTGCGCAGTGAGTTTGCCACCAAAAGGTAAATGATAAAACGCTTTGGCTTTCAGCAGGTGATGCACAACCTTCTGTTTAGGGGCGTTGATAGTATACGAAAACGGATAGGTAGTAATCGGTCTGCCAATTTCAAACCTACCTAATAAGTCGTCTAAATTACCAATATGAGACCCATAGAAAACACTGCTTTCGTTCTCATAACGGCTATAGAACACTTCGGCAGTACCTTTCTTTTTCTGTACACCTGTTGCTACTGAGAAGTTTTCCTCACGAGCAGCGGTATTGTTCAGCAGATAGTTGGCCGTACTAAGGTCTCCAGAGCGTTTTAGGGTACCTTGTATGCGCCATGCCCACGAATGTAATTTGGGTACTGAACCTTCTACACTTGCTGTAAAGGCTGTTTTTCTACCGTTGGAAGCGAAAGAGGGGAGCAATCGGCCGTGGAGTCCATCTCCATAGGGCAGTTTTTTAGGAGCTATGAGGATTACGCCACCCAATGCATCGGAGCCATAGCGCACAGCATCTGCCCCTTTTACCACAGTTATCTGGTCGGCTACCATAGGGTCTATTTCAGGAGCGTGGTCTGCCCCCCATTGTTGTCCTTCTTGGCGCACCTCGTTATTGAGTATCAAGATACGATTGCTGTGCAAGCCGTGAATTACTGGTTTGGCAATAGTAGCCCCCGTTTGTATCATTGAGACACCTGCTATTTGGGTAAGAATTTTAGATAGCTCGTCTCCTGAATGATTTACGAAGCCCTCTCTTTCAAGTGTGCGAACGATACCAGGTAACTTACAAGTCATTCGCTTTTTAATAGGACTATACCCCTCTACAGTTACGCCTTCTAACTGACTGACCGTTTCCTTCATTACTATCTTATAAAACTGTACGACACCTAATGAAAGAACTGTCTCATAGTCGTGAAAGCCGAGATAGGTAATTTTGAGGGGGTAAGTTCCTCTTGGTAGTTTCTCAATAGTTACTTTGCCATTACTATCGGTGAGGTAATGTTTCCCCATAAAGTGCACTACTGCCCCTACTAAAGGTAATTGTTTTGTATCTTCTACTTGCAAATCTAAGCGTCCTTGTCCGAAAGCGGAAAGCGCACAGAAGAGCAGCAGAAGAGATAATATCTTTTGCATAAGAATTTAATTTGAAAATTTAGCAAATCTGCTGATTTGTCAACTTGCTAATAGGCAAATTGACACATTGATAAATTAGCGGGGGGAGCCCTTGAAGGGATGCTAAAGGCAGTTTGAGAGATGCCTTTTTCAATAAAGAAAAATACAGTTGAGATAGTTTGCTCCCACAAGTGGTAATTAAAAAAAGAAGGAGCAAAGAATTGGTGAAGTTGTAAAAAGATACAATCGAAATGAGAGTCGGTAGCGGAGAAGTGCGCTTGGTGATGACACTCATCGCCTGTAGCTATAGCGCATAATTCTTCCTTAGTGTGGTGATTATGAAAGAATTCGCCCACAGGAAAAGCGACTTTCAGCATACATAGGAGTAGCAGAAAGGCGAAGATGCGCATATGTAACGATTGTCTTTTCTTCATTTTGAGGGGGCAAAGTTACGTATTAATCTGGAGATTTGCAAATTTAGATATAGGGGATAGGGGATAGAAGAATATAGGGGATAGGGGATAGAAGGATATAGGGGATAGAAGGGGATAGGGTATAGGGGATAGATATAGGAATTTTTATAATTTTGTGAATTGGTAAATTATCTTTACTTTTGCGATTCAAAAGGATGACAAATGGAGATGAAGAAACAATGTCTTTTTATATTGTGGCTTTTAAGTATATTTTGTGGAGCGTTTTTATATGGACAATCTACCTCTACGGAATACTATTTCAAACGTATTTCTATAGAACACGGGTTATCGCAATCGGGGGTTACGGCTCTTGTGCGGGATTACAAGGGATTGCTATGGGTAGGGACACGACAAGGTATCAACAGGGTAGACAGGAACCATATCAAGAAATACACTGATAGCTATATATTTGGTTTATTGGAAGATGCGCAACAACAGCTATGGGCTATCACGCCACAAGGAGTGTTGCGTTATGACACACATCAAGATGCTTTTTTACCGGTTCTCAACGAGCGTATTTTCTCTATTTGTGCTACTGAGAAAGGAGTATTTTTTGGGGGGTATGCTACTATTTATCAATATCATTACGATAGCAAAAAAATAGAGAGTCTTGGGTTGCAAAAAGATGCTTACGCAAGGAACAAAGAGTGCCTTATCAGTCATTTGACGGCTATAGATGAGGACACTTTTTTGATAGGGACCGAAAGCGATGGACTGTATAAGTATCAAATAAGTACACGATTGCTAAGTGCTTTTATCACAGAGAACGCGAGTCCGTTGAGCAGTATGTACTACGACAGAAATCGCAAAGAGGTATATTATTCTATTTTTCAGAAGGGGCTTTATCGGTATAGTTTATCGGGGAGATACATAGGGCATTACGACAGCAGTAATACTAATTTATCTAACGATATTCTATTGGATATCAAGCCTTATAGAGGAGATTTATGGCTTGCTACAGATGGAGGAGGTGTATCTATTTTCAATCCAGAGAAAGGCAGTTTTAGGAATATACAGCACAGTGCGGGGAATGTGCATTCGCTACCTGTGAACTCTATCACGGTGCTTTATGAAGATGGAAATCATAATATGTGGGCTGGGACAGTAAGAGATGGTGTATTTTTATTTAAAGAGACCTATATCAAGACCTATACAGATAGTGCTTTGGGGAGTAGTAATGGGCTATCGGAGCGAGCCGTTATCAGTTTGTATGAAGCAAATGACGGCATTGTATGGATAGGAACAGATGGGGGAGGTATAAATGCTTTTAATCCTATTACAGAGCGTTTTACGCATCATTTAAACACCTATCCAGACAAGGTATCCTCTATTACTTATTTTTCTCCTAATGCGCTTTTGGTATCACTTTATGGGAAGGGGCTATTTGTGTATGAGACAGAGTTGAGGCGCTATACCCCTTTTATATTGGTAGACAAAGCAACTGACCAAGAAGAGTGTCATTCAGGTTTTACGCCATTTGTATACCGGATTAACGATGAGCAACTATTGATAACGGCGAAGAACAGCTATCTATATCAGTTGCAAAAGAAAACATTTACGCAGTTGCCTTTTGAGCGAGGGGTAAGTGCTAAAATAGCGCTTCAATTCAGGGCACAGGAAGGTAATCATCTTTATTTTTCAAAAGACAATATCCTCTATCACTTATCATTAGAGAAGCCAGAGCTAGGTATTTTTTTGACATTGGAAAAAGGTTGTGATATCAGTTCGGTATGCTATAGCAAAGAGCGTAAGACCTTTTGGATAGCCACTACAGAGGGGCTTTACAGTTATGATAGTTCTAGTAAAAAGCTAAGTCGTACAAGTACAGATAAGTTATTTAAACACATCAGCTATATGCAATTGGACGGGCAAGAGCGTTTGTGGCTGAATGCTAGCAATGTACTTTTTTCATATCATATCCCTCATAAAAAGATAATGATATGGGACGATTCAGATGGTTTTCTGCCGAATGATATGCTGACAGGGTATGTACAGACCTTACCCTCATCGCCTTATTTATATATGGGAGGAGTAGGAGGTTTTGTAAAAATCAACAAAGGGATACGCTCGGAAGAAGGGACGCCACCATTGCTATTTTTGCAAGACATAGAACTCAATGGGAAGTTATACACTGTGGATAACTTTCCGAAGGAAATACCGCCTTATTCTAATACGATAAAGATAAATGTAGGGTTAAAAGACAAAGATTTGTTTAGGCGGATTTTGTTTCGGTTTAAGATAAAGAACAAGGAACAGACTTCGATTATAGAAAGCTATGACAATCGTTTGGACATTTCGTTATTATCGGTAGGAGATTATGAGGTATCGGTAGCTTGCATGAGCAAAGATGGGAATTGGACAGCATATAGTACATTACTGCGTTTTGAAGTATTGCCAGTATGGTATCAGCGACCTTTGTTTTTGATAGGTATTACCCTATTGTTATTAGCTATTGCAGGGGGGCTAATGTGGGGCTATTTGCGCCGAAAGAAACAGCAACTCAAATGGCAGATAGCATTACATCAGCAAGCACTTAACGAGGAGAAGTTGCAATTTTTGACAAATGTAAGCCACGAGTTGCGCACACCTTTGACACTTATTTACGCACCTTTGAAGCGCCTATTGCAACGCGCGGAACGTGAAGAGGTAGCGAGAGAAGAAAGGTTGCAGATAGAGAGTGCTTTCCGCCATGCGAACACCATGAAGAATATCATCAACTGGATATTAGACTACAATAGGACAACCTCGTGGGATAATAGTTTATCAAAAAGTTATACCGATTTGAACCATCTTATCAGTGATTGTATTAAGGATTTTGAGCAAGCACTAGAGAGCAAACATCTACAAATAGTATTGGATTTGGATAAACATCTCCCTCCGATAGAGATAGATGTTGCTAAGATAAGAGTAGTGCTTTCTAATCTATTGATGAATGCTTTGAAGTTCAGCAATGAACACTCGACTATCTATATACGCAGTAGTTATGATGATAAGGAAGAGCGTTTTCAGGTAGAGAACACAGGGATAGGGCTTCAGAACATTGAGATCGAGAAGCTTTTCACTCGGTTTGAACAAGGCAAGCACCAGCAAGGAGGCAGTGGTATAGGTCTAGCCTATTGCAAGGAATTGGTAAGCAAGCACAAGGGAGAAATAGGAGCCTATCAAGAGGGAGCTGTTACAGTATTTTATGTAACTCTCCCCTATGAGGTAGTGAGTGATCATCTATTGGAGACTTTTGAAGGAGAAGAGGCACAAAGTGAAGCGCCAGATAAGGCTTTAGGCTCTATAAGCACAGAGCATTATTCATTGCTATTGGTAGATGACAATGCAGACTTTTTGAATTATTTGTTTACAGAATTGCGTCCGCTTTTTAAGAGTGTACTTAAAGCTGTGAATGGAGAGGAAGCGCTGTTGCTATTGAAGACCCATCAGCCAGACCTAATTGTAAGTGATGTAATGATGCCTATAATGAATGGTTATCAGTTATGTAAGGAAGTAAAAGAGCAACTTTCTATCAGCCATATTCCTATCATTTTACTAACTGCGAAAAGTGATAGTGAGAGCCAGAAAATAGGGTATAAACTGGGAGCTGATGCGTATCTTTCGAAGCCTTTTGACATAGACCTATTGCTCTCGGTAATTAGCAATTTGCTCAAGCAGAAAGAAGTTATTAAACAGCGTTATGAGAAAGAGTTGCTACTCCCCTCGCCTACCCTAACTACTATTAGCAATGCTGATGAAGTGTTTATGATAAAACTAAACGATTTTATCAAAGAGCATTACAGTGATATTAGCTTGGATGTAGCTATGATAGCAGATGCAATGGCAATGAGTAGAGCCTCTATATACAACAAGATGAAGCAAATCACAGGGTTAGGAATCAATGAATATGTGAATAAATATCGGATAGAGGTAGCGTGCCAATTGCTAAAAGATACAGACAAGCCAGTGGGAGACATTGCTTTTGAGGTAGGGTTTAACTCGGCTAAATATTTCAGTACAGCATTTAAGCAAGCGATGGGAGTGAGCCCGAGAGAATACAGAAGTAAGGAAGAAAATATAGAGTAGGCATAAAAGAAATAAAGGATAAGTAGCAAAAAAAACTATTTTAGAAGCTAAGAGGTTGTGCAGTTTAAATAAATTTGGTAATTGATAATAGTTTTGTAATTTTGCGCCCTCAAATTTAAAGTAAAAGATATCGATGTTTAAATGGGTAAAAGCTTCTTTTTGGAATAGTGTTGCGAGCTTGATATTGCGCAACCGGATTGCTTTTCTACTACTCATAATTGCTATCACTGGGGGATTGGTCACACAGTGGAAGAACGTTCGCTTTACCTTCACCGAAGCGAATATGCTGCCCGATGATCACCCTGTGAATATGGAGTACAAACACTTCCTCAATAAGTTTGGTGAAGAAGGTAATTTGATATTAATGGCGTTGGACGATGAAAAAATCTATACGCCCGAGGTACTCAACAAATGGATTGCCCTTAGTAACGAACTAAAGCAATTCAAACAAATAGACGCCGTTATCTCTATTAATAACCTGCCTATTTTGGCTAAAGACACATCAGCACAGCGGTTTGTTACTCATAAATTCATTGAAGGAGAGGTAAAAACTCAAGCAGAAGCAGACAGTTTAAAACAAGTGCTTTCGGGGAAGTTACCTTTTTATGAAGGGCTTATTTACAACAAGAAGAACCACACGCTACAAACGGCGGTGTATATGAATAAAAAAATCGTGAATACTAAAGCACGCAAGGACTTTATATTGAACGATTTCATTCCTATTGTCGAAAAGTTTGAACAGCAAACAGGACTCAAAGTACACACTTCGGGTATGCCTTATATTCGTACCCTTAGCGCTCAAAATATAATGGATGAGATAGGGCTATTTATCTTGGCTGCCTTACTTTCTACCTCAGCCATTTTCTTTTTCTTCTTCCGTTCGTTCAGAGCGATGTTCATCTCTATGAGCGTGGTATCAATTGCGGTAATGTGGGTATTTGGATTTTTGGGGCTTTTTGGTTACGAAATTACTATTCTCACAGGATTAATTCCACCATTAGTGATTGTAATTGGTATCCCTAACTGTGTGTTTCTCATCAATAAATATCAGCAAGAAATTAGTAAACACGGCAACCAAGCCAAGTCGCTTATTAGGGTTATCCGCAACGTGGGCAATGTAACCCTGCTCACCAATCTCACCACGGCTATCGGTTTTGCTACCTTCATTTTTACTGAAAGTACCTTGCTCAAACAATTTGGGATAATAGCTTCTATCAATGTAGTGTCTATTTTCTTCATCTCACTATTGGTTATCCCCATTATTTATAGCTATATGAGTATTCCTAAGGAAAAACACCTTAGGCATTTGCACCGCAACTGGATTGGCGGACTCATCAAATTCATTGAAAATACAGTTAAACACCATCGCATTGCGGTATTTACAAGCGCTATTGCGTTGCTTATTCTCAGTATCATAGGCATTTACAAAATTAAAATTTCAGGGAGTCTCATTGAAGATATGCCTAAATCAGCTGCTTTCTTTGATGATATTGGCTTCTTTGAGAAAAATTATGGAGGGATTATGCCTTTGGAAATCACCATTAATACTAAACAAAAAAATGGCGTTACTAAATTAGCTAACCTCAAACGCATTGATGAACTCTGCACTCATATTGAGGAAATACCTGAAATATCAAAACCTCTTTCATTAGTAAACTTAGTAAAATACGCCAAACAAGCCTATTACAACGGCAACCCTAAATATTACAGTTTACCTACTGCTCAAGAGCAAAATTTCATTCTTTCGTATGTAAAGAACTCTAAAGGCAATGCCAATATGCTTTCTGCTTATATAGATTCTTTAGGGCAAACAGCACGTATCACTACCTTTATGAAGGATATTGGTACTGAAAAGATGCAACAAATAGAGGATAATATATACGCTAAAGCCCAAAAACTTTTCCCTAATGATAAATACGAAGTGAAGATTACAGGAAAAGCCTATTTATTTACCAAAGGGACAAACTATTTAGCTACCAACCTCATTTGGTCATTAGCCTTAGCTATTTTGCTCATTGCGCTCATTATGGCGTATATGTTCCGTTCGTTCAAGATGATAGTTGTCTCACTCATTCCTAACCTCTTACCGCTACTCATCACCGCAGGACTGATGGGCTATTTTGGCATTCCGCTCAAGCCTTCTACTATCCTTGTCTTCAGTATTGCCTTTGGTATTTCGGTAGACGATACTATTCACTTCTTAGCTAAATACCGCTTGGAATTGGTAGCGCGCAATTGGAAGATTAGCAAATCAGTATATGCTGCTTTGCGCGAAACAGGAGTAAGTATGTTCTATACCTCTATTGTACTGCTCTGCGGTTTCTCGGTATTCTTACTCTCAAGTTTTGGAGGTACCAAAGCCCTCGGTGGACTCATATCGGCTACTTTGCTCTTCGCAATGATGACCAACTTATTGCTCTTACCGAGTTTACTTTTGTCGTTAGAACGCAGCTTGTCTAACAAAGAAACTATCAAAGAGCCTAAGATTGAGATTTTCCCAAAAGAAGAAGAGGAGGAAAACAACGAAAATGAAAAATAGTTTATAATTTTAATAATAAAGATAATAAAAACAATAATTAGTCATTATCAAATCAACAAATCGGCTAATTAGCAATAATCATTATGGAAAACAAAAAACATATTGTAATTGTAGGCGGTGGTTTTGCTGGCTTAGAGTTAGTAAAAGAACTAAACCGCTCTGGGAAATATAAAATTACCTTGGTGGATATGAATAACTACAACTTCTTTCCACCCTTATTATACCAATTGGCAGCAGGATTTATGGAGCCTTCATCCATTTCCTACCCTTTCCGTCGTCTATTCCGAAAGTATAAAAATGCACGTTTTAGGATGGCTACTTTGCAAGAAGTCGTTCCTTCAGAAAACAAAATTATTTTGAGCAATGGCGAATTGCAGTACGACATATTGGTAATGGCTACAGGAGCAGAATCTAACTTCTTTGGCAACAAGAATGTAGAAGAAAAAGCTATGCCTATGAAAACGGTAGGTGATGCTTTGATGCTCCGAAACTTAGTATACACCCGTTTGGAACGTGCTACCCGTACTCAAGATAAAGAATTACGCCGCAAATTGCTCTCTTTTGCTATTGCAGGAGCAGGACCTACTGGAGTAGAACTTTCAGGTATTTTTGCTGAAATGAAACAGAACATTATGCGCAAAGATTACCCTGAACTCACTTATGATGATTTAGGCGACATCTACCTCATCGACGGACAAGATACTGTGCTTGCCCCAATGAGTAAAAAAGCGCAAGAATATACCGAAAAATCTTTGCTTAAAAAAGGGGTAAAACTCAAATTAGGAGTACTCGTAACCGATTTTGTAAATGACGAAGTACACCTTTCAGACGGCACTATACTCGATGCGCGCAACCTGATATGGGCAGCGGGAATTTCGGCTAAAGCCTTTAAAGGAATTGACGATAAACAATACTTAGGTCGCGGACGACGTATGAAAACTGATGCTTATAACAAAATGGAGGGCTTTGATAACATCTATGCATTGGGCGACTCAAGCATTATGACTGCCGACCCCAACTTCCCTGAAGGTCACCCTCAGCTTGCGCAAGTAGCCATACAACAAGCAAACAACTTAGGAAAGAACTTCAATAAAGATTTTATAAATCCTACCCCTTTCAGTTATGTAGATAAAGGTTCAATGGCAATCATTGGTCGCAACCAAGCTGTCGCCGATTTGCCTAAGAATATCTTCCTCAAAGGCTTTATTGCGTGGGCTATATGGGCGTTTATACACATTATGTCATTGGTAAACTTCCGCAACAAAATGAGAGCTTTGTACAACTGGGTAGGTTATTACATCAGTAAAGACCAATCTTATCGTATGGTGTTGCGCCCTAACGAAAAAGCAAAAGGATAGAGTGACAAACAATAGGTGTTTGGTAATAGATAAATAGGAATGGATATCGTTGCAAAACAATGGAAACAACAATTGCAATATCTGCTGGAGGGAAGAGACTACGAGTCGCTTATATTCACTTCAGCAGAAGATATTCCTATTTTGCCTTTTTACACTGCTGAGAATGTAAAAAGTCCTTATACTATCAACACTAAAACACAAGTAGCTGTCCCTCTTTTCATATCTGATAAAGAAGCAACACTCAAGCGTATTGCTTTTTGGCAAGACCAATCGGTATCTTTCTTTTTGTTGGATATACATCCTAAACTTACTCCAAAAGAAGTAGAAGAATGGCTACCTGCAAACTTGCAGTATTTATTTACTAACTCATTTGCTATTGACACTACAATTTACCAAAAAGCAGGCGCCTCGATGGTGCAACAAATTGCCTTTGGGGTAGCACAAATCAAAGAAAATCCTCACACTGCTGATGTACTCAATGTAAAAGTAGCAGTGGGAAGCACTTTTTTATTAGAAATAGCTAAATTGCGTGCTTTTCGCAGACTACTAAATGAACAAGCTCCTCCCCTACCCCTTTGCCTCATCGCTGAAGTATCAAGTAGAGGTTTATCGCTGCTGAAATCATCATACAACGAAAACTATGTACAATTAGCTTATGAAGCTGCCGTGTTAGGAGGTGCTGATTATCTACTGCCTAAAAATCCTCTTTTCTTTAAAAATAACAACCTAAACACTGAAAAATCGAATGTAGCAACCATTCAAAACATCACAGCTACACGCAATGCTACTCTGCTTAATGGGATGTATGCTATAGAAAGTCTCAGTTATGAAATGTACAAAAAAGCCCTTATAATGTTAGAGCAGATTACAAAAAAAGGGGGACTTTCTGCTATCACAAAAGACTTTAGTTTGATAAAGGACATAAAACAGAAGTCACAACGAGAGCAAGCGCTTTTTAATGAGCAGTGTGCTTCTTTACCTGCCATAGATTTATACAGCCGTAAAGATTGGGATTTCTATCCTTTTAGCAAAAAAAAATCATCTGAAGTATTAGAACTCAAACGCTTGTGGGAACCTTTTGAAAAACGCTTAAAACAAGAAGACTATGACAGAAACGCATAATGCCATAGCTGGCGTGCCACCTTATGAACGCGGATTTCACGCAATGGGGTATTTAGAAGAAGTACCCCCTTTGCGCATTATCACCGATGAACTAATGGTTGTTAGTACTTTAGAAGAACTATCTCAAGTACTTACTCGTGAAGAAACATATATTTATATTCCTGCTTCCCTTCTTTTAGAAAACAGTACTCAACAAGATTTTATCAGAGAGTTACCTTGTAATGACAAACTGCGCATTTTAGTAGATAGTCCTGTGAATAGCTTTGAAATGATTGCACTTCTCCGCCAATTGCGTGCTATTGCCAAAATACCTATCAGCTGCTGGGTGCATTCTATCACCGATTATCTCTATGCTCTCATAGCTCAAGCCGATGATTTGATTACCAAAAATAAAGAGTTGGCTTTACCAGAAAACCAACTCTTGATAGCAAATAGTTTAGTTACAAAAACTATTGATCCTTTTTATCTATAATTCTTCTTCGGTATCTAAACCGAGTTCTCTTGCAGATATTTCACGCATTTCCACCTTGCGTATTTTACCCGAGATAGTCATTGGAAATTCCTCTACAAACTTCCAATAACGAGGTACTTTATAGTGGGCAATACGACCTTTACAGAAATCGTGAAGTTCTTGTTCAGTGAGGGTTACTCCTTCTTTAGTTTTGATCCAAGCCATTACTTCTTCACCATATTTCTTGCTTGGTACCCCAATAACTTGAGCATCCATCACCCCTTCATACGTATAAAGGAAGTCCTCTATTTCTTTAGGAGAAATGTTCTCACCTCCGCGAATAATCAAATCTTTGATACGACCTGAAATGTGGATATAACCATCTTCATCCATCATCGCCAAATCACCAGAATGCATCCAGCGTTGTTCATCTATTACCTGCTGTGTAGCCTGCGGACTATTCCAATACTTCAACATCACTGAATAGCCACGTGTACAGAGTTCTCCACTTTCTCCACGTTTTACGATTGCTTTAGTTTCGGGGTTGATAATCTTAATTTCCAAATGATCGTGGATAGTACCCACTGAGTGAATTTGTTTCTCGAAAGGTGCTCCTATCTTGGTTTGTGTAGATACGGGAGAAGTTTCGGTCATACCATAACATATCGTGATCTCATGCATATTCATTTGCTCTTTCACGCGTTTCATAATCTCGGGAGGACACAAAGCTCCTGCCATTACACCTGTGCGCAAACTCGACAAATCGTAAGGATGTTTGTCTAATATATAGAGTTCTGAAATGAACATTGTTGGCACTCCATAAAGCGATGTACACTTTTCTTTTTCTACTGCTTCAAGAGTTTTGGTAGCATCAAAACTATCGTTAGGAATTACCATTGTAGCCCCGTGAACTGTGCAAGCGAGATTTCCGATTACCATCCCAAAACAATGGTAAAAAGGCACTGGAATACACACCCTATCCTTCTCGGTATAATTCATACGGATACCAATAAAATAGGCATTATTGAGGATGTTGTGATGGGAAAGTGTAACACCTTTGGGGTTGCCTGTAGTGCCTGAAGTATATTGTATATTTACAGGATCGTCGAACTGTACTTTTTCTTCAAAAGAATGTAATTTCTCGTCCGTAACTTTTTTACCATTCTCTAAAAAGCGTTCCCAGCTATCTCCCCAATAGACTTCCTTTCTAAGGGTTTCAGTAAACTCACGCGCATCGTCAATCATTTTTTTATAGTTGCTACTCTTAAATTCAGGAGCTGCAAAAATAAACGATATTCCTGATTGGTTGATTACATAAATCAGTTCACTAGTACGATAAGCTGGATTGATATTCACCATTATCACGCCTATTTTGGCAGTAGCATATTGCAAGAGTGTCCACTCATAGCAGTTAGGAGACCAAATACCTACTCTATCACCTGGCTTTGCACCTAAAGCGATGAGCCCTTTGGCTATTGCTGTTACTTGCTCATAAAACTCAGTGTAAGTAACTCTATAGTTTTGATGTACGGAGATAAGTGCCTCTTTATGAGGAAATTTTTCTACTGTTCGGCGGAGGTTCTGGTCGATTGTTTCTCCTAAAAGAGAGACATCTGAAGCTCCATAAGTGTAAGCTAAGTTTTTATTCATAAGGATTATTTTTTAATATTTTTTACTCCAACAAATCAGGGCGTTTAGCTTTCGTGTGTTTATAAGCCATATCTTCCCGCCATTGTTCTATTTTAGGTGTATTACCGCTGGTGAGGATTTCAGGCACTTCCCACCCCTTATAGTTTGCAGGACGCGTGTAGACAGGGGGTGCCAACAAATTGTCCTGAAACGAATCGGTGAGAGCTGAAGTTTCGTCGGAGAGAACACCAGGGATGAGACGAATAATTGCATCGCAGAGTACTGCAGCCCCTAATTCTCCTCCTGAAAGCACATAGTCGCCTATGGAGATTTCTTTAGTGATAAAATGGTCGCGTACACGCTGGTCTACGCCTTTGAAGTGCCCACATAAGATAATAATATTTTCAGCTAACGAAAGCTGATTAGCCATCTTTTGCTGGAGTGTATCGCCATCGGGGGTGAGGAATATTACCTCATCATAATCTCTTTCGGCTTTTAAGGCTGAAATACACTTATCAATAGGTTCTATCATCAACACCATTCCTGCTCCTCCTCCAAACTGATAATCATCTACTTGACGATAAGCATTGTTAGCATAGTCGTGTAGATTGTGAAAATGCACTTCCACTAATTGTTTATCAATAGCACGCTTCATAATAGAGTAGGCAAAGGGGCTCTCCATTATTTCGGGAACTACTGATATGATATCAATACGCATCGGTTTAACGGTGTTTATTTATTTCGTCTTGCAACTGGCGGCGCACTTTTTGTTCGCGCTCGATAGCTGCTTTGCGATAGTTTTCATACTCTTCTTGCAATTCGGCTAAGTCACTGATTGATTTTTTAGTAACTACATTTCCGTTAGCATATTTATAGATATAGAAAATGAGTAATACTGTCAAAACTAATACTATTCCCCACATAATAGTATTATATAAACCTTTGGATAGCAATGCACCAAAGATATTCATACTATCTTTTTGGTTTTTAGTTTCATCAAGTGTTGTTTGTAGTTCTGTAATGTTATCATTGAGGGTCTTGATAGTATTTTCGTGTGTTTTTACAGTTTGCTTTTCAGCTTCAAGTCGAGATTTCACACTGTTGATACTATCGTTCATACTGCGTTGAAAAACAGCTAATTTAGTCTTATCTATCAGCTTAAATCTCTCGTAAGAGTTCGATTTATCGACCATATATTGAAACTGTTCTGATAGTGTAGTGGGAACTTTTTCTTCTTGTACTACTTCTACTGGAACTACTTGTGTTGTAGAATGTGTAGTTGTATGTGTAGAAGTGCCTTCTTGAGCTGTAGCCGAAAAGAAAGTCAATGCCGCTATCGCAACAAAAGTAAGTTTTTTCATATTAAAATTATTATTATATTGTTTCTAAAATCTTCTTGAAATCATCTACTATGGTAGCTCCTTTATCTTGATTGTACCATCTTTGTAGTTCTTCTTTAAACTCAGGTGTAAGTTTGCCATTTTTAGCTTTCTCCTCTTCTACCATTTTGGTAGCTACTGACGGACGAGAGCCCCAATGTGCCAATACATTATCGTCTAAGTCTAAAAATACTACTATGGGGATTGCTTTACCTCCGTTGGTGAGAAAAAGATTCATCAGCTCCTCATTTTCATCTCTAAAAACAAGCTTCATAGTGATTTTAGGATTGAGTGCTGCTATTTTATGCACCACAGGTACAATTTGAGCCGCATCACCACACCAACTTTCGGTTATCACCAACAAGCAAACGCTTTTAGGATAGTTTATAAAGAATTGCGCCTTTTCTTCGGGTATTTCTATCGTTTTATCCAAACGTTTATAGCGTTTTTGGTTGAGCGCTGTGTAGTACACACGTTCTTCGGTCTGTTCTTCTCCACTCGATTTTCCTTCTGCTTCGTACCTGTCTATCAGATTGCGGTAGGTTTCGTAAGATACAGCTTTTAGTAGACTATTGCGGATGATCTGTTTTGTTTCCATATTTTTTATTGACATTTAATAATGAAAAGTAAGGCACGAGCTACAAGTTCGCGCCTACTTTAATATAATACTATGAAGCAATTTGTAAAGCCGATTTACTGAGTTTCTCCTCAGCATACTGCTTGGTTACTACTAGCTTCTTTACATTAGAACTCGGAAGCTCAAACATCGCATCAGTGAGAATATTCTCACATAGCGAACGCAAACCTCGCGCTCCAAGTTTATACTCTAAAGCCTTCTCTACAATAAAGTCTAGTGCTTCTTCTTTAATATCAAATTTAATGCCATCCATTTCAAATAGCTTTTTATACTGTTTGATAATGGCATTCTTTGGCTCGGTGAGAATCATACGCAACGTGTGCTTATCCAATGGATTCATATAGGTTAACACGGGCAAACGACCTATAATTTCTGGTATTAAACCAAAATCTTTTAAGTCTTTCGGTATGATATACTGTACCAAGTTTTTCCTATCTACTTGTGTATTTTTAGACGAGTTGTAACCTACAGCTTGCATATTGAGGCGTTTAGAGATCACACGCTCAATTCCGTCAAAAGCGCCTCCTGCTATAAACAAAATATGCTCTGTATTCACCTCTATATATTTCTGGTCGGGGTGTTTGCGCCCGCCTTTGGGGGGTACGTTCACTATCGAGCCTTCAAGAAGTTTTAGCAACGCTTGTTGCACTCCTTCTCCCGATACATCTCGAGTGATAGAAGGGTTGTCGCTCTTGCGGGCTATCTTGTCGATTTCGTCTATAAACACAATTCCTCTTTCTGCTTTCTCTACATCATAGTCAGCGGCTTGTAATAGGCGTGTCAAGATACTCTCTACATCTTCCCCTACATAGCCTGCTTCTGTAAGCACTGTTGCATCTACAATAGCAATTGGCACATTCAGCATCTTGGCTATGGTACGGGCTACCAAGGTTTTTCCAGTTCCTGTTTCACCTACCATTATCACGTTACTCTTTTGGATTTCTACCTCATCATCTGCATTAGGTTGTTGCAAACGCTTGTAGTGGTTGTATACCGCTACTGAGAGGATTTTCTTAGTGAAATCCTGACCTATCACATACTGGTCGAGAAATTCTTTTATTTCTTGAGGAGTTTTCAAGGTCATTTCTCCTGAAACTCCTTCTTTTACTTTCGATGTTTTATTACTACCTAATGCTTCTTCTATAATGATATTGGCTTGTTCTACGCAATAATTGCATATATTACCCGCCATTCCTCGAATAAGCACCTGTGTTTCGGCTTCTGCACGACCGCAGAACGAACAATATTCTACTTCTTTTTTAGCCATTATTTTCTTTCTAACACTTCATCTATCATACCATACTCTTTAGCTTCGCGTGCTATCATCCAGTAGTCGCGTTCTGAGTCTTTATACACTTTAGCAAAAGGTTGCTTAGAGTGTTTGGCTATGATTTCATAAAGTTCATTTTTAAGTTTCAACATTTCTTTGAGATTGATTTCCATATCGCTGGCTACCCCTTGTGCTCCTCCCGAAGGTTGGTGTATCATCACACGAGAGTGTGGCAATGCCGAGCGTTTGCCTTCAGCACCTGCACATAGCAATACGGCAGCCATTGAAGCAGCAATACCTGTACAGATTGTTGCTACATCGGGTTTGATGAACTGCATAGTGTCATACATCCCCAATCCTGCATATACACTACCACCAGGAGAGTTGATATAGATTTGGATATCTTTGGCACTGTCTACACTTTCCAAGAAAAGCAATTGAGCAGTAACGATATTCGCTACTTGATCGTTTACATCAGTGCCGAGGAAGATAATTCTATCCATCATCAAGCGAGAAAAAACATCCATTTGAGCTACGTTTAGCTGGCGTTCTTCCATAATATACGGTGTCATACTCCCTACTATTTTATCGTAGTAAAGGCTGTTTACTCCGTGTTGTTTAATCGCGTATTTTTTAAATTCGTCTGCTAAATTCATTATATTTTAGTTATTAGTCATTAGTTTGTTAGCTATTAATATTGTGATGATTAAGGTTTATAGTTCACTAATGCTTTTTCTACAATAGCAATAAGTTCCTCAGGGGTCATTAGGGTGTTGAGATAGTCCTCCAAGCTACCCATATTATCTATCTCTCCAAAAAACACCTCGTGATCGGTACCAAAAAGTGTAGGATTTTCTGGATTGGGGTCACTTAGGGCTATGTATATATGGTCAGGATAGCCAGAGGTATAAAATAATTGTATAAGATCTGGCGTTTCATCTCCTGTAACTTCAATGATTTCTGTAAGATCTGTAAATTCATCATCAGAGAAATCATCATACCACTCTTGATAATCCTCTGTGCCTTCTTTGAAAGGGGTAAAGAGTTTGGCTGTCCAAAAGTGTTGTCCGTAAGGTTTTTCTGTAAGTTGATAAAACTCAGCAATCAGTTGGTCGTAGAAAGCCTTTTTATCTGTTTGGTAAAGCTTAAAATTAGCGTCTACCCATTCTCCTAAGCCATAAATAGGTTCTTTTTCATCGGCTTTTGCCCAAGGAGTATCCTCAGGTTTTTCATAAAGTACTGTGTTGAAAGTAATGGCCAATAAATCATCGGCTAATGAAGTTCCTTTCACCTTGCTAATATCACCACCAAGGGCTTGTAGTCGGTCGAGAATTTCTTGTTTCATCTTTTAATAAATGTAGTCCAAAATTGCCAAATAAGATACAACAATAGTATTTATCATTAGCAATTTTGGACTGGTTTATAGTGTTTTGCAAAAATTACTATTCAGGGAAAGCTACTTTTACAAACTCATCAAAAGTTACTTTTTTAACTTCTGTTTTAGCATTTTCTTTGTAGAAGTCAATCAGTTTTTTGAATACTAATTGTTGCTGCATGCGTTGTACTTCTTCGCGGTTTTGCAATACGCGTTCTACAATGCCATCTACATAGCTATCATCATCAGTAGGCATTCCATATTGAGCTAATTGTGCTTTGATATAACCGCGTGCAAAATCTTTCAACTCTTCAAACTTAGGATGCAAATTGTTTTCCTCCAATATTTTACCTTCTATAAGTTGGTAGCGCAAACCTTTTTCTGAACGGCTGTACTCTTCTTCCGCTTCTTGCTCAGTAAGCTCTTTTTCACCTGCTGTACGCAACCATTTTTTAAGGAAAGCTTCAGGAAGGTCAAACTTGGTGTTATCTACCAAATAATCAGTTACTGTGTTGAGGAAATGCTGGTCGGCTTGCTCGTTGTATTGTTGTTGAGCACCTTCTTTTATCTTGTCGCGCAATTGTTGCTCAGTAGTTACACTTCCATCAGGGAAGAGTTTGTTGAACAATTCTTGATCCAAAGCAGCTCCTTGGCGTTCGTTTACTTCTTCCAAAGTGAAAGTAACTTCCACCTCTAAGTGGTGAGCCTCATCGTGCGATACTTTAAGGTAGTGCATCAAGCTGTGAGCATCTTTAAACAAACCTTTTGTTTGCAATTGAAATTGGTCTCCTATCTTTTTACCTACAAACTCTTTGCGTGCTGCATCACTGAGTTCTTCTAAAGTAAAAGTAGCTTGAGAGTCGATAGATTTTTCTTCGTTGAAGAAAGTACCTGTAATTTCAAGACTATCATCGTCGATTACTTCTCCTTTAGCTACGAGTTTACCAAATTGTTTTTGGATACGCTCTACTTGTTTGTCGATTTGGTCTTCTGCTACTTCTATTTCATAACGAACAATACCTTTTTTAGGCTTCAAATTCACTTCAAATGTAGGAGTCAAGCCTATTTCAAACTCAAAAGTAAAGTCATCTGTATCAAAATTGACATCTTGCTGCTCTTTAGGTAGCGGATTTCCCAATATATTGAGCTTTTCATCGCTTATATATTTGTACAACGAGTCTTGCAACACTCGATTGATTTCATCAAACTTCACAGCTTTACCATACTGCCTTTTTATCATTCCCGCAGGCACGTGTCCCTTTCTAAACCCAGGAATAGAAGCAGTTTTCCGGTAATCATTAAGCACTTTCTCTACTTTATCAGCGTAGTCGTTTTTTTCAATTGCTATCTTAATGACAGCGTTCAAAGCATCTACTTGCTCTCTGTTTATATTCATTTCTAAAAAATATTAATCTAAAATTTTCAGCTTGCAAAAGTAATACTTTTTATTGATATACGCAATATTTCATTAAATATTTTGCATTCCCTCTCCCCTACTCCTAAAAGACTAACATTTTTTTACCTTACAGAAAGCTTGGAGAAAACTTGGAGAAAGCTTGGAACAAACTACCTCCTAAAAAAACTAATCCTAAAACCTAATTTTGCCAATTCATAAATTATTACTACTTTTGCTTCGTCAAAAACTAAAACAAAACATTCAAAATGAAAAATACTTATTTCATAGTAGGTATCTCTACCGAAGTAGGAAAAACAATCACCTCTGCTATATTCACTGAAGCCTTTCAAGCCGACTATTGGAAACCTATACAATCTGGCGACTTACATAATTCCGACACCCATAAAGTTCAACAACTTATCTCCAACTCAAAAACCGTTTTCCACCCCAATAGCTACGCTCTAAATACCCCTGCTAGCCCTCACCTCTCCGCTCAATTAGACGGCATCCGCATCGAGCGTTCCAATATTATCCGCCCAAACTCCACCAACAACACCCTGATAATAGAAGCCGCAGGTGGCCTCTATGTGCCCCTAAACGAAGATGATACTATCTTAGACCTCATCCTCCCCTCCGATAAAGTCGTCCTCGTCTCTCGACACTATTTAGGAAGTATCAACCACACCCTCCTCACCTACGAAGCTCTCAAAAACAGAAACCTACATATCGAAGGTATCGTATTTAATGGCGAACCAAACCCCTCTACCGAAGAAATTATATTGCATAAAACAAAACTGCCCGTATTATTGCACATCAATGAAGAACCTTATTTCGACAAAAGCGTAATCGCTAAATATGCCGAAATTCTAAAACAAAACTAAATACTGTAAAAAATGACACTCAAAAACGTAAAAGTTTTCGCCAAAAAATCTCTTACATTCAAGCTATTAGCATTCGCTATAGCCCTTGTCCTCATATTGCAAGTATTCCCCGAAAAAGCTAAATTTAAATACGAATTTCGTAAAGGAGAACTCTGGCAACACGAAAACCTATACGCCCCTTTCGACTTCCCCTTAAAAAAAACTAACGAACAAATTAAATCCGAAGAACAACAGATTAAAGATAGATCCACAGTATATTATAAATACGACTCTATTGCTTTCGATAACGCCAAACAAAAATTCCTCCTAAAGAAAAATAACTTTTTCTCTCACCTCCCTCAAGATAAAAAAGAACTCCTAATATCCAAAGCCGAATCTTTCTTAAAAGAAAGCTATCAAAATGGTATACTACTCAATAAACCTACTTTCAGTAGTGCTTCTATAGCGATCATCAAGCAAAACAACCAAATCGTAGAACTGCCTACTACTCACTTGCTCTATCTCCAAGAACTGACCCCCTCTATCAAAAAATACTTCAACACACCCCCCTATAACCTATACCATAAAAACTATTACGACCTTTTCTTTGAAATACTCTCCCCTAACCTCATAATAGACCAAAACTTCACCCAAAAAACACTCCAGCAAAACCTTAAAGAAATCGTCTATACCCGCGGATGGATAAACAAAGGAAAACTTATCATCGCCAAAGGCGAACTCGTCGAAGGTGAAAAACTCAACATGCTCGACTCCCTAAAAGACGAATACGAAACCCAAACCTGGAACCAAAACAACTACAATTGGTCTCTCATAGGATACTACATTTTAGTAGCCATCGTCCTTTTAATAATGGCTCTATACCTAAAAATATACGAGAAAAATATCTATAAAAACAACCTAAAACTGAGCGTTATCCTGCTCAATATGCTCTCTATGATTCTATTCGTAGGTATCATAGCTCGCCATTTCCCTAATTATATATACATAGTCCCCATTGGTATGATGGTCTTAATACTAAAGTCCTTCTTCGACTTGCGTATGGTTATCTTTGTATACATTAGCACCATCCTCATCACAGGTTTTATTGTGCCTAATAGCTTCCAATTTGTATTTATTCAGATCACCGCTGCTATGGCCATTATCCTTACCCCACAAGGAATTCATTACCGCCTAAACAACTTCATCTCTGCAGGTCTCATCACTGGTGCCTACCTCATTATATATATCGCCTTCCATATCATTACCGAAGGTACTATCAAAGGCCTCGACATATCTCTCCTTACCCTCTTTATCCTAAATGGTATCGGTATCCTCTTTTCTCAACCTTTCACCTATATTTACGAACGCACCTTCGGATTAGTATCCGATGTATCTCTCCTAGAACTCTCAGATACCAATTCTAAACTCTTAAGACAACTCTCTGAAAAAGCCCCTGGTACTTTCCAACACTCTATGCAAGTAGCCAACCTCGCCGAAGCTGCGGCTGCCGAAATAGGAGCTAATACCCTCTTAGTACGCGTAGGAGCTCTCTATCACGACATTGGCAAAATGGAAAACCCCCTCTACTTTATAGAAAACCAAAAAACTAGCCTAAACCCTCACGACCAGCTCTCCCCTGAACAAAGTGCCAAAGTAATAATCAAACACGTAAGCGACGGGGTTGAACTCGCTCATAAAAACAAACTCCCTAAACGCATCATTGATTTCATCAAAACCCACCACGGGCGTAGCCTTACCTATTACTTCTACCGAAAAGCCTTAGACCTCAATCCCGATACTAAAGAAGAAAACTTTAGATATCCCGGCCCCATCCCCTTTTCTAAAGAAACTGCTATCCTTATGATGGCCGATTCGGTAGAAGCCGCTACCAAAAGCCTTAAAAACCCTACCTATGAAGCCCTCAATGAGTTCGTAGACCGCATTATCAAAAAACAATTAGACGATAATCAGTTTGCCTCCTCCGATATTTCATTCAAAGAAATAGAAGCTATCAAACGCGTATTCAAAAGCAAACTCATCAACATTTATCACGTGCGTATTGAATACCCCGAATAATTTATCCCAATAGAAAATTAATATATTAAATATCATAAATATGAAACATTACATTTTATTATTATTACTCTATATAGGTATAACTCAAGGAAGTGCACAAAACATAGCACAAAACGTAATACCTACCGTAGAGGTTATAGGCGAAGGAAGTGTAGAAGTAACTCCTACTCTCGTAAACATCTCTGTAAGCATCATTGGTGAAGGAAAAGACGTAAAATTACTTCGCCAAGAAAACGCCGAAAAAATAGCCAAAGTAATCCAAGTTCTCAACAAAGAAGAAATCCCTATGAAAAACTTCCAAACCAACTATATATCACTCTACAAAAACTATGATTTTAATACCAAAACCCATAAATATCTAGTATCTCAAACTATAAAAATTAAATTAGAAGACCTAACCAAATATGAAACTATTATGGATGCTCTATTCGAAGTAGGAGTAAATCAAATTAATAGTGTAACCTTTGATATTGATGACAATGTTAGAGCCAAACTACTGCAAGACGTTCGCATAGCTGCTACCGACGATGCACGCAAAAAAGCGCTACTGTATGCTACTAGCTTAGACCAAAATATAGGTAAAGCCTTAGCTATCAAAGAAACAAATCTAAGAGATATCACTCCTGTTTTAAAAATAAGAGGCAATACTTCCTCTGATCCTACCCTAGCGCTTGGATCCATTTTCATAGATAGCCAGATAACTGTAACCTTCGAGCTTACTAAATAATATTACTATGCAAACACAAGAAATTATAGCCTATGGACTTGTAGTTATAGCCATTGTCTTCTTAGTTAAAAAACTCTTCCTTAATAAGAAAAAAAACTGCTCAGGAGGCACTAACTGCAATTGTGGGCACTAAGTAATAAAAAATTGCTATTTTACAAATTGGGTAATTGACAAATTATTCGTACTTTTGCGCCCTCAAATTTCTTAAACACTAATATTTATATGACCGCTATTAGAAATATAGCCATTATTGCTCACGTTGACCACGGAAAAACTACCCTCGTTGATAAAATCTTGCACCACTGCGCGCTCTTTCGCGATAATCAAGATTCAGGAGAATTAATATTAGATAATAACGACCTCGAACGCGAACGCGGTATTACCATCCTCTCTAAAAACGTATCTGTTATCTACAAAGATATCAAGATTAATATCATTGATACCCCTGGCCACGCCGACTTTGGTGGTGAGGTAGAACGCGTACTCAATATGGCCGATGGAGTACTTCTCTTAGTAGATGCCTTTGAAGGCCCTATGCCTCAAACGCGCTTTGTTCTCCAAAAAGCTATCGAAATGAAGTTGAAACCTATTGTGGTAATCAACAAAGTCGATAAAGAAAACTGTACCCCTGATGAGGTACACGAAGCTGTATTCGACCTGATGTTTGAACTCGGTGCTGAAGACTGGCAACTCGATTTCCCTACTGTCTACGGTTCAGCAAAACAAAACTGGATGTCTGAAGACTGGCACAAAAAAACAGATAGCATCGCTCCCCTACTCGATATGGTAGTAGAGCATATCCCTGCTCCTCAAATTGAAGAAGGTAGCTTGCAAATGCTCATCACTTCTCTTGATTATTCTACCTTCACTGGGCGTATCGCTATCGGTCGCTTACATCGTGGCACCTTAAAAGCTGGTATGAATATTTCATTAGTGAAACGCGATGGAAGTATTGTAAAATCTAAAATTAAAGAACTACATCTTTTTGATGGCTTAGGACGCAAAAAAGTAGAGGAAGTACAAGCTGGCGACATCTGTGCGATTGCTGGCTTAGAAGGCTTTGAAATTGGTGATACCATCGCCGATTATGAAAATCCCGAAGCACTTCCTACTATCGCTATCGATGAACCTACAATGAGTATGCTCTTCACTATCAACGATTCTCCTTTCTTCGGTAAGGACGGTAAGTTCGTAACCTCTCGCCATATCAAAGAACGTTTAGAACGCGAATTAGAGAAAAACCTTGCTTTACGTGTAGAAGCTACTGATAGTGCCGATAAGTTTATTGTTTATGGTCGTGGGGTATTACACCTCTCAGTGCTCATTGAAACAATGCGCCGTGAAGGTTATGAATTACAAATAGGTCAACCTCAAGTTATCATCAAAGAAATCGATGGCGTAAAATGTGAACCTGTAGAAGAACTCACTATCGATTTACCTGAGAACGTAAGTGGTAAAGCCGTCGATTTGGTAACCCTTCGCAAAGGTGAAATGTTAAGTATGGAGCCTAAAGGCGAACGTATGATTATCAAGTTTATTATTCCTTCTCGCGGTATCATCGGTTTGCGTAACCAATTGCTCACCGCTACCGCTGGTGAGGCAATTATCCACCACCGTTTCTTGGAATTCCAACCTTTTAAAGGTGAAATCGCAGGGCGTATCAATGGGTCTCTCATCTCTATGGAACAAGGAACTGCTATTCCCTACTCTCTTGATAAATTGCAAGACCGTGGTAAATTCTTCATCTTCCCAGGTGAAGATATCTATACAGGACAAGTAATTGGAGAAAACTCTCGTAGTGGAGATATCGTTGTGAATGTTACGAAGACTAAAAAACTTACAAACGTACGTGCTGCTGGCTCTGATGAAAAAGTGAAGTTAGCACCCCCTATTAAGTTTTCATTAGAAGAAGCTTTGGAATATATCCAAAAAGACGAGTATGTAGAAGTTACTCCTAAAAATATGCGTTTGCGAAAAATCTATTTAGATGAAAATGAACGTAAACGCCACGAACGAGAATTCAAATAATAATTTTATTTCGTTAGGTAAAATAAAAAGGTATTACTCAAAAATACAAAATGAGTAATACCTTTTCTATTAAAGATAGTAGTAAAAAAGGATAATTTGCAGTATATTTTTCTATGAATATTCTGTTTTGTAGTATTTTTTACTTTTAGGTTTGTTGGGGGGGGTAGGTATACTGTAGGTATAAGGTAAATGTAGGGAAGTTGTAGGAGAAATTCAGCAGTGTAGAAGTCTTTAATGACACCTGGTTAAATAAACATCCTAAAGTAGAAAGGAGAAAAACGGCAAAAGAAAGCAAAAAAAAAGAAACTGAAAATCAACTATATAATATTTTTTACTACAAAAAATGTTAATTATTAATTGCTAATTGTTAATTATTTTTTATCTTTGCCGGTAATAATATCAATTTTTATATGACAACATTAGTAATTTTGGCAGCTGGATTAGGAAGTCGCTTTGGTTCAGATAAACAATTAGAAAACATACATAATGGCAATGCTTTATTTGACTATGCTATCTATGATGCTCTTGAAGCTGGTTTTGACAATATTGTGTTGATTATTCGGCACGAGATAGATGATTTGGCGCGCCAACACCTTGAACACCGATTTGAAGGAGTTCCTATTACTTATGTATATCAAGATGATTTTAATCCGCAAGGTATACAACGCAAAAAGCCTTGGGGTACGGGGCATGCGATGCTCTGTATTAAAAATGTAGTGAAGGGGCCTTTTCTTATCATCAATGCAGATGACTATTATGGTAAAGAAGGCTACCGGCTTATGTATGAGGCACTCAATGCTGAAAAAGAGAAAACTTTCTTTTCGGGGGGATATTTACTCAAAAATACTTTAAGTGAAAACGGTACTGTATCGCGTGGTATTTGCGAAGTAGATTCAAACCACCATTTGCTCTCTATCAACGAGGCAACTAAATTGCGTAAAAACAGTGACACGACAGCTATTGATGAAGCTACTAATACGGAGTACCCTCTCAGCACTTATGTATCTATGAACTTTTGGGGATTTACTCACGAAGTATTGGATATAGCTGACCGTTATTTCAAAGAATTTGTAGCTGAACATAAAGATGACCCTAAGGCGGAATTTTATATTCCTATGGTAGTACAACACGCTATCAAAGATTACGGATATAAATTGGAAGTATTGCCAAACCACGATAACTGGTTTGGGATGACCTATCACGAAGATCTTATCATTGTGCAAAATGAGGTGCAAAAGCTCGTAGACAAAGGAGATTATCCTGATAGGTTCTAATTCAAGTGAAAACTAAAAAGATAACAGCTTTTCAACTTTGCCAAAGTTTTAAAATTTGGCAAAGTTCAATAATAAAATGTTTAACCCGTAAGAGATAATAAGTTTTTTTACTTCTTATCTCTTACCTCTTACCTAAATAAAAATGAAAGAAATAGCCAATCAATTTATTTTAGAAGGAAACATTCTTTCTATTGAGCCTTATGGCAATGGGCATATCAACCGCACTTACCTAGTAAAGACGAGTGCTACCAACTATATCCTACAAGGGATTAACAGCAATGTATTCAAAACGCCACTTGCTATTATTGCCAATATTGAACTACTTTGGGAAACTCAGCCTAACAATCGCATTATTCTTCGGATGATGCCTACCCAACAAGGAGGGCACTCTGTAACTGCTGATAATGTAGTATGGCGTATCTTCCCTTTTGCTGAAGGTTATACTTCTTATGAGTTTATAGAAGCTCCTTGGCAAGCAGAAAAGGCCGCCAATGCCTTTGCAACCTTTATGAAAACATTTGCTACCATTGATACTTCTCGCTTACAAGCTACCATTCCTAACTTCCACAACGGGCATTTACGCTTCCAACAATTAGAAGATGCCTATAAACAAGCAACTTCTGATCGAAAAGACAAAGCTAAACATCTCTATAATTTTGCACAAGAACACAAAGTTATCTTCGACCTTATTCAAAAAGAAGTAGACGAAAAACGCATTCCTATACGCGTAACCCACAACGATACCAAAATCAATAACGTACTCATCAACAAAGAAAATCCTGATGATTTTAGGGTAATCGACCTTGATACAGTGATGCAAGGCATTATACTATACGATTTTGGTGATATGGTACGCACTTCAGTAAGCCCTACTGAAGAAAACGAAGCTGACGATAGCAAAATTGTATTCAATACTGAGTTCTTTGAAGCGCTTTGTAAAGGTTTTTCAGTAATGAACCCTGTGATGAGCGACTCGGAGAAAGCCCATATGGTAGATGGAGCTAAATATATGATATTCATTATAGGTATTCGTTTTCTCGCTGATTATTTTAACAATGATGTATATTTTAAGACCTCATATCCTGAGGAGAATTACATCAGGGCACGCAACCAGTTTGTGCTACTACAGCGTTTGGAAGACAAGGAAGAAGAACTCAGAGCGATTGCTAAAAAGTACTTTAAATAAGCAATATAACCTTTGCCTAAGTTTGAGACTTAGACAAAGGTAAAACCATCATCATACTAAGTCATAAATAATAATAACTAAAAACTAAAGATAATATGAAACAGTTAGAACAAAAGTTTCAAGAAGTATTCGGTGTTCCGGCCGAAAAACAATTCTTTGCACCAGGACGTGTGAACCTCATCGGTGAACATACTGACTATAACGGAGGTAATGTATTCCCTTGCGCTATTGACAAAGGCACTTACGGTCTTGTAAAAAAACGCGATGACCGCAAATTCCGCATGTATTCTGAAAACTTTGCTGACCTTGGCGTAATGGAGTTTACCCTCGACGAACTTACTAACGACAAAAAACACGATTGGGCTAACTACCCAAAAGGTGTGATAAAAATGTTCCTCGAAGCAGGACAAAAAATCGACTCAGGCTTTGATATTCTCTTCTCAGGAAATATACCTAATGGTGCAGGGCTTTCTTCATCTGCCTCTATTGAGATGCTTACCGCTATTGTGCTAAAAGACCTTTTCCATCTATCTATCGACCCTGTGGAAATGGCGCAATTAGGCAAGAAAACTGAAAACCTATTCATTGGGGTAAACTCTGGTATTATGGACCAATTTGCGGTAGCTATGGGTAAGAAAGACCACGCTATACTTCTCGATTGCAACACCCTTAAATACGACTATGTACCTGTAGTACTGAAAGATGAGGTAATCGTAATTGCCAATACTAACAAACGCCGTGGTCTCGCCGATTCTAAATACAACGAACGTCGTGCTGAATGTGATGAAGCTTTGGCTGAATTGCAAACTAAATTGCCTATTAAAGCCTTAGGAGAACTCTCTATTGAACAATTTGAAGCCAACAAAGACCTCATCAAGAGTCCCGTTCGCCAAAAAAGAGCTAAACACGCAGTATATGAAAACCAACGCACTCTTAAAGCACAAAAAGAGCTTTCAGCAGGTAATTTAGCTGAGTTTGGTAAGTTAATGAACCAATCGCACATTTCTTTGCGCGACGATTATGAGGTAACAGGCGTAGAACTCGACACTTTGGCTGCTCTTGCTTGGGAACAACCTGGAGTAGTAGGTTCACGTATGACGGGAGCTGGCTTTGGCGGTTGTACTGTAAGCATCGTGAAAAAAGACAAAGTAGACGACTTCATTAAAAACGTAGGCGAAGCTTACAAAAACAAAATAGGTTATGCTGCCGATTTCTATATCGCTTCTGTAAGTGACGGCGCTAAAAAACTATAAACAAGACAAAGTATGATAACCATCAACAAAAGCCTGTTCGGTACTCACAACGGACAGGCTGTCTATCAATATACCTTACAGAATGCGAATGGCTTTCGCGTGTCTGTTTTGAACTTAGGCGGTACTATTACCGAAATAGCTGTAAAAGATAAGCACAACGTACTGAAAAACGTAGTGTTAGGTTATGCTCATTTAGAAGATTACATAGGTAATGGTGCCTATAATGGAGCTACCATAGGGCGCACTTCAGGGCGTATTCACAACGCTACTTTCACTATCGACGGGAAAACCTATCACTTATTTAAAAATAATGGAGAAAACTCATTGCACGGTGGTAAAGAAGGTTTTAGCAGTAAAATCTTTGAAGTAAAAGAGCTCACTAATGGCTTGGAAATGTACTACACAAGTCCTGATGGAGAAGAAGGCTACCCTGCAAAAGTAGATTTCAAAGTGATTTACACCATCACTGATGACAACAGTCTGCACATTGTTTACGAAGCTGTTGCCGATGCTAAAACCTACCTCAATATCACCAACCACAGTTATTTCAATCTTTCAGGTGATATGGAAATGAATGGCGATACCCAAGTACTACAAATCGCTTCTGATAATATTTGTGAATTGGCAGAAGGGCTTATTCCTACGGGTGATTACATAGCTGTAAAAGATACTACTTTCGACCTCCGCAAAGGTAAAGTTATCGCTGAGGGTATTGCCGAAGGGCACCCTCAATTCGAAATCACACGTGCCTACGACCACCCCTTTGTGCTCAACCACAGCGGATTCAATGGTGTTCCTCAGTTGGTATTGCACTCTCCTGAGAGTGGTATTACTATGGAAGCCTATACTACCCAACGTGTGGCTGTGATTTACACAGGTAACTTTTTGGACGATGTTCCTGTATTCGATAAGGTATGTACTCGCAAGGAAAAACCATCAAAAAACCCACGATTTGTAGGTGTAGCTATTGAGATGCAAGATTTCCCCGATGGCATCAATCAGCCGAAGTTTGGGGTAAAACCCTTAGAAAAAGGGCAAGTGTACAAGCAAGAAACCGTTTATAAGTTTCTTATTAAATAACGAATAGTCTTGTTAATTATTAATTGATAATTATTAATTGTGAAAGTTTATATTGAAGTAGAAAAGCTCATCAGTTATGCGGTACTTCATAACTTGGTGAAGGAAGACGACCGTATTCTTGTTACCAATGCCGTTTTGGAAAGTATTGGTTGCGATAGTTATACCGAGTTTACAAAAGAAGAGCAAGCTCAAATCGCTAAAGAGGTAGCCCAGATAACTTATCCTACGGAAGTACTCGACCGTTTAGTACAGTGGGCAGCTGAGAACGGCACCCTCACTACCGATACGCTTACTTTCCGCGACCTACTGAACTCTAAGATTATGGGGCAGGTATTACCTCGTACATCGGTAATTCGCAAAGACTTTTGGCATACTTACCAAAGGAGCAAAGAGCAGGCAACCCAACAGTTTTATGAGCTGAACAAGCAAAGCAACTACATACGCACCGATAGGATTTCTAAGAACATCTTGTGGGAACACAATAGCCCTTATGGCAATTTAGAAATTACTATCAACCTTTCTAAGCCAGAGAAAGACCCTCGTGATATTGCTGCCAAAAAAGATGTGGTAGCCACTAACTACCCAAAATGTTTGCTTTGTAAAGAAAACGAAGGCTATATGGGGCGCGTAAATCACGCTGGACGCCAAAACTTGCGCACGATTAAGCTGGATTTAGCCAATGAGGAATGGTTTTTCCAATACTCCCCTTATATCTATTACAACGAGCATTGTATCGTCTTTTCGAGTGAGCATCGCCCGATGAAGATTGACAAGGCTTGCTTTGAGCACGTATTGGGCTTTGTAGAGCAATTCCCTCATTACTTCCTCAGTTCTAATGCCGATTTACCTATTGTGGGAGGCTCTATCCTCTCACACGACCATTTTCAAGGCGGACGACACGTTTTCCCTATGGAAAAAGCTATCATAAAAGAACGCGTGAGCTTCAAAGGTTTTGAAGATGTGGAAGCAGGCATCGTAAATTGGCCTATGAGCGTATTGCGATTGCGTGGTGAGAAAGACCGCCTCATCGCCTTAGCCGATGTAATCTTGCAATCTTGGATAAACTACAGCGATGCATCATTAGGCATCTACTCGCATACTGAGGGAGTACGCCATAATACAGTAAACCCAGTGGCACGTTTTAAAAACGGCAAATATGAACTCGATTTGGCTTTGCGCAACAACCGTACAGATACTGAGCACCCTATGGGTATCTTTCACCCTTACGAACATCTGCACAATATCAAAAAAGAGAACATTGGGATTATTGAGGTGATGGGCTTAGCGATTTTGCCTGGTAGGTTAAAGACTGAAATGGCAAGTATCAAAACCCTGCTCAGTGAAGCTATTACAACAGGTAACAGTTTCAGCACTGTATATACCAAAATGAACGCTGACCCCGCTTTGCAAAAACACACTCAGTGGTTAGAACGTTACGTGAATACCTCCCCTACTCCACTCTCAATTGATAATTTAGACGAGTTTATCAACAAGAGTATAGGCGATACTTTCTGTGAGGTATTAGAAAACTGTGGTGTGTTCAAACATACCCCAGAGGGAGAAGAAGGGTTTAGGAGATTTGTTGCTACAATTGACATAAGTAATCCAAATTATGCAATGGCTGAAAGTCTTCCGTTTCAGTTACAAGGAAAATAGTACAAGCTATCTACTTTTTCATCTTCAAAATGAATAAGCGCTTTACCTAAAGTAATATTGTTATCAATAGTGGTTACTTTAAAAAGAGTTTTAATATCGTTTAAATTCTTTTGAAAAATAGCCATATCATCAATAAATTCACACTGAGTAGGCAGTTTTTGCTCTTGAGAAGTTATTTCTTCAATCATTATATAATGAAGTGTATCATCTTTAGCAAAGCTAAACTCTATTTTGTAATGAATATTGTAGATAGCTAAAAGGTTTTGTTTTTCAGACCACACATCAGCTATAGTTTGGATAAGAGTTTTATCAAATAAGGCTTTATTTATACCTTTGTTTGTAAAGAAATCAGTTGTTTTTATAATATACATATTTTATCAAATTGACAAGGATTGATAGGAGTGTTGCCATTGAAAACAAGGAGGTGATGAAGGCCGATGGTAAAGCATAAATGGCAGTCTTTCTCCATAAGTTTCTACAAGACAAAAGTACAAAAAATTTATTAGAGTTCAAAAACTCTTTTGCAAAGGTGCAGTTTGCACAAGTTATTAGGTAGATATAGGATGGGTGCGGGTTTTGTATATTGATAAAAAGTTTGTTATTTTATTAATTATATTTATCTTTGCATTTTAAAAGACAATTTAAAATGATGAAAAAACACTTATTACTACTCTTCATAACAGCAGTTGTTTTTCAAGTTTCTTCTTTATGGGGGCAAACACAAGTATCGGGTAAAGTAATTGATGAAAATGGGCAACCTGTGGCTTATGCCAATGTGTTGTTTCCTAAGACCACCATTGGGGGATATACTGATGAAGAAGGTAGATTTTCACTTTATTCGGAGAAAAAACAACGGGAGATAGAGGTGTCGCTAATAGGGTATGCTACGAAGAAGGTACATTTGGAGAAAGATAATATCAAGGGACTTGTAATAGTTTTGCCAGAGGGCGAAGAGCTGGGTGAAGTAACGGTAGTTGCTAAGCCTACTAAGGCGTTGAAAAAGAAAGACAACCCTGCTTATGCTGTATTACAGGGGATTTGGCAGAACAAGAAAAAACGCGGTTTGCAGAATGCGACGGCTTATCAATATAAAAAACACACTTCTACAGAACTTGGGGTAAACAACCTTGACACTATTTTTTTAAAAAAAGCATTAGGAAAGGAGTATGACACCATAAGGAAAATACTTTCGGAAAAGAAATACAAGGAGACTTTCTCGTTGCCGATGTATTTGACAGAGAAAATAGAGACAGTTTATGCGGACAATAAAATAGGGAAGAAGCGTATAGATATAGAAGCTGAACGGGCGCAAGGGATTGTTCAACAAGGCTTTGGATTGGAGCGAGTGAGTCAGTCGTTTGATGAGTTTGACATCTATGAAAATACTTATATGATATTGAACAAGCCCTTTGTGAGTCCGCTTGCAGAATTTGGTTATGGTGTTTATTTGTACGTATTGAGTGACACAATAACAAAAGATGACAGGCAGTTTTACAGGGTAAGTTTTTTTCCTAAGGACGATCAAGATTTGGCTTTACAGGGGCGTTTTGAGGTAGATAGCAAGACTTTCATTGTAAGTTCTATACAAATGCGTACTACCTCAAAAACGAATATCAACTTAGTGAGAGGTTTATCTTTTGAAAAGTATTACACTATAGCTAATGATAGTATTTATTTACCGGATCGAGAGGTTCAGGAGGGAGATTTCACTCTTTTGACGAAGAAAGATGAAGAGAAAGGGCTTTATGTAAGGAACATTATTAATTATAGTGATATCGTACTCAACGAGCCGAGGGTTGCCACCTTTTATGATCAGCAAGTGGTAAAAATATCTAAAGACCAGTTTGTAAAAGATGATAGCTATTGGGACAAGAACACGCTGGGAGGTGCTGATTTGACGAAGACTAAAATTCTCATCAAGGAGGTGGGGAGCAACAAACGCATCAAGATGATAGGAGATGTAACAGATGTGGTTACTTCGGGGTACATTCCTATTGGTAATTATATGCAGTTTGGTCGTTTTTGGCAAACTTTCTCAAGCAATAATGTGGAAGGATTGCGTATAAGGGCTGGTTTTAGGTCGTTTTTCTCTACCGATGACCGCTTCCGCACCTATGTATACGGAGCTTATGGGGTGAGAGACAAAGAATTCAAGTATGGTATTAGTGGGAAATATCTAATTTCTCATAGTCCTCGTATTACGGTAGGTGCAGGTTATCAGAATGACAATTTGCAATTGGGTACTTTTGTGATGCATGATGACACAGAGCTTAATTTTGAAAAGACGACCAACTTTATCATAGCCAGAGGAGAGAATTATTATCTCACGCGCAACAAGAAGATACAAGGAGTTATCAATTACGATATTATTCCTAATTTACAATTTTCTATTTTTGGGACTTACCAGAAATTGGCCTCTGCCAGTGAAGAGAACTTTTTGATTGCCTACCAAAATCCTAAGACAGGGGATATTATTCACCAATATGACAACTTCTATACGGGAGTACAATTATCGTTTACCCCACATAGAAAAGTATTTGGATATGGTGTAGAACAGCGTTATGGCAAAAAACTATTTTCTTCATATCTTTTGAAATACTCTAAAGGGGTAGAAGGAGTTATTGATAGCAAGTTTGACTATGACAAGGTGCAGTTTATGGCAAGCAAGCCTATTCCTATGTTTGGGTATGGAATTTTGCACGCTACAGTAGAGGCAGGGAAAGTATTTGGCACAGCACCTCTTATAGCTTTGGCGCCTACACCTGCGAACCAATCATATTCATCAGCGCCTACTACTTTTGCACTTTTGGATTACTACGATTTCATCACAGATACCTATATCAATGGTTATTTTGAACATCATTTTGATGGTTTCTTGTTCAACCGTATTCCTTTCTTACAAAAGACACGATTCAAGAGTTTGATATTTGGAAGATTTGCCTATGGAACACTTTCTGAGAAGAACAAAAGTGCAAATGTCACAAATATTATATTCAATTCACCTGAAAAGCTCTATTGGGAGTACGGTTTTGGAATTGAAAATATAGGATTAGGGAATTTCCGTTTCATCAGGGTAGATTTTGTATGGCGCAATGATTTCAACGATGTAAATGGTGTGCGCAATCCTAAGTTTGGAGTGCGTATCGGTATAGTGCCGTCGTTTTAGGTAATAGGTCGAGAAGAGGCATAGAAGGGAAAAAGCATTTTAGATAAGATTGATAATGAGAGAAAAGACGATAAAAAATCTTATACAGTTAGGCGATTTATTTTCTAAGACAGAGCAGTTTAGGGAAGTATTTGAAAAAGCGGAACAGCAAAACAGTTGGTTTACTTCTAGCAATTTAGAATTTGCTTTTGCTTCATGGCGTGAAGCCTTGAGTGAGAATAAGGTAAAACAATGGCTGAGAGCTTATGGAACAGAAGGTCGTAGCGCTTCTAAAACAGTGCTTATCATAATGGCAGGGAACATTCCTTTAGTAGGGTTTCACGACTTATTATGTGTATGGGTATCGGGGCATCGAGCTATAGTGAAACTATCGAGTAATGATAGAGTTCTTCTTCCTTATTTGGTTGAGCAAATAAGTAATTTTGCTCCAGAGTGGGCTGAATCCACTCTTTTTAGTGATGAGAAAATTAGTAATTTTGATGCTGTAATAGCTACAGGGAGCAATAACACAGCCCGTTATTTTGAATATTATTTTGGTAATAAACCACATATCATTAGAAAAAACCGGCATTCGGTAGCTGTACTCAGTGGAGAAGAAACTCCTGAAGAGCTTTATTGTTTAGGGAAAGATATTTTTCAATACTATGGATTGGGATGCAGGAATGTTTCTAAGTTATTTGTACCTAAAGGGTATGATTTTAACTTGCTATTTCAAGCTATTTACCCTTATAAAGACATCATTCAAGAGCAAAAATACGCCAACAACTACGATTACAACAAAGCTGTTTACTTAATGAGTTTGTTTCGACTCATAGAAAATGGTTTTTTATTACTAAAAGAGGACAAAGGTTATGGTTCTCCAATAGCTACTCTATTTTATGAATATTACACAGATAAAGAAGCGATGAGAGAAGAACTTAAAGCAAAGGCGGATGAAATACAATGTGTAGTTTCAAGAGGTTTTATAAAGGAGGAAATTGCATTTGGGCAAACACAACACCCTACATTATGGGATTATGCAGATGGGGTTGACACCTTAAAATTTTTGAAAGAAGAGATTTAGGGCAGAATAGGGAGTATTTTGGAAAGGAATTAATATATTGATTATAAAATAGTTATAAAAAATAGTTATTTTTTTTATAAAAAAAGTTGGTAAAAATATTGCAGATATAAAAAAAAGCAGTACTTTTGCCACCGCATTGAGAGATAAATGTTATTTATCAAACAAAAGGTCCGTTCGTCTAGGGGTTAGGACGCAAGGTTTTCATCCTTGTAACAGGGGTTCGATTCCCCTACGGACTACAGCTCATAAGAATAATTTTAAAGGTTAAACAAGTATTAAGGTCCGTTCGTCTAGGGGTTAGGACGCAAGGTTTTCATCCTTGTAACAGGGGTTCGATTCCCCTACGGACTACTATTAGAAATGTATCTAATATAGGATAGATACAGAGATAAAATAAAATAATAAAATGGCAAACCATAAATCAGCATTAAAAAGAATTAGAAGAAACGAAGTGGCTAGATTACGCAATCGTTATCAGCACAAAACTGCTCGTAATGCAGTGAGAAAGTTGCGTGCCTTAGAGAATACAGAAGAGGCTAAAGCTCTTTTTCCTAAGGTAGTATCAATGATTGATAAGCTTGCTAAGAAAAATATCATTCACGCTAATAAAGCGGCGAATTTAAAGAGCAGTTTAGCTAAACATATTAATAAATTAGCTAAATAGTCATTTAGGTTTTAGATTTATCACTAATAGCCAGATTTATGATTCATAAGTCTGGCTTTGGTGTTTTAATACAAATAATAAGATATGAAACGTACCTTTATTGCAGTGGGGGCGCTTATGTTGGCTTTGTCATCTTGCAATGGTGGCACATCGACAAGTGATGGCACCCACAAAGAACACAAAATAAAGTCTATAGACTTTGAAGAATTTAGGCTAACAGATATAAGCCCCAAGGCTCAAGAAGACATCAGGCAGTGGAAACAATTTCAATCTTTGATGCAGGTAATAGTTTCTATGGCTCCTGCTAAGATAAAAAACAGTGGAGACTTGATGGTTTCAAATCCTGATAGTCTTTTGATATATAGCAGGTTATATCCTTTAAACTCTAAAACAACGATTGTGAACGGCCTTGTAGAGCAAGATTGGAGGACACCACCTAATGGAGCTAAGGACACTATATTCCGACTGGAGAAGAAGAAAGAACATCAAATGGCATATTTGGAATGGCAACAGTTTTTGGTAGCGCATATTCCATATACTTTTTCAATAGTAATGAAAAAGGTAAACTATGACAAAATATTGCTTTATTTCAATGAAGGAGAGCAAGAAGAATTGAAGACAGTATTATCATTAGACACACTCTCCCCCCCTTCTAATGGGGTCATTCAAAAGGCATTGGGAGATGAATGGCAAGAGTACAAAATAGTTTTTTCTCCTAAAAAAACGACCAGTTACTCTATTAGATTGGCACTAAATGAGGAAGCGAAGGAAAATGATAATGTAATATTATACCGTTCTGTTTTGGAGCTTCCTGCCAAGTACTTTGAAAAAATAGGGCAATATTCTGAGAAGATAGCAAGCCAAAAAGCAGAAGTAGAAAGCTCATATTATTCAGTATTCTTTTGGCTTATACAGATAGAAGAGTCATTAAAAGAGCTCTTAAACAACGACAGTTTTCCTAAACGCATCGATGTTCCTACTGTAAAGGCTCGTTTTAGGCTTTTTGAGACACAAATAAGAGCTTTAGCTGATAATGTAAAGAACAATCCAGATTTCAAGGAAGAAGAGCTTAAATATAACATTTATCTTTTAGGACAAACCTTCAACAGTATTATTGCTCGCATCAACAACATCTACAATAATGATTTGGATGACCGTATGCGTTCTATAGATACGGCTCAGTAAAATAACAAAAGTAAGTTATTATTATAAAAAATCCCCTGAAAAGCATTTACTTTTCAGGGGATTTTTTATATAGTTACCATTTTATGGTTCATATCTATATAGGGTAAAGTGACCCATATATTCTTGAGCATCATCGCCTTCTTCGTTTGTACGGAGGATATACCAGTAGTCTCCTGAAGGCATTTCTTTTCCGTTATAACGTCCATCCCATTTTTGTCCTGATCGCAATGATGTAATATATCTACCATATCTATCATAGATATCTACAGAAAGATCTGGATAGCTACGATAAGGATCTGGATCCCAACCATCATTTTGTCCATCACCATTTGGTGTGAAGAAGTTAGGTGGTACAGATTTGATAGACTCTTTCTCTAAGGTAAGTGTAGAAGAACATCCATTAGCATCTGTAACTTCTACGACTACAGTTCTGAATACGCGATTGCCTACAACTCTTGATATTGGGTCAGTAGGACGTACCATATATTCGTTAGTACCATCGCTGAAACCATTGAAATAATAAGTATAAGTAGCAGAGTTACCTCCTGTAGCTATTACTTTTATCTTGTTGATTTCTCGAGGATCAGATTTATCTTTGATTTCTAATCCTGGGTAGCGTGTGATACTAAATGTATTACCATAAGTATATGTACATTCGGTTACATCTACATAATGTATTGTAATACTGTGAACACCTATAGGCATATCATCGGTATAACCATAGTTACCATCGAACCAACGGAAACGTTTCTTATAAGTAGTATTACCATCTAACGAGTAGGATGTATTACTTGCTGTAAGTTTACCATCGGCATTTTCAAACTCTACTTGTAGATAACTTGTTGTATAGGTAGTAGAAACTGTTGAACAGTTAAACATTTCTTTAATACCTACAACTCTCAAGTTTGGTGCTGAAGGAACTGTTATCACAAGAGTTTGAGAACAGCTTCCATCGGCATACTCTAATATATATTTACCTACTACATTAGTTACCGTTTGGATAGCACCTGTTGCTACATTATTAGCTTGACTTACTGTATTTCCTGCTTCATCTCTGAGGGTATAACTATAAGGAGCTTTACCACCTTTGATGCTGAAAATTATCTTACCATCATTAGCTTGATAGCAAGTTTCTGATACGGTATTGGCTGTAGCTAATAACAAGTCGGGCTCTACAATTGTAAAGTTTTGACTGAGTTCACAACCTATTACATTATCTTTTACTTTCACGGTATAAGTACCTGCAGGAAGACCTGTATACTTGCTTACTCCGTCGAAAGTTCCTGCTTCAGGAGCGATGCTATAAGTATAGCTACTTGTAGCACCTGTTACAGCAAAGGTTATTGTTCCATCATTAGTAGCATAGCAACTCATATCAGTTTTAGTAGCGGTTGTAGCGGTTAAGCTATTGTAAGCTTCTACATTTACTGTGAGAGTTTGCGTACAGCCTCCTGCATGTTTTACAGTAACGGTATGTACACCTGCTGTAACATTGGCAAACAATGGATTTGCTTGTGAGGTACCACCATCTAAGGCATAGAAAGTAGTGGCTGCATGTTGTGCTTTTACGCTCACTCTAATATCGTTCTTCACGGTATTATTGCCACAACTATATTCTACGGTAGCAGTAGCTTGCAAATCTACTCCTTCATCTATGGTTACAGATATTTCGGTAGTACAACTACGAGCATCTTTTACCATAAGCGTATATGTACCTGATGCCAATCCTGTATAAAGTGTTTTATTAGGATTCCAAGTAGTACCATTATCTATTGAGGTTGTGTAAGAAGGAGTGCCTCCTGTAATAGTTACTGATACTGTACCATCGGCAGCTCCATAGCATACTTCATTGGTTTTCTTATCAATACTTACACGCAAGAAGGCTGGTTCTTTTATCACGAACTTCTCATCGGTATGACAGCCGTTTGCATCTTGTATCCTTACGATATATTCACCTCTTTCTAAGTTGGTAAAGTATCCGCTTTCTACAGTTCTATCAAATCTTGGGCTGATAGAGTAAAGCATCTTACCTGTACCTCCTGTAGCTGTTACTGATATAGTACCGTCTTTTTCGCCATAGCAACTGATATCAGTACTTGCTGTAGCTACAACAATCGCATCAGCTTCTAAGATATTGATATTGGTACTTGTTGCCACACAGTCTACGCTGGTTACTACTACTTGATAGTTTCCTATATTCAAGCCACTGAATGACCAGTCTGTACCTGATATTTGGGTGAGGGTAGCTGTACCTTGCAATACGCCTCCTTTATAGAGTTTGTATTGGTAGTTACCCAATCCACCTGTAGCCGAGAAGGTTATTCTCGCTGTAGATCCTCCATTACATCTCACATAAGCTTCTGTTTCGTCTACGTGCAATTGTAAGGCTTCTACTGGATAGATTACTATCTTATTAGATACTTTAGACTCACAGCCATTGGCATCTTTCACTACAAATTCATATTCTCCTGCTGGCACTTGGATACTTGTTCCTGTCATTGGTACCAATGTTCCATTAGTTACTTGATAGTAGGTATAACCTGGAGTACCACCTGTAACTGTTAAGGATATAGTAGCCTGATTTTGACAAGTAAGCGGACTCGCAATAGTTGCCATTACTTTGAGTTCATCAGGTTCTGTGATAGTTACAGGAATTGTAAGGTCGCAACCCCATCCATCTATAACCTTCACATTGTATGAGCGAGCGTCTAAACCTGTGAAAGTAGTACTTGTTTGAGCTCCACGTACTATGTTACCCCCTACTTCCCATAATTCATACACATAATTACCGCTACCTCCTGTGGTATTAGATACTGTGATAATACCTGTTTGGTAACCGAAACATTTCACATTAGTTTCTGACACTGTAGCGTTGATAAGCGCTGGAGGTGCCATTGTATGTGTGATAGTCTCTATACAGCCTTGCTCATCTTTTACTTCTACTGTATAAGTAGCCGAGGTCAATCCTTCAAAGAGTGAGGTGCTTGTGAAAGTACCATATACGCTATGAGGAGTAGTACCTACTAACAAGCGGTATTGATAGTTACCCCATCCTCCTGAGGCTGCCACATTGAAGGCTCCTACTTGGTTTGTACCACACTTGATGCGATCTGTTGTTGTAGGGGTCGCTGTGATACCTGTTGCTGGAGCTGACACCATTACAGCAGTGGTGGTAAATGTACAGAATGGTGAATCTGTTTCAACTATTCTGATTACATATTGACCTTTGGCTAAGCCTCTAATGAGTGTTTCTCTAGGCTCTACACCACTTGCTGGCACTGATACAGAAGCTCCTACTGTAGCAAGAGTTGTTGCATCAAACACTTGGTAGGTGAAGTTGCCTTGATAACCTTTTATAGTAAGGGTTATTTCGCCGTCATTTCCTCCTACACATTTCACTGGTTTGGTTTGAACTGCTGTAGCATCGAGTTTCTTGAAATCTACTACTGTATAAGAAACTGTAGCGTAACAATCTGTAGCAAGGTCAGTTACTTTTATTTCGTAATAGCCTGCTGTGCTAAATGTTACTGAGGTAGTATTGACTCCTGGTGTAAGGTTTTGAACACTTGGGCTAGCTACTGAAGAGGTTACCTCTACACGATAGCCACTGTTAGAACCTCCTACGATTGTGAAGGTTACTTGTTCATTGCTGTTACAACTCAATTGCTGTGTACGAACGGCATTGATTGCTGTAATGCGTTTCAATGGTGGTATTACAAGAGGATTTGCTCTTGTATCTGTTTGACAACCATTGGCATCGCGTACATATACTACTACCGTTTGGGTGTGTGTACCATTGCTAGTTACACTGTATACTCCTGTAGTATTACCCCAACCTGAAGTAGAAGAGCTTGTACCGTCAAACACTTCAAAGTTATAAGTGAGTGTACCTGTACCTCCTTGTGCCATTACTTGCACTATAGCCTGCTGCGCATCATTGTTAGCATTACACTTGAAGTGTGTTGTAACTGTAGTAGTGCTTACCACCAAAGCTCTTGGCTCTGTAATAACTACTGTTGCTGTCGCAGTACAATTGCGTGATGAAGTAAGCGTTACGGTGTATACACCTGCTGCCAATCCATCAAAAGCTATATCTTTAGGCGTTGTATTTACCGTTTCGCTACGGTTCAATCCTGTGCCTACTACTTTCAATATATAGTCAGTTTGGGTTTGTGTACCTGGCACTGTGATTACCAAGCGTCCATTAGTATCTCCGTGGCAGGTTACAGCTGTAGTGGTGTAAGTAAAGCTTACGGTAGCGGCATCTGTTACGTCTACGTTAGCACTTGTTACTGTAGCACAACCTGTGATAAGGTCGGTTATAGATACTTTGTAAACTCCTGCTGGTACATTGGTAAATACCCCTGTATTATTTATTTGTGGCGTACCTCCTGCATTATTAGTAAGGGTGTAGCGCAAGCTGTTTGATCCACCTTGAAGCGTTACTGATACCGTCGCTCCTGGATTTACAGCATCACAAGTTACTTGTTTAGTGATTACGGCTCCTATATTATTGGTTTCTATAGGGTCGTATAGTGTTACCGATTGAGTTGCTGAGGCTGTACATCCCCAAGTATCGCTTATGATTACTCTATAAGTACCGGCACCCAATCCTGTAAATTGTGTACTAGTTTGAGCTCCTCCTTGTAGAGCACCATCTTTCATCAATTGGTAACTGTAGTTCCTTCCTTCTCCTCCTGATACATTGAGTACACTCAATACTCCTGAGTTAGGTGTACAGTTTTGGGTAGTTACACTCAAAGTACCTGTAATCGTTGTAGGAGGCGCAAGTGTTGCTGTACTGCTTAAGGTTACCGCACATCCGTTGTTGTCGCGTACTGCTACGTGGTATGTAGCTGGCGTCAATCCTGTAAACACATTTGTGCTTGTCCATACACTGCTTGTAGGTGTTGGTGCTACGGTTGATACGTAATACTGATAACCTCCCCAGCCTCCTGATACGTTCTCTATGGCAATCTCTCCATCGTTATGTGCTGGCGCGCTTGCACAAGTGATAGAACGTACTGTTACGCTGGCTGTAAGTGCTGCTGTAGCTTCTTCTATACTGAAAGTATAAGTTTGTACACAGCCTGTATTAGCACTTCTCACTGTCATAGTGTAGGTAGCAGGACGCAAACCTGCAATATTAAAGGTAGGATTAGCTCCTGATACCGCTGGTACTGTTGGTGGGGTTACCCCTCCTGAGGCTACCAAATTCACATTATAGTTATGAGCGGTTACTGTATTGCTCAAGGTGAAGGTTGCCGTACCATCGTTATTACCTTTACAAGTTACATTCTTGATTTGTGGTTTGGTGATACTAAAGTTGTTAGGATCTGGCGATATGTAAATTACTTTCACCACACAACCTGTATCTATATGCCCTACCCAGAATGTATGGGTCTCTCCTACTGCCACGGTAAACTGTGGCGATGATTGCCAAGGTGCTCCACCTCCTGGGGCTACTGTAGGCTGAGTAGCGCCTTTATAGTAACGCAACTTCGATGGGTTGATTGCTGGCATACCTGTAGCAGCTGTAATACTTACCGTTACAGACTCAGGTGCTATACAAGTACCTGCTGTATTTACCGTTACGGTTGCTTGTCCTGGGTCTAAACCTTCAAACGGATTGATCGTTACTGCCGTTTGAGTGCTACATCCATTAGAATCTATCGCTGTTATCGTTACTACTCCTCCAGCTATATTTCCTACCGTAAAGGTATTGCCTGTGCTGGTTGTGGTTCCATAAGTAAACTGTATTGTATAAGGTGCTTTACCTCCTGTTACAGCTCCGTTTGGTACATTGATTGTTGCCTGCTGACTCGCTCCTGAAGCATCGCAAGAGAACTGTTGGGTTACTACTTGGGTCGCACTAAGCGTTACTGCTGTAGGATCTGTCAAGGTTACAGTATAGACTGACTGACAGCTATTGGCTGTTACTGTAAGGGTGTATACCCCTGCTTTCAAGCCTTTCTGTACTTTGGCTACATTGTCAAATGATGGAATGGTTACCCCGATAGGTGCTTGTACTACATAGGTAAAGGCTCCTATAGTTCCATTCTTCTCTGTTACATATATCTCTCCATCATTACCGCCGTGGCAAGTGATAGACTTCACTGAGGTCTCTATTTGAGGTCTCTCGGCTGCCTGCACTTGGATAGTCTTAGTGAAGGTGTTGCAACCTGTCGCAGCTCCTGTATCGGTAAGGGTTACCGTATAAGTACCGGCTACTGTAAGACCACTCAATACTTGGCGATAAGGTGCCGTTGTGATAGTGCCTGCTGGAATAGCTGGTGCGCCAGTAGGTACAGCTACATTATAGCTGTAGTTGCCGGTGCCTTGATCTACTTTCAAGGTGATTTCAGCGGTTCCTCCTGCTCCACAACCCAATGGTTTGGTAAGTTCGGCACTAGCTTGCAAGTTAGCCGTTACTGTATAAGTAAGGGTTGCTATACAGCCTGTAGCTTTATCGCGTATTTGCAAGTCGTAAGCGCCCGCTACGAGGTTGCCAAAGGTAGGACTCGCTTGGTAATCCAATCCTCCGTCTATTGAGTACTCATAATTGTTGAGTGCTGCCCCTGTAGCCGATGTGCCGGCTGTAGCAGGATGCTTAGCGTGTGGCTCAATAGTCAAGCTGATAGAACCATTCACACAGCCGTTGAGTGTTACTTTATTGATTTTAGGTGCTGGCAATACAGTGAAAGTATAAGCTCCTAAATCTTTAGCACAACCATATTGGTCTTCTACGGTTACTGATACCGTAAAGTTGTATGGCGCTACTGGGTCTATCGGTAAGGCTGGTGTAGCTATATTGTCTTTTATAATCTGGATGCGGTTGCTTCCGGTAGCTATTGGGGTGGTGAAAGTAAGTCCTGGGGTAACAGGAAGTATCCTATATGTATAAGTACCTCCACCGCCTTTGGTGTTCAACACATCCAAGGTGCCGTTTGCTTCACAAGTGATCGTATGGGTTTGCGATACTGTAGCTGTGATTGGGTCGAGTTTCTTCACTTCTACATCACGACTACCCCACGTACAAGTGCCCTCGCTGATGACCATATAGTAGGTCTTGTTAGGGGCTACAGTACGAACTATCGGTGCTGTGCTACCTCCTAGGCCTGGCATTCCTATAGTACCACTCGTAATTACGGTACCAAGACCTGCCCCTGGTGTCTTCTCATAGATCGTCCAGTTGAGAGTAGTTGCTGCGGAACCTGTGTATGTATTACTTCTGTTGATGTTGAAAGTTACTTCTCCTTGTGCTCCTGTATTACTACAAGCTGGCTTGCCATTGCCGTCTATGCGCATCGCTGGGGTTGCTACATTAGCATAGATATCAGCAGTGTATTCAGTTTCACAACCGTTGCCATCTTTTACCCCAAAGGTATAAGTACGCCCTACGATAAGATTTGTAAATACGTGAGTACGAGCTGTACTTGGAGCCGTATATGAGCCTCCATTTACATTAAATTGGAATGGTGGATTACCTACCCCTGGGTTTATAGTTACGGTAGCCGTAAAGTATGGCGTTCCTGCAGTGGTACAGTTGTGTTCAAACTTCGCTATATCGGTCGTTACACTGATACCTCCTAACGGACGTGGCACTACGTAATCCATCGCACTGGTAGTACAGATGGTTGTTGTGCCTCCTGTCGCACGAGTTGAGAAGTACACTTTTACAGTCTTACCGGGCTCTGTAACACCTGCTATAGGCGCTATAAAGAGCGGATTTACTGTCATTGGGTGCCAAGTGCCTCCGTTGAAACTATAGTAAATACTCTTACCTCCTGCTCGGTAGGCTGTCCACGCTTCATTGCTCATCGTGAGGGTGAGCGATACTGCTTGCCCTGCTGTAATACAGCTTCCTGTGGTCGCTGATACTGTTACAGTGGCAGTGAGCGCTGGCATATCTTGCAAGGTTACACTTTGCATCACAGCACAACCGTATTTATCGGTTACGGTCACTGAGTAGGCTCCTGGTGCCAAGTTGCTGATAGTATAAGTAGGTGAAGCGATACCGGTGTAGGTCGCGATCACTGGAGTGCCTGCTTTACCGTATTTCACAGTGTAGTTGGCATCTCCTGTGATGTTCTTCACTACAATCTTACCTGTAGCCGAACCTTGACAAGTAGGTGTTACTGTTTCAGTACTGAAGCTCACCGCACTGGCTTGTTTAATCGTTACGGTTTCTATCTTCTCACAACGTCCTGAACGCACATATACTTTCCATGTTTGAGTACCTCCTGTAAATGAAGGTATCGTATAACTTCTTTGGGTTGAGCTATAAGCTGTCTTGGCTGTAGAGCCGCCTTCGTAAGCGTATTCTATCACTCCTGTTCCTCCTGTAGCTACCACTTCTATTTTTCCTGCACTACAACCACTTTGGTTAGTAACCAATACTCTCACATTGAGGGTAGGATTGATGTCTATATGGGTCGCTGTGCTACATCCATAGGCATCTGTTACGGTTACAGTATAGCTTCCTTGGGTCAATCCAGTGAATTTATGGGTGTTTACGCCCGAAGCTAAGGTTACTTCTGGGTTGTTGTTCAATTTTACTTTATAGCCTCCATTACCCGTTGGGATAGTAAGGCTTACTTCTCCATTGTTAGCTCCTGTATAGCAATCTGTAGCTGTTACGGTTGCACTGAGCTTAGCAGGGGTCGGGATAGTAAGGTTTGAAGCTAAGGTTGCCTCACAACCGTTTTTATCTTTTACCTTGAAGGTTGCCGTTCCTGTCGCTACATTGGTGAATATATTACTGCTTTGGTAACCTGTTATGAGGGTTCCTCCTACGTAATAAGCATAGGTATAAGGTCCTACACCTCCACTTGCACTAAGGGTTACACGTGCTTGATGATTGTTAGAGCACATCGCCTGTTGGGTGATAGTAGCCGTAAGGCTTACTACTGAAGGCTCGGTGATGGTAACGGTATGAGTAAGCACGCAGTTGCCACTGTGGGTGATCACAATACTATGGGTGCCTGCTCGCAAGTTGTCGATTTCAATAGTAGGTGCTGTAGTAGGGGTACTAAAGCCTACTCCTGAACGAGGCTGACCTCCTACACTCGAGATGAGATAGCTACCGCCATTGAGGTTCTCCATTTTGAGGGTTACCTTACCTGTACCTCCATTACAAGATACATTGGTTTGTGTAGCTGTAGAAGCTCTAAAGGTTCTACCTCCTGGTATTACTACTTGTTTAGTGATATCTTGCTCACAAGATTTAGGTACTTGATATACATTGATATCATCTATCGCAAAGTCATTACCATTAGAGCTTGGTTCTGAGTTCAAGAACTGTATTTTTACTCTTGAAATGGTATTACCTGGGTTGATAGTACCTAAATTTCTTGAGGATATCAAATGCCAAGCACCATCGTGCGGTATAGATCCTGAATCTATAAAGCCTAATACGTTAGAAGGATTAGCCGCTTCTACAATTCTGATACGCATATTAGGGCGTACCAAAGCTCCTGCCCAGTTAGAAACAGGTCCGTTATAGCTTCGTATTTGATAGTTAAACTCTATTTTATTTCCAGGTACTATCTCTACTTCTTTTTCTAAGAATACTTTTCCATAAGTATTCAATGCCATATCTACATAGAGGTAGCGGTCGTTATTACCCCCTGTTGTAGTTCCTGGAAATGGTTCTCGCCAGTCTCCATTAGGATTAGTAGGATAGAATGGCATACGGGCTGTCGCAAACCTATTAGGAGCTGCATAATCTTTATAAGCGGCTCTTGTATACGCTGTAGGATTTCCTACTGGGGTTACTCTTGGATCGTAGTATGTAAACAAACCTGTATTTACCCCTGGATAAGGTTCTGGATCTCCAAAACCAAAGTCTTCTTGCATCAAGATCACTGAAGCTGGTGGGTTACCGTCTTTGTATTTTATCGTTACGGTATAAGTACCTGGTGCCAATCCTGTTACAGTCGCAGTAGTGCCTGTCGCAGTCTTTCCTCCTATCTCATAAGTATAATCATAAGTAGTAGGTGTGCCTGTAAAGCGTACAGTCGCGTTGCCATTACAATCATAGCCTGTTATAGTGTAGCTACTGCCTGTAGGTGCTGGTATACGTGTCGGCACTGTTACTCTCAGGTGTATTTCACAACCATTATTATCTTTTACCGATACAGTATGGGTTCCCGCTGGCAAATAACCTTCGCTATGGCTTTGATAGTTGCCTCCAAACTTGTATTGGTAAGGGGCTACCCCACCGCTCACGTTGGTCACGCGCACCTTGGCATTATCTTTATTAGCTCCTGTAGGCTCACAACCTATGAGTTCCGAAACTCCGGCAAAGGCTTTAAGGGCTGAACTTGGTTGCGTAATAGTAGTAGAGGTGCTCACCTCGCAACTGTTAGCGTCTACTACCTTCACCGTATAGGTGCCGGCAGCAAGATTAGCAAATGTGCGTTGTGTGCCTTTATTTACATTGTTGATATAAATAGTGTATGGAGCTTTACCTCCCGCAGGTGCTACACTTAGACTACCGTTGTTAGCACCATAACAGCCTACATTGGCTACAGTTAGGCCTACTGTAGGGTTGTTCTTAGCCGCTACCACTACTTGCTTGCTCACGGTGCAACCTTTCGCATCTTTCACTTCTATGGTGTAAGTGTCTGGGGTGCTAGTCTCATAAGTGGCTGTGTTGCCGGTCATAGCAGTAGTATTCTGTACGATACCTCCTGCATTGTTCTTCACTATATAAGTGTAAGGGGTGTAACCATCTTTCACCTGCAAACTTATCTTCGCATTGCCTGCAGCTCCCGGATGACAAGAAATCTCTTTAGTGAGAAGTGATGCATCTGGTGTGGTTACACTCATCGGTCTCTTGATTTCTGCTACATAAGTAGCTTTACAACCGTATTTATCGATTACAGTAAAGGTGTGTGTGCCTACTGCGAGATTGTTATATATATAGGTAGTAGCATTTACGTTATTTGCCACCACTGTGCCGTTGTGCTGGAAGCTATAAGGCGCATTGCTACCTCCTCCCGTTACATTCACTTGCACCTCTACTTTGGCAGGGGTTCCGCCTGTAGTACAATAATTGTTGTTGGCTGCATTAGCAGTGCCTGTAAGGGTGATGCCTTTTGAAGGAGTGGCGTTTATGCTCGCCCCACTTACCAAACAGTTGTTAGCATCTTTTACCTTCACGATATACACCCCTGTTTGGGTAAAGGTAAAGTTAGGTGAGGAGAGTTCCCACTCAGCTCCAGTACCTGTATATTGAAGCGTATATTTATAAGGAGGCGTACCTCCTGTTACGGTTGCAACCGTTTGTGGTATATTAGTACAACCTACTACCACACTATCAGGTACTCCCAAGAGCATTAATGTAGGAGCCGTAATAGTAAAGTTACGTGTAATCTCACAATTGGCATTGTTTTGCTCTCCACGTATTTTTAGAGTGTGTGCTCCCGGAGTAATATTGTTCCATACAAATGGATCAGCCGTTTCTGCTACAAAAGCTCCTCCGTCTTTACTTACATAATAAGTGTTGTTTACTATATTTTTAAGGCCTATTCTATAGGTTCCTTTTTCATTATGACACTTAGGCTGTGTAACGACCTCACTACTTGGGTCTACCCCAAAGGCTTTGTTATTAGCTATCTGCACTGTATAAGTATAGGTAAAGCCACAGGTCTCTGGCTTTTGATATACTATTACATCATCAAAAGCAAAGTCATTACAAGCTGTAGTATTCCATTTGGTGCGGATACGTATTTTAAGACGGGTGTAATTCCCTGGGTTCACACGAGCTATAGGAGTAATAGCTGTGTTCACTCCTGCTCCATCAGAAGCAAAACGGAACCAAGCATTAGCATTACCTCCATTATTAGGAATTTCTTGTGATTCGATACGCCCTAAGACTTTATCTACACCTCCTTGTTTTACTACGTTCCCTGCGTTGTCTAAGGCTACAACTTCCATTATCATCACAGGCAATTTACAACCTCCTCCTGTATAAGAGCGAACTAAGTTGTAACCAAACATTTCAAACTCTATAGGCTGATTCGGAATCACATCTTTTACATCTTTTTCATAGAAGATGGCGCCTTCATCTATTAGCTCACCAAAGTCTACTGCTAAATAACGAGAAGTTATATCTCCAGGAGCAGTGTGGTCATTAGGCCAAGTACAGCTAGTTTGCCACCATCCTGTTTGTACACTTGTAACGATATCGCGTTTTCCCGCGACAAAATATTTATTCCAATCCAATCGTTGATAACGAGGATCTATTAAAGTATAAGCTGGAGTCATTCCTGAAGGTGGCGTAGTATAAGGAGTTCCTTTTCCAAAGTCTTCTTTGAGAAGCAATCCTGGGGTTGTAGACGAAGGGTCGTCGTAACGTACCGTAATGGTATGTACCCCTGGCGCTAAGTCCTTAAACTGGTTGGTAGTGGTTGCTGCCCCTCCATCAATACTATAACTGTATACATAACTTGTCTGGTTAGGTGTAATAGATACAGTTCCTCTTCCTTGGCAATCATAAGTTATGCTCGAAGGTGTAAAGTTAGGGGTTGCAGGCTTGTCTTTTACCACCACTTGCAAATCTCTTCTACAACCGTAGTCGTCTTCTACTACAAGGTGGTAGGTATTAGGGGCAAGCCAGCTTTCTCTTGTTGAAGTCCAGGTGTTGCCTCCGTCATAACTATAGCGATAAGGCTCTTGTCCTCCTTGTACGTTGGTGAAGTGTACCAAAGCTTTTCCTGCATTAGCACCAGTACCACAGCTTACCAATTTAGCCACCCCTGCCGAAGCTATCAGGGTTCCATTAGAAGCTGGCAATACTATCGGCGCTCCCGCAATTGTACAAGAGGCCACTGTGCCATAGGTATAACGTACGGTAGGTGTATAGGTGCGCCCTGTAAGCAAGTTGTCTATCGTGCTTGCCGTTTTATAGGTGAGCCCTCCATCTACACTATACTCATAACTATAAGTAGTCGTACTACTTACTGTAAAGGTAATACGTGCTTTAGCCCCACAGTCATACACCTTATGGCTCATCGATAGTGTAGGTACTGGCGACTGACCAATAGTTGTAGATATTTGTTCCGTACAACCATTGGCATCGGTTACTACAAAGGTATAGCTACCTGCAGTAGTAATTGGGAAATCGTAATAATTACCTGAGTAGTTATAATAGTTTTGCAAACTACCACTCTCTCTAAAGGCATACGAAGTGCCCTTTGTTCCCCCCGAAGCTGTTATTCGTATAGTGCCGGTGCCACACATTATAGGGCTTAACACAGTCGCCTGTAGGGTGAGCTGTGGCCTGTCATCAAGCTTGATACCCGTTCTGTTCACTACACACCCATCGCTATTGGCAAGCTCTACCATATAGGTGCCTGCTAAGAATGTACCCTTAGGAATCGTGAGCTGGGTTGTAGTCGTCGCCCCCGAGTTGTATACTTCTGTGATTGGAATAGTAGAGGTATTCTTCACCACATAGTTGAATTTTTGATAGGGCTCATCGGTGAGCTGTATGGTCATTCCTCCTTTACCCCCAGCACAGTCTATTGCGATAGGCGTAACGGTAAGCTTAGGCTGACGCTCTTTGATAAATACCCCCGATTTGCTAATCTGAAAAATACAAGGCACTATGGTCTTTGTACTAGTAGCAGGGACTACTTGTCTGATAAGCACCTGATAACTGCCTTGTGTAGCTATATCAAAATGCGGATTAGACTGAAATCCTGTAACGGTTGTAGTGTCTTTCAATAATGCGTACTCATAGCCTTGCCCTTGAGCTGGCTTGGTTACAGTGATACTACCTTTGCTATTACATACGATATCTTTATAGGTATAATCTGTTACTAATGTGTTCTTTGTAATCTTGAAGTAATAAGTAGAAACACACTCGCCATCAAAAGTTACTTCTAAACGATAATCTCCTGCCTCTGAGAAAGTATATTGGAAATTTCTACCATTGGTTGTAGTAACATTGCTCCAAGAGGTACACCTTGCTGGCAAACATTCTTTCTGAGTAGGCATATTAGCACAAGCCCCCAACTTTTGTAATACAAATCTCTTAGCATTAGGGGTATTGATACTCAATGGTAGCGTGCTTTTATCTCCACACAAATACACTTGCGGATAGATAGAAGCATCATCTGGGCAGATAAAAATCTCTCCGTTGAGTTCTCCGCTTCTTATTTTATCAGCTATAGGGTGTTTCGCATCATTGGTGTTCGCTAGCACCTTAAACTCTTCTATCATTGTAGCACAACCCGTTTTTTTCTTGGTAACCCTATAAGTACCCGATTGACTTACACTGATTGATTGACTATTACCACTGATAGGCCCTTTATTCGCTCCTTCTATTTTCTCCCATGTATAAGTCGTAAAGCCACTACCTGCAGTTAGGGTAGCGGTAGGCTCACAAAGGGTGAGCTCATTTTTATACACACATTTAGAAAAGTCGGTGTTTACAATAAAGTTAGAAGGTCCTTCTACCCCACCGCTACAAGCGTTAAACAAGGTGTTGAAGCTCCCCGCTTTAAAAGGTGTTGGGGAAGGATTCACTTCACCATTGTAGGTAGCCGAAGCACGGTTCTCTATAATATTAGAGCACGCATCGCGCCAGTCGTTACAACTGCTTACCACCTTCACCCCAAAAGTAATTTCTTGCTCTGCACTTCCTTGTTTTACCAAATTGTTAGGTACATTGAAAGTCAATTCGCGTGTGGCATTATTATAAGTATGTGTAACCCCTGTAGGAAGTTTGAGATTAGCAGGGGTATCGTCAAAGTCTTGTAGATTTTTAGGAAGTACGTCTTTAATTACCAAACTAGTAGCATTGTCATTCCCTACGTTTTTAAACTTAATTCTATAACGCAAAGCAGCCCCCAGCTGTATATTGCTATTCCCAGTGAGGTCTGTTTTCCCGTCGGCAGAGAAGACGCGTTTCTCCATTACTATATTAGGTGCAATCACCTCTATACTAAACCCAAACAAAAAAGGATTATAATATTCACTTACAGAAGTAGCGCGCAAAGTAGCCGAAGTTGTATCGTTGCCTAAAACGCTATTTCCGTTATTAGGTACGTCAAAAATCCCCGCATCAAATCCCAATAGGTTTTGTGATGCTGGGTTACGATCTAAGTTCTCGCCGTTTTCATCAGTAATGGTACTGTTGAAAAAGTTATTCCAGTGACGAGTACTAGTTTGAAGAAGAACACCTGCTGGGCCTGTTTTATTAGTAGCTAAGGTAAGTCGATCTCCATCATAAGGTGCTTCACCTTCCAAAGCTGCAAAAGCAATCTTAGCTTTCACTGGTCCTGTTGCTACGGTTTTAAACCCAGAAACAAGAATATTTTTAGTACTTCTAAGACCATCTACTTCTGCAAAACCATCAAACAAGGTGATATTACGTACAGGCTTGGTCAAATCTTCATATACAATAAAAAGCGTCCACCCACCTGAATAGCCACCCTCAACCCAGCCCGTAGAGGCTTGTAGATCAGCTACCGTATAAGTACCCGCTACACCAGTCATTTTATCGGTAACATCTGCTCTATAAATAAAAGCATCTCTATTATCAAGAACTCGCTCTCCTACAATAGGATTATAAGCACCATTATTTACCTTAAACTTTACTTGGTTATACTTAGATGTATTTACATTTTTAGGCTTTCCCCAAGTACAACCACCCCAGTAAAGATAAGCTTTCTTTACGGTACGAGCACAACTACTCCCTGGGTTCGGGTCTTTTACATTAGCCGAACTTGAGTTGAAAGTAGTAGGGTCATTATCAACATCTACCCATACTAAATTAAGACTGTTATTAGTAGTACCCCTATTATTAAAAGGATTTCTAGGATGCGTACCTAAAACAGTGTTACCCACTATTATCATATCTCCTCTGAGCGTATTTTTATAACGTTCATTGAAGTCTTGAGCTATAGTATTGGCAACAAGCAATAAAAGAAAACATTGTAATAGTAAAAACTTTTTCATACTATATAAATAAGTTAGAGCGGTGTTGTGTATTAGTTGCACCTTTCATTTCAAGCGCAAAGATACATCTTTTATTTTAACTTACTACTACCCACCTCAAAATTAACACTAATTTAACAGTATTATTTTCACAATAATTACACAATGTGAGTAGGGTATAACCGTTTTTTATCCCCTCTTATCTCTTACCTCTTATCTCTTATCTCTTCCCTCTTATCTCTTACCTCTTATCTCTTCCCTAAAATCCGCCCGTGCGGCTCGCACCTCCCATTACTCCCATTACTCCCATTACTCCCATTACTCCCATTACTCCCATTA
>CAUQUO010000003.1:0-110054 GCA_963521335.1 uncultured Capnocytophaga sp.
TTAGTAGAGCGTAAAGTTACCCTTATCAAAAGCCTCCAATCCTCTAAATCTGCAACATTAATGCCTGAAATAACAGATTTTACATACTCTTTTAATCCCTCTCGCACAGAATCTATATCCACATCCTCACTCAAACGAGGGATTTCAATCTGTAAAGAGACTTTAACTTTTTTATCCATAACTTTTTCTATTATCGTGAGATTACCAAGAGCCTTCCGATATACCATCAACTTTAAAATTAATATCATCAATATTTAAGTTCTCTATCAATGGTAAATTCAATACTTTCTTGAAAAAGAATTCATATCCACATTCTCTATTATCAATATCAGGATTCGAACTATCTCTAAAACCTAGAATATCAACTGAATAATTTCCTTTGGGAATTGTAAAATTATCATCTACCCCTATTCGTTTTTCTTTAGGAGGGAAGTTTAAATAATAATCTGGTTTCCAACTAATTATAGCGTAAATATCACTTATTATAACATTTTCGCTCTCTACTCTAAAAGGGAATGATAGCGAGGTTTTAAAAAGTTTCCATTCAGGGGCTATTGTACTCTCTTCTCCCAAATTAACAATTACTTTATAATCCCAAATCTCAATGGTATAAATAGGCAATATAACTCCTTCATTTATAGCTTTGTTGCCTATCTCAGGGTTCTGAATAAAACAGTCTAAAAGGTTCGTATCTTTTATATCTTTTGAACGTACAAAATTATCTAAAACAAGAGGGTCAAAAACAACCATCCCTTGCATATTCAATGAAATCTTTGTTTTATAGAACATATCTTAACAATTTTATCTTTATAATGATACCTCAACATCTCGTTTGTGTAACCCTTCAGCAGGAAAAGACTTTATTGAAAATAATTCTTTCATAATGGTAAAAAGAAGTATTCTATTTTCTTATACATTGAAAAACCATTCTAAGAAAGTATTAAAATCTTTCCATTGAGGTTTTAGTTTATTATTCTGGAAATCAGAGAGTTTTTCTCCTAACTCAAGGTGTAGTACTTCTCCTGTATTGCGATTATAGAAAAAGCCACTTTCTGCTTCAAAACTATCCAAAGGAAGATATTCTTCAGGCAAAAGGAATATCTTTGATGCATTTTCTATAGCATAATCTAAATCTTTAGAATAGATTTTGAACCAACATACATTATACAATTCATACCCTCTCTCAACAAAAGTGGGACCTATAGCAGAAAGATTGAATGCTGCAAAAGCACTATTTAAAGGAATACCTAAACTTATTAGCACTTTGGTATAGTTTTCCTTTTCTTCCTCAGTTAGGGGCAAATAACCCCTTTGCTCAAATAAATGTGTTATTTTACGTGATAGCATATTGTAATAAAAATGTTATATATCAGGTGGTAAAAGTACGAAATTAAAATTATCTAAAGAAATAAATTGTTGTTTTTCGCAAAAATCTAAAGAAATAATGGTTATAGGCTAAGTTTTTAATTATAATTGCAATACAGCTTTAAGTTTGTCTGATAGATTCATAATATATCCCCCTTGGAGCAAAGTTTTTTCTATTTATCATTTTAGGATCTTGGGGATAATTCGTGTAGCGTTCTTTTAACAACACATCTGGAATATTACCCTTTTTGCCAAAAACCTGCTATGATATTACTTATTTTATGGTTATTTATCTTTCCATAGAAATAAATAATACCATTAAGAAATGGTTTGTTCCCTGTCACTTGTCCTTTTTGATATGAACTTTCATCAAATTGAAATATAAAATCAAAATTATTAGTCTTTAAGTTAGAAAAATAATAATCTTCTTCTTGTAATAACGACGGATTACCCCCTATTTTATTTCCATAAACATTTTCAAAAAGAGATTCTTCCTCTTCTTCATCTTTAATTTCTTCAATATCTTCTTGTAAATTTCCTATGACAAGCTTTCTACCTACAATATTTGAATTAGAAAAAGATGAAATTCCTTCTTTTCTGTTAGAAAAAGGGTGTGCAATACATAAAATATTATGTTTGGGATACAAAGTGTCTTCTATTTTTTTAGGAATAAAAACAGAAAATTCTGTATCTATTTCTTTTATCAAATCATTACTTATAGTCATAAAATAGAGATGATTTGTTAAATTTAATTCACGAATACGCTGCTCAGAAAAGAAAATAGGTTCATTCCCTCCTATTCTACTACCTGAGATGGTTTCATTTTCACTAACTTGAAAACTCATTGATTTACTTCTTACAAAGAATAAATCGTTAAAAATATCTTGTGACATAATATAAACAATTAATGTAATCTATCAATTACTTCCCCCCTTACTTGCGTAAATAATGTTTAAATTCACTTGTTAATTTTTTCTCTTTGAGCAAAGATATCATTTCAAATTGGGCTTTAATTTCATTTTGAACCAAAGCATCTTGAAATCCTTCCTTTGATAAAATATCCTTATCTTCATCTTGTAGCATTATATCAATTACATTTATAATTGATTGAGAGATACTATCTTCAAAACCTCTTACACCCGATTGACAGTATTTTAAAACTTCATCTAAATAAATTATTAGCTGATATATTTCTTCTTGTTGATAATCTGTTGCATCTAAATCTGTTTCATCTATGTTGTTGAGTTTTTCGTACAACAAATTAATTTTACTCCTATCGATTTGTTCTTTTTCATCAACGAGATTCCATAAATAACTTATGATTTCATTTATCAATGAAACCTCTTCATCAGTCAAAAAAACTTGAATATGATTTTTACATTTTTGATATAAAGCTTCACAAAACCAACTACCCCAAAAAAGTAAATTATTTCCGGGTATTTCTGAGGTTTTGAGTTCTATTTCCTTTGAATATGTTCCAAAATCTTCCATTTTTATATTTATTAATTTGTTTTACCAGTCAGGAGTGCCTGTAAGGGTATCTACTTTTTGTTTGATATACATAGCACAATCAAAATCTTCTTTGTCTCTTGTCCATTTTTTATAATTAGCAGGAGGTATAGGGGTCTTTTTTCTACGAAATCTACTAAAAACATAGATTGTATCACCTCTTATCACTCCCATTCTTTGGTCATAACGAGCTGATGTTGGCGAATGAGCTACAAATTCTTCTAATTCAACCTTGTTGGGGTTATGCATCTTATAATAACCAGCTGTCCATTGTTTTGAGGGGGCATTATATTGTAAAGAATCTTTGTAAAGGTATCCAGAAGCACAACGTCCATTAGCAAAAAAACGTAAAAATACAACATAAGGTTTTCCATAATAGTCATAACCTCTATCCTTATTTATGTATATAGCTGTTGTATCTATATTATCTCCTTTTTGCAATCGGTAAGGAGTAGGATATGCTAACCAAAAGCAAGGATCTATAGGGCGAGCTCCATCTCCTTCTAATGAATAATAGTTTCTCCCCACAGGAATGGGACAGTGAAATAGACGTGTATTACAACTAGAACTTAAAAATATTATTGTTATTATCAGGATTCCAGAAAAATTGAATAGACAGAATTGGATATTTTTTTTGATTTTTAATTTCATAATCATTAATTTTTTCTTGCTTTTATCAATTAGGCTTTAGCTCTTTTGCATTGTGTTGCTTGGCAGGTTGAGGGTTATGTATATTGCCAAAAACCAGCTATAGGATTAGAAAAACTATTCTGTGTTATATTTGCATAAATATATACTCCTCCAAAGCTGAAAGGGTAATTTCCTTTAATCAAACCATCAGGATATCCCCCTTCATCTATTTGAAAAAGAAATTTAAAGGCATCTTTATCAAGGTTTTTATAATAATATTCCTTTTGTTGTATAAAATCAGGGGTTCCGCCAAATTTAATAAGATAAGGAATGTTAATAGCTTCATTAGTATTGCAAATTCTTGACTCTACTATATATTTTTTGTCTATCATAAAAGAACTTTTCAGATTAGACAATTCACTTTCTTGTGTAGTAGGATGTTCAAAAACTTTTATAGAACAATCAGGGTATATAGCATGTTCTAAGTAAGAATCATAATCAGGAATAAAAATAGATATCATTCTCTCTTTATCAAAAGGATTTAATAAAGAGAGATAAAAGCTATAATTATGATTCTCCTTTGAGATTAGATGATTGTCAAAATATTCAGGAGGATTTCCTCCTATCCAACCTAAAGCATTATTAGTTTTAAGGTTTGTAGTTACATACAGAATACTTTCTATTCTGTCTATCAATAAAGATTTATAGTTTATCATGGGCAATTATTATTTATAGTATACAACCTAACTATTTCAGGATACATATCATAACAAGATTTTATAAACTCTTCAATTTTAGGAGCTATTTGCTCAAAAGTACCATTAATCGTCAAACTTTTAAATGTATCAGGCTCCGATGAAATAAAACTTGATTCAACTTCAAAACTATTGTTGTTAGTCCTATATGAGATTTCTATTTCTATCAAATCTATATTTTTCTCGTTTAAATATGAGTTATCTAATAAAAAACTCAAATATTTAATCTGTTTATCTTTATCTTTTAAGTCCGAGACGAGAATATTGCTTATTTCTTTATTTGCTATGAATTTTTCTTTCCCTAATAAAAATAGAGAATCTAAAAGAGTATTTAGTTCATTATTCATTTTATTTAACAATATATCTGATACATTATCCCCAATCACTCAAATAGTTTAGAAAAATCTAATTGAGTAGAGTCTGCAATATTAGGAATGTTATCCACTTTTTCCAATTGCATCAAAAAAGCATAACCTTTCCTGAATTTTTCATCTTTTTCAACCTTTTTACTTCTAAGTCCTATTATTTTTATCTTATACTTCCCATTAGGAATTGCATACTTAGCAGCACTATAAGCGGTATGTCTTTCACCTTCGTATGAGAGGTAATAATAAGTCTCTATAGTTGTACAATTTTCTAAGTCTTTATATTTCCAATTTTCCATTTGTTCAAAACTACAAACCCAAAGAGCTTCATCCTTTACTTCCAAAAAGAAACTTTCTTCGGTAGGTATAAAATCCCATTCTTCATAGGTAGTTCTATTATCATTTATAGTGATGAAAATTTGATAATAATACGCACGAATACGCGGGATAGGTAAAAAAGCCCCTTTCTTTATAAAATCATAAAATACATTATGATTCTTGTCAAAATAAGTAAGCATCTTTTTAGAACGAATTCTATGTTCCTTACATAGTTCTTGGAACGTTTGTGCCGATACCACAGCAATTCCATAACCACTTGAACTTATTGGTTTATCTAAGTGTATCATTATTTCTAATATTTTTAGCAAGCATTATTTATAAGATGATCTCCACCATACTACTTGCTTTTGTATTGTGTTAATAGTTAAGCATAGCATATTTTTAATAACACATCTTAAACCTTACCCTTTTACTCTTTTCATTACTCTGGTATATATTTTCCAAAATAAGGATCATCTATCTCAATATTTTTCAATTTAATACCAATGAGAGAAGTAACACATAAAATATCCAAGAATCCTGTACTTTCTAATAAATCAAATGACAATTCTAATGTTTTATCAGTATATATAAACCCCTTATAAATCCATTTTTTATGAAAGACTTTATCTATAAAAATATTATATCTCATTAAGTATTCATTTTCCCACATTTGTTCTGTAGTTAAAGAATTTAATTTTTCTATGAACCAATATGGTATTTTTTTTATTTCAATAGCTTTAATTATTTCAAGAACTATATTGCTCAATTCTTGAGATATGTCTTTAATTGTAATTATAGCCTCTTTCATATACCCTTATTTTAACCAAATAAAACAGTACAAGTCTTCGTTTCTAGTATGTGAAATTATCCTCAATTTTTAAACCTTACTCTTACTTGCATATATTTGTCCCTCAAAATAATTTCCATTATCATCTTTTCTCTTAGAATAGATGATATAATCATTCTCTATATATTCAAAACGCAACTCTTGTGTAAGTATCCATATATTTGATACGAAATCAAAAAGATAAGAATACAGATTTGATATTCTTTCATTGTTATACTTATATAAAAAAGTCATACTTCTATAAGTAAGTGGAGTATCCTCCATAAAGAAATATCCCTTTTGTTCTTCTCCTTTCCGACTTTCTAATATGTATATCATTGACAACTCCATTTTATTTGTCTTATGATTGATAGTATAACACAAATATAATGTCTGCTCTTCTTCATAGATATAAAATCGTTCCCCTGCTTCTTTGCCTTTTGTTACATAGCAATAATATATTTTGTCGTCTATGAACATATTAGTAATAGTGTTACTAATATTTTGGGGAGTTCGTTTGTAAAACTTCCCAGGTTTATTTCCTATTCTTTCACTTTGATAAGGAAAAAAATCTATGTATATATTACTATATTTAGTATCTGTATAATTTAGTTTGCTAAAAGTAATCGCCAATTCCTCATATTTATACCTATAATACTGAAATAGGTTTTTAGCTTTTTCTAAATCTTCTATACTTATCTTATCCATTAGTTTAATTTTTTTGTTTTATTATTCCAAAAGTTGCCCCTATTACATTTCTTTTTTTCTCCCAAAACAAGAAGTAACAAGAATAGACATTTTTCTGTTTTGCATTGCACTGCTAAAACATTAACAACTCTCATCATTAGGAATATTATCTAATCTTTCCTTTATCTTAGCTTTCAATCTATTTAATATTTGTACATTTTCCTCTTCATATAGGCTGAGATCTATATGTTCTATATGGTTTAAGGTATTTTCATTCCCTCTTAAGCCTATCCACTGCATAATAGAATGATATATTTCATGCTCATAACTTTCAGATACTTCTTGAAATATATCAATCATCCCATTTATAGCTGAATCTTTATCAGTTTTATATAATTCTACTAATTTCAAATATTGCTTTTCTATATCTGTCATAATTATTCTATTATAGTGTGAGTTCAACGTAAGAAATATATAGTTAAATAAACAACCACTTTTTTTAGGTATCACACAAAGCCAGTGGGGACACGAGCTGCAAGCTCGCGCCAGCTAGGGTATATTATTAGAACTTAATAGTTTTTTAAATTTACTTTCATCTTTTCATATTTGCTTTCTAAATATCTTAACAACTTCTCCAATACATCTTTGTGATAAAAGTTGGGATTAGTTGCGTTCTCTGCAAGTTTCTGCTTTATATAGTCATAAGAGCTTACATTACCATCATACGATGTGATTATACTTACAAGCTCTGGGAGGGTTTCGTCTAAACATCTATCTGCTTTAATAATAGCATTTACCATAACTATTATACATAGCTCAGGAGAAAACTTATATAATACATCAAGAGCATAATCAAAAATCTCCTCTGTATTAGAGTAATCCAAGTTCTCACATTGAGTGATAAGTTCTTTATAAGATGTTTCTATATTCATAATTAGAATTTTCATTAATTTTTATGGATATATGTTTGATAATATATCTGAAATATTACCCTTTTTTCCAATTAAGGTATCGTGTATTTAATACTTCTTTCCATTCTTTACTTGGGCAAAGGTTAATAACTTCTAAATAACCTTGTTCATCTTGTGTTAGCAAACTTTCAATTAATCTTACCAAGTCCCAATGTAAGTCATAGAAAAAACCTTCAGGGAAGATAGAAATTATCACTTTTGCTTCTTCAAAACTAATAGGGCTTTCTATGTTAGAAATAACAGCGTCGTATTTTTCTATTAATGATAAGATATCCTCAGTATCTTCTAATGTTTCGGTAGGCATTCGCCCAATGTTTTTCAATTCTAAAACTTCTTTTCTCATATTTTATTTAATTGAGTTAGATATAAAATAAACAGCCACTTTTTAGATATCGCACAAAGCCAACGGGGGTTTCTTATTCTATAGGATAACATATTACAATTTTATCACCCGATAGATAGAAAATAGTATCATTCTTTTCCTCTTTTATATAGCCAATATATTTTTTGTTAGAGTATATAGTGTCAATATCAAAACTATTTAACAAGGCTATATCCTCTTTAAGTTCTGATAATGTATATTTTAAGAAGCTATTAGCTCTGTTCCAAGAAATTTCTTTTAACTTTCCGTTCTTATCGTAGCGCGAAATGGTTTTGATGAGTAGCCTTCCGTAATCATTTTTTATAAAACCATCAGGGTTATATTGATAAGTGTTACTCACTTTCTCAGCACAGATAACCTCAAAATCCCTTTTAGGTTTGTTACAGCTTATGAGTAAAAGGGTGATAATTAGAGGTAAAATTATTATGTTTTTTTTCATTAGTTATTGTATTATACTGTTGATATAGAATCTATTATAAAAGACTCAAAGTCCTTGGCTAATAGTTCTTCTTCATTAGTATCGTGATAGAATATTTTTACTTTGTTCTCTGAATCTATAAAGATAATATCCCCATTTCCCTCTATGGATATAACATATCCTGATTGGATGCTATGGCAAACATTTATTTCTTTATAATAGTCTCTTATAGATTTTGTATAATCTAAAATGGTCTCTTGATTTTTATTATTAGGGTCTTTAGAACAAGGTAACAAATCTACTCCTATATAAGCCCCTCCATAGGTCAATAGTACATATTTGAGAGCATCATCTATTGTAATACCCAATTCTTTCTCAGTACAATCAATATCTTTAGCTTCATTTTTATAGCGAATGAAAATCTTTCCTATTTCTGAGGAAAGATAGGAATCTATTGTATTTTTAAAATTGTTTGTCATTACCTATATTTTTTTGGTTATTTTTCTATGATTCTGCTACTTATTGTTATGAACATTGCCAAAAACCTGCAACAATTTCCTTAGTCTCTTTATGTTGGTATAAGTATATTGCTCCAAAGCAAAGAATATCCACTAACTCATCTATATATCCTTCTTCATTTATGGAAAGAAAAAAGGAATATGATTCATCTATATTTTCCCAAAACCAAGCATTATTCTGTATAAAAATAGGAGTTCCTTTTACTTTAATAAATTCAAAATCAAACTCATCATCACCATAATTAGAAATAGAAGCTTTTACCCCTTCAAAATCTTTCAAAGATTTCTCTATATTATTTCCCATAGGGGAAAAAGTATGCTCTATTACTTTTATGGCTATATTAGGAAATCTATTATTTTCAAGCAACATCTTGAAATCCTTAGCTATACAAATAGATAACATCTTATTCTCATCCTCTGGATGAACAAGTGTTGCATAGAAAGCATATCCTTCAGGGATTTCCGTTTCTATATTTACGGGAGGGTTTCCTCCTATACGTCCCTTAATATTTTCGTTATAGGGGATACATTGTGCATATAATGGGGTCATTCTATTACTTGTTGCTATGGTTATTTTTCTATAATTCTGAAACTAAGACGCTACCCAAAAAATCTTTTATGGAATTAGCAACAATAGTTATTTCTTTGATATCTAAATCTCCCAAAGAGCATTTGAAAATAGCAAATTCTTTTTCCAAACAAAAGTCTATTGATATATTTTCAGTCATCTTATTTTATGAACATTGCCAAAAGCCGGCGATTATCTCTCCTGTGTCATTGTGTTTGTATAAATACAATGCTCCAAAATTAAAAACATCATCAAAAACTCCCTCTATGTATCCTTCTTCATCAATCATTAAAAAGAATGAATAATTATCTTCTAAAAGTTGTCTATAGTAGAATTCTTTATCTTGAATAAACCTCGGACTTCCTCCTGCTTTTATAAATAAAAATTTACCCTCTTGTTTTTCCGTATATCCGCCTATGGAAAATATAGCGTTGTTGAAATTTTCTAAACGATATTCTGAATGAACGCTCATTGGAGCGTATTTGTGTTCAATTACTTTTATATCAATATTGGGATAAATGCTGTTGTCCACTAACCTTTCAATATCCTTTGTAACTAAAATAGATAACATCTTATTCTCATCCTCTGGATGAACAAGTGTTGCATAGAAAGCATATCCTTCAGGAATTTCAGTTTCTATATTTATGGGAGGATTCCCTCCTATACGTCCCTTAATACTTTCGTTATAGGGGATACATTGTGCATATAATGGGGTTATTCTATCTATTTTCATATAACAATTAATTGGGGCAATAAAGAGCTAAAAGACTTTTACCCCTCTTTCTTTTAGGGTAGAAAGAATCTTTTCACAAAGAGACTATTGTCATTTTATTGGATGCCTGTAAGGATATCTATATCAACGCAAACTCCGCACAATCTTCATACGATATATATAGAATCCACTTCATCCTTTCAGATAAAAAGTAATGATGTTCAGGTATATTATCCAATATATCTACTATGACTTTTTCTAAATATTTAAATGAGAATATATAGGTTAGGTTCGATACATTATCTCCTAAATACACCACTTTTTCATCTGGTGCTATCCCCGCCTCCATTGCAATATTCTTTACAAAAGCTACAACGGCTTCATTCTCATCAAAAAACATTCTTTGATACTCATCTAATAGCTCAAAATCTACCCTACTCCCTTTAAAAGGCAGGTTAGCATTCACCTTATCTACATAAATATCAGAGCTTATTATTTGAAAATCTCCATCTTCTATATGCTTTTCTAATATTTTGATAAGCTCCAAATCATAAAAATTCTTTTCCATCTCTAACGCCTAATACCAATTGAATATTCTTATACGAGTTCTTCACCAATTCCTTTGCCTCTGCCTCATCTTTCCAGCATACTTTCTCTATACCTTCCTCTGTTTGGGGTACTAACTTCTTCTTGTAAGTACTGGTCATATCATACCAATAGGTTTCTTTCAGGAAATAGTGTCCATCGCGTTTAAACAGGTGGTAAGTAATCATCCTAAAACGTTGTATCAAGAGTTTTTTTACCCCCGTTTCTTCCTCCACTTCACGCAAGGCACAAGTGGCTATATTTTCACCCTTTTCTTTCTTCCCTTTGGGCAAATCCCAATTGCCGTGTCGCTTGATAAGTAGTATTTTTCCTTCCTCATTATACACCACGCCTCCTCCCGCTTTTATAGTGGGTACAAGTTTCTTAAATTTCTTTATAAGTTTCTCTTCCTTAGGGTGATAGAGATATATTCTACTTACCTCTTTACGACCTAATTCCTCGATGATTTCATCAAAGGTTACATCTTTTAATGGAAAATATTTGATGTTCTCAATATTTTCTCGTACATTTGTCAAAATAATTGACTTATCGTCTAAAAATATTTCATACATAAGCTTATGATTTTAGATAACATTACGGCACAACGTACTGCCGAATTTTTACTGCAAATTAACGCAATAAAATTGAATTCTGAAAATTATTTTACGTGGGCAAGCGGTTGGAAGTCGCCTATTTATTGCGATAATCGCATAATCCTCTCATTCCCAGAGATTCGCAATTACATTGCTAACACTATGGCTACCTATATCAAAAACCATTATCCCTCTGCCGAGGTGGTAGCAGGGGTTGCTACAGGTGCTATCGGAATGGGAATGTTAGTAGCCAATGCCCTCGGATTACCCTTTGTCTATGTGCGCCCTGAACCTAAAAAACACGGTCGTCAAAACCAAATAGAGGGATTACTCTCTGTAGGACAACAAGTAATCGTTATAGAAGACCTCATCAGCACGGGTATGAGTAGCCTCAATGCTGTAAAAGCCCTTCGCAACTTCGGCGCTGAAGTTTTAGGCATGGTGGCTATCTTCTCATATAACTTTGAGATAGCCAATGCCAATTTTGCTTCCGAAAAACTCTCCCTTCATACCCTCAGCGACTACGACCATCTGCTGGTTAAAGCTTTAGAAATAGGCTACATCAGCGAGTATGAACTCGATACTCTTAAAGAATGGCGCAAAAGCCCTGATACTTGGAAGAATTAACAAATTGACAATTTATTGGTTAAATCATTGCGAATCTTTCAATAAATCAACAAACTAATAAATCGATATTCTCGTAATTTAATAAGCTTTGAAAATCAGTAGTTTAAATAAAAAATATAGCTTTTTCTTGAGCGAAGGAATACCGAAGGAAGAGCGAAGGCATAGCGAAGGAAGGCTGGAGCAAACTTGGAGCTACGATGTAAATATAATGAATATCAGCACCTTGACAAATTGTCTCTGAATTGAAAAATTCGCAATAAAAACTAAAAAATATTAATAATTTTGCAAAATAGATAAATCGACAAATAAATATGATTCAAAAAACAGAAATCCCTGAAAACTGGGCTGTCTACATCGGTAGAGTAGAAGATAAACCCGCCGTATTTCGCCTTAATTTAGGTTTGGGCGAAACTGATTTACCGCTCCCTCAATTCACTCATTGTGTGAGAGTAAACATCGTACTAAAAAATCCTGATGAACACGGCTTTTCATCCGACCAAGAACGCGAGCTTCTCTATGATATTGAAGATACACGCCTAATGCCTCTACTCAAAGAAACCGACCTATTAGCTGGGGTTTTAACTTTTGATGGGGCGGTTACTTGGTATTTCTACTCTCAAAATGCAGTTGCCTTAGCTCCCTTGTTAGAAGAAGCTTTTAATACAAGCAATTATACTCCTGAAGTAGAAGTAGCCAACGACCCCGAATGGAAAACCTATACAGAATTCCTTTACCCAAATATCTACGAACATCAAAGCATCAAAAATAGTGCTGTACGCCACCATTGCGAGCAGTCTGGCGACCATACCGACCAAGAGCGCCCTATAGACCACTGGTTGTATTTCAACACTGAAAAAGATATGGCTGAAGCTATCAATAAGGTGAAAGCCTTAGGCTATGAAATACAAGAAAGTGGCAAAATAGAACCCGAAGAAGGTGATGACCCTAACGAAGATTTAGGCTATCAATTGATAATTACCAAAGTAAATACCATAGAGGCTATCGACCCCGATACTTGGGACTTGATAGATGTAGCTCTTGATACCAACGGCCAGTACGACGGCTGGGAAACCGTTTTAGTAAAGTAATAATGAACCATTAATAATTAATCATTGTTTTGAATTTAGAAACCCAAAAAACAATCGTCCCCAAGAGTGCTAAAGACCTCTTTGCTCTCTTAGAAAAAGTAGAAACCTTTGAGCGCTTGATGCCCGATAACATCAGCAAATTTGAAAAACTAAGCGACACTTCTTTTGTGTTTGCCTTAAAAGGAATGCCTGAGATTTATTTAGAAAAGAAAAGTAGTACCCTCCATAGCCAGCTGGTATTAGGGGAAGCAAATGGTAAAATCCCCTTCCAGCTCACTACCAATATTGCTGAAATATCGGATAAAGAAAGTGAAGTGCAACTACTCTTCAAAGGGGATTTTAACCCCATAATGGCAATGATGGTCAAAACGCCCATCAGTAAGTTTATAGAGGTATTAGTAACAAAAATGAAAGACTTATAATGGCAGGCAATAGCTTTGGCACTCTTTTTAGGCTCACCTCCTTTGGCGAGTCACACGGCGAAGCCTTAGGAGGCATCATTGATGGCTGTCCCTCTAATATTCTTTTAGATTTTGAAGCCATACAGTACGAGCTCGATCGGCGCCGTCCAGGACAGTCGGCTATTGTTACTCAGCGAAAAGAGGGCGACAAAGTGCGCTTCCTTTCGGGTATTTTAAACGGCAAGACTACAGGCACCCCTATTGGCTTTATCATTGAAAACGAAAATCAGCATTCAGCCGATTATGCCCATATAGCCGAGGTATATCGTCCCAGTCACGCCGATTATGTGTATCAACAGAAATACGGTATTCGTGATGTTCGCGGGGGCGGACGCTCATCAGCACGCGAGACCGTAAGCCGTGTGGTAGCAGGAGCTATTGCCAAACAAGTACTCAAAGAAATACAAATCAACGCTTATGTATCGAGTGTAGGCGAGCTTTCCCTTACTAAAACCTATACCAGCCTTGATTTAGCCATAGCCGAAACCAATGCCGTACGCTGTCCCGATCCTATCTTAGCGGAACAAATGGAAGCCTATATTAAGGCTATTCGCAAAGAAGGTGACACAGTGGGTGGAGTAGTAAGCTGTGTAGTAAAAGGAGTGCCTATAGGTTGGGGCGAACCTGTGTTCGACAAGCTCCACGCTCAGCTCGGCAAGGCAATGCTCTCTATCAATGCTGTAAAAGGCTTTGAATATGGTAGTGGCTTTGCAGGCACTACAATGCGTGGTAGTCAGCACAACGACCTTTTCAACCCCAATGGCTCTACACAAACCAACTACTCAGGCGGTATACAAGGGGGCATCAGCAATGGTATGGATATTTATTTTAGAGTAGCTTTTAAGCCCGTAGCTACCCTTATGCAAGAACAACCTGCCCTCGATAGCAAAGGCAACATAGTAACAATGCAAGGTAAAGGCAGGCACGACCCCTGTGTAGTACCCCGTGCCGTACCTATTGTCGAGGCAATGACCGCAATGGTACTATTAGATTTTTGTTTGATTAATGAGACTATAAAAACATTTTGAAGGTGTATTAACTATGCTCGATATCCTCAAAAATAATTGGAGTGATGCACAAATAGTAGAGGTATCCTATCAGAAAGGAATCTTACAATTAGCATTAAAAGACTATCAGAATACAACACATAAGTACTTTTTTGAGAATGTCATTGCATTATCATTTGAGAATTATCTCAATGAAGATATTAGTGAAATACGTTCTTCTTTTTGGCAAGAAGAAAATGATACCATTTGTCAAATAGATATTCTATCAGCTTGGACAAATAAAGAAATTATGAGTTTTTCATTTTTCATGTATTAACTATATGGCAGCAGAAGCTTATGTAATATTTGAAGATACTACTTGGTATCAAAAGCATAAAGAAGAAATTAAAGAACAGATTATTTCATTAGATAGTTATGTGCGTCATCCAATGCTAATAGGCACTTATCTAATCAAAGAAGGTGAATATTGGCTAAAAGGTATTGAGAGTAAACCTCCCCCAGCTGATTGGCCATATAGTGTACGTATCTTTTTAGATCAAGAGGACTATATTTTTATAGAAATCAGTGCACACCCCCCAAGTATTGAAAGAACTCTCAAACAATTTTTAAATTGGATAAGAAAACAAACTCCTATAGTTTTTCAAGATGAAGACGGAGAGGATTTTGGTTATCAATAAATTAATTATGAACTCAAAAGAAATAGCAAATGGCATACTTCGTGCCGTAGGAATCATTGTTTTAGTAGTATTAGGGCTCTATACACTCTACTTGCTACAATCTATTATTATTTATCTCATTGTATCATTGGTACTGACACTAATGGGGAAACCTCTTATTCAGTTCTTTTATAAAAGGCTAAAAATAAAGAGCAAAACCGTCTGTGTTATCCTTACAATGACAATTTTTATCTTGTTAGCCTTGAGTGTTTTTAGTTTGTTTATCCCACTACTTGTTTCACAAGGCAAGAACCTATCAGGGCTTAATATCGATTTACTCAAAACTAATATAGACAACCTTATTCAACAAACCCTCAGTAAGGTAGGTCTTCAAAAAGAAGATTATTCTTTTGGAGTACAAGAAATGTTAAATTTCATTGACATTCCTAATTTCCTTAATTCTTTTATCTCTTTCATTAGTGATTTTGGAGTGGGAGCCTTTTCAGTACTCTTTATCAGCTTTTTCTTTATGAAAGATGGTGAAAAAATTCTTATAGCCCTTCTTTCTACCTTTTCTACTCACAGAAAACGAAAACTCAAAACCTCTATTTTCAAAATAAACAATCTCTTATCGCGTTATTTTGTAGGGTTGATACTTCAAATCACCATACTTTTTGTGATTTACACTGTTATATTACTTATCTTTGGAGTAGAGAATGCCTTTATTATCGCACTACTTTGTGCATTGCTCAACCTTATTCCTTATGTAGGTCCAATGATAGGCTTTGTATTAATGGCTCTCCTTACAATGAGCAGTAATCTGCAAAATGATTTTATGAGTGTAAGTCTGCCTACAACTATTTATGTATTGGTAGGTTTCTTAATAGGGCAGTTAATAGACAATGTTTTCTCGCAACCTTTTATATTTTCAAACTCCGTAAAATCTACTGCCTTAGAGATTTTTCTCATTACGCTTATCAGTGGTACGCTTTTTGGTATGGTAGGAATGGTAGTGGCTATTCCCGCCTACACTGTACTCAAAGTAGTTTTAAAAGAGTTTTTACCTAATAATAAACTCGTGGGATTACTCACTAAAAATCTGTAGTTATGAAATAATCTTTTTCAAAATATTGATGGCTATTGGCTTACTGAATTAGAAGATGTTATTAAAATTTGCTTTTTAGGAAAGGAACTTAATGATTTTAATCTATAAAATATATTTCTATTTTTACAGAGAAAATCAGTATATTTTTATATAGAAATGGATTTTGATAGTTTTTAAGTTTTCTGAGATAGGGTATAGGGTAGGTATATCATAGGTATAATGTAGCTATATCTCAAATATAGGAAAAATTTAACAGAAAAATTTTCTTTTTTGATTTTTTAGACATTTAACCTATTTTAATTTTCAACAAGTATTGCTAATTGATAATTGTTTTGTAATTTTGCGCCCTGAAAAAACTAAGTAACATACTGTGAACACATCATATTTTAAACATTCATTTTTCATAGTTTTATTAGCAACTTTTATATTTGTAGGTTTCAAAGAGTTTTTACCTGCACGTATTTTTCCTGAGAGTAAGGCCTCAGGAGAAAATATAGTAGTAGATAGCTTGATGATAGAAGCTATGTCTGGTACTGAAATTGACAAAGTTTTGAATGAGGCTAATGATTCTTTAGCTAAAAGCAAGCATCTTCGCAAATCTGACCAATATCTTTTGGGTTTCTTTAAAAAACTACAATCATTAGAGAATAGCAAGAAAGGGAAAATAAGAATAGGTTATTATGGAGATTCAATGACCGATGGGGATCTTATTGTGCAAGATTTGCGTGCACTTTTTCAAGATGCTTTTGGAGGAGAAGGGATAGGTTTTTTACCAATTACATCAGAGTCGGCAAAGTCGAGAGGAAGTGTATTTCATAGTTATTCAAATACTTGGAAAACGCAATCATATGTAAATGTAAAGCGACCTAAGCGTCCTTTTGGGGTTTCTGGTCAGGTATTTTTTACTCAAGGGGATGGTACTTGGGTACAATATAAATCTTCTAAACAACCGCATATCAGCACTTTATACACTCCAGTTCTTTACTATGGTTCATCTGGTAATAAAGAAGCTAAAGTAGAGATTACTTATAATGACACGGTGAAAGTAGTAAGGAATTTGAATACTGATAAACTACTTAATACATTATCATTGACTGATGGTATGAATACTAAGAATGTACGTATTAGTTTTATCAAAGCAGATAGCATTCCTATTTATGGAATTAGTTCTACTGAAAAGCAAGGCGTTTATGTAGATAATTTTTCAAGTAGAGGAAATTCAGGTTTACCCATATCACTTTTCAATGTAGATTTGATGAATCGGTTTGATGAAGCACTTGGTGGTTATGATCTTATTGTATTACATTTTGGTGCGAATGTTTTGAATTACGGCACTTTAGATTATTCTTGGTATCAAAAAGGTATGACGAAGGTTGTAAATCAAATACGAGCTTGTTTCCCTAATACTTCTATACTGATAATTTCTACTGCTGACAAATCGAGCAAAGTAAATATGGAGATGCGTACAGATAAAGCTGTTGTTCCTTTGGCTAACGCTCAACACAAATATGCTGAGAGTACTCATTCTGGTTTTATCAATCTATATGAATTAATGGGAGGGGAAGGCTCTATGAAGGAATGGGTTGAAGCTTCGCCTTCTTTAGCAAGCAAGGACTATACTCATTTCAATGCAAGAGGAGCTAAAAAGGTAGCACATCTTCTGTATAAAAAGTTAATGGAGGAGTATCAACAATTTAAAAAATCGCATACTTCATCTAATAATCATACCAAGAATGAATCTATAAGAGAAAAGAAAGACACTTTACACCAAACATAACAACAACATTATATAATGGAAAAGAATCACTTAAAAAAACTTATAGCTGTAAGTCTATTAGTAGTTTCTGTAGTATTTTATATAAAGGCTACTCCTACTTCTGATGGTTACACATCAGATATGTGTAGTGTAGAGAGAGAAGCTTGTATAAAATATAGTGATACACTATTGGCTTATTCAAAAAACAAAGCACTTAAACAGTATAATAATATTTACAATCCTATAGCTTTAAATCCTTTTTTTGAAAAGTTACTTACTTTGGAGGGAGCAAAAGATAGAAAGTTGAATATTGTACATATAGGAGACTCTCATATTCAAGCAGATGTAATGACTCAGGTAGTTAGGGAGCGTTTACAAGATGCTTTTGGCAATGGAGGGTTGGGATTAGTTTTTCCATATTCTCTTATAAAGACTAATGGAGGGCGGAATGTATCTTTTAGCTCTAATATTTCTTGGGATGCGATTAAAAATACTACTTCAAACTTAGCTGGAATTACAGGATATGCTTTATCGACTAATAAGAAGAATTTTGTAATTGAGCTAAACTTAAAGAATAAAGACTATTCTTTTAATACTCTTAAGATTATAACACCAAAAAATCAGCGTTTATTTGAAGTTGCTACAAATGTAGGAAAAGTAACACCTTTGAAACCAAGTGTACCTAAAAGCATCACACATAAAGTTGCTAAAGGGGAAACGCTTTATGCTATTTCTAGAAAATATCACATTACAGTAGCTCAACTACAAAAACTTAATCGCTTGAAGGGGGCTAATATAAGAATCGGACAAGTTTTACATATACCAGGTAAAACTACCGTTACTCCTCCTACTAATAGCAAAGTAGATATGAGTAATGCTACTATACTGAATGGAGATGCTTTATATAGTTATTATGCATATAACAATCTAAATGTATCAGATAAAATATACCTTACTCCTAATGTAGAAAGTTCTTCATTTACTCTAAATGGTATTGTATTAGAAAATGACAAAAGTGGTGTAATTTACCACAGTATAGGGGTTAATGGAGCACATTTTTCAGACTATAATAAATCAGAACTTTTTTTTGAACAAATAAAAGCTTTAGAACCTGATTTGATTATTATATCTTTGGGAACTAATGAAGCTTTTGGAAAGCTCTCGGCAGATCGTTATGATGCGCAGGTAATGAAGTTTATCAATGCTATACGCTCACAAGTTAACCAATGCCCTATATTGCTTACAACGCCACCTCCATCTTTGTTTAGAAACAAGACTCCGAACCCATTATGCTTAGAATATGCTGATACTTTGATAGATAATTCTATGAAGGACAATTATAGTGTGTTTGATCTTTATCGGGCATTAGGAGGTAATGAAGCTATGAATAGATTTATAAGCCAAAATCTTATTGCTAATGACCGAGTTCACTATACAAGAAATGGGTATTTAGAACAAGGTACTCTATTTTTTGATGCTTTTATGAGTAACTATCTAAATTATAAAAAACAATCTAAACAGTCTTTAAAACCTATTTTAAATTGAATACAACAACCTTAACGCAGTGGTTTATCAACAATTTTAGTTTTACGATAGAACAGGTAAAACAATGGTTTACTTATAACCCTCAACATCCACTATTGTTTAATAGTAGCTTATTTTTGGGGTTATTTTTAGTTTTCTATTTAGTTTATATATTCACTAAGAAACACACACATTTTCGCACTGTATATGTTACCTTATTTTCTCTGTTTTTTTATTATAAAGCGGGGGGTAACTATTTTGTTTTGCTCATCATCTCTTCTTTGATGGATTATTTCTTTGCAGGGCAAATCTACAAGAGTCAAAATCCTACAGTCAGGAAGTTTTTCTTGGCTGTTAGTATGATTACTAACTTAGGAATTTTGGGATATTTTAAATACACAAACTTTTTAATTGACAGTTTTAATGCTCTATTCCAAAGTAATTTTGCTCTAATAGACATCATTTTACCTATTGGAATTTCATTTTATACTTTCCAGACAATGAGCTATACTATTGATGTATATCGTAGAGAAATAGAGCCCGCAAAATCATTCTTAGACTTTACTTTCTTTGTTTGTTTCTTTCCTCAATTAGTAGCAGGGCCTATTGTAAGAGCAAAAGATTTTATTCCACAGATATATAAAAAGCTTACTCTCACTAAGGAAGAAACTTCTCTAGCTCTTTTTCTTATTATAGGAGGTTTACTAAAAAAAGCTGTTATTTCAGATTATATTTCGTTAAACTTTGTTGATAGGGTATTTGATGCTCCTAACAGTTATACTTCTTTTGAAAATTTAATGGCTGTATATGGCTATTCATTGCAAATTTATTGTGATTTTTCGGGCTATTCGGATATGGCAATAGGTTTAGCTTTGTTAATGGGTTTTACTCTTCCTATCAATTTCCGCACACCTTATCAATCTAAGAATATCACTGAATTTTGGAGACGTTGGCATATTTCTCTTTCTACCTGGTTGAAGGATTATTTATATATTTCGGTAGGGGGTAATAGACAAGGTACTTTTTGGGGATACTTTTTCCCTGTTCTCTTCTTTGGTTCTACATTATTCTGGGCAATCAAGATAAAGGATAGTTCTATGCTTCCTCTTTATATTACCATAGGGGCTATTCTATTATTTATCTTATCTATTATAGTGGCTAAAGATAGGAAAAAGTCGTTAAGAAGTGGTTTTAACCAGATGACTACTATGCTTTTGGGAGGGCTTTGGCACGGTGCTAATTTACGATTTATTATCTGGGGTGCTCTACACGGATTGGCATTGGCAGTTCACAAAACATTTACAGAGCTTTTCCCTTCTAAAAAAGAAGATGATAAGAAGGGGAGCTTTAGTAGCATTGCCAATATAATATTTGTAATCATTACTTTCCACTTTGTAGCTTTCTGTTGGATATTCTTCAGAGCGAAGGATTTTGATATAGCACTTAGTGTAATCAATAATATTTATGAAATAAGCTTTGATTGGCACAAATGGCAAGTGATTATTGAAGGCTATAGAAATGTTTTTATCTTGATGGGTATTGGCTTTATATGGCATTTCTTTCCTCAAAATATGAATGAACAACTAAAGAATTTCTTTAGTAGCATGCCAGTGGTATTTAAGGCCGTTATTTTAGCTCTTACCTTTTGGGTAGTCTACGCTACAGCCTCCAGTGGGGCACAACCTTTTATATACTTTCAGTTTTAACGGAACTCTATTTGTTGTAATATACGCTCATAATTGCACAAATCTTCTAAGGTAGCTTCATTTTTGAAGCTATCTAAGAGGTAGTTTCTCCAATTATAGGCATTATCATCAGTTAGGAAGGTGGCTTTGGTTACTATAAAAGAACGTTTTATGTCTTTTAGTATCTTCTCATCTACATTTTTATTTACCACAATTGTATTGATAAGTTCTATTACTTTTTTTTCTACTTTTTTAAAATGTTTGTTATCAGTTTCTCCACTTACAACAAGAGCATAGGTAGGGATAGGTAAGGGGTGGTAATCTATTTCTACATAAGGAGTGTATACCCATCCTGTTTTTTCTCGTATTTCAGTAATTACTTCTTTGCGTAGTATATCCCGAATGAGCTTTATAGTTAATACCCCTTTTAAGCTTTTTTCGTAGCGGGCTTTGTATATTATGCTAAAGTTTGTACGTCCTTTTTGTCTTTGCTTAAATGTTTTAAAGGAGGGGGGTAAAGAATATTTTGTAGAAATAGTAGGAGGAGTTGTTTTTACTTTCAGCTGAGATAAGGTGCCTATTATATCTTTTTTTAGGGTATTTACATCAAATTTTCCTGTTATTACACATAAAAGTTTATCGGAGGAGATAAAATATTCTTTATAATAAGAAAAGAAGTCTTGTAGATTCATCTCTTGAATGTCTTTTTCTTTTTTTATGATATTAGTTAGCGGATAGGTTGCCCCTTTATAGTTTTCTATTTTGAAATCTAATTCTTTTTCTTTATTTCTTTTTTTTAAGGATTTTTGTTGCTTAAAGGCTTGTAGTTCATCAGATTTTACTTCTTCAAAAGCTTGTATTGCATATTCTGGGAATTGTAGTTTTTGATATATTAAGTTACAAAGCTCTCTGCTTTTATCTAAGGGAGCTGTAGCCATTGCTAAATGATGATAGTCTTCTGTACCAATAAGAAAAGTGAGATTGTTTTGATAGAGAGTTTCTTCATAATTTTCACCTTTTACTGTCTCAATTCCGCCAAGATGTATATATTGCAACATATCTTCGTATCGTTTGAAATTCTTTTTAGGAAGCAGAGAGTACCCCCCTTTAAAGAGTAGAGTAGCGTTGATAATACTATCTTTTTCGGTAGGTTTTAGATAGATAGTTGCTCCGTTATGAAGTGTTATGCGATGTATCCCTATTTCTTGGAAGTATGTTTCTTCTTTTATTATTGAAGGGTTATAAGGTATTTCTTTTTTTAAGATTTGAGGTATTTCTACTGTATTTATAGGTTCTGGAGTAGGCTCTGGAGTAATTATAATAGGTGTTTTTTTAGCATCTTCTATCGTATTTTGTATTTCTTTATAGGTTATATTGCCTTTATCAGTAGTATAGATAGCAATAGGAGTAGAAGTAGCAAAAGCGTAATGGGGCAATTGTATAGGGAAGGTATCGCAGGTATTTTGCCAAGAGCTGAAAGATAGACTTTTTAGTTTTTGGATAAAATATTCTTTCTCTTCTTGGGTGGCTATAAAATGCTCATTGAATATAAATGCATCTATGAAGTTCATAGCCCAGTCGTCGGAAGGTTTATCGGTGGGGATATTGCGTATTTCTGTAATTATTTTATTCAGGCTGAGGGTAAGTTCGTCAGGGGTAAGAGACTTTCTAAGTCCTTCGATAATAGCATAGGTATCATAGAGGTCTTTTTTTATATTGGTAGAGGTTATTTCTATCTCGGTGAACTTAAGTTTTTGAAGGTACCAATAGTTTGAGATAGATACATCTTTTTGAGCTGTTTTTAGTCGGTTTTTAAGGATTTCAAAGATTATTTTTTGGATATAGTCTTTAAGAATTTCTGTTCTATTATTGCCATTATAGAGTTGGGGATAGAGTAATGTAAGCTTTTCTTTTTTGCCTTTTTCGATATGTAAAGGAGGTATATTGGTGAATGATATAGGAGAAAGGGAAGGTTCAAAGAGGTATGGTTTGGTGGTAAATATAGGTTTGAAATAGTTTTTCACGGCATTTTCTACAGTAGCAGTAGCTACATCGCCTACAACTATGAGGGTAGCGTTTTTAGGGAGATAGTAGTTTCTATAAAAATTTAATAAGGTTTCTCGGTCAATTTTGCTTACTTGTTCTTTGGTAGCGATGGGGAGTCGTGTGAAACGGGGGTTATTTCCTACTTTTATAGGGTTAAGATCTTTATAGGGTGTATAGGAGGCTATTTCTTCTAATATTATTTTTCGTTCTTTTTCTACACTTTCGGGGGTTATAGACATATTAGAGAGCCAATCGGCTAAGATGGCTACTGTTTGTATCATTTCTTTATCGGTAATGTTGGATAGGCTGATGCTGTATACAGTACGGTCGTCGGTAGTATAAGCATTGAGAGTCTCGCCGTATTTTACGCCTAATTGTTCCCAGAATTTTAAGGCTGTATCATTTGGATAATTTTTAGAGCCATTAAAGGCTAAATGTTCTATAAAGTGAGCTACTCCTTCTTCCGATTTTTCTTCTTGGGCGGCTCCTACCTTCAAACAGAGGCGTACCTCTACCCTACCCTTTGGGTTGTTATTAGGCATTATTATATAGGTAAAGCCGTTTTGAAGAGTTTTTTTGACTGTTCCTTGTGGTAAAGAAAGAGCCATAGATTGTGCCATTGTTTGTGATATTCCAAGGAGGGAGAGGAGTATATAAAGTGTTATTTTTTGCATATTTATTTTTGTAAAAAACTTTGGCAAAGATAAGAAATCTTTACCAAAGTTATAGTATAAAGGATTTTTTTATTGGAGATTGCTCCAAGCTTCCTCCAAGGTTGCTCCAAGCTTTCTCTATGCTAAGAGGTTTTTATTTAAAAGTTACTTCTTCGCTTATAAAACCGTCTTTCATTTGACCTAATAGCTGGGTATTTTTAACTTTTATTTTGTAAGTACCTGGTTTTACAACGCTAAGAACACCTGTGCTTTGGTTGTAGGTGTAAGTATTATTATTGGCGTTTTCAATAGATACCTCAGTAGCGGCTCCATGAGTAGGCTCTTGGCTTATAGCAAAAGTAACTTTATTATTTACAACTTCAGTAACTTTGAAAGGTCTTTGTTTTACATAGCTACAAGATTTTGAAGAGCCTCCTGCTCCTGATAGGCTAAAATTAAGAGAAGGAAATGCTTTTTTAAGTGCATAGATAGCGTCAGGATGTAAGTTGTTGTGCTCACACTCTATAAGGTTTATTTTATCGGTGATGTTTTCTTCTCCTCCTGTATCTATGGTTGATAGAGAATTCCAATTAACCAATAGGCGTTCCAAATTGTTAAGTCCTGCTATTTTCAGATAAGCAAGAGCATTAGGTTGAGAAAACTCTGAAGTTTTTCCTTTTTTGTAGCCATTGATATTCACATTTGAAAGAGCTTTATAAGAAGACAAATCTACAGCTGTAAGAAGTTCGTTACCTTGCAGACTCAAATCAGTTACTTTAGAAGGAAGTTTGAATGGGCTAGCTCCTTTAAGCATATTATCATTGAGGTGGATTTTGGTAGCTTTTGCGAAAGCTGTAAGGTCGATACTGCTAAGTTTGTTACCAGATAAGTCTATGGTTTTGAGCTCTGGAAGTCCTTGCAAACTAATAGCACTAAAAGCGCCATCTTTTATCATCAGGATAGTAACTTTTGGACAGTTGGTTACTGATGCCTGTGTTACAGAGGGGATTTTAGAGATGTTTATATCAGTAAGAAGGGGCAAGTTCTCTACTCTTAAAGTTGAAGCGCTTTCGGCTGTGATTTTATTGAGCTTAAGATTGGTAAGCTTAGGGTAATTGGTTGCATTAAAATTCAAATCTTTAAGTGAAGCATCGCTTATATTGAGATTGGTAAGATTAGAATTATTAGCCAAAGTTAGCGATTTAAGTGTTTTCTGAGGTTCTATTATGATATCAGTAGCCCCTATATTGTTGAGTGTTACCTCTACTAAGTTTTCATAATAATAATACAGACTTATGGCGAAATAATCTTCGTCATTGGTTTTCTTTAGATTAGGAAAATCTATGAGCGACAAAGTTTCTAAGCTTGCCAAACTGCTTAAATGGATTTTCTCTAATGGAGCTACTTCGTTGCCTTCTTTCCCTTTGAGGATTATACTTTTTAGGGCGGGCAATCCTTCTTGTATAAACACTGTTGATAGCTGAGGAGCTGTAAGTTCTATTTTTTGTAGTTTAGAGAAAGCATTATTCACATCAAAGAAATCAAGCTTTGAAATGCCTTTTCCTCCACCTTTAGCACCACCGAGTTCTAAGGCAAAGTAGGTTTCTTTGTCGTTTACCTTTTCTTTAGTCCAGATGACGCCCAAGTGTTCTGTTTTCCATTCGGAAGGGTTATCACTTTTGAAATCGTCTTCAAATCCATTTACTTTAGCGATAGTACGCAAGAATTTTACATCATCGAGATTACAATTGGCTACGCTCTTGGGGTTGTCGTAGATAGGGGTAGCAGGTGTAAGCTCTTTCCAAGGGATCGTTTTTTTCTCTTCCTTGGTTTTTTGTTCTTCTTGGTCGTCATTTTTCTGACAACCTATTGCCAAAGACATTGCTAAGGCAATCATTGTGCAAGTACGAATGTTACTCATTTTTGTTTGGTTTATTATTAATTTAAATGTTTATTATTCAGCTGTATATTCTATTTTAACGATTAGATAATCACTTCCCATAGTATGAGAAATGAGAAATTCAAAAGTCATTTTTTTATTAGTAAAATCTATACTACCAGAGGAGGCTTTCCAAGTACCTCCTTCATATTCATCTCTTAAGATATCTGAGGTGTTGAGATAATAGATAGGATTAGGGGCTCCATTTTGATTATAGTTTTCTAAGGCAATAGGGTTTTTAGCCTCTATTAGTTTCTTTAATCTATCCCAAGCGGTATAAGAAAACTCAAAAGGTACCATATCTTTCAACTCATCATATAAGTCTTTTGTTTTGTGGATAAAGTTCACCTTGCTAACACCATTGACAGGCGCTTGGATTATAAGGTTGTCTAAGGTTACTTTTAAAGTCTCTTGGCTGTTTTTATTCCAGTTGATAAGAGGCATAAGTGCTTGTGCTACAGGTAGCTCTGGGAAAAACTCATCATCTTCTATGGTATTCTTTTTAAGAAGGAAGTGCCAAAACTCAGTAAGCCCCATAGGGTTATCGACCATTTTAAGGACAGGGGTATCAGCCGTAGCTAAGTTACTAAGTGTTATAAGAGAGCTACCGTTAATTTCGCGGGTAAATTCATTGGCAAAAGGAGCCGTATTTCCTCCAGCAGGGCTGAATACGGTACCTTTCACCTTTATTTTCCCTATAAAAGGAGACAAGTCAATACCTTTGGCTTTGTAGGTTTCTAAAAGCTGTTGTTGTGCTGTAGAAAGAGTTCCAATAGCAGCTTTGGGTTTGAGTACTATTTCTAAGTTTTCTTGAGAAACGAGTCCTTGTACAGTTTCGAAGGTAATTTTGAGACGTTGTTCTTGGTTAAGATTAATGTTTTCTTTGAGGGTAACGGTGAAGGTAGCTCCCCGAGTATCTTTTGCAATTTGCACAGGGTTTTCTGAGAAGTTTATAAGGCTTGAAGTCTGCCCTTGCGCATCAATTGCTTTGAGGTGTATGTTGGTAGTAGCCTTTACTCTGGTTGTAAGGTTTATTTGGGCTACAACGGCTTGGTTGTTTTCATCTATGGTTAAACTTTTATCGCCATTGGAGGTGAGATAGACTTTGTTTTCGCCAGTATACTGATAGGTATCTTCTGTTTTAGAACAGCCTATAAGGCTTAGGACTATACAAACCCCCATTATTATTGTATTAATCAATTTCATAAAATATATATTTAAAAGTTCCTTATTATTCTATATCACCACCTACGTTCCATCCTGTATTTTGTGTTATGGCAGGGTTATAGCGCTTTTCAGAGACAGGTATCGGGAGTGTCCATCTCATATCAGTAGGTTGGATAGTGAGAGTAGTGCCTGAGAGAATTCTCTGGATAGGAAGCAGATTGCGTTTCAAATCAAAAAAGCGCATAGGTTCGCCTATAAATTCTTTTTGTTTTTCGGCGAGTATAATATTTAGTAATGTTGCTCTATCGGTGGTTGTGGGGTTTTGTGTAGAGGCATTGCGAGCGGTGAGTAGCGTATTAAGCACCTCAAAGGCGTGTTGTTTATCACCTTGTTTAACATAGGCTTCTGAAAGCAAGAAGACTAACGCAGATACCCTTGTTACGGTGTAATACTGCATTTGTTCGCGAGCTTTGAACTGTTTTCTATATTTACCTAACAAACGGCGTTGGGCATTATGGGCATCGGCAATGATGTACTCATCAAAACGGACATCCGTAGTGGTATATGATATAGTATTAGAGACAGCTACATAGTCGCCTATATTTTCGTTGTATTCTATTTTCTGAAAAGGAGAAGAAGTTATAGCTCGGGTATCTAAGGCAAAGAGGCGCAAAGGGCTAGTGTTATTCTTCCAGATAGAGGTTATAGGTGAAGTAGTTAATTGTTTTTTGTATTGCTCGTATAAAGGCAATGCAAGTGCAATTGCTTGTGCGTTATCATTTGTCCATAAGGCGAGTTCAGCCTTTATATATTGGGCTGTTTCGGGGGTGATGTAATACGTATTGCTATCGGCAAGAGCTGAGATTTCTAAAAGTGTTTTTATTTCGTTTACAGAGGCTTGGTAAGAAAGTCTATCTTGTTGATTAGTAAGAGTAAACTTATCTTTGATGAGAATACCATATGGCTGGCTATTGGGGGTGAGAAAAGCAGGAGAAAATATCTTCAACAAATCGAAATAGCAAAGTGCTTTCAGGTAAGTAGCACGTTGTTTAATGAGTTGCAAGTCTCTGGTCTCTGCAAGAGTAGAGGGAGAAACATTGGGAAGGCGTTCTAGGAGGACATTGCATTGGGCTATGGTAGCGTATAGTGCTTTCCATATATCTTCGGAGTGGTTGATAAGGGTTCTTTCAGTCCAATCATAGGTATTTTTAAGGGTTATATCGCGTGATAAGTATTCTGTAGGGACAACATCATCGCTACGCAATACCCAATCGACTGCGTAGTTATAAGGTTTATAGGAAGCGTAGGCAGAAGCTAAGGAGCGTTCAGCGGTAATAACGGAAGTAATCGCATTGGGGTCGCTTACTTCGTCTTCTGGAGGGAGATCTAAGGAGCAACCTATCGTAAAGATTATTATTGTCAAGAAAAAAAACTTATACATCATTATTTTGTTTTTAAAATGATAGATTTAGGTTTAAGGTAATGGTAGGAGGTAAAGGATTTATAATATTATTACTTTCGGGGTCTGATTCTTTATAGTTTGTCCATACCGCTATATTGGTAGCTGTGATACCTATGTTAACATTACGTATTTTGCCGATAGAGGATAAATCGTCTTTGGTAAATTGATAGCGTAATGAAAGGTTGGAAAAGCGCAAAAAGTCGGTTTTAACAAGCGTTTTATTATTCGGTTGGCTCAAGTTTTCGATAGCACTAGAGGAATAGAAAGGAGTAGGATATTTTTTATTTTCGTCTCCTACTTGCCACCACATATCTGAGAGTTGTGCTTTGGCTGCATTGAAACGGGCTGTATCCAAATCGCGTATATATTTATTGCTATAATTGCGTACCCCACCAATAGTATAGTAGAAATCAGAGGATAATTGCCATTGTTTGTAGCCTATATGAAAACCTATACTACCGCTTATAGGAGGTGTAGACTGGCCTAAGTAGATGTAGTCATTTCCTTTTAAGGAGGTATTGGCATTCACTTGTCTACCATCGGAAGTTATGAACTCAGGGAGTCCAGTAATGGGGTTGATACCTGTAGAATTAAGTCCGTAGAGAGCCTCAGTAGATTTTCCAACTTGATACTCTGGGAGTTTTTGTTCTGCATTCGTATAGATACGGTCGCGACCATAGAGGTCAATTACTTTGTTTTCATTATAAGAGAGATTGCCACTTGAGTAGATATTCCAATTATCGGAAGTAAAAATAGGCTGATAAAGGCTTATTTCAATCCCTTTATTTTCTAAAACCCCAATATTTTGCATTTGTACTTCAAATCCTGAAGAGGAAGGTATAGGGATACTTAATAGCGCATCTTTGGTGGTTCGTTTATAAACAGACACTTGTAAATTGGTTTTCCAAAGAGTAGCAGAGAGACCTATATCAGTTATTTCATTTTGTTCAGCTTTTAGGTTTTTATTGGGTAAAGCAGTGATACTCATTATACGGGTATCGGCATAGCTTTCTGAGAGGTATTTGAAAGTAGCACTGATGAGCGAAGGAGATATAGCTTGCGCATTGGCTGTATTGCCATAAGAAGCGCGGATATCAAGCTGTGATAGCCAAGAAATATCTTTAAAAAAAGTATAGTTTTTGGCATTGATACTCGCTCCTACTGCCCAAGCCGCATTCCACCGTTTTTCTTTGGGTAGAATTGAAGCTGCATCGAGTTTATAGGTAGCGAAGAGGTTATATATATCATTATAAGTATAGCCAAGAAGCGTTCCGAAGCCTATATTTCTATCAGTTTGTTTACGACCTCCTACGCTGGGTTTTCCTGCGCCTGTGAGAGAGTTATCAATAGCCGATACAGAGCGTATTTTACCATATAATCCGTGACCTATTACAGAGAGATTATCAGTAATAGTAGTATAATTATCAGCGTTTGCACCGAGTGTAAGCTGGTGTTTCCCTATTGTTTTTTCATAGTTTAGACGTATATTGGCAGTGATATTGGTAGAAGTATTTTTAGACTGATACAGAGTACCTAAGGCATTGCGGGGGCGTCCTGAATTACGTTCAGAGAAAGCTGTTTCGGGGGTAATTTGCAAATCTTCGGAAAGAGAATAATCTAATCCAGCTACAGCTGCCACATTTAATGTAGGGAGTATTTTCCAATTAAGACTGAGAGAAGTTCCTATGTTTTTGGTAGTATTTTCTCTGCTAAACTGATTGAAAAGGTCGGTATAGCTTCTATTGGGGTATGAATAAAGGCGTTTGGTGTTTTTAGTTTCGTAAGGATTTAATCTATAAATAAGGTCTTCAGTAGAGAAATTAGTACCGTTAGGAGAGGTGAATTTAGCATAAGAACCATTTACTGATAAGGTAGCAATGGCATTAGTCGAGAGCGCTTGGTCTATTGCTAGACGGGAAGAGATACGAGAGAGGCTGTTCCCTTTCACCTGACCATCTTGTTTTAGATAGCCAAGAGAAAAGAAGTAAGCATTTTTTTCATTTCCGTTTTGGAAGCTAAAATCGTGTTTTTGATACACTTGGATATGAGTGAGTTGTTTGTACCAATTAGTATTGATAGCACTAAGAGAGTCCAACTTATGTTTCCCTTCAGCTAAACGATTTTGTAGTTCTGGAGTTCCTCTATAACGCCTATTTATATATTCTTCACTATAGAGATATCCAGGAGTTCCTTCATTTTTGAGAAGGCGTTCTAAGGCTAATTTTTCGGCACTATTCATCATAGGTACTTTTAGAGGGGGTGCGAAAGTAAATCCTGTTTGGAGGTGATAGTTAAATACTTTTTCACCACCTCTTTTAGAAGTAATCTCTATCACCCCGTTTGAAGCCTTGATTCCATATAAGGCAGTGGCTACAGCATCTTTAAGAACTTTCATTTCTTTGATATCTTCAGGATTGAGGTAATAGAAAGTTTCGGCCGAAATCATTTTGCCGTCGAGGATAAAGAGAGGTTGGTTGGCCTCATCACCTTTTCGTAAGGAAGAGTTTCCTCTTATTCTAATTTGTGGAGCTATACCGAGTTCTCCTCTATTGATAATGCGCAAGCCAGGAGTTTTACCTTGTAAAGCCAAAGCTAAAGAAGCAACAGGGATATTTTTAACAGTTTGCATACTTATAGTTTCTACATTCCCAGTTTTCTTTCTGACATCTATTTCATTGATATTTTGTTTAGCAGTGAGTTGTATACCTTCTAAGAGCAACATATCCTCTTCCATTACTATTTTGAAGCTAGAAGTACCTTCAAAAGAGCGAGTTACGGTTTTCATCCCTAAGAAAGTAAAAATTAGTGTACCTTTGTGTGTAGAAGATTGTAAAAGAAAATTACCTTGATTATCGGTTATAGCTCCTTTGGATGTATGAGCTATCTGGACAGTCACTCCACTTAAAGGAGTGCCATCAGGAGAGGATACAATTCCTTTTAAAGTAATTGATTGAGAGAATCCTATAGCTGAAAAAGCTAACATCATTAAAATCCATAGATGATATTTCATTTCCTTCATTATTTTTTCAGGGCGCAAAGATAATAATTTTTATTTTATCTAAATAATATTAGTTGTAATATTTTACTAAAAGGAGAGCTTATTCAAAGAATTTTCCTTTAAAATGCTATTGTAATTTATTTCATAAAATTTCTTAAAATACTAAATAAATCACAATGTTCATTTTAACTATACTTATTTTCACCTCAAAAACATAACTTATTAATAATTAATATTTTAAATAATTTTTAACACCATCCCTTCTCCCTACCTTCACCGAACGAAGAGCGAACGAAGAGCGAAGGGAGAGCGAAGGAATGCCCTTAAAACACTGAATATCAATACTTAACGACGATATTTAAAAATTGCATTATTCGCAATAAAATATCTTTTTTATTGCGAATAATGCAATCCTATACCAAAGCGTTATTCTCTTATTCCTATTTTCTATTTTCTAAACATTTTTGTGGGGCAAATTTGTTCATTAACTAATTAGTTTGTACTTTTGCAATTGAGAATTAACCTAAATTTAAAAATTAGGTTTTATAACTAAAAAACATACTATAAAAATTATTTAAAAAGAAATGAGAAAAAATTTTTTAAGCGTTAGCGCTTTCGTGCTTTTATCAGTTTCGGCTGTTGCACAAGTAAAGGACATTAGTTTTGCTGTAGCACCTACTGCTGACTATGTGTGGTTACCAAAGAAAACAGCTGTAACTAATGGCTTTATGGCAGGAGGTTATGTAGGTTTTGGTTTTGGTAGAAATTTAGAACTATTAGGTTCTTATAAGCATTCAATAGGGCTGAAATCAACTCTTGATGGTTATGATGCTCCTGCTGCTATTAGCAATGTATTTGAAGCTAAAGATGTATCTATATATCGCTGGGGTGGAGAGCTAAAAGGCAATATCCCAATGGCTTATTCTTTTCAGCCTTATGTTACTTTAGGTTCAGGTGTACAAACTATCAAAGCTAATGATTTGAGTCAAAATCAAGTGTATTTTGGTTTAGGGATAGGTTCTAAATTTAATCTTGCCCGCCGTCTTACTTTGAATATTGAAGCTAAAGCTACTCACTTTTCATTAGACTCTAGAAATATACTTTATAAACCAACAGAAGCTAACACATCGGCTTATAATAGTTGGATAAACAATAATGTAGAAGATAAAAGTCATTTGGCATGGAGTGTAGGTGCTGGTTTAGAACTTTACTTAGGAGGTCGCAATCCTAATGAATTAACCGAGTTAGACCAAGTATACACAAGTCTAAAAGGTTTTAAAGTAGTGATAGAACCTACTTTGGGTTACTTAAACTTCAGTGATGACAGCAATTTGCGCGATGCCTACTTTGGAGGTTTGGCATTGGGAGTAGATTTCACTGAGTACATAGGTGTTAGAGGTTACTATCACCGTGCTATGAAAGATGAAAAATTCTCTGCTGAGTTTGATAAACTATCCATATATGGAGGAGATTTCTTAGCCCGATTGAATGTAGCCAAAGGAGTAGTTCCTTATTTGCAAATAGGTGTGGGCTATATGAAAGTAGGTGATGACTATGTAGGTAAGGTAGTTAGCAATACCAATACCTCAGGTATTTTTGCCAAAGGAGGTGTAGGGTTAGCAATACCTTTAGGAAAGCGTGTTGAGCTTTTTGGGGTAGCTAATTTGATGTATACTACTCGTAATGAAGATGTATCTTCTGCCTTGAGTTCAGTACATAAATTGCAAAGCAATGTATTTTATAACGCGGGGGTAAGAATTAAGTTGGCTAAATCAGTAGAAAAAGAATTGTACGAGCAAGAATTAGGCGCTGCCGAAGCTGAAAAAGTTTGGGTTGCTACCCCTACAACTACAACAAATGTTGCCTCTACTGCTTCTCCTGTTTCTCCTGAAAAACGAAACTTAGCTTACTACAACAGCCAGATAACTGCTGCTGAAAAACAACTACAAATGGCTTACCAAAATGGTGATACTGCAAATGCTAACCGTTTGTTAAAAGAAAAACAACAGTGGGAAAATCTTAGAAACACCTATGTAGCTGAGCGTTTGCCTTATCCTGCCTCAGAGCAAGTGCGTTTAGTGCGTATGACTCCTGAAGAACTACAACAACTAATAAACGATGTAGTAAAACGCATTAGAGAAGGAGAAGTAAAAAGTCCTGAACAACGTATCGACCGATTGGAAAAACTTCTTTTAGAAATGCAAGATTCAAAAGGTGAAATTCAAGAAGAGAAAATAGAAATACCTGCATCAAAATAACTATGAAGTATATCTATTGCATTATAGGGGGGCTATTATTGTGTGTGCATAGTATGTATGCACAAGTAGCCCCTAATAAAACAAAAACAGAGATAGTAATGACGGTAGATGAACTGCAATACTTATTAGAACAAATAGGGAGAGCAGAACTCACCAATCTCAGAGATAAGGAGTTGGACAGTATGCTATCGGCTGTAAAATACAAACAAAAAGAGATGCCCTACACTTCGGCAGTAGCTGAAGAAAGTAAATTTGCTACCAAAAGCCCAACTGTAGCAGTAGGAACAGCGAGTAATACTGCAGTAACACGTACGGCGACTAATACAGCTATTGCGCGTACAGCAACTAATACAGCTGCAATGCGTACGGCTACCAACACTGCTATCGCACGTAACACTGTAATACCTCGCACAGCAAGTACTACAACCTCTCGTGTAATGCCTCGCACTACAGTGGCTCCTATGGCAGTATCTCAAACGGGAAGTAGTACTACTGCTATCGCACAACAGGTGGCGCAATTGTCGAAAAGTGTAGATCAGTTACGCAAGCAACAACAATTGCTCTTAGCGGCTTTGGCTGCCAATACAGGAATAGGAATAGCTACAAAAAATGCACGTGCAACAACAGTTACACCTACAACAGCATCTCAAACTCCTATAGTAGTCCAAAATGTAACAGCTACAGGAGTACCTATGCAAATTTCGGCTGAAAGACGAAGTGAATTGGAGCAATTATTAGCCGCGTATGGACATAAAAAAGCTATACTTTATTTTGCTAATAACAAGTCAGAGCCCTTAACTTACGACCCTACTACTATAGATGAAATGGTAACGATGCTAAATGCACATCCCGAGTTATCAATACTCTTAGAAGGGTACGCAAGTGAGGTAGGAAGTGTTGCATATAACAATGTATTGTCGATGCAACGAGCTGTAAATGTAGCTCAAATATTAAAAACTAAAGGAATAAGTAGCGAACGTATACTAACTGCTTTTAAAGGAATAGACCCACAGGTCACTCCAGCTGAAGCACGACGTGTAGAGCTAAGAGTTGTTATCCATAGCTATTAGCCTTTTGATTGACAATTAGTAATTGATAATTGCTAATTGTCAATTTTTTCTTATCTTTGCCCCCTAAAATAAATAATAATGTTTCATAAAGAAGGTTTTAAGATTATTCTCGTAACGCTATTTATAGTGATAGGAGTATCGCTAATAGCGCATTATTTTGTTGATATACTATGGCTTAAAAAAGCTATACAACTCTTGGCTATTGTATTTCTCATAGCTATTTTGCAGTTTTTTAGAAATCCTAAACGCATAACACCTCGAAATGACCAACACATTATAGCCCCTGTAGATGGCAAAGTGGTGGTAATAGAAGAAGTGTTTGAAAAAGAGTATTTCAAAGATAAACGCTTGCAGGTATCCATCTTTATGTCGCCTATCAATGTACACGTAACACGTTATGCATTAGGGGGTAAAGTTACTTATAGTGAGTATCACCCAGGGAAGTACTTGGTAGCGTGGCATCCAAAGGCTTCAGAAGAAAACGAACGTACTACTGTAGTGGTAGATAATCCTGTTTTTGGAGAAGTGTTATACCGACAAATAGCAGGAGCCTTGGCGAAACGCATTGTAAATTACGCTAAAGTAGGCGACACTGCTGTACAAGGAGAAGACGCTGGATTTATTAAATTTGGGTCGCGTGTAGATGTGTATTTACCTTTGGGAACTAAAGTAAAAGTAAAATTAGGCGATAAGGTAAAAGGAGGTGTGCAAGTAATTGCTGAAAAATAGAACTATGTTACTATGAAAAAATATTTCTTCTCAATAGCACTTATCGCAACTTCTTATGTTTCTGCTCAAACAGATAGTCTTACAGTTACTACAACTAAGGATACCCTCAGTATAGTAGCAGTAGGAGATGTAATGATAGGTTCAGGATTTCCTGACGGATATCTCCCTAAAGATGATGCTGTTGAGAGTTTTAAATACGTAAAACCTTATCTAAAAGGTGATATTGTATTCGGCAATTTAGAAGGAGCTATTCTCGATACAGGCACTTCTGATAAATGCAAAAACTCAGCTGAAGGAACTTGTTATGCTTTTAGGATGCCCGATCGTTATGGCAAAATTATCAAAGAGGCAGGTTTTAACCTGATGAGTACTGCGAATAACCACGCTAATGACTTTGGAGAGAAAGGACGACGCAATACCGCTAAAATATTAGATGAAGTAGGTATATATCACGCAGGACCTGTAGAAAATAAATCGGTTATCTTTGAGAAAGATGGAGTGAAATACGGTTTTTGTGCTTTCTCGCCTAATAGCAATATGTTATCGGTGAACAATATCGACCAAGCTACTAATTTAGTAAAAGAATTACGCCCGCAAGTAGATATTGTGATTGTATCGTTTCACGGAGGTGCTGAAGGCTCTAAAAGTACCCGTGTACCGCGTGCCAATGAGATTTTCTTTGGTGAAAACAGAGGGAATGTCTATAAATTTGCGCACTCAGTAATCGATGCAGGTGCAGATATTGTATTAGGACACGGACCTCACGTAACACGTGCTGTAGAAGTATACAATGGTAAGTTTATTGCTTATAGTATGGGAAATTTCAATACTTATGGACGTTTTAGCTTGCAAGGACCTAATGGCATAGCTCCTTTATTAAACATCAAAATCAATCGCAAAGGCGACTTTCTATATGCCGATGTACTCTCTGTAAAACAAACCAAAGCCAATGGATTGTTACTCGATGATGATTGTAAGGTATTTGAAGAGATGAAACGCCTTACCAAACTCGATTTTCCTGAAACTCCCTTGCACTTTGAAAACGATAGAATACAACTAAAAACTATAACTAACTAACCCCTAACGACTAATAACTAAAAACTAAGTAATATAAATGGGAAGAGCATTTGAATTTAGAAAAGCCCGTAAATTTAAACGTTGGGCTGCAATGGCAAAGACATTTACCCGCATAGGGAAAGACATCGTAATGGCAGTGAAAGAAGGTGGACCTCACCCCGAAAGTAACTCGCGCTTGCGTGCCGTAATACAAAATGCCAAAGCCGCCAATATGCCCAAAGAAAATATTGAGCGCGCTATCAAAAAAGCAAGCGAAAAAGATACTGCTAACTATAAAGAAGTACTTTTTGAAGGCTATGCCCCTCACGGTATCGCTGTGCTCATCGAGACTGCAACCGACAACAATAACCGCACTGTGGCTAATATCCGCAGTTACTTCAACAAGTGTAATGGTACTTTAGGTACCTCAGGTTCTGTAGAATTTATGTTCGACCACACTTGTAACTTCCGTATCAATGGTACAGGTATAGACCCTGAAGAGTTGGAACTCGAAATGATAGATTTTGGAGCAGAAGAAGTGTTTGTAGATGAAGATGGCATCCTTATCTATGCACCTTTTGAGAGTTTTGGAGCTATCCAAAAAGAATTGGAAAGCCGAGGTATTGAAATCTTATCTTCAGGATTTGAACGCATTCCACAAGTAACCAAAGAACTCACCCCTGAAGAACAGGCTGATGTAGAGAAACTTTTGGAAAAAATCGAAGAAGACGAAGATGTGCAGAATGTGTATCACACAATGAAAGAATCGGAAGAATAATCTGTAAATTTAAACTCTAAACTTATCATTCCCACCCTTTTCTATTTTTAAGAAGGTGGGAATGCTTGCTAATAAAAAACAAAAACTTTTTAACCCTAACAGTAATGAATACCATTATCATCGACCCTTATTACACCCTGATTATCGCTACCCTTGTATTGTTGCTAGGACGTTTGTTAGTAACAAAAATAAAACTCTTACGCGACTTCAATATCCCTGAACCTGTAGCAGGTGGACTCTTGGCGGCTGTTGTCATCTATCTGTTGTATATCAAATACGAGATTTCATTGGAATTCAATACGAATCTACAAGACGCTTTTATGCTCTTTTTCTTCTCTTCTATTGGGCTCAGTGCCGATTTCTCCCGACTAAAAGCTGGTGGTAAAGGGCTTATCATCTTCTTAGGAGTAGTAGCGCTGTTTATTGTAGTGCAGAATTCTGTAGGGGTAGGTTTGGCAAGCGTATTAGGGCAAAATCCTATTATGGGCTTGATTACAGGTTCTATCACACTTACGGGCGGACACGGAACAGCAGGTGCGTGGGGCAAGATTTTAGAAACTAAATATCATATTGAAGGGGCTACAAGTCTCGGTATGGCTTCAGCTACTTTTGGGTTGGTACTCGGCGGACTTATAGGAGGTCCTGTAGCGCGAAAATTAGTAAATAATTTAGGAAGAAAACCTGTAGAAAAACAGAATGACAATGTAGTGGATACTGTAGTAGAAGTCTTTGAAAATGCAGGTAAACAGCGTTTGATTACTTCAAAATCAGCGATAGAAACAATGGCTTTGTTTGCCGCTTGTCTGTCGTTTTCAGCTATTATGGTTTCACCTACAGTAACGGCTTGGTTGCCTGAAAAATTCACTATTCCGCAATTTGTATGGGCTTTATTCTTTGGGGTACTCTTGCGCAATATACTCACCAACGCCTTCAAAGTGAATATGTTCGATCGTGCTATTGATGTATTTGGCAATGCTTCACTCAGTCTGTTTTTAGGCATCGCTCTAATTAACTTAAAACTCTGGCAACTTTTTGATATAGCACTACCAATGTTTATCATCTTAGCAGTACAAACTTTTGTAATGTGCACGTATGCCTATTTTGTTACCTTCCGCTTGATGGGAGCTAATTACGATGCAGCGGTACTCTGTGCAGGACATTGTGGTTTTGGTTTAGGAGCTACCCCTACGGCAGTAGCTAATATGCAGTCAGTTACCGAGCGTTTTGGACCTTCACACAAAGCCTTTTTAATTGTACCAATGGTAGGAGCGTTCTTTATAGATTTTATCAACGCCTTTATCTTGACTACATTTATAGGTTTCTTACAATAATTGTTAGAATGGAAAAATTGATAGATTATACAGAAACATCTATTCCAAGAGGAACTATATTTAAATGTAAAGGAGTATATCCTTATGAGGAAGTTGTGTATTTTCTATTGTGTGAATTAGGTGATAGTTACGGTTTAATGGTAATCTCGGGATATAAAGCAGGATTAGCTTATGTGTGTTTCCCTAAAGAATCTATACCAGAAGGTTACAAATTTGGACTAAGAGCAGATTGGCTAAAGGAAAATTGGCAAAAATGGGGCTATATAGATTGCCAACTAAAAGATGTTTATATCTGCGAGAATACTGAAATTTTTTCTTTTAAATAAATTGAGATATGGAAAATGCACTAATTGAAAAATTTGGGCAGTTTGTGAGAATTAGTAGAGATACAGCTTTAGATACACTTACAACATTTAGAAATAATTCTGAAGCTGTTAAAAATCCTGATGAGGAGCAAAAGGCTCTTTTAGAGCTACTGCAATCATTGAATGATAAGGACTTTATAAAACTACAAAAAGGACTAAAGCATTGTATTGAGCTCTCACTTTTTAAGTTTATCAATTTGTTAGAAAATGGGAAAGGTAATATAAGTTTTGAACTCTCTATTAAAGATAATATTCAAAAAGAAATATTGATAGGAGAGGAAATAGATAATGATTTAATTCATAGAATTTGGGATTGGTTAGATTAAAAAAATGGAAAATTCACTTTTTTTAGAAGCATTAAAAGCATTACAATGGAATATTTCCGCAGATAAGTTACCTGATAATTTTCGCGTGGAAGATATAGCTAATGGAAGAATACAATATACCCCCAAAGAATTTCAAGAATTTATAAACTTGTTCAGTGTGTGTGCTAATCAAGAAGATACAGTATGGTTTTTATCAGCTAAAGATTACCAAAATACTGATGAATCTGCTTTTGCTTGGAATGAGTTTGAAAAACAGAGCTTAGAATATGCAGAAAATGACAACGAAAGAAATAAGGTAAGTGCGTTTTGGAAAGCTCATTTGCCTTTTCTTATCTCAGTTAAAAATGGGTATGAATATCTGGCTATAGGAATTGCTAAACATAATTTAGGCAATATTTATCGCGGATATGAGCCAATATATGAAGAAACAGAACTTATAGCTTCTTCTTTTTCTGAATTTAAACAACAATATATCAACGATTGTACTGCATTCTAACTCCTATCACTACACTTTGGCAAAGTTGATTACTCTGAAAATCAATTACTTTTAGAGTATGTTACGTAGAAAACTATACTTGCAAACGCCTTTAAAAGTGAGAGTTCATTTATTCGCAATCTGTTTGTAGAATAAAGAGAATGAAAAACTTACTTTTTTAGTGTAAACCTATTTCAGGATATGACAACTATCCTCTATCTCCTAATCTCTATTCCCTAACTCCTGAAAAAATTAATATTTTTTTAACTATTATTTTTTCGTTACAATTATCTTTCGTACTTTTACGCCCTAAATTTAACTAATTACTAATATTTGTATGGATAAAATGATGTTATATTTACCGTTAGTCCTTGCTATTCTTGGACTTATCTTTATGATTGTGAAGGCTTCGTGGGTGAACAAACAAACCACAGGCAATGAGCGAATGCAAAGTATTTCCAAAAGTATCAAAGAAGGGGCAATGGCATTCCTCAATGCTGAGTACCGCATTTTGGGTATTTTTGTGATTATTGCTTCTATTGCTCTATTTATTGTTTCTCGTATGGTAGAAACTTCTCACTGGCTTATTGTAGTAGCTTTTGTGTGTGGAGCTTTCTTCTCTGCCTTAGCGGGAAATATCGGGATGCGTATTGCTACCAATGCTAATGTACGCACTACCGAAGCAGCTCGCACTAGCTTGCCAAAAGCTTTGAGAGTATCCTTTGGAGGTGGTACTGTAATGGGATTAGGAGTAGCAGGTTTAGCTGTATTGGGCTTGAGCTTGTTCTTCATTCTTTTTGTAAACACTTTTGTAGGAGGAGGCAAACCTTTCTATGACGAAATGACTCTCGTACTCGAAGCCTTAGCTGGTTTCTCACTTGGTGCTGAGTCTATTGCGCTCTTTGCTCGTGTAGGTGGTGGTATTTACACCAAAGCTGCCGACGTAGGGGCTGACCTTGTAGGTAAAGTAGAAGCTGGTATCCCTGAAGACGACCCTCGTAACCCTGCTACTATTGCTGATAACGTAGGTGATAACGTAGGTGACGTAGCTGGTATGGGTGCTGACTTGTTTGGTTCGTATGTGGCTACAGTACTTGCTTCAATGGTATTGGGTAACTATGTGATTAAAGATATAGCAACTGCCAATGGTGGTGCTTTCACCGATGCTTTCGGTGGTTTAGGCCCTATCTTATTGCCGTTAGTAATTGCTGGTGTAGGTATCATTGCTTCAATTATTGGTACTTTCTGTGTAGGTATCAAAAACAACGACGCTAAAGAAAAACAAGTACAAAGTTCACTAAATACAGGTAACTATGTAGCTTTAGCACTTACTTTAGTAGCTTGCTATTTCCTTATCAAATATATGTTGCCCGAAACTATCCAAATGAGTTTCTTTGGTGAAGGCGTAAAAGAAATCGCAAGTATCAATGTATTCTACGCTACTATCGTAGGTTTGGCAGTAGGCTTACTCATTTCTGCTATTACTGAACACTTTACTGCTTTGGGTAAAAAACCAGTATTGAATATTGTTCGCAATTCATCTACTGGAGCTGCTACCAATATTATTGCAGGTTTAGCTACTGGTATGAAATCTACCTTTGGTTCTGTATTGCTTTTTGCTGTAGCTATTTGGGGTTCTTACTCTTTAGCTGGCTTCTATGGTGTAGCAATTGCAGCATCTGCAATGATGGCTACTACTGCTATGCAATTGGCTATCGATGCTTTTGGTCCTATTGCCGATAACGCTGGTGGTGTAGCCGAAATGAGTGAATTGCCAAAAGAAGTACGTCAACGTACTGATATTTTAGACTCAGTAGGTAATACTACTGCTGCGGTAGGTAAAGGATTTGCCATTGCATCAGCTGCACTTACTGCTTTAGCTTTATTCGCTGCTTATGTGACCTTTACAGGTATTTCTGGTATCAATATTTTCAAAGCGAATGTATTAGCAGCCTTGTTTATCGGAGGTATGATTCCGGTAATCTTCTCAGCCTTGGCAATGCAATCAGTAGGTAAAGCTGCTATGGATATGGTGAACGAAGTACGTCGCCAATTCCGTGAAATCCCTGGTATTATGGAAGGTAAAGGTACTCCTGAGTATGGCAGATGTGTAGATATTTCTACCAAAGCTGCTTTGCGCGAAATGATGTTACCTGGTGCCATTACTATCATCACTCCTATTATTATCGGTTTTGTGATGGGTGCTGAAGCTCTTGGCGCTTATATGGCTGGTGTAGCTGTATCAGGGGTTGTATGGGCTATCTTCCAAAACAACGCTGGTGGTGCTTGGGATAACGCTAAAAAATCATTTGAAGCAGGTGTTGAAATCAACGGACAAATGACTTACAAAGGTTCTGACGCTCACAAAGCTGCCGTTACTGGTGATACTGTAGGTGACCCATTCAAAGATACTTCAGGTCCTTCAATGAATATCCTTATCAAACTCACTTGCTTGGTAGGTTTAGTAATCGCTCCTATCTTGGGCGGACACACTGCTGATGCTTCAGGTACTCCTATAGAAGCTCAAGTCAGCCAAGGTGAAGGTGAGGAAATGATGCCTGTAGACGAAGTAGTAGTAATAGATGGTATGCTTAACGCCGATGGTAACTTCGAGTACAATGTAGGTGATTTATTTCAATTGAGCCTTTTTGATAATACAATGTTAGAAGTAGGTAAAAATTCATCTGAAGCTCGCCTCGTGAAATTGATAGAAGATAAAAGTCTTACTACTCCAGAACAATTCAAAGAAAACTGGATTACTTTGGATAGAACTTACTTCAAAACAGGTAGCGATGAACTTACTGAAGGTTCTGAACAACAATTAAAGAACATTGTGGCTATTTTGAAAGCCTATCCTAAAGCGGCTATTCGTTTAGGAGGGTACACTGATAACACAGGTAGCGCTGAAGGTAACTTGAAACTTTCAGAAAGACGTGCTAATTCAGTGTTAAACAAATTGGTAGCATTGGGTGCTAACAAAGCACAATTGAGCGCTCAAGGTTACGGTCAAGAACACCCTATTTGCGAAGCTAACGATACTCCTGAGTGCAAAGCTAAAAACAGACGTATTGACATACGTTTGACTGCTAAATAGCAAAATATTTTAGTTACTATATAACCTCAAAAGGGGTGTTTGAGGAAGTTCTTTCCTTGAACACCCTTTTTATAATCACCTAAAAACTATGAAATTACCTTTATTTTCAGCAGCTATATTACTCACTGCTTTGGTAGGCTGCAACGATTCAAAGACTTCAAAAATGACAGAAAACACAGAGAACAATCCGCTATTGGTAGAAAGCACTTTGCCTTATGGTGCTCCCGACTTCTCAAAAATTAAAGACGAGCATTACCGTCCCGCCCTGCTCAAAGGAATGGCTTTGCAAAACGAACGTATTGCCGCTATCGCTAATAGCAACGAAACTCCTACTTTTGAGAATACTATAATTGCTTTGGAAAAAAGTGGGGTAGAATTAGAGCGTGCTTCAGCGGTATTCAATGCCTTAACTGAGGCAAATACTAATGATACTTTAAAAGTATTGCAAAAAGAACTATCACCTAAGTTTGCCGAACACGCCGATGGCATTCACCTGAACGAAAAACTCTTTGCGCGTATCAAAGCCTTATACGATAAACGTGAGAGCTTGAAATTAGATGCTGAATCGCTTAAATTGTTAGAAAATTACTACGAAGATTTTGTAGTAGCAGGTGCTAACCTATCGGCTACTGATAAAGAAACTCTTAAAAAGTACAATAGTGAGTTAGCTTCTTTAGAAACTGATTTCAACCAAACGCTTTTAGAAGGCTCATTGGCAGCCGCTCAAACTATCAATGGTCAAAAAGTAGCAATTGTGAATACTACTCAGCAACCGCTCCTTAGTGAATTAGCCGACCGTAATGCTCGTAAACAATTGTTTGAAGCAAGCTGGAATCGTACCGATGGGGGAGCTCATAATACCAATGATATCCTAAAACGCATTGCTTTACTGCGTGCTAAAAAAGCCGAACTCTTGGGCTTTAAAAACTATGCTGAATGGAGCTTGCAACGCACTATGGCTAAAACACCTGCTGCTATTGCTCAATTCTTTAAAGATTTAGTGCCTGCTTCAGTAGGTAAAGCCAAAGCTGAAGCTAAAGAAATACAAGCGCAAATCGCCAAAACGGGAGGTAATTTTACTTTAGAGCCTTACGATTGGAACTTCTATGCCGAACAAGTGCGCAAAGCTAAATACGACCTCGATGAGAACGAAATCAAACCTTATTTTGAATTGAAAAATGCTCTTGAAAATGGTGTATTCTATGCAGCTACCAAACTTTATGGCATTACCTTTAAAGAACGTAAAGATATACCCGTATATCACCCAGATGTATTAGTGTATGAGCTTTTTGAAGAAGATGGTACGCCATTAGGACTTTTCTATGGCGATTTCTTTGCTCGTGAGAGCAAACGCGGTGGTGCGTGGATGAGCAACTTTGTAAACCAATCTAAATTATTAGGCACTAAACCTGTTATTTACAATGTGTGCAACTATGTGAAACCTGCCGAAGGTAAACCTGCTTTGCTTACTTACGACGAACTCACTACTCTTTTCCACGAGTTTGGTCACGCATTGCACGGTTTCTTTGCTAACCAACAGTATGCAAGTTTATCAGGAACAGCAGTAGCACGCGATTTTGTGGAGTTCCCTTCACAATTCAATGAGCATTGGGCTTTGTATCCTGATATTCTTAAAAACTATGCAGTACATTACGAGACTAAACAACCTATTCCACAAGCTCTTATTGATAAGATAAAAAAAGCGAGTACCTTTAATGAGGGCTATGCCTTTACAGAAGTTTTGGTTGCTGCCAATTTAGACTTGCAATGGCACACTATTCCTTCGGATACTATCATCAATAATGTGAGTGATTTTGAGAAGAAAGCCCTTGAAAGAACAGGCTTATGGGTGAAAGAAGTACCTCCGAGATATCGTTCGTCTTACTTTGCTCATATTTTTGGCGGAGGCTATGGAGCAGGTTATTACTCTTACCAATGGACAGAAATGCTTTGCCACGATGCCTACCAATGGTTTGAAGAAAATGGCGGACTCACTCGTGCTAATGGACAACGTTTCAGAGATTTGATACTCTCCAAAGGCAATACAATGGATTACGAAAAAATGTATTTAGCCTTCAGAGGGAAAGCTCCTGCTATTGAGCCATTACTCAAAGCACGTGGGTTGAAGTAATATCTAATCAAATTAAAAAATATCTTTATAAAAAGAGGCTATTGGGTAAAAAACAATAGCCTCTTTTCCTTTCTTATAATTAACTATAATAAATTCCCATAAGTATCAAATGTGTAAAAAGGAAGTTGTTTACCTTCAAAGCTTAGATTTCTCAAATCTTGAGTAATCTCACTCCCCTTTCCTACTACTATAATCCTAAATTTCCCCAATTTAAAATAGAGATTAGCTACTCTACGTACTTCTTCTTTTGTCACTGCATTGATATTCGCTATATAATTTTTATAAAAATCATCAGGAAGGTTCCTTACTTTGATATTAATAGTATAATTAGCTATTGTTTGAGAACGTTCAGTAGCCAAAACAAACTGACCCAAATATTGAGCTTTAGCTTGAATGAGTTTCTCATCTGATACTTCTTCTGTCTGAATACGCTTTACTTCTTTAAGTATTTCTACTATGGCAGGTGCTGTAACTGCATTACCTACCTTAGTTGCGATACTAAATCGTCCTTTTGTCCATTTATCAGTTTTGAAAGAAGAAGACGCTCCATATGTATAAGCATGTTCCTCTCGTAAGTTCATATTGATATAACTCCCAAAATCTCCTCCCAAAATACTATTAGCTACCAATAATGGAAAGTAATCAGGATGAGACATTTTTAAGTCAATAAGATTAGTCACTCTTATCTCTGACTGCACTGCTGTAGGCAAATCTATAAAATTGACTTGTGTTTCTATTACATCCTCAGGAACACATATTTCCTCAGAAATTGTTTCAAAAGGCTCCCAATCCTTGAAATATTCCGTTATCAAACTGATAACCTCATCAGGATTTACATCTCCTGTTACTACCAAATAAGCATTATTAGGCACAAAACGTGTCCGATAATAATACTTCACATCCTCCAAAGTCAGTGCCTTAATATAAGCCTCCATAGGATATTCTCCATAGGGGTGATTTAACGAATAACGCAATACATTCTGTACGCGTTTCATAATCACTTCTGCATTATTTTCATTAGCTTTAAGACTTTGTATAATGCGCGCTTTTTCCTTTTCCATATCTTCTTCCGTGAAGTTAGGATGTAATGCGGCATCAGCAATAAGTGCTAATACTCTTGTAAAGTATTTCGAAAGTGTTTGTGCATAAGCTCCATTAGGCGTAATAGAAATAGAGGCTGCCAAGTAGTCAATCTCTTCATTAAAGGTATCTCTATCTATAGAAGTAGATCCATTTCCTGCCATTAATGAAATAAGGTCTGATATACCTTTCTTTTCCTTTTCAATAATAGGAGATTCGTCAAGCGAAAGCCTGATACCTACTTGTGGCAACTTATGATTTTCTACAATTAATATAGTTAATCCATTAGAAAGTTTATGGGTAATAGGGCTATCCAAATTGATCAAAGGAGCCTCTCCTGGAATAGGTTGTTGTGAGCGAAAATGTTCTGTCATTTGCTTTTTTCTATTAAACTAAAGGAAGATAATCTAGTTCTAAACGTTGATTTTTATCTAAATATCGCTGTGCTGCTTGTCTAATGTCCTCCCGTGTTACTGCACGATAAAGTTCTATAGATTTATTGATAAGGTCTGTGTCTTTATAAAAAGTATAACAATCTGCCAATGAAAGAGCTATCCCTTCCATATTACTATTCTCTAAAATAAAATTAGCTTCTATTTGATTTTGCAACTTCTCATACTCTCGCTCACTTATAAGTTCCGCTTGTAGCTTTTGAATTTCTTCATCCATCTCCTCTGCAAGAGTCTCTAAACTCACCCCATCCATCGGAAGGGCTCCCATCACATAAACTCCATAATCCTCTTGTGCATCCGAAAAAGCTAATACTTGCAACGCTGTCTTATGATCATCTATCATCTTCTTATAAAGTCGTGCACTCTTGCCATCTGTCAAAATACAAGAAAGCAAATCAAGAGCGTAAGAATCTTTATCCGTCATTGCTGGAGTGCGATATGCATAAAGTTTTAGTGGTATCTGTATATTAGGGTCATATTCAGTTGCTCTGATAGTTTGCTTTATAGGCGCTTCTTCTATCTTAGTCCGCTTTATCTTTTCATATGTATTAGGAATAGTCAAAAAATAATCTTCTATCCATTGCTTCGCTTGGCCTGTATTAAAGTCTCCTGCTACTACCAGCACTGCGTTATGTGGGTTGTAAAACTTCTTTTTAAAAGCAATAAACTCTTCTAATGTAGCCGCATCAAGATGCTCTATCTTCCCAATAACTGTACCTGCATAAGGGTGCTCCTTAAACAAATAAGGATTAATAGCCGACCGATAGATTATCTTCCCATAAGGAGCATTGTCTATCCGTTGATTCTTCTCCTCTTTTACTACTGAATTTTGAGTGTTTACACCTATTTCATTAATAACTGGATGCAACATACGCTCTGCTTCCATCCACAAAGCTAGTTGAAGATTATTAGAAGGAAATACCTCATAATAGTAGGTCTTATCTTGAGTGGTAAATGCATTGTTATGCCCTCCGTTAGAAGATACTATATCAAACCATTTCCCTCTTCCTATATGTTTGGTACCTTCAAAAAGAAGATGTTCAAAAAAATGCGCAAATCCAGTCCGCGTAGGATCTTCATCTTTTGCCCCTACATGATACATAACCCCTACTGTCACTACAGGAGCCGAATTATCTCTATGAAGTATAACGTGTAAGCCATTTGCTAAGTCATACTCTTCAAAATATAGTCTTTGAGCCATAAATATATTGCTAATGTACTAATTTGCTGATGTCAAAATCTCTAAATACTCCTCATAATGATTTCCTATAATACGCTTATCGCAAGCCGATGTATCTACCTCTGGAGCTTTAAATGCAGGGATAACTTTGCGTATTACTTCATCAAACTTATGGGGGTGAGCTGTAGATAAAAAAGTACCATATTGCCCTTCTCTTAAAAAATATTGCAAAGCCAAGTGCCCTACTGCACTATGGGGGTCTAAAATATATCCCTTTTGCTCATAAATCCTTTTTATTTCTGCAAGTGTAGCCTCATCACTTATCACGATACTCTTTATTTTCTCTTTAATAGTATGATAATCATTATTAAAAAGTGATTGAATACGTACAAAGTTACTAGGGTCTCCCACATCCATCGCGTTAGAATAAGTGGTTACCGAAGGTTTAGGCGTATATACACCTGTTTGAATATATTGAAAAAACGTATCATTTGCATTATTACCTGCTATAAATTGTGCTATTGGTAATCCCATTGATTGGGCATACAACCCTGCAGTGAGATTTCCAAAGTTCCCACTCGGCACTGCTACTACCCACTCCCTATCCTGTAACTTTGCTTTCAGTTGCTTATAGGCAAAGAAATAATACAACATCTGAGGTAAAAAACGCGCTACATTAATAGAATTAGCACTGCTTAAACCATATTTCTCTCTCAGATGTTCATCGTGCAAAGCTTGCTTTACTAAAGCCTGACAATCATCAAATGTACCTTCTACAGCTACCGCTTGTATATTCTTCCCTAATGAAGCCATTTGATATTCTTGAAACGGACTCACCTTGCCTTTTGGAAAAAGAATTATCACACGTACTCCTTCTACATCATAGAATCCATGAGCTACCGCACTTCCTGTATCACCCGAAGTAGCTACCAATACCGTTACAGGTCTACTTTTGTCAGCAAAAGCACTCAAACAACGTGCCATAAAACGTGCCCCCACATCTTTAAAAGCAAGTGTCGGTCCGTGAAAAAGCTCCAATACAGATGTGTCTTCAAGTAGTGGCTTCACAGGCGTATCAAATGTAAAAACTTCTGCCAAAAGAGAAGAAAGAGCTTCTCTGCTAAGAGAGCCTTCTACATAAGGATACAATACAGTAGTAGCTATCTCATTATCTGTTAAACCCTCAATATTATCAAAAAACGACTGAGAAAGTACGGGTATCTCCACAGGAACAAACAGTCCTTTGTCTTTACCCAATCCTTGTAAGGTAGCTTCTTTAAAACTCACTACCTCATCTGTATGCTTTATATTATAGAAGTTCATATAAAATAAATGTAAATACTAAAAACTTTGCCAAGACCTTTTATCAAGACCCTGACAAAGTTTTATATTATTGATATCTTTAAAATAAATACTTATAGATTAGCATCAATAAGTTGTTTGATTTTTGCCTCCGAAGGTCGTGGCGCATTAAAATTGATTATAGTACCTTCTTTACTTACCAATATAAAACGAGGAATTCCAGAAATTCGATAGTTTTCTGCAAAAGCACTATTCTTACGCAAATCTGTATGAAGTTGTACCCCTTTAAGAGCCTTCTCTTTTACCATTGCTTTCCATTTGTCTAGATCCTCTGTATTATCTATAGAGATACTTACAAAAGCTATATTTTTATCCTTATACTGCTCTTGTAGCGCTTTTAAAGGTTCTATCTCCCCTAAACAAGGCTTACACCAAGTAGCCCAAATATCTATATAAAGTAACTTCCCTTTAAAACTTTCTGAAGAAACCGTTTTACCATCCATATCTTCCACCTTAAATACAGGGAAAGGTGTTCCTTCTTTAAATGTCTCAAGCTCTGCTACACGCCTGTCTATTTCTCTAAGTAAAGAAGTATCTTTTGTAAACTCCTTTATAGCAGCAATAAGTTTGTCATTTGTTTCTTTGGGATTAGAAGGCGAAATACCATTCACAATATAATTAGTAAGATCTTCCTTAATATTTTTAGATTTAAGACCTCTGATATAGTCTACCAAAATATCCCAAGTATTTTTCTCTACCTTACCCTCTTTATTCTCATTCTCCTCATATTTAAGAAAGAAATTACCTCTCACCAAATCCTGATAAGATGGATAAGTTTTAAAATCCTCAGCATTATCGTAATCCAATTTTGCAAGTGCATCCGAAAACTCTTTAGGAGTTTCTATCCTCTGTTTAGTTTGACGAAAGTGTGCACTTGGATATAACTGTTTAAGATAAAGTATTTTATACTCATTTTCTTTCTCTTCCTTCTTGATAAATTCCTTAGGAAGTTTCTTCGCTTGTTTCAAGAAATCCGCATATTGCTTTTCTATATCATTCAATTCAGTTTTAAAATCAGAAAGATTTTTCTGAAAAAGCTCTTGTACTTTTTCAGAGTTCTCTAACTTAATCATCAACTCAATCTTCTTTTGCAAATAAGCACTCGCTACGGTATCCTTCCCAGTAAACTTAATCGATAAAGGCATCTTAGATAAATCAATATTTACCCCTAACTCATCTCCCTGCTCCAAATACAAAGGCACTTGAATACCTTGCGGGTTGAAAAGTGTATAGTAGTTTGAAGGTACCCTGAGGGTATCACGAAAACTACCATCAGGCTGTATCTTTAATTCCTTATTTACCTCTCCCCCTATAATTCTAAAGGGAAAAGGCATACCATTTGTACCGTCTATCTTACCAGATAGTACTACATAATCTGCTCGCTTAGAACAAGCAACAAAGCCTAAGGTGGCTAATGACAAAATAAATAGTTTTTTCATTATGATTTGTAAAATATTTTCAGAGGGCGAAAGTACAAACTTTTTCTAATATACCAAAAAAAATAAACATTTATTTTTTTGACCTTCCTCCCCCCTACCCTATTATCCATTGGCTTAGAAAAAGCTTGGAACAACCATGGAGCAAGCTTAGAACAATCACAAAAAAAAGGCGTTTAAAATAAAAGATGTACTACCGTCGGTGCCAATACTGCAGTAAAAATACCGTTAAAAATCATACCTAAACTAGCGTATACAGCATACTTCTCACTAAGATTAAACGCAGCCATAATACCAAGCGCGTGAGATGCCGTCCCCAAAGAGATTCCTTTTGCCATAGGACTTTTAATCCGAAACCAATTCAAAAACGTAATACCAAATATATTACCTAAAAAACCCGTCGTCATTACAGCCATCACCGTGATAGGTTCAATCCCTTGAAGCATACGACTGACCTCCAATGCAATTGGTGTAGTAACCGATTTAGGAGCTAAAGAAATAGCTATATCATCTTGAAGACCAAGCCATTTAGCCACCAAACATACCGTAATCACCCCAACCAAACTACCTGCAAATTGAGACAGCACCAAAGGAACAAGTTGCTTCTTAATTTTAGACAATTGCAAATAAAGAGGCACCCCTAATGCCACTATAGAAGGCTTAAGCCAAAAATCTATATACTGCCCCGCTTCTTCATATTTCTCTGGCGAAATACCAAAAATAATAAGATACGAGATAAGTACAAACACTGTCAAAAGCACAGGATTTAGAAATACCGAATTGTATTTCTTCTGAAGTAAAAGCACTCCATAATACACTATAAAAGTAATAGCTAATAATACTACTTGGTTTTCAGCAATAAATTTCATTGTTTATTTTAATCTTTTACGAAGAAATTGATAAATATGACCTGTAACTACAATCACTACCACCGTACTGATAATAATCGAGAGAAATATAGCTAAAAAATTCTCCCCTATCTGCTTAAAATAAGCCATAATACCAATACTCGGAGGTACAAAAAAAAGCCCCAGATTAGAAATTAATAAATCTGAAAGAGCCTTGATAGACTGAAGCTTTATCCATCCCATTTGAAGAAAAAATGTTAGAAAAAGCATCCCAATAATACTAGAAGGAAAAGGAACATGAGTAAGAGTTACTATCAACTCCCCCAATCCCAAACAACCAAAAATAATAGCAAAATAACGTATTAACATTAGCTTATAAATATTAAAAAACGGTGCAAAATTACTACATCTTTCACAAAATGAAATAAAAAAATATAAAAAGTTTGCATCGTATATATTTTTATTACTACATTTGCCATATTTTTCTAAAAAGGTTAACTTATGAGTAACAGTAATTATGACAAGCCCTTATTTATTGAGAACGGTTCAAATGGCGTAGGAGAAAGACGTGAACCCTCTTTTCCTTCTTATTCTAATGAAGAAGATGACAAGCCCAGAGGCAGTATTCTATCAAAAATACTCATTGCCATATTAGCTCTGGCTACAGGTGGTCTAGGCTACTATACCTACACCTTAAACAAAGACAAAGAAAGCACCGAGATGGAGCTCAACTCTCAAAAAAAAGAAGTCCTCGACAATTTAAAAACTTTAAGAGCAAGTTATGACAAAGTAGTTGAAGACAATAAAACTGTCAATCAAGATTTATTAGATGCACGCGACAGAATTGGTAAATACATAGATTCATTGCAAAATATGAAACTAAATGTATCCGCCTTAGTTCGCTTTAAAAACCAAGCATTCACCTTAGCCAAAGAACGTGATTATCTCTTAAAAAAGAATGATTCTTTGATGCGTGCCAATACTGCTATCAAAAAAGATTTAGATAGTGTATCTGTAAAATTGGATAATGCAAGTGCCAAAGTAGATTCTTTAGCTAGACAAGCTCACAACTTGAAAAAAGTAGTTGAAGCCGGTGCCGCTCTTCAAATAAGCAAACTCATCTCTGAAGCTGTGAAAGGTACTAAAAATAAACCTACAGATAGAGGTCGTGCTGCTGAAAAAATAAAAGTATGCTTCACTGTAGGAGCTAACAAAATCGCTAAAACAGGATCAAGATACTTCTACATCAAAGTAGTTTCTCCTTCTGGCGTTACCTTAGGTGCTAACGATACCACTTCTGTCGAAGATAATACTGTAAACTACAGCACTGCTATACACTTTATCTATGATAGTAAAAGTGTCGATATTTGCGATTTTATAGCCAAAACTTCTAAAGAATTCGAAAAAGGAGCTTATAAGATAACTGTCTATGACGACAAACTCAACGAAGTAGGAGCTACTGATTTAGTATTAAAATAATTAATCCAATAAAGGCGTATGGTTTCATACGCCTTTATTATATCTAAAATTACCAACATATGAAACAAATTTTATTTGTGATACTATCATTCTTAGGGACTCTACTCAACGCTCAATCCCAAGATGTAAACATAATGTTTAAAAAACCAGCAAATCATTTTACTGAAAGCCTTCCTATTGGTAATGGCCGTTTAGGAGCTATGTTATTTGGAAAAACAGATATAGATAAAATTGTACTAAATGAAATCTCCCTTTGGTCAGGAGGGCCTCAAGAAGCTGATGATCCTCAAGCTCACACCTATTTAAAAAAAATACAACAACTCTTATTAGAAGGGAAAAACTTAGAAGCTCAATCATTATTGCAAAAACATTTTATCGCCAAAGGGAAAGGTTCTTGCCTAGGACAAGGTAAAGAATGTAATTATGGCTGTTATCAAGTATTAGCTGAGCTACTCATTGATTGGAAAAATCAATCCCCTGTCAAAAAATACAAACGTATATTAAACCTTGATGAAGCAACTGCTATCACTTCTTTTGAACGTAATGGATCTACTATTACGCAAACATCTTTTGCTGACTTTAAAAATGACATTTTATGGGTGAAAATTAATACTGAAAAACCTATTGATTTAGACTTCTCCCTTGTACGTAAAGAAAATGCTCTTATCTCCTATAAAGACAATAAAATTATAATGGTAGGTACTTTGCCTAATGACAAAGAAAAAGGAATGCAGTTTGCTTCAATAGTAGAAATACAAAGCAATGGAAAGTACCAAACTAACGAAAAAAACATAACAATAAAAAATGCTAATGAAATAGTACTTAGAATAAGTGCAGCTACCAATTATAACTTTACAGAAGGTGGACTTACAAACACTGATGTACTACAAAATACTAAAAATTACCTACAACTATCCCCCTCTGATTTCCAAACAGCACAAGAACAAAGTAAAAAAGTATATCAAGCACTTTTTAATAGAAATCGTTGGTATAACAAAGCGAATGCTTCTACTAAAAATCTCAGCACTTTCGAGCGATTAGAACGTTTCTACAAAGGAAAGAAAGATGCTCTACTTCCTATTCTATACTATAACTTTGGTCGTTACTTACTTATCAGTTCTTCTCGCGAAGGATTACTGCCTGCCAATTTACAAGGCCTATGGGCTGAAGAATACCAAACTCCATGGAATGGTGACTATCATTTGAATATTAATATCCAAATGAACTATTGGCTTGCTGAACCTACTAACCTCCCCTCCCTTACTGAACCTTTACACCGCTTCACAAAGAACTTAGTTAACTCTGGGCGTAAAAGTGCTAAGGCTTACTACAATGCAAGAGGTTGGGTAGCGCATGTAATAAGTAATCCTTGGTTTTACACATCTCCTGGTGAATCAGCTGTATGGGGGTCTACTCTCACTGGAGGTGCTTGGCTTTGTGAACATATTTGGCAACATTATCTTTTTACTTGTAATATTGATTTTCTAAGAGAGTACTACCCTGTCCTCAAAGAAAGTACCACTTTTTTTGAAGACTTACTTATCAAAGATCCTAAAACAGGTTATTGGGTAACAGCTCCTTCTAATTCTCCTGAAAATAGCTATATATTACCAACGGATAAAAAAAATAATAAACAAATAGGAAATACTTGTGTAGCACCTACTATAGATATGCAAATCATCCGTGAACTTGTTAGCAATACTAAAACCGCGGCTCAAATACTAAATATTGATAGTGAACACTATACAAAATGGGAAGATATAATCAATAACACTGTTCCAAATCAAATAGGTAAAAACGGCGACTTAAACGAATGGCTTGATGATTGGGATGATGCTGAACCCCAACATCGTCATGTATCACATCTCTATGGTTTATATCCTTATGATGAAATAACTCCTTGGGATACCCCTGAACTTTTTAAAGCAGCTATTAATACACTTAAAATACGTGGAGATGGTGGTACCGGTTGGTCTCGTGCTTGGAAAATAAACTTTTGGGCACGTTTACAAGATGGAAACCATGCTTTAATACTCCTACGTCATCTACTAAAACCTGTAAACCCTACAATGACTAACGGACAAACAGGAGGTAGTTACCCTAACTTATTTTGTGCTCATCCTCCTTTCCAAATAGATGGCAATTTAGGAGGAACCGCTGGTATTGCTGAAATGCTCTTGCAAAGCCACGGAAAAAAGGCTATTATCCGTTTCTTGCCTGCCTTACCTTCTCATCCCGATTGGAAAACAGGTAGCATACAAGGAATGAGAGCACGTAATGGTTTTAAAGTAGATTTTAATTGGGAGAATTATCAATTAAAAGATGCCATAATTACTTCTCTTAATGGAAATGATTGTAGTGTAGTATTACCTGCTGGCAAAAGTATCTTCCATGATAATATCTTATTAATAAAAAAAGATAATACTTCAAAAGTAGTAACTTTTAAAACTGAAAAAGGAAAACAATATAAGATATATTAATAAAAAAGCTATCTTATAAAAGACAGCTTTTTTTATTTTCAAAGCGTGAAAGACTAAGCCTCACAACTACTACAATTTACAAAATTCATTATCATTTCTTTTGCTACTGATTGACTGCGTTGGTAATATAAACTTTTAACACCTAATTTCCAAGCTTCAATCATAACTTTATTAACATCTTTAATAGGCATTACTGAGGGAATATTAAGATTTAAACTTTGCGTTTGATCTATAAAAGCTTGCCTTTGAGCTGCTTGAGATACAATCTCCATAGGGGATATCTCCTTAAAAGTTTTAAATACATTTTTCTCTAATTGAGAAAGTTCTTGCAAATGTTGTACTGAACCATTATTCAATCGAATAGAACGCCATACATCTTCATTGTTAAGCCCCTTATCTTCTAAAAGCTGAGTTAAGTATTTATTCTTACGCATAAAATTACCCTTAGATAAACCTACTTTATAATAATTACTTGAATAAGGTTCTATACCAGGTGATACTTGTCCTAAAATAGCAGAACTAGAAGTTGTAGGGGCAATCGCCATTGTTGTAGTATTTCTACGTCCATAACCTTTCAATATCTCAGGTTCCCCATAAATATGAGCTAATTCTCGTGTAGCTTTGTCTGCCTCTTCTCTTATGTATTTAAAAGCTCTTGCATTAAACTGTGTAGCTTCAAAACTCTCAAAAGGAATCATATTTCGTTGAAGATAAGAATGATAACCTAACACTCCTAAACCTAAAGCACGATGCCTAATAGCAAAATTACGTGCTGCTTGTAAATAGTAATTTCCTTTAGTTTTTGCTATAAATTCAGAAAGTACTGCATCCAAAAAGAATATTGCTAACTTTACAGCCTTAGTATCTTTCCATTCATCAAAAAGCTCTAAATTCATAGAAGAAAGACAACAAATAAAAGATTCATCTTCACTCGATGGTAACATAATTTCACTACACAAATTACTAGAACGAATAAGCATATCCTTATCCTTATAAACTTGTGGACGATTGCGATTAGCATTGTCTGTGAAAATGATATAAGGTAACCCCTTTTGCTGACGTGATTCAAGCACTCGTGCCCAAAGACGACGCTTTTCCATATCTCCTTCAATCATCTCTTGCATCCAATAATCAGGAACACAAATACCAAAAAAGAGATTTTGTATAGGAAACTCTACATCTTTTATTTGCAAAAATTCTTCTGCGTCAGGATGATCTATATCCAAATAGGCAGCAAAAGCCCCTCTTCTTACTCCCCCTTGCGATACTACATCCATAGCCGAGTCAAAAAGCTTCATAAAACTAACAGCTCCACTAGACTTCCCATTATCAGTAACAGCTGAACCTCTGCTTCGCAACTCACCAAAATAACCTGAAGTCCCCCCTCCTATCTTGGTTTGCATAATAACTTCTCCTAATTTGTGCGTAATCCCTTCAATACTATCAGGTACATGCACATTAAAACAAGAAATCGGCAATCCTCTCTCTGTACCCATATTCGCCCATATAGGTGAAGAGAAACTTATCCATCCCTTTGTAATCATCTCTTTAAAAGCCGGCTGAAGCTCAGGTTTATAAAGACGTTGTGCTGCAGCATGGGTGATGCGGTCTATCGCTCCCTCTACGCTCTCTCCTTTTAATAAATACCCTCTGTTAAGGATCTGTTCAGACTCTTCATTGAGCCACCAAATATTTTCTTCGTTCATAACTTCTTATTTTCGGGGTGCAAAGTAACGGCTTTAAATTCGATTTTTTGTAGTTGATAGAAATAAGTTATTAACAAAGTTTTCAACAATTCAGAAAAAACCTATCCTTTATGTTGGGTATATCAAGTTAAAATCATACCTTTGCAATCTCATTCTCATAAATATGAAAATTATCACCTTAACTACTGACTTTGGTTTAAAAGATTATTCAGTAGGAGCTGTAAAAGGAGCTCTATATACACAGTGTTCAAATTGCACAGTAGTAGATATTTCTCATTTGGTTTCTCCTTTCGATATATTTCAAACAGCTTATATTTTAAAAAATGCTTATGCCCATTTCCCTAAAGGAAGTATTCATATCATAGGGGTAGATACAGAATCTACTCCTGAAAGAAAACATTTAATAATGTATCTAAATGACCACTATTTCATAGGTACTGATAATGGTATTTTTCATCTCCTTGCTGAAGATAATCCCATAGAAATATATGAGGTAGCTCCCTTTTCTACCTCTTCTCTATTCCCTACTCTTACGATATTTCCTAATATTGCAAAAAAAATTTGTGATAATGTTCCTCTTGACCAAATTGGCAATAGGATCTTTCATCTCACTCAGGCTTCCCATTTTAAACCTGAAATATCTTCTGATAACTCTTTTATCCACGGCACCATTATCTATATAGATCATTATGGAAATGCAGTAAGTAATATCTCTCGATCTCTTTTTGAAGATATAAAGCAAGACCGTAATTTTGAAATTATCTTCAATATGTATTCTTTTAAAAAAATATACAATAATTATAGTGAAATAATCAACTTTAATACCCCTATCAACCTACGTAATCCTGATGGGAAAAGGTTACTCCTCTTTAATGAACTTAACTACCTACAATGCTGTGTATATAAAAGTGATAAACGTTCAGTAGGAGGTGCCTCTTCCTTATTAGGAATTAACTATCTTGATAGAGTAAGCATTCATTTCTATAAATAGTAAATTAAACAAATGTCAATAGGAAACTATATAAAATTTCTTCTAAAATCTACTAATGAACATAGTGTTCATTCTCCTTTTATATATTTATTTGTAACCCAATGTTTATATAATAGTAATTTAAGCAACAAAAAAAAACTATCTTCAAATATAAATATCTCTAAAAAACAACAACAATTACTCCTTAGAATTATTTCTTACTTGAAAATAAAAATAATTTTTACTGATGAACTTTCTCTAAACGAGCATTATTTCATTAGTAAAAATTATTGTGTAAAAAATCATTTATCTTCAAAATTTGACCTTCTCTTTGTCAATCATCCTAATGATAACTTAGAAGAATATCTAAAATATATGCACAATGATAGTATTCTTATCATTAATAATATACATTACAAACAAAATAAAGTTCTATGGAACTCTATTATTAAACATCCTTCAGTAACTGCCTTTATAGATGTCTATTGGCAAGGGTATATCTTTATTAGAAAAGAACAACCTAAAGAAAGTTTTTGTATAAGAGTTTAAATCAATGTTAGTTTGGTTTGATAAAACAAGAAACTTATTTACAACATCATAACCACTTTTATATTACAGTTTCCATTGCGAGATAGTCAGCTCACTAGTATAATTAAGTATGTATATGATAAGTTAGAAAATTTTTCTCCCACCACCTTACTATATCTCACCTATACTCACACTATACCCACACTATACCTACCCTCTTTCAATCTTAAAAGTAAAAAATACTACAAAAATCCCTATCTACAGAAAAAAATACTATATAATTGTCACAAAATCTTACCTATTATTTCTTACACTATTATATATTTATAAACTTTACCAAAGCCTTCAATGTTCAGTAAAGTGTAGCAAGACAATGCTAATTATTAGTTTCTAATCTTTATTACGTGAATCTTGTTGTAACCTGTTGAGGGTTCCCATACTTCTTTATTAGCTAAACGGATACTATACTCAGGGCGAGTGGATAGGCTCTTGTAGGGGTCGGGGAGGTTGAGATAAACATTGTAGTCTCCTGCTGTAAGGTTTTTAGAAAGGGTTATCTCTGCACCCACTTCGGTAGTGCTGCCTGCTGCCCAACGGCGAGGGTCGGTATTTACTTTGAAAATATGTTTTTCGCCAGTTCCTTTTTTTGTGAGAATTATCTGTACATCACGCGGATTGAAAGGCGCTGCAAAACCTTCATTTTTAATCTTCAATTGCAGTTGTAATTTTCCTTCTACTTTGATATTATCATTGAATTTTCCCTCAGTAAGCACAAAGCGATAACCGAGACGCCTTTTGATATAGTCCATACATTTGTTTTTCCAAAGGTTTAGAATCCCTTCATAATAGTCTTGGTTGAGGTAACTCCAATGGTAGGTAGCCATATCTTTTAGAGCGTTACTACACTCGGCATAAGAAGAATAGCGTGATGCCGGACGGCAGGTTTCACCCCCCATTACTACGTATTGAGTTTCATTGGCTACATAATTGCGATGTTCTTGTATGTGATGATAGGTGCCAGTATCGTCGTCATCGGCGAGGAAACAATCGTTGTGAAAGCCTATACGAGAAAGGTCACTACCAGTAAAAGCTGTTTGATCCGTTAGAGCGTTCCCTACGCCTATATTTTGAGTGTAGAGTTTGGCTTTGGGGTAACGCACACTTACCATTCTATCCTTAGGTAAAATGCTCAATTCTTTAGCTAATACCTTCTTGCGCGGTTCATACGCTTGAGCGTTATCAGCAGGTTTAAAGGTGTAGTGATTCGTGTAATACCATTCACCCCATACGCCTACAAATCCAGATTCCCACACAGCTATAATATCAGCATTTTCTTTGATGATAGGGGCTAATTGATTGAGATGTTTTTCTGTCCACTCCCAAGAAGCATCTCCTTTGCCATTGTTGTAGTCGTTTTGATCGTACGAATAGGCAAAGCGCAACACTACCTTACTACCTCCTTCACGAATGGCACGCATATTATTGCGGATGCGATTGAGATAACTTTCTGAAATAGGTTGCTCACGAAACTCATTCATATAATAGATAGTGAGTATAAGGCTAAGCCCATCGTTTTGTCTTTTTTCTCTTACCCAATTGGCATTTAATTGCCAGCTATCACTTTTTTGATCTTGGTGAGTTAAAAAACCTCTTTCGGGGTTTAAGAATATTTCATTAGTAGGCTGGTAATTCACTATTTGAGTGAGTTGGGTATTAGGGGGTAAGGGTTGGGTAGTTTGCGATTGGGTGGTAGAAGTATATGTACCTTCTCCATTGTTAACGTCATCTTCTTTGCTTTGGCAAGAGATTATGGTGGTTAGTAAAACAAAAAATGTTAAAAGATATTTTTTCATAGGATTTTAAGTTTACAATGCATAATTTATTACTTAATCTTTACAAAATAAGGCAATCGCTCCAAAGGTACTTTTAGGGTGTATGCTTTGCCTCCTTTGTACTTTTTGCCTTGTTCGTCTTGCCAAGTGCCTTTGGGGAGTTTTACTGTGCGAATATCGCTTTCGGTCATTACAGGGGCTACTAAATACTTATCGCCCAGCATATATTGGTCTTTGCAATTAGCGAAACCCTGATGAGGAAAAGTATACTCCATACTGCGCACAATAGGTTCTCCTGTTTGTGCCGATTTTTTAGCTTCGGCTATGATATAGTCACCTAATTGTTCGTGCCATTTGGCGTATTTGATACAGATAGCCAAATTCTCTTTCGATAGAATGCGCCAAGGAGCTACTGAGAATTGCATCATAGGCATCATCGAATGTATTTGGCAAGAGCGCACTATGAGCTTCTGATTGAACTTAGTAGGGTCTACATTCAAGAAACTGCCGTATTCCCCTCCGCCTATCATATCGGGGCAAGCAAATGCATAACCGTTGAGTCCTGCGGCTATCATATCGGGGACTAAACGGGCTACACCGTCCCAAGAGTAACTCTTGTCACCCAAACGCTGTACCAAAGCCTGTCCGCCTAATTTCCAGCAAGCGCGGAACTCGTTGTAAGGGAATTCTAAACCTAATTTACCCCAGAGATAGGTTTGTTCAGTATCGTAAGATTTTTGGTCGAAAACCTCTACATCTTCCGCCAAATAACGCTCAGGGTCACCGGCGTCAAACTTAAATCCATCGATGCCGTATTCTTTTTGTAGGTCTTTGAGCATATTCACAAAGTAGGCAAAGGCTTCGGGATTGCTGAGGTCGTAGCAAGCGCTGAGTCCGTTCCACCAATCGAGGATAGCAGGGGTGTCAGCTCCTTTTTTCTTCACTAAATAGCCTTTGTCGCGCAAAAAACGGTACTCTTGGCTATCGGGTGATACGAATGGGCATACCCATACCATTACTTTGAAGCCCATTTGGTGGAGCTGGTTTATCATTTCTTTAGGTGTAGGGAACTTATCGGGGCGGAATTGCCATACACCATAGTCTTTTTGCCAGTTGTCATCAATCATTATTACTCCCGTTGGCATTCCGTTATCCAGAATGGTTTTGGCGTAGGCTAAAACGTCCTTTTCGTTTTGATTGTAAATGAGTTCTATCCAAGTGTTGTATTGCGGTTTGGTAAAGAACACTTCGGGGGGGATTACCCCAGAAGGTGGAAAATATTGTTTGCTCACTGCCTGATAGGCACTTTTGAGGGTAGAGCCTGCTGTGTGGCAACTCACCTCAGCCCGTGAAGGAGTGATAAGTATCTTTCCGTCTTTAAATTGGTAAGCAAAAGGAGCTTCTGAAGCGATATAACGCCCTTGATTAGAGTACAGAAAGGGTACTGATTGGTTGTTGAAATTCTCAGTGCGCAAGTTGTAAATGCGCTCCGATGGTTGGTAAGGCATTTCTTTGCCTACGCCCGTAAAGCCACCCCACCATTGTTCATTGGGTAGCAGGGTGATTTCAGTGGGTTGTTGTGCGTTCGCCCATAGCGAACTGCACAAAGTAATAAAAGCAAATATTGTTTTCATTAGATGTTAGTTTTAAGGTGTCAGGTATCTGGTATTAGGTGTTGATAGTCCTCAAGGTATATTTCTAAAAAATAAAGTTGCTCAATTTTTTTAGTTTTTGAGCAACCTTATCTTGTTTTTCAAATTACTATCTTTTTATTTATTTAATAGATAAGCAAAAATAAGAGGGGCAACAATAGTAGCATCGGATTCTACTATGAATTTAGGAGTATCTACATCGAGTTTACCCCAAGTAATTTTCTCATTAGGTACAGCTCCTGAATATGAACCATAACTGGTAGTAGAGTCTGAAATTTGGCAGAAGTATGACCAGAAAGGTACGCCTTCCCATTCTAAATCTTGATACATCATAGGCACTACGCAGATAGGGAAATCTCCTGCTATACCGCCACCTATTTGGAAGAAACCTACACCTTTACCTGCTGAATTAGCACGATACCATTCGGTGAGATAAATCATATACTCGATACCAGTTTTTACGGTAGAGGCTTTCAAGTTTCCTTTGATTACATTGGCAGCGAATATGTTACCTGTAGTTGAGTCTTCCCATCCTGGGCAAACGATAGGTAAGTTTTTTTCTGCGGCGGCTAATATCCAGGAGTTTTTTGGGTCGATTTCATAGTATTGTTCTAATACGCCTGATTTTACTACTTGATATAAATATTCGTGAGGGAAATAGCGTTCGCCTTTACTTTCGGCTGCATGCCATACATCTTCTAAGTGTTTTTGCAAACGACGAAAAGCTTCTTCCTCTGGGATACAAGTATCAGTTACGCGGTTGTAGTGCCCATCAAGTAGTTCTCTTTCTTGTTCGGGGGTAAGGTCTCGATAGTGAGGCACACGTTTGTAATGAGAGTGTGCTACGAGGTTCATCACATCTTCTTCGAGATTGGCGCCAGTACAGGAAATGATATCTACTTTCCCTGCGCGAATCATCTCGGCAAGTGAGATTCCTAACTCGGCAGTGCTCATTGCACCAGCGAGTGCTACAAGCATTTTACCACCTTCAGCAAGATGGGTTTCATATCCTTTGGCTGCATCTACAAGTGCAGCGGCATTGAAGTGTAAAAAGTTTTTCTCTATAAATTGAGAGATTGGTCCTTTACTCATTTCTTTTAAAATCTAAAAATTATAGGGCGCAAAGGTAAGGATAATTTATCAATTGCGCAATTATTTTGTTGGAAATATTTTTGCATTTTTCTCAATAAAACGGCAATTTTATTGCGATTTCTTCAAAATTGATGTTTTGATTTAATCATTTGATTTTCAGATTTATAACACTCTTCCTTCGCTCTTCCTTCGCTCTTCCTTCGCTCTTCCTTCGCTGAAGGTTCGCTCAAGATACGGAGTAGATAGGGAGTGATAGATGATTTTATTTATTGATTATTAAATAGTTATAAATTTACTCGTTAAAAAAATGAAAAATATACAATTTTACATTATCACTATTGTTTTAAGAAATATTAAGATAAATAATTCATTCTCAAATTATAATTAAAAAATTTGTATAGTTGATGGTTAATGTTGATGGGATACTATTTAGTAGACCAATGGTAGTATTTTTTTCTGAATATATGGATTTTTGTAGTATTTTTTACTTTTAAGATCGGAAGGGAGTAGGTATAGGGTAGGTATAAGGTAGGTATAGGTGAGATATAAGAAAGGTATGGGAGAAAAATTTTCTATTTTAAGAAATAAGTTGTACTTTTGTCGCCCAATAATTTTCACAGTTATTTTGGCGATGCTCAAGTTTGATAATTTACATATAGAGAATGAGGAAGTAGATGTTTATTTACCTGATGGGATTACGCTTTCTATAAAACGAGAGGATAAAAACCATCCTTTTGTATCGGGGAATAAACTTCGGAAGCTAAAATATAATATTTTACAGGCACAAAAAGAAGGTAAGGACACTTTGCTCACTTTTGGGGGTGCCTATTCTAATCATATTGCAGCTACAGCTGCAGTGGGACAATTGGTAGGGTTGAAGACTATAGGAGTGATAAGAGGAGATGAATTAGCTTCTAAAATAAGTGTTAATCCAACGTTAAAGTTTGCTAAATCTTGCGGAATGACTTTTGAATTTGTATCGCGAGAAGATTACAGGCAAAAAGAAAGTGCTGATTTTTTAGAAAATCTAAGAAAACGCTATGGGGAAAAGATTTATATAGCACCAGAAGGAGGGACTAATTCATTGGCTGTGAAGGGTTGTGAGGAAATATTGACTGCTGAAGACAGTGTTTTTGATGTGATATGTAGTGCTGTAGGGACTGGAGGCACTATTTCGGGGCTTATTAATTCTAGTAAAGAACATCAAAGAGTTATAGGATTTCCGGCATTAAAAGGGTTGTTTTTAAGTGATGTGATAAAGCGATATGTAACTAAGAACAACTGGGAGTTAGTACACGATTATAACTTTGGAGGTTATGCCAAAGTAGATGATGAGTTGATAGATTTTTTAAATAATTTTAACAGTCAGACAAAAATTTTATTAGACCCTATATATGTAGGTAAAATGATTTTTGCTATCTTTGCCCTCGCTAACAAGGGATTTTTTGCTCCTAACACTAAGATTTTAGCCATTCATACGGGTGGTTTACAAGGGATTAAGGGGTTTAATATCGAACGGATTAAAAAACATAAAAGTATATTGAATTATGATGAAAAGATTTAGTTGGATACTACTATTTCTATTTTTATTATCATCGTGCTCTGAGCAGTACTATAAGAGTGGTAAAAAAAATCACTCAGTAATGTATCGTGGGCAAAAGCCAGCTCCTCGTATTGAGGTAAAGAAGCCTAGCCACTCAGAATTGGCTCAAAGGACAAAAAATTTAATTGATTCTAAACTTAACAGAAAAGACTTCGTAGAAGATGATTTTCACGAAGTGCCAGCTGCATTGCTAGTAACGACTGCTGTTACAGAGAAATATATCGAAGATTATAAAGATATAGCGATGGTAGAAATGCAACGCTATAATATTCCAGCGAGTATTACTTTGGCTCAGGGTATTTTAGAGAGTGGTTCTGGACAAGGTAGATTGGCTCGTTATGGGAACAATCACTTTGGTATCAAATGTCATGCTACTTGGAATGGAAAGACAATCACTCATGATGATGATGAAAAAAGTGAGTGCTTCCGTCGTTATAAATATGCTTATGAATCATTTGAAGATCATTCACAATTTTTGGTAAAACGAGGCAGATATAGTTCTTTGTTTGAATTAGCGCCAACGGACTATGAGTCTTGGGCTCATGGGTTAAAAAAAGCAGGATATGCTACAGATCCTGCTTATGCTAAAAAACTAATAGCGCTTATTAAGAAATTCAATTTACATCAATATGACAATCAAGTTATAGCTATGAAAACTGATGGAGGAAAATTGCCAAACTCTGATATTGTTTCGACACCTACCCCTCCTATAATGGATAAAGAACTTGTTAAGCAAGAAGTTAAACCTACTATTAAACAAGAAGAAGTAAAGAAAGTTATTGCAAAAGAAGTGCCTAAAACAGTAGCTAAAGCAGAAACACCTAAAGTAGTAGCTAGTAGAGTGGAAGCGCCTAAAACGGTGGCTAAAGCAGAAGTAGCTAAAACGGTAGCTAAAGCGGAAACTACTATAAAGAAAGAAGCGATAGCTGAAGTTTTTTATCAGGTGCAAACGGGAGATACTTTATACAAAATAGCTCGTGAACAGCAAGTTCCTGTACAACAATTGATGAAGCTCAACAATTTTGATGATATAGCGAGTAGTAATCTAAAAGTTGGACAACAAATACGAGTGAATTAATGACATTTATTGAGGTAAAGCGATATATAGAAGCAACGTTAGGGGCACTCTACCCTAAGAGTGAGATACAATCCTTTTATTTTATCCTTTTAGAGCACTATATAGGATGCAAAAGAGCCGAGATACTAGCTTTTCCTGATACTTTTATTGAAGAAGATATAGCACAACCTATTTTTAAAGCGATTAGAGAATTACACAGTTTTAAACCCATCCAATATATATTAGGGGAGACTGTTTTTTTCTCTAATCGTTTTTTTGTAGATAAGAATGTGCTGATACCGCGCCCAGAAACGGAGGAGCTGGTAGCGTGGGTTATAGAGGAGGCAACCCATATGCTTTCAAAAAAGGATTGTATAAGGGTATTAGACATTGGTACGGGGAGTGGTTGTATTGCTATTTCTATAGCTAAGAGAATACCTAGAACAGAGGTAACAGCTATCGATATTTCGGGAAGAGCTCTTGAGATTGCCAAAAGGAATGCATTGCTAAATGAGGTTGATATTGAATTTTTGGAAGAAGATATTTTAAGAATAGAAAAGTTTTCAGAAAAATATGATATTATTATTTCTAATCCTCCTTATGTAAGGGAGTTAGAAAAGGGAGAAATGAGTAGTAATGTATTGGATTATGAGCCTCATTTGGCGTTATTTGTTTCTGATGAAAATCCTCTTTTATTCTATCGTAAAATAGTTTCTATTGCACAAAAATCTTTAGTTTCAAAGGGGAAGCTTTTTTTTGAAATCAATCAGTATTTAGGGGAGGAAATGAGAAACTTATTAACAAATAATGATTTTAAGGAAGTGGTTTTATTGGAAGATATTTTTGGCAATGACAGGATGATAAAGGGGGAGCTGTATTAATTATTTACTACATTTAAAAAATACAAATAACTATATATCAAACATATAAGCAAATTTTTAAAAATAAAATTTATTTTTATTTGGCTATTTAATTTTTTATTTGTAAATTTGCCCCAATTTTCAGAGGGTATAGAGTATTATTTTAACATTAATGTTTCATTCTTTCCTTATTAAAAAAGCCCTTACTGACATATACTCTTTTTTTATTAAGGGAATACAAATTTTATTATCAGCAAATGGCTGAAAACACACAAACACAAGCAGAGTTTTTAGAGAACTTTGATTGGAACAAATACCAAGAAGGTATTGATAGTATACAAGAAGACCAATTGAAAAACTTTGAAGAATTGGTTAAGAACAATTTCGTTGACACACAAGACAATGAAGTAGTAGAAGGTGTAGTAACTCGTCTTACAGATAGAGAGGCTATTATTGACATCAACGCTAAATCGGAAGGTGTAATTTCTCTCAACGAGTTTCGTTACAATCCTAACCTAAAGGTAGGGGATAAAGTAGAAGTGCTTATAGATGTTCGTGAGGACAAGAATGGACAGCTAGTACTTTCACACCGCAAAGCACGTACGCTTAAAGCTTGGGATAGAATTAACTTAGCACACGAAAATGGTGAGATAGTAAATGGTTTTGTAAAAAGCCGTACTAAGGGCGGTATGATTGTAGATGTATTTGGTATTGAAGCATTCTTACCTGGTTCACAAATAGATGTGAAGCCTATTCGCGATTACGAGCAATTCGTAAACAAAACAATGGAATTCAAGATTGTGAAGGTAAATCACGAGTTTAAAAACGTAGTGGTATCTCACAAAGCGCTCATCGAAGCAGATATTGAAGAACAAAAGAAAGAAATCATCAGCCAACTTGAAAAAGGACAAGTACTAGAAGGGGTTGTAAAGAATATTACATCTTATGGTGTATTTGTAGATCTTGGAGGTGTAGATGGATTGATTCACATCACCGATCTCTCTTGGGCGCGTATCAATCACCCAAGCGAAGTGGTTTCAGTAGATCAAAAATTGAATGTTGTAATTCTTGATTTTGATGATAACAAGTCTCGTATTCAATTGGGCTTGAAACAACTTAGCAAACATCCTTGGGATGCTTTGGCAGATGATCTTAAAGTAGGTGATAAAGTAAAAGGAAAAGTAGTAGTTATTGCTGACTATGGTGCTTTTGTAGAGATTGCTGACGGAGTAGAAGGACTTATCCACGTTTCAGAAATGTCATGGAGTACACACTTGCGTTCAGCTCAAGATTTTGTTAAGCTTGGCGATGAGGTAGAAGCAGTTGTTTTAACTCTTGACCGCAACGAGCGCAAGATGTCATTAGGTATTAAACAACTTACACAAGATCCTTGGATAAACATTACAGAGAAGTATCCAGTAGGTTCAAAACACACTGGTACTGTACGTAATTTCACTAACTTTGGTGTTTTTGTAGAACTTGAAGAAGGCATTGATGGTCTTATTCATATTACGGATCTTTCTTGGACTAAGAAGATCAAACATCCATCAGAGTTTGTAAATACGGGAGATAAAATAGAAGTGATGGTACTTGAGCTTGATGCAGAAGGTCATAAACTATCATTAGGACATAAACAAACCACTCCAAACCCTTGGGATAAGTATGAAGCTGAATTTGCAGTAGGCACTGTACACACAGGTACTATTTCAAAAATGGTTGATAAAGGAGCTACTGTTCCTTTCAACGATGATATTTTAGCTTTTGTACCTATTCGCCACTTAGAGAAAGAAGATGGCAAGAAGTTAGGGAAAGGGGATACTGCTGAGTTTAAAATCATTGAATTTAACAAGGATTTCAAACGTATTGTAGCTTCTCATACAGCTATTTTTAGAGAAGAAGAAGAGAGAATAGCTAAAGAAGCTACAGCAAATACAGCTACATCTACAGTTGAAAAATCGACTCTTGGAGATCTTGAAGCACTACAAGAGTTGAAAGACAAGATGGAAAAAGAGAAGTAATTTAGTTTTTTTCATAATTTTTTGTTTTAATGAGGAAAAGTCGTTGCTGGGAAGTAACGACTTTTTTTATTTAATTTATTTGGTACTTCTTATTTTTTTATTATCTTTGCCCGACTGAAATAATCTATTATTAGAGATAATATAAAATAATTAATATAAAATATTAAAAATCAACCGATGAAAAAGGAAGATATTTTAGAAGACTATAGGATTTCTCTTATCAGTAGAGAATGTAGCTTGATGGGTAGACGAGAAGTTCTAACAGGGAAAGCAAAATTTGGTATTTTTGGAGAAGGAAAAGAAGTACCTCAAGTAGCCTTAGCAAGGGCTTTTCAAGATGGTGATTTTCGGAGTGGTTATTACCGTGATCAGACACTTATGATGGCTCTTGGAGTACATACTATTGAAAATTTCTTTGCAGGGATATATGCTCACGCTGACATTGAGGCTGACCCTACGAGCGCTGGACGACAAATGGGGGGACATTTTTCTACTCATAGTTTAGATGAAGAAGGTAACTGGAAAGATTTACTAAAACAAAAGAATAGCAGTAGTGATATATCTTGTACAGCAGGGCAAATGCCTCGTCTTTTAGGATTGGCACAAGCCTCTAAAGTATATCGTGAATTACCGGGGGCTGAAAGTAAAGGGTTTTCTAATAATGGAAATGAGATAGCTTGGGGTACTATAGGAAATGCTAGTACTAGTGAAGGGCATTTTTTTGAAATATTAAATGCTGCAGGGGTTATGCAGGTTCCTTTGGTAATGTCTGTTTGGGATGATGAATATGGAATTTCGGTGCCTAAGCAATATCATACTATTAAGGAAAGTATTTCAGAGGCTTTAAAAGGGTTTGTTCGCGATAAAAACCATAAAGGTTTTGAATTTTTTGTTGTAAAAGGTTGGGATTACAAGACTTTATATGACACGTATCAGAAGGCATCGAAAATAGCACGAGAGCAACATATACCTGTACTGGTACACGTGGAGGAACTCACTCAACCACAAGGGCATTCTACATCGGGGTCTCACGAGCGTTATAAGAGTGCTGAACGCCTTCAATGGGAAAAGGAATTTGATTGTATTACGAAGATGCGTGAATGGATTTTAGCTGAAAAGTATGCTACTGAAGAAGAATTGGTAGCTATAGAACAAGAGGTTAAAAAACGAGTGAATGAGGGTAAGAAAAAGGCTTGGGAAGCTTATATAAAGCCTATTGAAGGAGAGAGAAAAGAACTTATCAGTCTTATTACTTCATTATTAGAAAGTGTAGATCATCATTTGATAAAAGAAGAAATAAAAAGGGTTTCTGAGTCATTGCTTGGCGTTGCTTTACCTAACCGTAAGGATATATTGAGTAGTGCTCGAAAGGCTTTGCGATTGTTATTGAATGAAGATGAGAGCAAGAAAAATATTTTACAAAATTGGATTAGGAATTATATAGGGAAAAATGAGCCCAAATATAGTAGATTTCTCTATACAGAGAATAAGAAAAATCCTATTTATACGGAGGAAGTTCTTCCGGTATATGATTCAACAAAAGAGTTTGTTGATGGGCGTATTGTGATGAGAGAGAATTTTGATGCTTTGCTTTCTAAATATTCTAATTTATTAATATTTGGTGAGGATGTAGGTAATATAGGAGATGTAAACCAAGGATTGGAGGGATTGCAGAAAAAACATGGGGCTATAAAGGTTGCAGACACGAGTATTCGCGAAACGGCTATTGTGGGACAAGGGATAGGTATGGCTATGAGAGGATTACGCCCTATTGCTGAAATACAATATTTGGATTATATTCTTTATGGTTTACAAACACTTAGTGATGATTTAGCTAGTTTACATTATCGTACATTTGGTAGGCAAATGGCACCTCTTATTATTAGAACGAGAGGTCATCGTTTACAAGGTATTTGGCATGCTGGTTCTCCTATGGGGGTTTTGCTATCTTCTTTGAGGGGGATGTATATTCTTACTCCTCGTAATATGGTGAAAGCGGCAGGTTTCTACAATACATTATTAGAAGGTAATCAAGCGGCGGTAGTTGTAGAGTGTCTTAATGGTTATCGTTTGAAGGAAGCGCTACCTACTAATCTTACAGAGTTCAAAACGCCTATAGGAGTAGTTGAAACGCTTCGTGAAGGTAAAGACATTACAGTAGTGTCTTATGGTTCTACTTTGCGTATTGTTACTGAAGTGGCTGAAGAATTGGCTTCTATGGGGATTGATATAGAAATTATAGATGTACAATCATTATCTCCTTTTGATATACGACATGATATTGTAAAAAGTGTTCAAAAGACTAATAGACTTTTAATTGTAGATGAAGATATGCCTGGAGCTACTTCGGCATATATTTTGCAGAAGGTCTTGGAGGAACAGAATGCTTATCAATATTTGGATAGTGCTCCTCAGACCTTAGCTGCAGGGGAACATCGCCCAGCTTATGCTACAGATGGTGATTATTTTTCTAAACCGAATGCTGATAGTATTATAGAGAAGATATATAGTATTATGCACGAAGCAAATCCTGCAAAATACCCTACATTGTTGTAGAATTATAACTTAACTTTATTTTAAACTTTGTCAAAGTCTTGAAGACTTTGACAAAGTAAAAATGATGATTGTGTTTTTAATCATTATCTTCTTGAAAACCGTTTAAAAGATTATCGATAGCACGGCGGTCTTTTTTAGTAGGGCGACCTTCGCCTTTTTCTCGATAATACTCTTGTACGAGTTTTTGCATTTCAGCTTGTTCAAAAGCTTCAGGAGGTGTATTGTCTTGGCGATAAAGGTCTACAATTTTAGCTCCTACGCGATTTTCAGGGATATCTAAGACCTCTAATTGATAGTTTATTTGGTTTTTTCGCACTATTATTTGGTCATTTTTATAGATTTCTCGTGAAGGTTTAGCGGTTTCACCATTGACTTTGATGTGCCCTTTTTTACAAGCTTCGGTAGCGATATTACGTGTTTTGAAGTAACGTACACACCATAAATATTTATCAATTCGCATTTTTATAGATAATTAAAATAATAAAGTGGATGCAAAGGTAAGAAATATTTATACTTTTGCACATTAATAAGTAACATAATATTTTTGTATGATGAATAAAATTATATTTGCTGTGAGTATTATAGCATTAGTTTTTACTGTTTCGTGTAAGAAAAATGACAGTTCAAATACGACTCCACCTCGTGATGTTACAGAGGTAAGGAATGAAAACAATCAAGCTATAGAGGCTTTTCTTAAGACTCATAGTTATACTTTTTCAGCTACTACTACTATATCAAATACTGTGATTTTTTCAACAACTAGTAGTACTACAAATTCTATTTTCAATAGCAATAATCTAAAGAAGATGGAACTAGATGTGTATGATGCTAACAATAATTTGGTACGTCATACGTTGTATTATATGATATTACAAGAAGGAACAGGCACGAAGTCTAGCATAGCTGATTCTGTATATGTAAACTACAAAGGGCAGTTACTTGACTTAACAGTATTTGATGAGACGAGTACACAATCTGTTTCTAACTGGATGGATTTATTAGGTAATATAGTAACTAATAAGCCTTCAGGGACTATTAGGGGTTTTAGAGAAGGGGTTGCACAGTTGAAATCATCTTCGAGAGGACTTACCAACAATAATGATGGTACTCTTACGACTCCTACAGATGGGGGGGTAGGTGTTTTTTTCATTCCTTCAGGATTAGGATATTTCAATAATACACAATCCAAAATACCTGCTTATTCTCCTTTAATCTTTATTGTACGACTTATATCTACGCGTCATGCTGACCATGATCACGATGGCAAACCTTCAATAGAAGAAATCAGTAGAGGTGATTACGGGATAGTTTCTTACCCTGATTGTGATGCTAATAAAGATAGTTCTTACTTGCCTGATTATTTAGATGCTGATTGTAAATAGAATGAAGAAACAGTTACCTAATTTTATTACGTTATGTAACCTTTTTTGTGGAACGGTAGCAATTATTTTTGCTGTAAGAGGGATGCTTGATTGTGCTGCTTTATTTGTGGCTATAGGTATTTTCTTTGACTTTTTTGATGGATTTTTTGCTCGTTTGCTACACGTAAAATCAGAAATGGGGTTGCAATTGGATTCTTTGGCAGATATGGTTACCTCGGGCGTGGTACCTGGTATTGCGATGTTTCAATTATTGAGTAGTAGTACTTATGTATTGGAAACTGAGGGTACTTTTTCGATGCTATTACCTTATATGGGGTTGTTTATTAGTTTAGGGTCTGCTTATCGATTGGCTAATTTCAATATTGACACTCGTCAGTCTACTGGTTTTATTGGGCTTCCTACGCCAGCCAATACGATGTTTATTCTTTCTCTTCCTCTTATTTTACAATATCAATCTACTGAGATTGTAGTGTTTTTTTTACGCAATACTTGGATGCTTTTGGGCATTACTTTATTGAGTACTTATATGTTGAATGCTAATATTTCATTATTTGCTTTAAAATTCAAAGATTATTCTTTAAAAAATAATATTGTGAAATATGTATTTTTGGCTGTTTGTTTACTATTATTATTAGTGCTAAAAGTAATAGCAATTCCATTTATTATTTTATTATACATATTTCTTTCTCTAATAACGAAGCAATAAGTCTTTTTTCATTCTATCTAAGTTTATTTTAGGTGTCTGTAAGAAGATAACACTATCAATAACTACTTGCTTGGATTTGGGGTATACTCCTAAACTATCTATAAGCAAGTAGTTTTTTTTATTGAAGTGGAATAGATAGGGAATAGGTTTAATTTTTATGTCAGAGATACCTTTATTCTTTATATAATTGATCACTAACGGATTTATATTAATTGTGTCATATTGATATATTGTAAGATTTTTACCTTGTCTAATAGTAATAATTTTTTCTTTGTATTTATCAAAGACAAGCATTTCTTGTGTAGTTTCTAAGTGATATTTATTATAAAAGAGTATTCCTTGAAAAATAAATATGGTGATAAAAATTGCTATTAGCACTTTAGTTTTTCTATAATGGAGGAAAACAATAATCAATATAATGGCCAATAATGAGGTGAATAAAAGGGGGGTACTGAAAGAAATATTTCTAACAATAAAATTTTCTTGATCAGCTATAAGTTTTACTAAAAAGTTCATTATATTTATTAATTGCTCTAAAAATAAAATAATTAGATTTGGCAATATGTTTAGAGTACCTAATAATAACATTATAATCCCTCCTATAAGAATAGGCTGTAATAAAGGTACTACAAGTAAATTTGACAAGAAAAATAATATAGGAAACTGATGAAAATAATATAAACTGATGGGTAATACTATAATTTGAGCTGAAAGTCCCACCAGAAATAAAGACCAAATCCAACGGATATATTTATTTTTAGGTTGCCAGCTCTTATAGATAATAGGGTAAAATTTCATTATAGAAAAAACAGCTATATAGCTTAGTTGAAATCCTACATCATAAAGATAAAAAGGGTCGATGAGTAGCAAAAATAGCATAGAGAATATTAAAGCATCGAAACGTCCTTGCTTTCTACGAATGAGTGTGCTCATTCCTAAAAAAGAAAACATTATTGTAGCCCTTAATACAGAAGGAGAAGCTCCTGCTATAAAAGCAAAAGTCCATAGGCTCAGTAATAGGATAGTATATTTCAATGAACGATATATTCCTATATTAGGCATCTTCTTAAGTAAAAATAATAATATAGTTGTAATAATCCCTATATGTAGACCTGATATTGCTAAAATATGAACAGCACCTGCATCTATATAATTTTGATAGGTATCTTCATTTAATTCATTTCGTTTTCCTAAAAGAAGTGTTTTTAATAATGCCGAAGATTCTTGTTTAAAGTGATTGTCTATAATTGTTTCTAAGTAAGAACGTAATTTCTCCATTTTTGCGAAGAAATCTAAATCTTTTGAGGTATTTTTAAATATTGAAAAATGTATTACATTAACTTTTCCATAGACTCCTTTTCGTTCCATATAACGTTTGTAATTGAACTGATATGGATTTTTGGGTGAGTTGATAAGATTATATTTTCCTACAAAAGTTATAATATCGCCACGTTGTAATGTTTTTATCTGATTATTGATCATTTTAGAAGGAAAAAAACACAATGATTTTCCTTCTATTTTTATATTATTAGCTTTTAAAAGTGATACTTTAAAAGTAGTTCCATAATTTGTATATGAAGTTTGTTCTATAATACGAGCTTTTAAAGTATAATACTCATTAGGGTTAAGATAATGTATATAATGGGAAGATTTATAAGAAGGTGTATGTAGTGTTGTTAGTAATAATCCTACTATTATGGAAGCTATAAAAGTGTGGAAAGGGAGTCCATTGCTAAAAATATATCGTTTAGTTGCTAAGAATTGATGTATAGCTAGGGTAGACAGAGATAGGATGCTAATAATAATAACAAATAAAAGGGAGGGTGCTATAAATTCGGTAATAGCTATCCCTCCTATAATTCCTGATAATATTATTAATATGGGTGTATTTACAAATTTCACATTACTCGTTTTGCCATTCTAAATGCTTTTTTGTAATAGGCTTCACTTAATGATGATATCACTACACCTCTTTTAGAAGAAGAATGGATGAATTTCACATCGCCATCGATATCTACGACCATCCCTACGTGTGATATTCTATTTCTTCTAGTTGTTTTAAAAAAAAGCAAATCTCCAACTTGTACATTTTCTAAACTGATCTTTCTTCCTTGTGTAGCCATTTCTTGTGAAGAACGAGATAAAGGTACTGAGATAGATTTAAAAGTTGTACTCACGAAACCTGAACAATCCATTCCACTACGAGTAACACCTCCGTGTCTATAAGGAGTTCCTAAATATGAAAATGCTGTATCTAGTAATACTTTTTGTTGTTTAGTATCTACTTTACTTTTTGATAGAGAAGGAAGTGCTATATCGGTATTATCAATTATTTCAGTTTCTTCTATAAGATCTTCTTCTTCTAAATTATCTTCTAAGTCTTCTTGGATGGCTGTGTTTTGAGCATACTGCTTTGTAGCTACATGTTTTTTAGAGCTATATTTTTTATTTTTGGTTGTTGCATAACGACCTTTTGTAGAAATCTTTTTATTTTTATGATTAATAGTTATTAGTCTTTTAGTTGCTGCTGTATTTTTTCTTGCAGTAGGCTTTTTATTTTGAGCTATTTTAACATTTTTACCTTTTTTAGGGGGTGAATAAGTCTTCTTTTTAGGTTTGCCTTTATACTGTATTGTATTTTCTACTGATTTCATTACATCAGTATTTTTTTGAATATGATACGTTGCTTCAGTGAAAGACGAGAAGCAAAATAGTAGTGTAAATAAGCCTAAAAGTTTAAAAATATACATAGTTTATGGGTTTATACGTGTTATTATTAAATAAATATTTTTTCTGTTATAAAAAGATTTTCTCCTTTTTCATCTAAATCAAATTGAATGTTATCACCTTCTTGTATTTGATTTGATACAATTTCTTCTGCAAGAGGGTCCTCAAGATATTTTTGAATAGCTCTTTTCAAAGGTCTTGCTCCATATTGTTTATCATATCCTTTTTCTGCTATGAAATTCTTAGCTTTTTCAGTTAAGGAAACTGAATATCCTAAATCATTAATACGAGAGTAGAGTTTTTCTAATTCTATATCAATAATTTTAAAGATATTTTCCTTACTTAAGGAGTTAAAAGTTATGACATCATCTATACGATTTAAGAACTCTGGGGCAAATACTTTTTTCAGAGCATTTTCTACAATTGATTTTTCATTGGCTTCAGATTGAGCTATTCTCGCAGAGGTACCGAAACCGACTCCTTGTCCAAACTCTTTTACTTGGCGAGCTCCTATATTGGAAGTCATAATAATAATAGTGTTTCTAAAATCTATTTTTCTTCCTAAACTATCTGTTAAAAAGCCATCATCAAGCACTTGTAGCAACATATTGAATATATCTGGATGTGCTTTTTCTATTTCATCTAATAGGACTACAGAATATGGTTTACGCCTTATTTTTTCAGTAAGTTGACCACCTTCTTCATAGCCTATATATCCTGGAGGGGCACCTATAAGGCGTGAAATAGAGAATTTTTCCATATATTCGCTCATATCAATACGTACCATTGTATCTTCGGAGTCGAACAATTCTTTTGATAGTACTTTAGCAAGTTGTGTTTTACCTACTCCTGTAGGGCCTAAGAAAATGAAAGAACCTATTGGTTTATTAGGGTCTTTTAGGCCAGTACGATTTCGTTTAATAGCTTTTACTACTTTTTCTACGGCTTCATCTTGACCTATTATTTTACTTTTCATAGATTCAGAAAGACCTGATAGTTTACTCATTTCAGTTTGGGCTATTCTATTGACAGGTATTCCGCTCATCATTGATACAACATCTGCTATATGTTCTGCAGTTACAACATCACGATGTAGTTTGGAATCTTCATCCCAACGTCTGTTGAGTTCTAACAATGATTTTTCTATATTTTTTTCATTGTCTCTTAAGCGAGCAGCTTCTTCAAATTGTTGGCGTGAAACTGCTCTATTTTTTTCTTGTGTAGCTTTTTCTAAACGTTCTTCTACCTCTAATATATATTGAGGTACTTTTATTTGTGTAATATGAATTCTAGCGCCAGCCTCGTCGAGTGCATCAAGAGCTTTATCTGGCAGATAACGATCGGTAAGGTAACGGTTGGTTAGTTTTACACAGGCTTCGATAGCTTCTTCTGTATAGGTTACATTATGGTGTTCTTCGTATTTTCCTTTGATATTTTGGAGTATTTGGATAGTTTCATCTACACTTGTAGGGTCTACTAATACTTTTTGAAAACGGCGTTCTAAAGCGCCATCTTTTTCTATAGACTGGCGATATTCATCTAGTGTTGTAGCTCCTATACATTGTATTTCACCTCTTGCCAAAGCGGGTTTAAACATATTAGAAGCGTCTAAACTACCAGAGGCACCTCCTGCACCTACCAAAGTATGTATTTCATCAATAAATAGAATGATATCTCTATTTTTTTCAAGCTCATTCATTATTGCTTTAAGGCGTTCTTCAAACTGCCCTCTATATTTGGTACCAGCTACTAATGAAGCTAAATCAAGTGTTACAACACGTTTATTATACAATACTCGTGCCACTTTTTTTTGTACTATTCGCAAGGCTAATCCTTCGGCTATAGCACTTTTTCCTACACCAGGTTCACCTATTAGCAATGGGTTATTTTTCTTACGGCGACTTAATATTTGTGAAACGCGTTCTATTTCTTTGTCTCTTCCTACTACAGGGTCTAACTGTCCTTGTTCTGCTAAGATGGTTAAATCTCTACCAAAGCTATCTAAGACAGTTGTTTTTCGTTGGTTATATTGGCCAGCTTGTCCTTGTTGTTGTCCTCTATTAGTTCTATTTTCGTGAGGCAAACGATAGTCACGGTCGTATTCATCTACTTCATTGGTAGGGGTAATGGTAGGTGTTTGTGAGTTATCATCATTTATAGGTTGAAATCTATCGCGTGCTATTTCATAATTAACGCCTAATTTATTTAATACTTTAGTTGTTGGGTCGTTTTCGTTGCGTAGAATACTCAACAATAAATGAGCGGTATTGATAGTTTCTGCATGTAGTCTTTTAGCTTCTAAGTAGGTAGCTTGCATAGCTCTTTCTGCCTGCACAGTAAAATGTATGGCATTAAAATTAGGGGGATTAAGTCCTCTGGCAGATGTAAGGGTATGGATATTTTGTCGCAATCGTTCCATATCTACATTTAAATCATGTAGTAGGGCTACTGCACTGCCATCGTCTTCTTGCAACATAGCTAACAAGAAGTGCTCTGTACCTACGGTTGATTGGCCTAAGCGCACAGCTTCTTCTTTGCTGTATGTAAATATTTTTTTTACTCTTGGTGAAAAATTGTCATTCATAATAAAATCTCTCCTCTTGTTTAATAGCGCCTATAATGGGCGCTAAAACTGGGCAAAGGTAATTAATATAAATGACAAAACAAAATTTCTGATTAAATTTATATTTTACACAAGAAGCAAAATGGAATACAAGAGTTTTATTTACAATAGATTATACAAGCTATAACCTTATGAAAAAAGAACGGTATGATACCGTTCTTTTATTTATTGTTTTTTTAGTATATTTTAGGCATAGAACAATTGTGTAATAATAGAGTTTGCTAGAATAATAACAATACTTGTCCAAACAAATGACACAGTGCTAGCTTTTCCTACATCAAGTGCTCCACCTTTCATATAGTATCCATGGTAGGATGGGATTGTAGCTAAGAAGAAAGCAAAGACTATTGTTTTGGTAAAGGCGTATATCATACTATAGGGTTTAAAATCATATTGCACTCCTTGTACGAATTCGCTTGAGGTGGTATAGCCACTCATTATGGCAGATGCCCAACCGCCGAGTACTCCTAAATACATTCCCATAGCTATTAGAAAAGGCATTAACATTAGGGCTATTATTTTGGGGAATACTAAATAGTTTACAGAATTTACGCCCATAATATCAAGGGCATCGATTTGTTCGGTTACACGCATTGTACCGATGCTTGATGTAATGAATGAGCCTATTTTTCCTGCCAAAATAATTGCGGTAAAGGTGGGAGCGAATTCCAAGACAATAGATTGGCGGGTTGCAAAACCTATAAGGTATTTGGGGATAAAAGGGTTATCAATATTCAAGGCGGTTTGGACAGCTACTACTCCTCCGACAAAGAATGATATAAAGGCTACGATACCTATTGAACCGAATATAAGGTCGTCGATTTCACGTAGGATAAGGTTTTTTGTGATTGACCATCGCGTACGTTTTCGGAATATATCGTAGAGCATTATGAAATACCCACCTACAGCTGCAATGTGTTTCATACGTTGTTTTTAAATAGCGTTTTATTAGTGTTTAAAATGTCTTATACCTGTAAATACCATTCCCATTTGATGGGCATCACAGTAGTCGATACTTTCTTGGTCTTTGATAGAGCCTCCTGGTTGTATTACTGAACGAATACCTTCGTTATGGGCTATTTCGACGCAATCGGGGAAGGGGAAGAAGGCATCGCTTGCCATTACGGCTTCATTAAGGTTGAATTTAAATTCTTTAGCTTTTTCAATAGCTTGCTTGAGTGCGTCTACACGGCTGGTTTGCCCTGTTCCGCTAGCAATAAGTTGTTTATTTTTGGCCAGTACTATGGTATTAGATTTGGTATTTTTGCATATTTTGGAAGCAAAGAAGAGGTCTTCGAGAGCTTCTGCTGATGGTTTTACGGCTGTTACGTATTGTACATCTTCTATGCTATCGGTTTTAAGGTCTTTTTCTTGTACTAAATAGCCGTTGAGACAAGAACGTATGCTGATGGTAGGCATTTTAGCTTTTTTCTGCACTAAAATAATGCGGTTTTTCTTCTGTTCGAGTATTTTTAAGGCTTCATCACTATAGGAGGGAGCTATAATAACTTCGAAGAATAGTGGGTGGATAGTTTCTGCTGTTGCCGAATCGATTTTGGTATTGGAGATGAGAATTCCTCCAAAAGCTGATACGGGGTCGCCTGCGAGCGCATCTTTATAGGCTTCGTGTATTGTTTTGCGGGTTGCTACGCCACAAGCATTATTGTGTTTAAGAATAGCAAAAGTAGGGTCGTCATTAACGAATTCTGCCATTAGGTTTACGGCGGCATCTATATCTAAGAGGTTGTTATAGGAGAGTTCTTTTCCGTGTAATTTATCAAAAAGAGCATCGAAATTGCCGTAAAATTCTCCTTTTTGGTGAGGATTTTCTCCATAGCGCAATACTTGTCCGTCGCACTCATTGATAGCCAAAGTAGGGATTTCTTCTGTTTGATTGAAGTAGTTGAAGATAGCGGTATCGTAGTGAGAGGATACGCAGAAAGCCTTGGTGGCAAAGTGGCGACGTTGTTCTAAAGTAGTGCTACCGTGTTGTTCATCTAAAATCTGTAAAAGGTTGTTGTATTGATCGACTGAGGCTACACAAAGCACATCTTTAAAGTTTTTGGCTGCTGCACGTATAAGGGATATACCTCCTATATCTATTTTTTCTATAATATCTTGTTCTGAGGCACCACTTGCTACTGTTTTTTCAAAAGGATATAGGTCTACGATTACGATATCGATTTGAGGGATGGCATATTGTTTCATTTCGGCTATATCGGTATCGTTATCTTGACGGTTAAGGATACCTCCAAAAATTTTAGGGTGAAGTGTTTTCACACGTCCTCCAAAAATGGAGGGATAATCGGTAATACTTTCGACAGGAATTACTTCTACACCTAATTTTTTGATAAAATCTTCGGTACCTCCTGTAGAGTAAATAGTAATACCTAATGTTTTCATTCTGTGAACGATAGGTTCTAATCCTGTCTTATCAAAAACAGATATTAAAGCAGATTTTGCTTGTTTTGTAGTGCTCATTTGAAAAAAAAGTTTTATTTTTGGCTACAAAAATAGTACTTTTTATTAATACGAAGCAAACAATGGCGTATATTTTTACATTTGTAGGGAGGTAATTGAGGATGTTTTTTGTAAGGTAGCTCTAAGCTATCTCCAAGGTTGCTCCAAGGTTGTTCCAAGGTGGCTTTAAGCTTTTTGTAGGATAAAAGGTTAAGAGGAGATTAATATTAATATTAACAAAACAGCTATATTCTATGAAAAAGGTAATTTTATTTTGTTTTTTTATGAGTTTTGCCTTGGAGGGGAAGGGGCAAGATAGTATAGTATCTATAAATTTTTTAGATTTTTATTTGAGAGGAGGGGGAGTGAGTGAGTGGTATAATGGTGAGGGGTCTTCTCATTTTCAACTAGATGAGGCACGTTTGCACTTTTATGGTTGGTATAATGAGTCGCTTTCGTATCAAATTAGGTTTCGGTTGAATAAGCCTTTTGTAGCTACATCATTAGACAATGGTTCTACGGCATTGGACTTTGCTTTTTTGACTTATCGTTTTGGGAGAGCGAGGCATTGGGAAGTGAGTTTAGGCAAGTTGTATGCTATGGTAGGGTCTTATGAATTGGATATTCACCCATTGTATGAGTTTGTTTATTCGGATCATTTGGGGTATATAGTGAATCCTTTTTTGGCGGGAGTACGATTGGATGTAGGGTTAAATGACACACATTATGTGGGGTTACAATTGCACAATACAGTGAATAATAGTTTTGAAAAGCATTTGGAGAGTAATGGTTTTAGTAAAGGGGCTTTTTCGGTTTCTAAGATGCCTATAGGGGCTTATTTATATTGGCGGGGAAAGTTTATGGAGGGGAAGTTCTGCACGCATTATTCTTATAATATATCTCAGTTTGCTAAGGGGTATTACAGTCATTCTCTATCTTTTGGACATCGGTATAAGAGTGATAGACATAGTGCTTACTTGGATTTTATGTTTGCTAAGATGGGGGCTGATTATCCTTTGTTGGGGTCAAGAATTATGAGTAATTATGAGGGGTTGGATTTTGGTAGTTATTTGATGCGTGAAGACATTACTTATAAGGGTGTTGTAGGGCGTTATGAGTATCTTTTTAACAATAGGTGGAAGGCAACAGTGAAGGCTGGTGCTGAGAGTGTAACGAGTGGTAAGGGATTGAGGGGAGATTTACGTTACAATTATATTTATTCATTGGCTTTTTTATATTCTCCTATAGAGAATCAAGATTTGCAGTGTTATGTTGCTTATGCGGGGAATAGTATTAATTATCCTTCTAAGGTAGGTTTAGATAGAGCTGATTATCAAAGTATTTTGGTGGGAGCTTATTATAGTCTTCCTTTGTTAAGGAATATGAAAATCAGACGATAATATAAAGAAATATATGTTTATTTATTTACAATTACTAAAAGAGAGTTTTAACTTTGCGATCAAGTCTTTGCGAGATAACAAGCTTCGTACTTTTTTATCGTTACTAGGTGTAACGGTAGGTATTTTTTCTATTATAACGGTATTGGCGGCTGTGGATTCGCTTAATCGGAGTATTCAAGAGAGTCTTTCGGGGTTGGATAAGAATATGATTGATGTATCTAAGTTTTCTTATTCACCTACGGATGTACCTCGGTGGCAACGGTTGAATTTTCCGCAAGTTACTTATCAGGATTTTGAGTTTATGAAGCGTGAGATACCGAATACGGAAGCGGTGGTATACACTATATTTGGGGTAAATAGTTCTGCTAAATATGGGGGTAAGACAATTACTACTCTTCCGGTGGAGTGTGCTTCTGCAGGTATTGAATTGATCAACAATATTAAGTTGGAGAAGGGGCGTCTTTTTAATGAATCGGAAGCTAATGCTGGTAGTCCTGTAGTTTTTTTAGGATATGAGGTAGCAAAGCAGCTTTTTGGTGATGAAGATCCTCTTGATAAGGAGATTCGTATATTTGGCAGGCGGCTTACGGTTATAGGGGTGCTTAAGAAATATGGAAAAATGGGAGGAGAGGCTGATGAAAAGGCTTACGTACCTGCTAACTTTGTGCGTAATTTTATGAATACGGGGCCACAGGGTATGCCCAGCGCGGTGGTAATCAAGCCTAAGAAGGGTATTGATATGGGGGAATTTGAAGGTGTTTTACGGCAGAAATTTCGAGCTTATCGGGGGCTCAAGCCTGATGATATAGACAATTTTTTTCTCAATAAGATTTCTTCGTTTACTGATATGATTGATGAGACAATTGGGATGATGAATCTTGTGGGGTGGATTATTGGAGGATTTTCGATTTTGGTAGGAGGTTTTGGCATTGCGAATATTATGTTTGTAAGTGTAAAAGAGCGGACTAATTTGATTGGGGTACAGAAGTCTTTAGGGGCTAAAAATCTGTTTATTTTGTTTCAATTTCTTTTTGAAGCGGTACTATTAGCTATTATTGGGGGAATTTTCGGATTGCTATTTGTTTGGTTTGCAACTGTTTTGGTTTCGGGGATGACAGATGAGTTTCATTTTGTATTATCATTAAAGAATATAAGTATAGGTTTGGGTATTTCATTTGTAGTAGGGTTACTTTCGGGGATTATTCCAGCTTCTTCAGCGGCTTGTCTCAATCCTGTAGAAGCGATTAGAACGGGACAATAGTAATAATAAATAAGGAAGTTATGAACACTTATGCATTAATAGGTAAAAATATAAATTATTCTTTTTCTCGTAATTATTTTAGTGAGAAATTTAGGCGTGAAGGTATAGAAGACTGTCAGTATATCAATTTTGATATTCCTTCACTTGATAATCTTAGTACCCTTTTGGAGTCTACTCCTAATGTTAAAGGGATGAATGTAACAATTCCTTATAAACGTGAAATCATAAAATTACTTTTGGCTATTGATCCTGTTGCTCATAAGATAGGAGCAGTAAATACTATTAAAGTTAGTAATATAGGGCTTGTGGGGTATAATACGGATTATTATGGTTTTATGGAATCGTTACGGCCGTTATTGTTACCAGAACATTCTAATGCGTTGATTTTGGGTACTGGAGGGGCTTCAAGTGCTGTTGCTTATGCTTTGGAGGCGTTGGGGATTATGTATCGGTTTGTATCACGTAGCCCTAGAATGGGGATGTTTTCTTACGAAGATCTTTCTAAGGCGTTGTTGGAAGAATATTTAGTAATTATCAATTGTACACCTTTGGGTACTTTCCCTAATATTACAGATTTCCCTCGACTTCCTTATAAATATATTACGGCTAAACATTTGCTATATGATCTTATTTATAATCCAGCAGAGACGGCTTTTTTAGCCAAAGGGAAACAACAAGGAGCTATGACTTGTAATGGGCTAAGTATGCTAGAACTTCAAGCAGAGAAATCGTGGGAAATTTGGAACTGAAAGAAAGTTATAAAAATAATAAATGTAAAAGGTTTATAAGGAAGATTAAACCATTCTGAAGCTTTTATATCAGTGAGAATACCATGATATATAAAGTCCATTTCTAATTTTAAAGTGTTTTCAACTCCTCCTTCTTCACCTATTTTTAGTAAATAGGGCATTAATATATTACTTAATGATAGAGAAGTGGTACAAGCATATCTGGAAGAAAGATTGGGCACACAATAATGAATGATTCCATATTTAACAAATGTAGGGTTATCTAATGAGGTAAGCTCGCTTGTTTCTACACATCCTCCTGTATCAATAAAAGCGTCTATAATTATGGGAGCCTTGTTGCATTTGTTCACTTACTACTATAGGAGACTAGTACTCGCCACGAGTTGCTCCTATAAGTATATCACAACTGATCAATACTTTTTTAGAAGTTCAGGTTGTAAAGGTGAAGTATAATCTCTATCTGAGAAATTAGCCCCTTCACCAGCTCCAGTTTCTATTATTATTTGATGTTCATTAGCAACTAATATAGCTACATCAGCAGGCATTAAACTTATACTATCTTTCTTGGAACAAATGTTCTTTAGGAAGCCCTATTTTTAGTTCTTTTTGACCATTAATTACAACTAACTACTCTTCTTGTAGTAGTAATATTAGTCTGAAAATTTAGTCTCCAAATCATTTACATATTTCTTAAAAGCTCTATCTGTTTCTACTAAATTTTCTATTGTTTTACAAGCATGCAACACAGTAGCATGATCACGTTGACCTATTTGACTACCTATTGTAGAAAGTGAGTTTTTAGTATATTTTTTAGCAAAAAACATTGCTAATTGTCTTGCTTGCACTACATTACGTTTTCTTGTTTTAGAATGTAAAGCATCAATATCTAAACCAAAATAATCTGCTATAATCTGTTGTATATGATCTATTGTCAAATCATTTTTGCTATTTTTAACTGATTTTTCAATGATACTCTGTGCTAATTCTATTGAATATTCTTTTCTATTAAAAGCAGCCTGTGCAATAAGTGAATTACTAACACCTTCTAATTCACGTATATTTGTACGAATATTTTCAGCTAAGTAAGCAATTATCTCTTCACTTATTTCAGCTCCATCATTATAAAACTTATTCTCTAATATTTTGTAACGTGTTTCATAATCTGGGGATTGTAGCTCTGCTGATAACCCCCATTTAAAACGCGATAGTAAACGTTGTTCTATATCAAATAAATCTACAGGTGCTTTATCTGAAGTTAAAATAACTTGTCTACCATTCTGATGTAAATGATTAAATATATGAAAAAATGCATCTTGTGTTTTTACCTTTCCTGAAAGAAACTGTATATCATCTACTATAAGTACATCTATAAGTTGGTAGAAATGTATAAAATCATTCAATGTATTTTTTTCTTTGTCTTTTATTGTTGATGCACTAATAAATTGTTGTGTGAATTTTTCAGCAGAAACATATAATACTTTTTTCCTAGGAAATTTCTCTTTTATATCTATACCAATTGCATGTGCTAAATGAGTTTTTCCTAAACCTACTCCCCCAAAAATAAATAATGGATTAAAAGCTGTTCCTCCTGGTTTATTAGCAACAGCCATTCCTGCAGAACGAGCTAATCGATTGGATGCTCCTTCTACAAAGTTATCAAAATTTTGATGTAGGTTTAATTGCGGATCTACTGTTATCTCTCTAATTCCTGGAATTACAAAAGGATTTTTTAGCTGTGGATCTTTCACTTCTGTTGCTAAAGTTAAAGATTGTTTAGCTAATTCTGGGCGATTAATACTTGGCAGTTGCTCTTTTATAGGTGTATCTACTATATATACAAGACGTGAATTTTCCCCTAAAGTAAAAGTCATAGCTGACCTTAGAAGAGATATGTAATTCCCTTCCAACCACTCTATAAAAAACTTGCTCGGAACTTTTATTTTTAAAGTGTTATTCTCTAAATCTATAGGAACAATTGGCACAAACCACGTATTAAAAGGTGTGTCATTAATATTGTCTTTAATAAATTCAAGACACTTACTCCAAACTTTTTCAGCTGCTTCTTTCATTTTTTAATGCTATTTTTTTAGCTAAAAATTTGATTATTAGTTCTTTTTTAGTACTTTTGCACAAAATAAAACTACCTGTTTTTCAGTCAGCAAAATTGTGAATAATTTCTGAATAAAAAAAATATTTAACATTTGTTTTTCTCTTTCTTTTTTATATGAGAATCATGTTAATGTTTTGTTAAAATTTATATCTATCTATATATGAAAGAATTACATTTCGACTATGTACTGCGTACTCGCTATGCAGAAACTGACCAAATGGGAGTCGTTTACTATGGAAACTACCCCCAATATCTTGAGTTAGGACGTGTAGAGTGGCTAAGAGATATTGGCTTTTCTTATAAAGCTATGGAAGAAGAAGGTATTATGATGCCTGTCGTTTCCCTACAAATTCAATATAAAAAACCCGCCCTATATGATGAACTTATTACCATTCGCACCAAACTAAAAGAATTACCTTCTACTAAAATTGAATTTAACTATGAAATCTTTAATGAAAAAGGTGAATTACTTTCTACTGCCAATACTATATTAGTATTCGTCGATGCCAAAACTTTCAGACCTGTAAGGTGCCCCGAAAAAGTATTAAACCTTATCAAAAATAAAATAGAAATGCTATAAAATAAATTATCAGAGATTAGTAATATAACTACTAACCTCTGATAACTATTTTCCTAAATAAATAAATGCTAACGATAATTCTTTATCAAATTCTTTACCAATAAAATTACATTAGGCATCGCTATATTAGCCGCATTTAGCACTTCTTCATGAGATACATCTGGCGAAATATCAGGACCTCCTAAATCTGTAATAACTGATAAGGCGCATACTTCCATATTTTGATGACGTGCTACTATCACTTCTGGCACAGTGCTCATCCCCACTGCGTCTCCTCCTAAAATACGCACCATTCCATATTCAGCAGGCGTTTCAAATGAAGGCCCTTGCAACCCTACATAAACTCCTTTTTGGATTTTTATATCGTGTTCCTTAGCTATCTTTTCCAATTCAGCTATCATAGAATGACTATAAGGCTTACTCATATCAGGAAAACGAACCCCAAACTGATCTAAATTCTTCCCTCGCAAAGGATGCTCTGGAAACATATTGATATGATCTCGTATCACCATCACATCTCCTATCGAAAAATCTGGATTTACACCTCCCGAAGCATTCGATACTATAAGACGCTTAATACCCAATTGCGCAAAAACCCTTATAGGAAATGTTACCTCTTGCATCGTGTACCCTTCATAATAGTGCACTCTGCCTGCCATCATCAATACATATCTATTCTCTATCTTCCCATAAATCAATTTTCCCTTATGACCCGCTACAGTAGACTTAGGAAAATTCGGTATATTATTATATTTAATCTCCGAAATAACCTCTACTTCATCTTCCAATTTACTGAGCCCTGACCCTAATATAATAGCAAATTCAGGAGTGTGCTCCGGAATATAAGACTGTATAATACGAGCCGTTTCATTAATTTTGTCGTAAATCTGTTGCATATATTTTTATTATAAGTATATCTGTTTATTCCCTATCTACTTGAAGCTTGTCACTCCAAACTTAGCCGCTTCTGCCCTTGCCTTAGGCACCAATGCCGTAAGATTTTTTATACGCGACTCATCTGAAGGGTGAGTACTGAGTATCGTAGGTGTAGACTTGCCATCTTTCTTTGCACTCATTCGTTTCCATAATTCTGGCGCTTCTGAAGGATCATACCCTGCTATAGCCATAATTTGAATCCCTATAGCATCGGCTTCTGTCTCATTTGAACGACTAAATGGCAACATCACTCCTAAATTAGACCCTAAACCATAAGCTAACATAAACTGATCTGTATAAGCAGCATATTTACTCGCTTGTAAGGCTATTGTCCCTGCCATCGCTCCTATCTGTTGTAAAGTGCTTGCACTCATCCGTTGTGCCCCATGATCTGCCAATGCGTGTGCCACCTCGTGCCCCATCACTACTGCCAAACCTGTCTCACTCTGTGTGATAGGTAAAATCCCTGTATATACTACTATCTTACCTCCTGGCATACACCAAGCATTTACTTCAGGACTATCTACCAAGTTGTATTCCCAACGATAGTCATCTAAATATCCTTGATAACCATTCGTGTCCAACCATAATTTCGCAGCCTTTGCTATACGTTCTCCTACTCGCTTCACCATCGCAGCATCATTCGTGTTTTTTATTACTTTGTTAGACTGTAAAAACGTAGAATACTGACTGAATGCCATCGGAAATACTTGACTGTTAGGCATAAAATTAAGTGTGCTCTTCCCTGTAAATGGATTCGTCTTACAAGAAAAAACTACTAATAAAAAAGCAATTAAAGTTAATCTCTTCATAATTCATTTATTTGAGCGCAAAAATACATCTTAATAATAATATAAACAACTATATCTCTATAAATTTTACATAGGCGGATATTTTTCTAATATCTTGTTTACAAAATTTTTGATAGCCTCTTCTTTTTTATCCATCGATTGTGGCAAATAACCCGTGCCTTTTCCTTGCCATACCAATTCACGCTTCTTCGCATCTATAATCTCAATGTAAAGAGTGCCCTCTGTATTTCGACTTACATTATAAGTGGCTCCTCCCCAAAATGGACCCCAACCCATTCCCCAGCCCCAGTAATATGGACTGTTGTCATACACATCTACATTCTCCCGATCTCGAGTGAATATGTTTACTAAAAAATCAGGGTTCTCAGAAAGTGTGAGCCCTTTAGCTGTGAGATTTTGCTCTATAGCTCGCAAAATACGTTTCTTATCCAAGTCGGATATTTGTGCTTTATCAATGCCTTCTTTAAAAAAAGCAAAAGATTTCATCGCCGAAAAATCAGCTTGTCGATCATAATCTGTTGCTACATATACGCTCGCACAAGAACTGAGCCCTAAAGCTAATACCAATATTAGTAAAACTGTTATCTTTTTCATTTTGTTATAATTTAGTGCTTTCTTTCTTAATAGCAAAATCTATACCGAAATGAGACTACCTTAAAAAGTGATGTTGTAGAGGCTATTCGAAAATCTCCCCTACAACATCTCTAAAAGCATCTGATTATCAGTATACCGCAATCATACTTTCATTTTTTTAGACTCCCCTATATTTTAAGGTAATCTTTCGTATAAACAGCAGTGGTGTAAGTTTTTGTACACTTCATCGTCAGCGCGTTCTTTGCCAGCGTCGTGTCCTACTTTGGCAATAGCTTTCTGCACATCGCTTTCACTACATTTACGCTCGTCAAAAATAAGGGTCATATTGCCACTCTTGATATTCCAATTAGCGCTCTTTACGCCCTTTACGCTATAAGCCGCTTTTTCTATACGCGCCTTACACTGTTCACAGTTGCCTCCTACAGCAAACTCTACTTTTTTACTTTTGTTAGGTGCTTGTTGTGCACTTGCGATAGTGAGTCCAAAAAAACTCAAAGCTATCCATACTAAAATACGTGTTTTCATTTTATAATAATTTAAATCTTAATCCTGCATAATACATCTGTCCAAAGGCAGGAGCGTACTGCATTGTACTATCAAAATATGCGCCAAAAGGATTATTGGCTGCCAAAATACCATTCTCTTGTTTATAATTGGTGATGTTTTCACCTCCTATATATACCTCAAATGTCTTAGAAAATACTTTAGTGATTTGAGCATTGAGTGTAGCAAATGATGGTGCATAATCGTCTAACCTATAGGCTATAGGGTTCGTAGCGGTTGTAGGCAAGCGTTGTTCTCCTAACCAGTTGAAGGTTACATCAAACTTCCATTGAGAATGCTTGTTCTCTTGGCGCTCAGGAGTCTCGTAAGCTACATTGGCAAACCAGCGATGTTTTGGGGTAAGAGTCTTCTCCATTTGTCCTTTGGTAAACTGCGTTTGCACATCATAATACTTATAGGCAGCCTTGATGTCCAACCCTTTGGCAGGAGTAATACTAAATTCTGCTTGTAGAGAGTTCGCAAAACTATTCCCATTGAGGTTGTAAAACAAGGCTTGTTGGGCTGAGTTATCCAAATCTACTACTACTTGATTATCAAAATCTGTACGGTAGAAATCTACCGAAAGCTCTGCACTTTTACCTAATATTTTAAACGCTTGCAAAAAGCTCACTCCGTAGTTCCAAGCAATTTCGGGATTTAATCCATAGAGCTTGCCTCCATCACCTCCTATAATAGCAAGCTGGCGTGCAGATGCCAAGAGTTGTTGGTTCTCTGCTATCACATTAGCAGCGCGTTTGCCTCGCCCTGCTGATACTCTGAAAGTCGCTTGCTTCCAAGGATTATAACGCACATGTAAACGTGGCGTAATGAAGTTTCCTAAATGATTATGACTATCAGCGCGTACTCCTGCCACAAAACTGAAGTTACTCAAATTGTCATAAGTATATTCAAAGAAGACACCTATGGAGCGATCTACACGCGAGAAATCTCCCGAAAGAGCCGAAGTAGTGAGCTCCTCATTATAATCGTCATAAGTTCCATTGAGTCCTGTGGCAAATTTGTGTCTGGTATCGGTGATGATAGAATTGTATATCAAATTACCATACCAGCTCTTTTGCTGTATATCATAGCGGTTCAACCCAAAATAAGAATCTTGACGATGCGACTGAAAAGAGTTCTGCAACCCTATACTCTTATAAGGTGTGTCAGGGAATACATACCCTATTTTATTTGAAGCACTAAAACGTTCGGAGTTTACTTCACTACCCCACGCATTGGTAGTTCCTTTGTCCGTTAGCCGATTAAAACGCAACTCTCCTGCTTGGCGCTCATCTTTCATATAGTGGAGATTCAAAAAACCTACCCACCCTTTTTCTGCATTCGCATACTGCCAACGATTCAACAAGTTGATTTGATTACCTATGGGGTTATCTATAAAACCATCGTGATTGTGGTCGGCTTTCTGCTGGCGTACATTGCCGTGTGCAAAAAGAGTAGTCGCCCACTTATCAGATAATTTTTGATTGGTATGAGCATTGAGTTCATAACGATTATCTTCTGAAGCATACAAGTTTAAGAAGAAAGGACGACTACTGATAGGCTTTTCTATCTCATAGTTGATTTGCCCCGAAATACTCTCATACCCATTAATCACACTCCCTGCTCCTTTGGTTATCTGGATGCTCTCAATCCACGTACCTGGTACAAATGAGAGTCCGTAGGCTTGCGAAGCGCCCCGCATTGTAGGGATATTCTCTTCTGCCATTAATATGTACGGACTGGTTAACCCCAGCATCTTTATCTGTTTGTTACCCGTAACAGCATCCGAGAAGTTCACATCAATCGATGGGTTAGTAGAAAAACTCTCCGATAGGTTGCAACAAGCTGCTTTCAGTAATTCCCCACTACTCATTGTGTGCACATCAGCTACTTGCCATTGCGATTTCATCGTGTTAGCACGTTTCTGGCTTACTACCACCTCTTCCAAAGCCGCTTCTGGTTCCAATTGAATATGTAAAGACGTATTACCGCTTACTTTTACAGTTTTCTTTTTATAACCAATATAGCTTACTGCCAAAGTATTAGAAGCATCTGTGCGTTTCAGTGTGAAAGCCCCTTCATTATCAGTAGATACACCTATTTCAGTACCCTCCCAATACACATCTGCCCCTATAAGAGGTGCGTTGTTTTCGTCTACCACTTTCCCTTTGCTAAAATGTTGAGCAAAGACAGACAAGGGCAACAACAGCCCTATTAAAAAGATATATTTTTTGTACATTATTGTCTTGTTTTATTCAGTTCAAAAATTAGAATTTAAGGATTGGAAAACAGAGGTATATTTCTTACCTCTTATCTCTTATCTCTTACCTGAATAAAACACCCTCTGGCAGTACAATTCATAAAGAGGTGGCGCATTCAACTGCGTAAAGAAATCTCTTGTGATGGCTTTCTTTACAGTCTGAGGAATACTTACCACTTCCAAAGTAGGAAAAACCAAAGAACTTACTACAAAAGGTTGTAGTTGCAATTCCAACGCTTTTACTACTGAAGTACTATCAGAAATAGAAGATGATATAGCTGTATTGTCACAGCATTTTTTATGTGAAGATTCTGTTTTACTCTCATCACTATCGTCGTCCTCAGAAGCACAACAAGAGTCCATATCAGCACAATCACTTACTTCTTCATCTACAGAAGAAGTAATATATTCTAAAGAAACTGACGATAAGTGGTCTTGACAATAATGAAAAGAAATAGCCCATCCTGAATTAGAGAACAAGATGAGTGCAGATAATAATATGTTGATAAATTTTCTTTTCATAGTTTGAAAACATTAGCAGCAAAAACTATGCCTTTCTGAATATTTACGCCAAAACTTTAACTAATATTAACAGCTAAGCAAAAGCTTATAGCAACCTTGGAGAAAGCTTGGAGAAAGCTTGGAGCAAGTACACAGTTCCTAAATACTCCCACTACTACCTATCCCCTACCCTCTAATTTGCCATTTAACAAATTATCCCTACCTTTGCACCTCTCTAATACAAATCTCCTTATGGATACATTCTCTAAAGAACTCAATAAACTCAATGCTCCACAAAAAGCTGCTGTCCTTCAAAAAGAAGGACCTATCATTGTCATTGCAGGAGCCGGCTCCGGAAAAACACGTGTGCTTACCTATCGCATCGCCAACCTGATGCGACAAGGGGTAGACGCTTTCAATATATTAGCCCTCACTTTTACTAACAAAGCTGCTAACGAAATGAAAAAACGTATCGCCAGCTTAGTAGGTAATAACGAAGCTAAAAACCTATGGATGGGTACCTTCCACTCCGTATTCGCACGTATATTGCGTTTCGAAGCCGATAAATTAGGATATCCCCAAAACTTCACCATCTACGATACTCAAGACTCTCAACGCCTCATCAATGCCATCATCAAAGAAAAGGAACTTGATAAAGATGTCTATAAATATAAACAAATTCAACAACGTATTTCCTCTCTCAAAAACAACCTCATCACTGTCCGCGCCTATTTCAACAACCCCGAACTCGTAGAAGGCGACGCTATGAGGAAACAACCTCGATTTGGCGATATATACCAAGAATACGTAGATAGATGCTTCAAAGCTGGCGCTATGGATTTCGACGATTTGCTACTTAGAACTAACGAACTACTAAATGTATTCCCCGATGTATTGGCTAAATACCAAAACAGATTTCAATATATATTAGTAGACGAGTATCAAGATACCAACCACTCTCAATACCTCATCGTAAAAGCCCTCGCCGACCGATTTCATAATATATGTGTAGTAGGCGACGACGCTCAAAGTATATACGCTTTCCGTGGGGCAAACATCAATAACATCCTTAATTTCAAAAACGACTACCCCGACGCCAAAGAATATAAACTCGAACAAAACTATCGCTCTACTAAAAACATTGTAGAAGCGGCCAATAGTGTTATAGAACACAACAAAATACGCTTAGATAAAATAGTATTCACCGAAAATGAACTCGGCGAACCTATCAAAATCCACAGAAGCCCCACCGACGCCGATGAAGGACGCTTCGTGGCTAGCTCTATCTTCGAAAATAAAATGCAATACCAATTGCCCAATGGCAAATTCGCCGTACTATACCGTACCAACTCCCAATCTCGCGCCATCGAAGATGCCCTCCGAAAAAGAGACATCCCATACCGCATCTATGGAGGACTCTCTTTCTACCAACGAAAAGAAATAAAAGATATGCTCGCCTACCTCAGACTCATCATCAACCCCAACGATGAAGAAGCTTTAGTCCGCATCATCAATTTCCCCGCAAGAGGTATAGGAGAAACTACTATCGAAAAACTTACCTTAGCCGCCAACCACTACAAAAAATCTATTTTCGAAATAATGTACAATATCAATAAACTAACCGATTTGCACATTAATACCTCAACCCGACAAAAACTCACTGACTTCGTCGTGATGATACTCAACCTACAAGCCTTTAACCAAAACGCCAACGCCTTTGAAATAGCCGAACAAGTCGCTAAAAAAACTGGACTCCTACAAGAGTTTAAAAAAGATGGCACTCCAGAAGGTATTGCCAAAATGGAAAATATCGAAGAAATGCTCAATGGTATGAAAGATTTCGTAGTTGGACAAGAAGATGTAGCCGATAGCAAAGCTAGCCTCACCGAGTATCTAGAAGATGTAGCCCTCGCTACAGATAACGATAAAGAAATAGAAGATGACGACCGTGTAGCCCTAATGACTATACACTTAGCTAAAGGATTAGAATTCCCTTATGTATATATAGTAGGAATGGAAGAAGACCTCTTCCCTTTAGCCAAAAGTATTCAATCAAGAGAAGAACTCGAAGAAGAAAGACGCTTGTTTTATGTAGCTCTCACTCGTGCCGAAAAACAAGCATACCTAACCTATGCTGAAAGACGTTACCGCTTTGGAAACCTGTCCGATGCCGAACCCAGCAGATTTATAGAAGAAATAAACGAACGACACCTCCTCTACCTCACCCCTACCCTATCCAATCCAAACTATCGTTATAAACCATTAATTGATAGAGATGTTTTTGGAGAAGTAGACAAAAGTAAACTGCGTTTGCAGAAACCTATTAGCAGTACTCCTCCCCCAAAAAACGCTCCCACTGAAGAAGAAATACAAAAACTGCGTAAACTAAAACCTGTAAACAACATACAAAATGCCCCTATAAACAAAAGTGCTTATAGCACTCTTGATATAGGAGCTAAAGTATATCACGAACGCTTTGGTAAAGGCGAAATAATAGCTATCGAAGGTACTGGAAATGATAAAAAAGCCCAAATCAATTTCGAAGTAGGTGGCTTGAAAAATATACTATTACGCTTTGCTAAACTAACCCTTATCAATTAAGCAAATAAGTTTATTTGCTTAATTGATTTACCCTTTGCGTAACAATTCAATCGCATGATTACGAGCTGAAGTACCACTGTTTTTACCCTCAAGCATCTCAGAAAGCTCAGCAATACGTTCCTCTTCATTTAGCAGTTTTAAATGAGTAGTAGTCTTGCCTCCCACATCATCCTTAAACACCTTAAAATGATATTTACCTTTAGCAGCTATCTGTGGTAAGTGAGTAATAGCAAAAACCTGCCTATTTTGACTCATCTCCTTCATAATATCTCCCATCTTCTGAGATATCTCACCTGATACGCCAGTATCAATCTCATCAAACATAATTGTAGGTAAAGCTGTGTGTTCAGCCATTATGGCTTTCACTGCAAGCATAATACGAGAAAGCTCCCCTCCTGAGGCTACCTTTTTTAACTGCCCAAAACTCCCCCCTTTGTTAGCCGAAAACAGGAAAGAAAGTTCATCATTTCCATTATTTAAAAAAGTATCAACTTTAGAAAGAGTAATACAAAAACGCCCATTAGGCATCCCCAATTCTTGCATAAAAGCTGTAAGCTTCTTATCAAGTATAGGAATTGTTTTCTCGCGTACATTATGAAGCTCAGTAGCTTTTTCAAGTGTAGCTATCTGTTGCATCTCTACTATCTTTTGTTGCTTATCAAGATCCAAATCTACCCGTTCTGTTTTACAAACTGCCTCCTCTAGTCTTTTTTGTATTTCAATAAGCTCTTCTATAGTAGTTACTCTATGCTTCTTCTGTAAAGCATAAATCTTATTTAACTGAGCTCCTATTTCATCAAGATAAGAAGGATCTGTCTCTATATTATCATCTATATAAGCTATCTCATTACCCAAATCTTCTAATTCTACAAAAGCAGACTCTATGCGGTCATATATCTCTCTATATTGTTGTTTATAGTCTATAAGATTTGAAAAAGAACGTTTCAGCTCGCGTAAATTATTAAGTATCCCTATATTCTCGTCATTAAGTAATTGAAGACTCTCTGACACACTTTCTTTGATATCCTCTATATTAGAAGCTTCCTCATAATTCTCCTCTAACTCTTCCAAAATCCCCTTTTCTAATCTAACTGATTTAAATTCTTTAAGCAGATGCAAATTATAATCGTATTCTTTAGTAGCATTCTGTTGAAATTCTACAAGAGCTTGTAGTTTTTTTTGCTCTTTTTTAAGAAGATTATATAGCTTAGAATATTCTTCAAGAAGTACTTTATCATCAGCCATTGCATCTATAATATCAAACTGAAAAGAAGTATCACTAAGAGCAAGAGTTTGATGTTGTGAATGTATATCTACAAGTACCTCTCCTAAGCGAGAAAGCACTTCCAATGTAACAGGAACATCATTTACAAAAGCACGTGATTTACCCGAAGGTAATATTTCTCTTCGAATAATAGTTTGTTCATCATAATCAAGGTCTAATTCCTCAAATAAAGATTGGAAATTATAATTTTGTAAAGAGAACTCTGCTTCAATAATACATTTTTCTTCTTTATTTCTTAAAGATAACATATCGGCACGTTTGCCTAATATCAAAGAAAGAGCGTCAAGCATAATTGACTTTCCAGAACCTGTTTCTCCTGTAATAATAATAAAGCCTTCAGGAAAAATTACTTTGAGATCATCAATGAGTGCATAATTCTTTATAGATAAAGCTGTAAGCATAGTTTTATTTTATTTCATTCCATTGAGTTACTTGGGTAGGAAATAGTTTTATCAAAGCTTCTTTTAGTTTTTTAGTATCAAAAAGCCCTCCTCCCGAAAAAATAGAAGTTATTTCATCACTTTTGGCATTCAAAAACGCTATCATCGCATAAGAGTTTAAACGTAGGTTCGGAATTTTCTCTAATAATAAAATAGCCTTCTCAATAGATTCTTTTGCGCTTTTTTCATTAGTACTCATTATATCCAATCCTAAACGGTGATAGAGATACAATGCTTTGTGATAGTCTTTATAATTTTCAGATATAAGTTCATTTATAAGAGCATAACGATTATTTTTGCCATCATCTATCCAGCCTATATATCCACTATTTTGAGCGATATTGGCGATTTGTTTAGCTTTGGTAAAATAAGGATGCCCTCCATTTTCTGAAAATGTATCAAGATCATAGCCTAATAATACATATACATAATAAGCTATTATAGAAGTAAGATTAGATTCAAAAGTATTCTCATTGAAAGAAAGAGGAGTGTATTCTTGGTATTCAAAAGTTACTTCTTTATCTTGTAAATTAAATACTGGTGATTGATAAACTGTGTTATATACTGGTCGTGACGATTGTACTAAAAGCGTTGCTTCATAACGTGTGTTTTCAAACTTACTAATTACCAAAGTAAAATTACAACGTAAGCGCTCATTATCTTTTACTTTGATATCTGTCCATTTCGTTTGGTTAATAAACTCTTGTAATGACTTCTCTAATGTTTTAAAAACTGAGCGATTACTTAAGTTTACCTGTTGTGTATTAACTGTTACTACTGCATTCAATTCTTGTGAAAAAGAATGAGAAGTAACTATTGAGGCTAAGAGGAGTATAATTTTTTTCATTTTAAGGTTGTTATTTAATAAGGTATTTCTTCTGTAATTTCAAGTCCATAGCCAGACATACCTACATAATTAGAAACATTTTTTGAATTGGTAAGCAAGCGTAATTTTAATATACCTAAATCATTAAGGATTTGAGCTCCCATACCTATATCTTTAGTGTCTTTATCTACTTGAGGAAGAGAGTGTCCTTTTTGGTGTTCTTTCATTTCTGTAATACGTTGTAACAGGTTTTGAGAATATCCTTCTTTATTTATTACGATTACAGCTCCTTTTCCTGCTTCGTTTATTTTTTTGAAGATACGTTCTAATGGGTTATCTTTATCCCCTGCTAACACTTCTAAGATATCATTACTAATGAAAGATGCGTGTACACGTGTAAGGATAGGTTCATCATTTTTCCAAGTGCCTTTAGTAAAAGCTAAGTGAATTTGTTTATTAGTAGTTTGTTCATAGGCGCGTAAGCGAAACTCTCCATAAGGTGTTTGTAATAAGAAGTCTTCTTTTTTTACCACTAAAGTATCTTTACGCATACGGTAAGCTATGAGGTCTTCTATAGAAATTATTTTGAGGTCGAATTTTTTGGCTACTTCTACCAATTGGGGGAGACGAGCCATTGTACCATCTTGGTTAAGTATTTCTACTAAAATACCCGCGGGATAGAGTCCTGCTATACGAGTAAGGTCAATGGCAGCTTCTGTGTGACCTGAGCGTCTCAATACTCCGCCTTGTTTAGCACGGAGGGGGAATATATGACCTGGTCTTCCTAAGTCGAAAGGTTTGGTTTCTGGGTTTACTAATGCCTGAATAGTTTTGGCTCGGTCGAAAGCTGATATTCCTGTTGTACAACCATTACCTTTTAAATCTACTGATACAGTAAATTGGGTTTCGTGCAATACTGTATTGTTTTGTACCATCATAGGTAAATCGAGTTCGGCACAGCGTTTTTCGGTAAGTGGAGCACATACCAAGCCACGACCATGGGTAATCATAAAGTTTATCATCTCGGGAGTTACCTTTTCGGCAGCAGCAATAAAATCTCCTTCGTTTTCGCGATTTTCATCATCTACGACTATGATTACTTTTCCTTTTTTTATATCTTCTACAGCTTCTTCTATGCTGTTTAGTTTAAAATTATTCATTCTTTTTTACGAGTTATATTTAGAAGTTGAGTGTTATACGTTCTATTTTAGCATTTTCATCAATCTGTTCTTTTGAGATGGTATCGCCGAGATTGAAGGCACTTTTCAGTGCTGATTTAGGAAGGGTAAAGTAAAAGTTTTGTCCTTTAGGGGTTATCATTACACTGATTATAGAGGCTTCTATTTCTAAATTGGGGTATTTTTCTTTTAGTTCTTTAAAAGTACTTCCGAGAGAAATTCCTTTTTCAGTAGTATATTGAGGAGATAGCACCAATACACTTTCTATCACCTTTTGACCTTTATCATTGGTTGTAGGGGTAATTTCTAACAATTCTTTTCCTTGTTTATCAAAGATCATTATACGTTCGGCACTTGCGTATCGCAATTCGCCTTCTACATTAGAGCTTACTATAGAGTCTTTTGCAAATATAGAGTCTAATTGTTGTACGAGTGTATTTTTTTGAAGAGCTCCTATATTTGTATTGCTAATGAGAAACTCATTATTTGTATTTTGGCAAGCCCAAAGAGTTGCTAAAGCGATAGCAGTTAGGAAATATTTTTTCATTTTTATCTCAGTTTTTATTTCTTTATAATTTTGTTTAATATACCGAGTACCCCGCGAATAAAGGTAGCGCTGGTAAGCATTTTCACTAATGGGTTTTGGCCAGAGCGTTTGGCGGGAGCTGTAGTTTTTTCAGTGGGAGCTTTTTTTTCAGTTGTTTTTTGTTCTTGTTGTTTTAGTTCTTCATTTCGTACCTCTTCTATTTTTTTATTGAGGAGCTCATATGCACTTTCTCTATCAATATCTTCGTTATACTTGCGTACTAATTCCGAACGAGAGACGAGATTTTCTATTTCGTTATCAGATAAGATATCCATACGGCTCATAGGGGCACGCATCATAGTTGCGACTAATGGGGTAGGGATACCTTTTTCGTTTAGAGCTGTTACAAAAGCCTCGCCAGTACCTAAGGAGGTTAGGTTTTCATCGACGTTGTAGAACTCTGATGAGGGGTAGTTTTCGGCGGTAAGTTTAATTGCTTTTCGGTCTTTGGCTGTAAAGGCGCGAAGAGCGTGTTGCACTTTCATACCGAGTTGAGATAGTACAGCCTGAGGGATATCGGTAGGGTTTTGGGTACAGAAAATAAGTCCGACTCCTTTAGAACGTATGAGTTTTACTATATTTTCGAGTTGGTTGAGGAGTGTTTTAGAGGCCTCATTAAATATAAGGTGAGCCTCGTCGATAAAGATGACCAATTTAGGTTTTTCCATATCACCTACTTCGGGGAAGGTGGTGTAGATTTCGGCTAAAAGGCTCAGCATAAAAGTTGAGAACATTTTAGGGCGGTCTTGTATATCGGTAAGGCGTATAATATTGACATAACCTTCTCCTTGAGCATTGGTTCTGAGGAGGTCATTGGGTTCAAAGCTACGTTCTCCGAAGAAGCGTTCTGCGCCTTGGTTTTCGAGTTCTACTATTTTACGCAAAATAGCGCTTGTAGAGGTTTTGGCGATAGCACCATATTCTTTTTCGAATTCGTTTTTTCCTTCTTCGGTAGCGTATTGTAGTACTTTTTTAAGGTCTTTAAGGTCTAATAGAGGGAGAGCGTTATCGTCGCAATACTTAAAGATTACGGCTAGGACTCCTTCTTGTATATCGCTTAGGTCTAATATGCGAGAGAGGAGGACAGCGCCAAACTCTGACACGGTAGCTCGCATACGGACACCTTTTTGAGCAGAGATGGTAAGTAGCTCGGTGGGGAAAGCTTGTGGTTTGAAGTCTAATCCTATTTTTGCAAGGCGTTCTAATATAAAAGGTTTTGTTTCGCCACTTTCGGCAATACCGCTAAGGTCGCCTTTAAGGTCCATCAGTAGCACGGGGATACCTTTTTTGGAAAGTTGTTCAGCGATTACTTGTAGTGTTTTTGTTTTTCCTGTACCGGTAGCGCCAGCTATGAGTCCGTGGCGATTGAGTGTTTTAAGGGGGAGATTTATCAAAGTATTTTCGATGGGGTGCCCTTCATAGATGGCGCCTCCTAAGGTTATATAATCTCCTTTGAAAGTATATCCAGTGGTTATTGTATCTTTAAACGATTCTATATTAGCCATTTAATTATTTTCGTTTTTATTATTTTCAAGCGACAAAGGTATATACTTTTATTGACATACACAAATTTATTAGGAATTAGTAAATTATGAAATTATGAAATTGCGGATTAGGGATTAGGTTGTTCCAAGCTTTCTCCAAGGTTGCTCCAAGTTTTGTATAGGTTAGTATAAGTATTGTTTTATTAATTTGCTAATTTGCCAATTAACTCTTACCTTTGCACCTTCAAAAATGTATTATCCAGATGGAAATAAGTAAACGCTACGCGCAGCGCGGTGTTTCGTCAGCGAAAGACGAAGTACATAATGCTATCAAAAATATAGATAAAGGTCTGTTTCCTAAAGCTTTTTGTAAAATAGTTCCGGATTATCTTACAGATGATGAGCTTTATTGCCTTGTGATGCATGCAGATGGTGCTGGTACCAAGTCGGCATTAGCTTATATGTATTGGAAGGCTACGGGTGATTTAAGTGTGTGGAAGGGTATCGCTCAAGATGCGCTTATTATGAATATAGATGACCTGATATGTGTAGGGGCAGTAGATTTTTTTATGCTTTCCTCTACTATAGGGCGGAATAAAAATCTCATTCCTCAGGAGGTGATTTCGGCGATTATCAACGGGACAGAAGAGTTGATTGCTGAATTGGAAGCCTTTGGGATACACATTCGTTCTACAGGGGGTGAAACAGCTGATGTAGGTGATTTGGTACGTACTATTATTGTAGATTCTACCGTTATAGCGCGTATGGATCGCCGAGATGTAATCGACAATGCTAATATTAAGCCGGGGAATGTAATCGTAGGTTTGGCTTCGTATGGACAGGCAACTTATGAAAAGGAATACAATGGTGGTATGGGTAGCAATGGGCTTACCTCAGCGCGCCACGATGTATTTGTAAAGGAATTAGCTTATCGTTTTCCTGAAACTTTTGACCCTTCGACTCCTGATGAACTCGTTTATGCGGGTACTAAACAACTGACCGATAGGGTAGCTAACAGTCCGTTGGACGCAGGGAAGCTCGTCCTCTCTCCTACCCGCACCTATGCTCCTATCATCAAAGAGGTATTAAGACACTATGACAATACCCAAATATGTGGGATGGTGCATTGCAGTGGTGGTGGACAGACAAAAATATTGCATTTTGTAGATAATCTGCATATTGTTAAAGACAATCTTTTCCGTGTGCCTCCACTCTTCCAGCTCATTCAAGAGGAATCTAAAACCAATTGGAAGGAGATGTATCAAGTGTTTAACTGCGGACATCGTATGGAGCTTTATGTGCCTGAAAAGATTGCAGATGACATTATAGCTATTTCAGAATCATTTGGTGTAGTAGCTCAAGTGATAGGAGAAGTAGGGACTTCGGATAGAAAACGTCTTACTATAAAAAGCGAATACGGTACTTTTGAATACTAACATCAACATAAAGAGAGATATAAAGTGGGCTTTCAGCTATTTTTTGATAGCGGTGTTGCTGGGTATTTTTATGCGTTCGGTATCGGTAGCTTCTTATCCTTTTGAGTTCAATTACCGCAATATAGTGCATACCCATTCGCACATAGCCTTATTGGGGTGGGTATATGTATTGCTTTCGGCACTTTTGGCACATACTTTTATCAAATTTAAGTCGGATACCTCTAAAAAACTATTTATTCGTGATTATTTAGAAATCACCATACGCAATAAAGCCTACTTTAGATATAAAGTTTTATTCTACATCACTCAATTTTCGGTATTAGGGATGCTTTTCAGCTTTCCTTTTCAAGGATATGGCCCCATATCTATTAGTTTTTCATCTATTTTTATCGTTTGTACTTATTTTTATGCGAGGTTTTTTTTAAGAGAAGCTTCTTCTGAACAAAAAACTATAAGTTTTTCATTTGTGAAGATGGGAATTTTCTATCTTGTATTATCGAGTATAGGGATATGGATGATGCCGGTAGCTATTGTAAAATTTGGGAAATTTTCGGATGTATATATGTGTGCTATAGCATTCTTTTTGCACTTTCAGTACAACGGGTGGATGCTAAGCAGTTTAATGGGGCTTTTCATCAAGAAATACCAATGGGATATACAATATCCTACCCTGCTTAAACGCGTATTTATACTTTTCCAGACAGGTGTTATGGGGTCATTATTCATCTCGTGGATAGGGCATTTTAGTTATTCTATTTATTATATTATAGGAGGAATCTCGGTTCTTTTATGGGCAATAGCTGTAGGGATTATAGGTGTATTGTATTTTAAGACCCAGCGGAAAACGTTGCTATCTACTGTGTTTATCAGTTTTTTCATTATAAAAGTATTGGTAATGCTCACAGGAGCTTTTCCTGCATTGACTCCGATTTTATATCAAAACACCGATTTGCTTATCACCTATCTACACTTCAACTTTTTGGGAGTTGTGAGTATAGGGTTATTACTTTTTTTAACGCCCATTTATAAAGTGAACCGATACCTTATATATATTTTTTTAGTAGCATTCATCAGCACAGAAGCATTGATAGCGTACAAAGGTTTTTCGATATGGTTAACCTACCCTATATTCACAGATTTTTATGAGTGGTTATGGGGAGCTACTGCCTTGTTTTACTTTCCTGCAATAGGCTGGCGTATAGGTTGTAGTGAAATAAAATAAGGCAAAATATTTTATTTTTTAGAAATAAATAGTACTTTTGCGCCTAATTTTACGCTTTTAGGCATATCTTTTGCAGAGAGGAAAGAGCGTATTATCTTTAAATGTTAATGACAATTTTATGAATAAAACCATTTTAACTGTACTAGCAATAATGCTGGCAACTACTACTCTTTTTGCGCAAACAGAACGCAAAAAGGTAGATGGTGTAGCGGCAGTGGTAGGAGATTATTTGATTTTGGAATCGGATATAGACAAGGCATATATCGACCTGAAACAGCAAGAGGTAGATACACGAGAGATAAACCGTTGCCAGATGCTGGGCAAGCTAATGGAGGACAAGCTCTATGCACACCAAGCGGTACAAGACAGTGTAAAACTAAGTGATAGTGAAGTACGCGACCAAGTGAACCAGCGTATTGAATTTCTGACAGCACAATTGGGTGGGGATATCAAGAAGCTATTGGAATTCTATAAGAAAGACGATGAGCAATCGATGCGTGAGGAGCTTTTCAACCTTTTGAAGGTGAGTATGCTTGCCCAACGTATGAAACAACAAATTATAAAAGACGTAGAGGTAACCCCCGAGGAGACTCGTACCTTCTTTAACAATATTCCTGCTGATGAGCGTCCGCATTTTGGGACTGAATTGGAGATTGCCCAAATTGTAATCAACCCAGTAGCCCCTAAGAGTGCTGTACAAAAAGTAATAGACCAGCTGAATGATATAAAGAAAGATGTGGAGGAAAACGGGATGAGTTTCTCGACCAAGGCTATTCTGTACTCTCAAGACCGTGCTACAGGAGGACAAGTACTCACATTCAACCGTAATTCAGCTTTTGACAAAGCTTTTAAAGATGTAGCTTTTACCTTGCGAGAAGGAGAAGTTTCTAAGCCTTTTGAATCGAGTTTTGGTTGGCATATCATTCAAATGGATAAGATACGAGGTAAAGAAGTGAGTGTACGCCATATTTTATTGATGCCAGATATCCCAGAAGAAGCTTTGAATGAAGCAAGGGAGAAAATAAGCAAAATACGCGACCGTATTATAAATAAAGAGATTACTTTTGATGAGGCTGCACGCAATTTCTCTGATGAAAAAGAGACTCGCAACGATGGTGGTCAGCTTATTAATCCAGAAGACCTTTCTACTCGTTTTGAGCTTACTCGGATAGAACCTACACTTTATGCACGTATCTCGGACTTAAAAGATAATGAGGTATCAGTACCTTTTCTAGATGAAGATAGGACAGGCAAGAAGACGTACAAAATCTATCAAATCACTAATCGTATTGAGGAACACCAAGCTGATTTTGTAAAGGATTATGTAAAGATACAAGACTTAGCTCTCAAAGAAAAACAACTGAAAGCTATCAGCAAATGGATGAAAGAACATATTGAAAAGACTTACATTTCGGTAAACGGAGAATACAAGAACTGCAAGTTTGAAAATAATTGGTTAAAGAAGTAGTTTCCTCACCCTAAAGAGGGGTAATCTAAAAAATAAAATAGTGAAAAGCAAGTTTTGTTTTTCACTATTTTTTATTACTTTTGCCTCATCAATATTTATATGATTATAGTATATGATTTCTGTTTACAAACTAAAACCTAAATTTCAGCAGTTACTACGTCCTTTATTGATATGGTTGCATCAGAAGGAAGTAAGCGCTAACCAGATTACTATAGTATCTATTTTATTTTCTTTGGGGATAGGTATTCTCTTTTGGGAAGCCTGTGCGGTACCTTTTTTCTTCTTGGCACTTCCCATAGGGTTATTGGTACGAATGATACTCAACGCTCTTGATGGAATGATGGCTCGCGAGTTTGGGCAAACCTCTAAGTTAGGAGAAGTACTCAACGAATTAGGAGATGTAGTTTCTGATGTATTTATATTCTTTCCTTTATTGAAATATCACCCTGAGAGCCTTTACTTGGTAGTAGTTTTCATTGTATTGAGTGTACTTAATGAATTTGCGGGTGTAATGGGTAAAGTATTAGGAGGAAAAAGACGCTATGAAGGGCCTATGGGCAAAAGCGATCGCGCGCTACTAATAGGTATTTACGGAATTTTAGCTTTTTCAGGTATTTCTATTACCCCTTATTCAAACATTGTTTTTGGGGTTATTATAGTCTTACTTCTGGTCAGCACTTTTATTCGTCTCAAAAAAGGACTTTATGCCTCTCATTTCTCCTAGTAACAAATATTCCGATGTGCCCTTGCGCATTAAAAGCTGGGGAGTTATCATCTGTATTTTTGCAATAGCCATATCACATCCATATGCGATGATTATATTTATGATATGGTTAAGTTTTCAATCCCTTACCGAACTTGGGAAGCTTTTTTCTTTTAAAGCAACCTATTGGTGTGTCATTTTTCCGTTATTACAAGGAGTATTACTATTAGGGATGCCATCTTACAGTGAATATATGTGGGGAGCTTGTGCTTTAGTAGGTATAGGTCTTGCCTTAACACTTTGGAAAGGAAAAACTAATATGGGTATCCCACTTTCACTACTTATTGTTTTGATAGCCTATCCACATTTAGTTTTTTTACGTATAGCTTCACAAGGATGGCAATGGGTTATCTTCTTGGTAGTAAGTACCGAACTTAATGATATATTCCAATACTTGTGTGGCAAAAGTTTAGGAAAGCGAAAGATATTACCTAAAATAAGCCCTAATAAAACTATAGAAGGTTTTGCAGGAGGATTATTACTCACTCCCCTATTAAGCATTATCTTAGGTAACTTGTTAGGTCTACCTATATCTGTACTTACTGCGCTTGCGATAGGGCTTGGCATTAGTTTTTTTGGTTTTTGGGGAGATGTATTTTTTTCTTACCTCAAAAGGCGTGCAGGGGTAAAAGACACTGGAAGCCTCATTCCTGCACACGGAGGTCTCTTAGATCGTATAGATAGCTTATTGTTTAACAGTATTTGGTTTTACTTATGGATATAACAAAACCTTTTCAAAGCAGTCTACTTTTTTCGGGGGGAGGCACTCGTTTTGCTCTCTACAACGGAATGTATGCCGGTTTGTGTGCTATAAACAAAGTCCCCAAGCTACTAATAGCCTCTTGTGGAGGAGCCTTTGCAGCTTTAATCATCAATGCATTTCCCTCTAATGAGGAACGAAAAACCTATTTGCAATCGGAGGAATTTTATCAGTTTATCAAAAGCCTTTATCTCACGCCTTATAGCAAACTATCTCGCTTGGGTATTTTAGCTCTACAAAAGCGATATGACCAACGGTTTGCTCCACTTATAGAAGATGTATACCAACGTTATTTAGTAGTGATGCGTGAAGAACTCAGAGAGGTATTACCTTCTCTAGCAAAGGTAGCCTTTTCAGCCAGTTTACCTACCATCATTATAGGGGCTAAAATGTTGTTTGCCCCTAACGAATGTGGTACCCCCAGAGGTAATAGAAAACTTTACCAAAAAGTATTCTTCACCGACCCAGCAACGGCTCAAAAGATAAATCTCAAAGCTATACAACATACCGATCCTAATTATACTAATTCGGCCGTAGCTTCTGATATTCTTCTCAATACAGAAACACTTATGCTTACAGCTTCTCGTATTTCTATATCGGACATGTTTTATGTATCGCCTGTGTATCATCAAGAGGCATATTACTCAGGTGGGGCTATAGATCTTATTCCTATGGAATTAGCTAACGCTCTTTCAGTAAACATTATAGCAGAACAAAAACAATCTTATTCTCCTACTGAGGAAGCCCTAGTGCGTGCTGTCTTAGGCTTTAGTGGCAATAAGCGGCTAGCTTCTGTAACTTCTTATCCTGCCCAATGGGTAGATACACGCCAAGCCACTACTATGTTGAAAGGATTTTACTCGGAGAAATACATAGACTGGAAACGTTTCAGGATAGGCATTCAATTCCCCAAAGATTATCCAACCTACCGACAACAGATAGATAAACAATGGGAGTACGGCTATCAAACCATTCTTAATACTTTTAAACAATGAATAATATATTTATCATAGGAGGTACTTCGGGGATAGGTTATGCCCTTGCAGCATTCTATCACGAACAGGGCAACCGAGTAGGGGTATGTGGCAGAGACTTAGGAAAGCTTACTAGTGAGTTACGTTTTGATAAATATGAAGCTAATGTATTAGATAAAGAAGGCTTAGCTAATGCTATACAACAATTTGTAGGAGAAGGCACCCTATCACTCCTTATTAACTGTGCAGGGAGTTATGCCGAAGATGTAGCAGGGATGATTTCTTATGAGCAAGCCGTTGCGATGTTGCAAACTAATATTATAGGGGCTATCAACACTTTAGAAATAGGAAGAGAAATGATGCAACATAGCGGTGGACAAATTGTATTATTGGCTTCTATATCGGGGATTTTAGATTATCCTACATCGAGTTTATACAGCAAAACCAAACGCAGTATATTGCAAATAGCTGATGCTTATAGGCGTGCTTTGCGCCCTTTAGGTATCTATATTACTAGTATTGCCCCAGGCTATGTAGCGACAGAAAAGTTATACGCCCTCAACCAAAACGATCTTTCTAAGAAACCTTTTCTCGTTAGTGAAGCACGAGCTGTAGCAGAAATCAGCAAAGCCATTGCCCAAAAGAAGACACTACACCTATTTCCTACTCGTATGAAATGGTTGATGCGCTTGCTTTCCTATCTACCTAAATCTTTATTATCTGTACTTATGTATAGAAAAGCTAAGTGGATGCAAGCTTCGGCTACTTCTTAAACTTCAAGAGATATTGTTTTACTTCCTGAGTAATACGCCGGCTTTCTCTCGCTTTTTGTATGCTCTTATTTTGCACAAAAGAGGAAAGTATTTTTGCTTCTATATAAGGAATGGTAGTCTTGTATTGCTTTGCTAAAGCTGTAGCAAAATACCACGCTATCATCATATTTATATAGTATTCATCAGATGTTATGGAGGCTACCCAATGCAAGTATTCTTCTTTAAAATATTCATCTAAATAATTGGACAACAATACCCCTATTGCATATCGCACGGTATATACATCTGTACTTTTAAGCCAACGTTGCACATATTGTAGTGTCTGTTCAGGATATTTCAGAAAGATTTTGGGAGCGAAGGTATCGCAAGTAGCCCAATTGTCGATATAAGGCAAAAAACGCTCAGTATACCTCATAGTTTCGTCAAAATCTTTAAACAGAGAGATAATATAGCAATGCAAATTATTTTCCTCGTAATAATAATGAGGAAGTGTATCTAAAAAAAACATTGCTTTGGTAGGATATTTTTGGTATAATTCCTTAGCTAAGGCGCGTATATCAGGAGTACGTACCCCTATAATACGTTCTTTATTGATTGTAGGAATAAGGTTAGCCGTAAAATCGCGGTAAGGGAGGTCGGCCAAAGCCAAAAGTCGTTCAACTATCATAATTATTAAAGGATGTATTGTGCAAAGATATAAAATTAATTTTATTTAGGAAGTAGATATACTGTAAGTATAAGGGGAGGTATAGGATAGAGGTAGGGGAAATTTTTTCTGTTTCATTATGTAATTTATGGTAAAAAAAGTCTATAGAATTTATTTAAAAAAATATCTTCATAAGGGCTTTAAAATATATTTTCATTATTATTGAGATTATCTTCTATTTAATATTGATAATCAATAATTTGTTATGAATTTTATTTTTTTACTGTGAAAAAGTAGTAAGAAAGTTTGCAAGAATAAAAAAAAGTAGTACTTTTGCACCCTGAAAGAAAAAATGAGTTAATAAATAATGGCGAGGTAGCTCAGGTGGTTAGAGCGTTGGATTCATAACCCAAAGGTCACGGGTTCAAATCCCGTCTTCGCTACAAAATTTAAACCAAAAAAATACGCTTTAAAGCGTATTTTTTTATGTCTACACTTTATGTCATATCCTGAAATAGGTTTACACTAAAAACAGGGAAATATATGACAATAATGAGAAAAACAACAGTTCGGTACAGTGATTGCTTTAAGAGAAGCATCGTTGAAGAAATTGAGAAAAACGGATTGAGTATTGAGGATTGCCGTCGGAAGTATGCTATAGGAGGCAGTACAACCATCCAAAAATGGCTCAAGAAATATGGTAAAAATCACTTATTAAACAAAATAGTACACGCCTATTCCACCATCAAGTGCAATTTTTCAGATTACTTTCTGATAGAATAAAT
>CAUQUO010000004.1:0-109520 GCA_963521335.1 uncultured Capnocytophaga sp.
AATCTTGGAGCTTAATGATATTTTTCTTGTCCTTATCTAAAAAAATCTTAAAAATTTCCTTTTCTTTCGTTTCATCATTTGTTAGTTCTACATTATCGCCAACAATTTTAACGGATTCAAAAATCGATGGATAATCCACAAAATCAGTATAATCCATACGAGGGGTAAGGTTTTTATCCAATTTAGCTCCTTTTTCTACAGAGTAAATTATTTTCTGAGCAGAAATAGGTTGCTTTTTATAAGATCTTAATTCTTTAACCGACTGAAATTCAAGATTGATTTTATAAATCATCCTGTCTTCATTAGCGATAATAGAATCCTTTACTTCCATTCTCCATTGAAAAGCAAGCATCATATTATCTTCAAAAATCCTTCGGTAAGGAGATTTTTGCACTTTTTGTTTGGTAATTTTTTCAGGTGGTGGAGGAATAGATTTTTTCTTATTTTGTCCAAAAGCCACAAAGTGAGCTGCCACCATGACAATTAAAAGTAATTTTTTCATATTAATTAAATTTTATAAAGGTTTGTTTTTCAGCTAAATGATAGTAAGCCAACATTTTATAGTATAATTTTGCTGCTAAAAATGCGGTAGGTTTTGCCATTGGCGAATCCATTAGTTCTACAATATCAAAACCAACAACCAACCTTATCCATCTTCCCACTTTAAAGAAGCTAGCTATTCTTCACAATCTAAGTCTGTTTTAAAGCGTTCAGTAAACTCTAAGAGGCTTTGTCCCTTAAATAATTCCATAATACATTCATTTTCAGAATGTAAATATATGGAATTATTTTGACACCTCAAAATATTTATTCTTTAAAGAAGGAATCTACAAACTCATATTTATTAAAAATCTGTAAATCATCAATCCCCTCACCTACTCCTATATACTTCACCGGAATTTGAAACTGATCTGAAATTCCTATCACTGCTCCTCCCTTAGCTGTTCCATCAAGCTTGGTTACTGCCAAAGAGGTAACCTCCGTAGCCTTCGTAAATTCCTTAGCCTGTTCAAAAGCATTTTGCCCTGTAGAACCATCAAGCACTAAGAGTACTTCGTGAGGAGCTTCGGGCAACACTTTTTGCATCACTCGCTTGATTTTTGAAAGCTCGTTCATCAAGTTGATTTTGTTATGCAAGCGCCCTGCCGTATCTATAATCACCACATCAGCATTTTGTTTTACGGCTGAACTCAAGGTGTCATAAGCTACCGAAGCAGGGTCGCTCCCCAATTGCTGCTTGATCATCGGCACCCCTGTGCGGTCTGCCCACACTTGCAATTGGTCGATTGCTGCTGCGCGGAAAGTATCAGCAGCACCTAATACTACTTTCAAACCTTTTTTAGTAAACTGACTTGCAAGTTTTCCTATAGTTGTTGTCTTTCCAGCGCCATTCACACCTACCACCATCATCACATAAGGCTTTTTGTCCGCTGGGAGAATAAAATCAGTTGCTTCACCAGTATGTGTTTCAGAAAGGAGACCTGCTATTTCTTCACGAAGAATGGTATTAAGTTCAGAAGTACCCAAATACTTATCCTTAGCCACACGCGCCTCTATACGATCTATAATCTTAAGCGTCGTGTTCACCCCTACATCACTGGCTATAAGCACTTCTTCAAGGTCATCAAGCACCTCTTCATCTACTTTAGATTTCCCCATAACCGCTTTTCCTAAACGGTCAAAAAAGCTATTTTTAGATTTTTCTAAGCCCTTGTCTAAGCTCTCTTTCTTTTCTTTTGAAAAGATGTTCTTTAGAAATTGAAATGCCATAACTTATTCTATATATTTAGATACGAGTGCAAAGGTAATAAAAAAGTTTATATATGCAAAAAAGCCGTCTCACGACAGCTTTTTTAGATATGATAAAAATAGAGAAAATTTAATTATTTCTTCTTCAAAAATTCATCAACAAGTTCAGGAGCCATTACACTTTCTACAAAAGTGTAAGCACCTGTTTTAGGTGATTTCACCATTTTGATAGCTTTTGTAAGCTTCTTAGATTTACCTTGTAGGGTTGCTACTGTTTTCTTTGCCATAACGTTTTAATTATTTAATTTCTTTATGAACAGTTACTTTCTTTAAAATAGGATTAAACTTCTTAAGCTCTAATCTATCTGGAGTATTTTTTTTGTTCTTGGTAGTGATGTAACGTGAAGTTCCTGGAAGACCAGATTCTTTATGCTCAGTGCACTCCAATATAACCTGAATTCTATTTCCTTTTTTAGCCATTTTACTATTGTTTTAAAATTTAGTTAATATATCCGTTACGTTCTACCTCTTGTAGCACTGCATAAATACCTTTTTTGTCAATAGTCTTTATCGCAGCTGCTGATACTTTTAGTGTAATCCAACGATTCTCTTCTGGAATAAAGAAACGTTTAGTACGAAGATTTACATTAAATTTGCGTTTCGTTTTGTTCATTGCGTGCGACACGTTGTTGCCCACCAATGCTTTTTTGCCTGTTAAGTCACAAACTCTTGCCATTTTTTTCTCTATTTATTAAATGTGTTATTTATATTCAGGGCGCAAAAGTATAAATATTTTTTTGAATAGCAAAATTTTTTACACTAAAAAAAGATTAAATCCCCTGTTTCAACAATATAATACCCTAACTTCTAATAGCTTATACACAATATTTTTATTACAAAAATCATACCCCATAAACCCATTAGTAGAAACCCTAAAAAAATATCTCAAATTTGCCCCCATCCTAAAAAAAGAATACAGACACCTTAGAGACACCTTGGAGACAGCTTGGAGATAGCTTGGAGACAACTCGAAAATAACTCCTAAAACACATCAACAATACAATCAATATCAGCATTCTAAAAAAAATAACTACTAATATTTGTCACATTGAAATTTTCTCCGTACATTTGTGCGTTTTTTAAAACTAAAAATAATTATACTATGGCAAAAACAGGAAATGTATTATTAGGATTAGCAGCCGGCGCTGCTATAGGAGCTACCTTAGGTATTCTTTTCGCTCCCGACAAAGGTAAAAACACCCGCGAAAAAATCAAAGAAACCGTAGGCGACCAAGCCGATAAAATAAAAGAACAGCTCGACCGCCTTACCGAGAATGTAAAAGAAAAATCTTCTGAACTAAAAAGCTCTTTTGAAGATAAAGTAGAAAACTTACTCTCTAAATCAAGCTATAAAGCAGAAGACGTAATTACTTTCTTGGAAAAAAAATTAGCCTCCCTGAAAGAAGCTAATGCCAAATTTCAGAAATAAAACAATCTATGTCTATCCATTCTATTAAAGAATCTTTTGACGAAGTCCCTACCAAAGCCAATGCCGCTCTAAACTCGCAATGGGCTTACTATAAGCTATTCCTTTTTAGGTTTATAGCCAAATCCTCTTACGGTTTGATAACCTTCCTTATAGTAGCCTTTGCTAGCCTACTCGTGTTGTTCTTTTTATCTTTAGCCTTAGCCTATGCCTTAGGCGAAATTTTAAAAAGTAATGCTTTAGGTTTCGCTTTGGTAGGTGCTTTCTATATATTAGTTCTGATATTCGCCCTTATTTGGAGCAAAAAAATTATAGAAAAACCTCTTTTGCAAAAACTATCAGAAATCTATTTTAAAGAAGACCCTGATGACGAAGAATAAAATATACTCCTCTTTTGAAGAAATCGATAAAGACCTAAAAATACTGCGCCTTGAAAAAGAAATAGACCGCCTGAACCTTACATCTCAAGTATCGCATTCCGTAGAACAACTCTCTTTCAAAAACTTGTTCTCTCACACTTGGCTATCGTTCTTATTCAACGAAAAACGATGGATGCATATCGCTATTGAATACGCCTTATTCTTCCTTTTCAAACGCCGTAAACTATAACTTTTTAACCCCTTTCAATGAAACATAGCCTTGTAAAACACCTCGATTGGATTTCCGTAATATTATATTTGCTATTAGTATGTTGTGGCTGGATTGCCATATTCTCTACTACCTATAGCGACTTAAATGTTACCTCTATATTCGATATCAACCAGTTTTACGGAAAACAATTACTCTTCATAGGCCTTAGCTTCCTACTCATTATCTTTATCTTGGCCGTAGATTCTAAGGTGTATACTAATTTTTCTGTCGTGTTTTACCTCTTAGCTATTGCTCTATTAGCAGGATTATTCATTTTCGGAAAAGAAACCAATGGCGCCAAAGCTTGGTATGCCATAGGCTCTATTACTGTTCAACCAAGTGAGTTTGCCAAAGTGGCTACAGCACTCGCTTTTGCTCGATATGTAAGCGATATACACACCGATATACGTCGCACCCCCGACCTCCTGAGAGCTATCGCTATTATCTCTGTTCCTGCCATTCTCATTCTATTACAACCCGATGTGGGGAGCTTGCTCGTGTTCTTCTCCCTCGTCTTTGTCCTCTTTCGCGAAGGAATGCCCTCTGCCCTACTCTTCTACCTCTTTTTAGCGGCTATAGTATTTATCGCCTCTCTAAAATTCGGTACTCCACTCACTTTATTAGCTTGTGCCATCAGTATTGGAGGGTATATATTTTGGCATAAAAAGAAAACTAATAGGATTCCATTCCAAAATACTTTTATACTTTCAGCTTTGTGCCTTATCACTGCCTTAGCTACCCATCCTGTATATGACAATGTATTGAAGCAACACCACCGCAATCGCTTAAACCTTTGGTTACGCCTAGAAACCGACCCTCATAAAATAGCTGCTATGAAACGTGATTTTGCCTATAATACCAATATGGCCGAATCTGCTATTACCTCAGGAGGTATTTTTGGAAAAGGATTCTTACAAGGCACTCGCACTAAAGGAAGTTTTATCCCTGAACAACACACCGACTATATATTTACTACTATAGGAGAAGAATGGGGCTTCATAGGCACTTCATTAGTGGTTATTCTCTTTTCCCTATTGCTCTTACGGCTCTTTGCCTTAGCTGAACGACAGAAATCAAAGTTCAACCGTGTATATGGGTATTGTGTTATTTCAATACTTTTTATTCACTTCTGCATTAATATAGGTATGGTAATTAGTCTTATCCCTACTATTGGTATCCCTTTGCCTTTCTTTAGCTATGGAGGTTCGGGGTTGTGGGCATTTACTATTTTACTATTTGTCTTTTTAAGACTAGATGCCAATAAACAATAAGTGTAATACGCTTTTATGACTTCATTATACAGAGAAAAATTACAAGCTGCTACCCAGATGTATCAGCAGTATCAGAAGCAGTATAATTATATCGCTTTTGTAAGGCTTTCTACTATTTTACTAGCTATAGGAATAGGCTATAAAGCTATCAATGAAAGGGCTTGGCTATGGGGTGTAATAGCTTTGGCTTTTGTGGTTATCTTTTTCTTTTTATTGGCCAAACACAAGAAAATTGCATTACAAAGACGCATTGCTCTGGTTAAAATCAAGATAAATGAGCAAGAGATTGCTTTTTTAGAAGAACGGAAGTTTTTTGGTGATAATGGCGCTACTTTCAAACCTGAACACCACCCTTATGCTTATGATTTGGATATATTTGGAGAGCAGTCCGTGTATCATTATTTGAATAGGGCTCACACTTTTTTAGGTAGGAAGTTATTAGCCAATCGGCTATTATTCCCTGATAAGGAAATTATAGAGGCTACACAAGAGAGTGTTAAGGCTCTCACTCCTGATTTAGCTTGGCGACAGACTTTTATGGCTCACGCTCATCAGATTGATGATAGTGCTTCTTTTTATGAAAAGCTGGGGTTATGGGCTACTTCTCCTACTCAGCCGTTAAGTAAGTTTATACGTTTTTATTGTATTATTACACCTATATTATTGATTACTTCATTGGGGATAGGTTATGGGGTAGGATATGAGATATTGCAATCTATTGGAAAGATTCTTTTGACACTCAATTTAGTTATTTTCTTTTCATTTATAGGAAAAATAAACAAAGAAAAGTTGGGTTTTGAACGTACTTATGAGATGCTTTATGCTTTTAGGGAGTGTATTTTGCAAATGGAATTGCGTTTCCCTGATAAAAATGAGCAGGCGAGCACTCATATTGCACAACTTTCGCGTTTATTAGACGATTTAGACAGTGTAAGTAATATTTTAGTATCTATTCCTTTAAATGTTTTTAGTTTTTATCACTTGCATCGGTATAATGCTCTTTTGAAGTGGAAAGAAATTCATAAGGGGCATATTATGGAGTGGCTAGAGTCGGTGGCCGAAATTGAAGTGTTATGTAGTTTTGCTAATTTCAGTTATAACAATCCGCGTTTTGTATATCCTACATTAAATAGAGATTATTGCATTGAATTTGAGGAAGTGGGACATCCACTTATCGCTGAAGGGCAACGGGTAGACAATAGTATTACATTAGATGGGGAACATTTTGTATCGCTTACAGGCTCTAATATGTCGGGCAAGAGTACTTTTTTACGTACTTTGGGGGTAAATATGCTTTTAGCCATGGTAGGTTTGCCTGTATGTGCTCGCAGGGCGAATATACATCCTTTGAAGATGATGCTTTCTATGCGATTATCAGATTCGTTAAGTGATGGTCAGTCGTATTTTTTTGCTGAAATCAATCGTATAGAGGAGATTATTAAGACACTTGAAGAGGAGCGTTGTTTTGTGCTTTTGGATGAGGTATTGCGAGGGACAAACTCTGAGGATAAACAGTATGGGACTATCAAGATTATTGAGCGACTTTTGGGGTTGGAGGCTTTAGGAGTTCTTGCTACGCACGATATAGAGGTGTGTAGACTTGTGGAGCGTTATCCAAGTCAATTGGTCAACAAATGTTTTGAGTCGGTAATTAGTGAGGGAGAGCTTTGTTTTGATTATAAGTTGAGGGAGGGGGTTTGCAAGAATAAGAATGCTACTTTTTTAATGAAGAAATTAGGAATTATTACTGATTAATGGTTAGTGATTGATAGTTAATGATTAGTTGCCAAAAGTTATAATGAGATGGGGTATAACTTTTGGCAATTTTTATTTACTATGATTTTTTAGAGAATTGGGGTATTGTAGTATATTTTTCTATTAAAGTGTTTTTTTGTAGTATTTTTTACTTTTAGGAAGAGTATAGAGTAGGTATAGTGTGGGTATAGTGTGGGTATATGTGAGGAATAAGGAGGTGGTAGGCGAAAAATTTTCTGTTTTAAAATTTGGTAAATTGTTTTTTATTTTGTACATTTGTCGCATCATTATTTGGTAATAAAAACGTAAAAAATGGGGAATATGAAGGAGATACTGCGCAGAATTAGAAAAAAAACAGCTTTATAACTATCTCATTTTGTAGTAATAAAGAATTTTATTAACTTTATACTATAAATTTTAACAATTAATTAACAGTTTAATTGAATAAAAATTAGTTATTTTGCTATGTGGAATTGAGGGATTTAAATCTTTTATTTAAACACAAATTATCTTGCAATCAACAAAAAAATTAAACTATGTCAATCAATGCGTTTATTATTTATTTATCAATAGAGATGAAGTACTCTATTCATACGGTAGAGGCTTACAAGCACGATTTGCGGGCTTTTGAGCGATTTATCAAGAGTGAATATGAGAATAAGGAGGAGGAATGCCCTTTGGAGCGAGCTGATCAAGAGGATATTAAGAAATGGATTATCAGTTTATCGAATCAATCTATTGCTTTTAGGAGTATCAACAGGAAGTTATCAGCGCTTAAGACATATTATGCGTTTTTAAAGAAGACGAAGCAGATAGAGACCAGTCCGTTTGAGAAAGGTATTTTTTTATTAAAGACAGAGAAGCGACAAAAGTTGCCATTTTCAGAGGCGGAGATAGAGAAGGTACTTTCGTATTTTTCGAGTAAGAGTTCGTTTGATGAGGTGAGGGATCGTGCTGTTATAGAGACGCTTTATGCGACGGGAGTGCGACGTTCAGAATTAGCAAATTTGCAATTGGAGGATTTAGATTTGGAACAGAAATTGCTAAAAGTAACGGGGAAGGGCGACAAGGAGCGTTATATACCGATTATACCGGAATTGGAAAAGACGTTTAGGGAGTATCTGGCATTGAGGGAAGAGGTAGCGAATGAGAAGAGTAAAAATTTCTTGTTTTTGGTAAAAAATGGAAAAAAAATATATCCTACCCTTGTTTATAGGATTATAAATTCGTATTTTAGTACAGTAACTACGAAGCGTGATGTAAGTCCGCACGTATTACGGCACTCATTTGCGAGTCATCTTTTGGACAATGGGGCTGATTTGAATACTGTGAAGGAACTACTGGGGCATTCTAGTTTAGCATCTACGCAAGTGTATACGAACACGAGTTTAGTAGAGCTAAAGAAGCAGTATAAGAAGGCTCATCCGAGAGGTGATAAAGGGGAGGAAACTGCGCAATAAAATTAAATTGTTAAACCTTAAAATTCTAAAACATTATGAAAGTACACGTACATCCAGTAGATTTTACAGTAGATCACAAATTGGTAGAGTTTATACAAAAGAAGCTTGATAAGCTTGACAATTTTTATGATAGGATTATAGAGGCCGATGTTCATTTGAAGTTGGACAACACGACCTCAAAGGAGAATAAGATAGTAGAAGTGAAGGTTCATATACCGGGAGAGAGTCTTGTAGTAAAGAAGCAATTTAAGACTTTTGAGGAAGGTATAGACAGTGCTATAACGCCTTTAGAGAGGATGTTGTTGAAGCACAAAGATAAACGTTAATATATGTTAAATAGTCATTCTAACTTACAATAATTTTATATCTTTGCCCCAGTTTTTATTGTATAATTTATTTGAAGAATGAAAAAAAGCATTTTAGTTTTGGCTTCATTAGCGTTTATTGGAGTACAAGCACAAGAGAACGACTATAACAGATGGTCAGTTGATATTAATGGTGGTATCAATAAACCTACCACTCCGTTTACTAGTGGATATCGCACGAGTGATTTTAATCTTTTCAGTGCGAATTTAGGTGTACGTTATATGGCTAATAGTAAATTTGGTGTGAGATTGGGAGGAGGTTATGATACCTTTGAAAATGAAGAAGATACCCCTAAGTTTAAATCAAACATTTGGAATGTAAACTTGCAAGGAGTTGCTAATTTGGCACGCGTTTTAAGTTTTGAAGAATGGACGAGTGATTTAGGGTTGTTATTGCACGCTGGTGGTGGTTTTGCACAACTCAAGAGTGATGATATCTCTAAGGCTGACAATATAGGTTTTCTTACGATAGGTCTTACGCCACAGTTGAGAATTTCTAATCGTATTGCTTTCTTATTAGATGGTTCTATCTATATCAATAGCAAACAACAGCGTACTTATGACACCAAGACGGTTAATGGGAAAGGAGGTTTTCAGGGTAATCACTTTACTTTGACAGCTGGATTGAACATTGCTATTGGCAAACAGGGTAAACACGCTGATTGGGCTGCGGCTGACAAGCGCGAGGAAGAAGCTGAAATGGCACAACGAGTAGCCGCTTTGGAAAGCAATGTAGCAGATTTAAAAGGAGAGGTTGCTAACAAGCAAAACAAGATGAATGATGCTAATGGCAATCGTATTCCTGATGAGATAGAAAGCTACTTGAATGACAATTATCAAGCTAAGGCTGGCAATGCTATGGATAACAATGGAGAAGTATCTGGAGATGTAGCTACAGATCTTATTAAGAGAGGGTACATCAGTGCTTATTTTGACTTTAATTCATCTCAACCACAAGTATCTTCATCTTGGGCAATAGATTTTGTTGCTAAGTATATGAAAGAGAATCCAAATGCTCATATTACAGTAAATGGTTATGCTGATGAGTTAGGAGGAACTAACTACAATACAAGTTTATCGCAAAAACGTGCTGATAATGTAAAAGATTTATTAGTGAAAGCTGGTATTGATAATTCTCGTATTGCTACTGAAGGTAAAGGTGTTGATACAAGTGTAGATAAAGCTTCTCCGAGAGCGCGTCAATTAGCTCGTAAAGCTACTTTTGAATTAAAATAGTTAATCATTTTTTTATTGTTATTTAGAAAAAGCTACCCTTTTGGGGTAGCTTTTTTTATGGTGTTTAATTAAGTATTTATTTTACTTCTGTACCGTTAGGCACCTCGTTATCAGGAGAGATGAAGGAGAATTTACCTTCGGTATTTTCTACCATTAATATCATTCCTTGGCTTTCTACACCTCGTAGTTTGCGAGGGGCAAGGTTTGCTAATAAAGTTACTTTTTTGCCTATTATTTCTTCTGGTGAGAAGCTTTGGGCTATGCCTGATACGATAGTGCGCTGGTCGATACCTGTATCTACTTTTAAGATGAGTAATTTATCGGCTTTGGGCATTTTTTGGGCTTCTAATATGGTACCTATACGGATATCCATCTTGGAGAAGTCGTCATAAGAGATGAGGTCTTTTTGTGGTGCTACTGTTGCCTCATTTGGAGTTTGTGCTTCTTGTTTATTAGCTAATTTAGTATTTTCTAAACGCTGTAGTTGCTTTTCGATAGCTTCATCTTCTATTTTTTCGAAAAGGAGTTCGGCGGTGGTTATGTGATGTTTTGCTTTGAGAAGCTGGGTGGGGTGCGTTTTGAGACTTTCCCAAGTAGTATTTTCGAGCTGTAATATGCGCTTAAGCTTTGTTGCAGTGAAGGGCAAGAAAGGCTCGCTGGTGATAGCTAAAGCAGAAGCTATTTGCAATGCTACATACATAACTGTATTTACGCGGTCAGGGTTTGTTTTGATGAGTTTCCAGGGTTCTTCATCGGCGAGGTATTTATTACCAAGGCGGGCGATATTCATCAGTTCTTGTTGAGCTTCACGGAATCTATAACGTTCTATAGATTGTTCTATTTTTTGGGTAAGTTCGGTGATTTGTGCAAGCGTTTCGGTATCTAGCTCATTGAAAGCATTGGGGGTAGGGACTTCGCCTTGATAATATTTATGAGTTAAGACTACTACTCGGTTGATGAAGTTGCCGAAGATAGCTACGAGTTCGTTATTATTACGAGCTTGAAAGTCTTTCCAAGTGAAATCGTTGTCTTTAGTTTCTGGGGCGTTGGCAGTAAGAACGTATCGCAATACATCTTGCTGATTTGGGAAGTCTTGTAGGTATTCGTGCAACCAGACAGCCCAGTTTTTAGAGGTAGAGAGCTTATTTCCTTCTAAGTTGAGAAATTCATTTGCAGGAACATTAGTAGGCAATATATAGCTTCCTTCAGCTTTAAGCATAGCAGGGAATATGATGCAGTGGAATACGATGTTGTCTTTTCCGATGAAGTGGATTAGTTGGGTATTGTTATCTTGCCAAAAGGGTTTCCAGTCTTTTCCTTGTTTTTCTGCCCATTCTTTGGTAGAGGAGATATATCCGATGGGAGCGTCGAACCATACGTAGAGGACTTTTCCTTCGGCTCCTTCTACGGGTACGGGTATTCCCCAGTCGAGGTCTCGGGTAACGGCGCGGGGTTTAAGCTCGTCGTCGAGCCAGCTTTTGACTTGACCGTATACGTTGGGTTTCCAATCGTTTTTATGGCCTTCTAATATCCATTTTTCTATAAATTTTTGGTATTGGTTGAGAGGGAGAAACCAGTGTTTAGTGGCTTTGAGGGTAGGTTTAGAGCCTGTGATAGAAGATTTGGGGTCGATGAGGTCGGTAGCGTTTAGAGATGAACCGCATCTTTCGCATTGGTCTCCGTAGGCTTCTGGGTTTCCGCATTTAGGACAGGTACCGATAACAAAGCGGTCGGCGAGGAATTGTTGAGCTTCTTCGTCGTAGAGTTGTTCAGATATTTCTTCTATAAAATTACCTTGTTCATACAGTTTTTTAAAGAATTCGGAGGCAGTTTGGTGGTGTATTTTGGCGGAAGTTCTGGAGTAGTTATCGAAAGAGATTCCGAAATCGGCAAATGATTGCTTGATGATTTGGTGATATTTGTCGATAATAGCTTGTGGAGTAGTATTTTCTTTTTTGGCTTTGATAGAGATAGCTACGCCGTGCTCGTCGCTTCCGCAGATAAAAGCTACTTCATTGTTTTTCAATCGTTGATAGCGTGCAAATATATCAGCAGGGATATATACGCCTGCTAAATGGCCGATGTGTATGGGGCCATTGGTATAGGGCAATGCAGCTGTAATGGTATAACGTTTTGACATTTTTGAATTAAATATGGTTTCTAACAAGAGGCAAAGGTAGGGATTAATTAGCAAATGAGCAAATTCGGGAATGAGTGAGTTCAGGAATGGGTGAATTGGGAAAAGAGTAAATTAGGGGTTATATTTAGTTGGTAAGGAAGGTAGCTCCAAGCTTGCTCCAAGTTTGCTCCAAGGTTGCTATAAGTTTTGTGTAAGGTAAGATTTATGAGGTAGGAGGTAAAAAATAAGATTTATTTAAAATAAAAGTAATTTTTATTTTGTGTTATTCTAAATAAGTAGTATCTTTGCGCCGTTTAATTATAAAACCAAAAAGATATGAGATTACATTTTTTAGCTCCTGCGCTTATTGCAGGGTTGATGATGTTTACTACTTCATGTAGTAAAGATGATAACACTACACCTCCACCTCCATCTTCTACTATTAAAGAGGTGAAAGAATTGAATGCTTCTTCACAAACAGAGTGGGTGTATTTTTCTTTTTCAGAAGGGAAACAAGTAGAGGTAAGTAATCCTCGCACGAGTGATAATTGGGATATCGCTTTTAATCGTTATAATGTAAAAACTAATGGTGGTACTTCAGGTATTGGAGGTGTGGCAGTAGCCAATACAGGAAGTAAAGATTTTGCTACTGTTACACAGTATCCAGGCTTAGGCTATCAAAAAGATGAAATAATAACTACCATTGGTCGTCCGCAACCAGGACAAACAAGTCCTACTATTACAAGTATCTCAGTTAATCCTGCTATTACTGGTACTGTAATGAGTTCAGACCCTAAAGGTTTCTATAACTATAATCCTCCTGCACCAGGAAGTAATGCTCCTCATATTACTCTTACTAAATATGTGTATGTAGTAAAAACAGTAAAAGGACAGTATGTAAAATTGCAAATTACTGAGTATACTAACGCTAAGAATGAAATAGGTTATCTTACTTTTAAATATGATACTCTTACTTCACAAGCTCCTATAGAAAAAGTAAGTCTTACTTTTACTAAAGCAGTTGGAGAAGTACAATTGGATGCTACTGGTGATTGGCAATACTTTTCATTGGCAACAGGAAGTGTAGTAAGCGTTACCACTCCAGAAACTGATACTACTTGGGATATAGCTTTCAAAGAATATTACGTAAAGCTTAATGGAGGTGTAAATGGTAAAGGAAAAGGAGAGGCTCTCAAGACAGAATCAAAAGATTTTGAGACTGTAAAAGAAACTACAGTAGGGGGGTTTGAGAAAGATAAAGAAGTAAGTTTTAGTGATAGGGGTGGAAATACTACAAAAGAAAAAGTATCACCTGTACTTACTGGAGGATTTGGTTCTACTACTGGAACTATAAATATTAGTCCTGCTAATATGGGACAATGGGGAGGTGTATACGCTCCTAATAAATGGGTATATATTATCAAGACGGCCGACGGGAAGTATGCTAAAGTGCAAGTAACTGATTTTTATAAAGAAGTTAATAATCAAAAAAGTTCTATGCATCCTAAGCTTAAATATCAATTGAGTGACACTCAAAGTAAATAATGAAGATTATGAAAAATAAACTATTATTTTCAGTAATATCAATAGGTCTTATTTTTGCTTCTTGCAGTAAAGATAAAAGTGACCCTGAAGTTCCTACAGAGGTAAAGAAAGTTAGTAATTTAGATGTGAATAATAAATGGGTTACTTTCTCTTTTGAAAAAGGAGTTTCTACAGTTGCTACTCCTACTGCTACAGATTTGAATTGGGATATAGCCTTTAATGGTTATTTAGTAAAACTCAATGGAGGTAGTTCGGGAGAGGGGAAAGTAGCTGTTCTGAATACTAATAGCAATGATTTTGTATCTATAAAAAAAGTACCTGAAGGACAATTTATCGTAGATAAAGAACAGCAAGTGTTATTAGGTTATCCTAATACAAGAACAGAAACTATTTCTCTATCTAAACCTATGACAGGAGGTTTTGGTGTAACGGAAGGTATTATTCATATTGCTCCTGAGAATATGGGACCTAATAAGTATCCGAGTGTATATCGGCCTACTAAATGGGTTTATATACTAAAGAGAGGCAATGGTAAATATGTAAAATTTCAACTAACTGATTGTTATAATGATCGGGCGAAAGCTGTTTACCTTACCTTTCAGTATCAAGTAAGTGAAGGAAGTAATTTTTAATTATTAATACAAATATTTATAAAGAGAGGGGCTGTTCAGCTTATGGGCAGCCCTTTTTCTAAATATAAAAAGTTATGCAGAAGATTATTATTGTTGTATTCATTACATTCTGTAATCTACAAATTTTTGCACAAGAGAAAAAGGAGAAAGAGATAAAGCTAAATGAGGTAATAGTAACGGCAACACGTACAGAGAAAAATCTTAAAGATGTACCTATCACAGTACAGGTAGTTACTGCTGAGGATATAAGGAAATCTCAAGCGACAGATTTTCAATCGTTTTTGGAGACGGAGTTTTCGGGTATCAACTTCACATATGATGGGGGGATGCCAAATATCAATATGATGGGTTTTGGCGGTAAATATGTGCTTTTCTTGATAGATGGGGAACGTATGGCAGGAGAGACTTTTGACAATATCGATTATGACCGTATCAATTTGAACAATATAGAACGTATAGAAATCATCAAGGGTGCGAGTTCTTCTCTGTATGGTTCTAATGCGCTGGGAGGGGTGATTAATATTATCACTAAAAATGCTAAAAAGCCTTTTGAGGCTGGTTTGGAATATCAGTATAACACTAGTAAAAATCATAAGACACATCTATCATTGGGGACGAAACGGAAATGGGGGAGTGTGCTTCTTTCGTCTTTTTACAATTTCAGGGAGCCTTATGTATTGGAAGATAAGGAGCCTTTACAGACTTATGAAAACGGTAGGCTCGTATTGTCTACCAAAAGCAAATTGCATATAGCGGGTTTTACTAATTATGGAGTGAGCCCTAAACTTACTTTTAATATATCTCCTAAAATAGATCTTACGCTTACGCCTAACTATTATTTCAGTGAGCGGAATGCAGGAACGGAAAATTCTATAAAAGTTTTAGACCGTTATTATAATTATACTACTTCTTTAAAATCAAATATACAGCTTAGTGAGGATAAGAAGCTGAGTGTGAGTGGTGCTTTTGACCGTTATCAGAAGTTTAATTTTTATCGTTTACTAAACGAGGAGGAGAAGACATATCAGAACGAGTTATGGCGGGGGGCTGCACAATACAATCAATCTTTATGGGGGAAGCACTCATTGGTTGCGGGAGCTGAAGTGCTCTCAGATGATTTGTTGAGTTTTAGGTTTAACAATACGGGAAGTGAGGCGCATCAAGATGCGCAGAGTTATACGGTTTTCACTCAGCAAGAATGGGCATTTTCTCCTGTTTTTACATTGGTGACTGGGGTGCGTATGGATTATCATTCTCTGTTTAAAGAGTTTTTTACTTATAGGCTTTCGGGGTTATTAAAGGTAGATGATTTCAGTTTTAGGGGAGGTTTTTCTACTGGTTTTCGTTCACCTACTTTGAAAGAACTCTATACGAATTGGTTTCACCCTTGGGGTGGTGGTTTTCAGATAATGGGAAACAAGAATTTGAAACCTGAGAAGAGCAATAATATTACATTTTCGGTAGATTACAACAGGGCGAAAGTCAACATTACAGCGATGACACAGCTTTCGGTGGTAAAGGATAAAATAGCGTATCAATGGTCTCGTGCTACGGATACGATTCAGTATGTGAATAACTCGGGAAATACGAAGATTATAAGTTCGGAGATTTCGGCTACTTATCGGCCTGTGAAAGGGTTGCGTTTTAAGGGTTCATATGCATATTATCACACGAACCAACAACGCTCGGAGAACAGGCCACATACGGTTACTTGGAAAGGGGAATACGTACCGAGTAGTGATGTGAAGTATGTGCCTAATGTGATAGTGAGTGGGAAATATGTGAGTGCTACTACGATTTATGAGACATCTAACAACACGGAATATTACACTTATTATGAGCCCTATGCGATATGGCGTTTGCAGCTTTCGTCGAGATTGCCTTATCATCTGACGCTTAATGCAGGTATTGACAATCTTTTTGATTATGTAACGAAGACAAGTAGTTTCTACTCGAGTATTTCGCCTGGAAGGACTTATTTTGTAGGGGTGAAGTGGGAAATTTAGGTAAGAGATAAGAGGTAAGAGACTTACGGCGTTCGCATTTAAAAGCCTAACCCTCGTTGAGGGTGTTTGAAAAGTTTTATTTATGTGGGCGTTTTGCAAAACGCTTCTACATAACATACTATAAAAGCTGTTGATAATCAGAGTAATCAACTTTGCCAAAGTCTGAAACTTTGGCAAAGTGTAGCGACGCAAAAGTGGTTTTGAGACTTTTTAAAGAGAAAACACCTAATATTCCCTACTATTTTTATAGTTTATTAATAAAGTATAAATCTATTATCTTAAATGCGAATGCTGTGTAAGAGACTTAGCTAAATTTGCTAATTTACAAATTATTTGTACCTTTGTCCTCAAATTGTTAAAAAAACATAACTATATGAAAAGAAATATAAGCACTTTAGACAAGAATATCCGCTTACTTATTATCGTGATTACGGCAATTTTGGGGTATTTCAACGAGTTTTCTATAACTATTGCATCGGTGTTATCAGGCGTTTCTATTTTGCTATTGGTAACCATTCTCATCAATTTTTCTCCTATTTATGCGCTATTAGGTATCAGCACCTATAAGCCTAAAGAAAAAAATAGTTAGATTATGACTTCTTTTTTTAACGAAACTCCTTTTGTCTTCCCTTATAATAAGAATTCGGTAAAACGCTGGGTGAAAAGCGTTGCTAAATCTGAAGGTAAAGAGGCAGGCAATATCAACTATATTTTTTGTGATGATGAGTATTTGCACAAAATAAATGTAGAGTACTTGCAACACGATACCCTCACCGATATCATCACCTTCGATTATACTGAGGAAAAAGTACTCCATTCGGATATTTATATTTCGGTAGAACGCGTAAAGGAAAACGCCGAAATCTTTAAAGTGCCTTTCCAAAGAGAACTGTTGCGAGTATTGGCACACGGGTTGTTGCACCTCTGTGGGTATAAAGATAAAACCCCCAAAGACAGTGCGCTAATGCGACAAAAAGAAGAGGAAATGATGTTGCTGTTTGACCAACTTTAACTGCCTATCACGCTACGCTTTTGACCGCAACGCTTTTAGCTTGATTGCAAAGCTCGCTAAATAGCCATAGATAAGCAGAAACAAAATACCTATATAAATGCTGTTGCCAAAGGCGTAGAAATTTATAAAAGAGAAGAGTACACTCATACCAAGGAAGATTTTTATCTTCCTTTTTTTGTAGGGTATCGGGTAGTATTTTTGTCCGTAGTAATACGAGATACTCATCATTGCAGCATAGGTAATGAGGGTAGCCAAAGCGGCTCCTTTATAGCTAAGCCAAGGAATAAGTGCAAAGTTGAACACTACTGTAATCGCCATTCCTATCAAGGATACAATTGCACCAAAGCTCGTGCGGTCGGTTACTTTGTACCATACCGAAAGACTGTGGTAAATACCCAAACAAAGGTTAGCTAACAAAATAATAGGCACAATCCAGAGCGCATCCCAGTAGGCTTTATTAGGTATTAAAATAAGTTTAAAAACATCGGTGAATACGGTAATAAAGAGCAAAATAAAGCCTCCGCACACAATGAAGTATTCGGTGATACGCGCGTAAGTTTTAGGTGCATTCTTATCTTGGGCACTACTGAAAAAGAAAGGTTCTATACCAAGTTTATAGGCAGTGACAAAGAGGTTCATAAACACCCCCATTTTGTAGCAAGCCGAGTAGATACCAATCGTTTCATCGGCTGTATCAGCAGGGAGGAGCATACGCAAAAACACACGGTCAAAACCCTCGTTCACAGCAAAAGCGATGCCCGCCAAAAGTACGGGAAAAGCGTAGATCATCATCTCTTTCCAAAGAGGATAGTAGAATTTGAAACGTATTTTGAGGTAGATGGGTAGCAGCACAATAAATGTTGCTAAACTAGCAATCACATTGGCTAAAAAAATGTAGTATACACCACCGTTTGCTGCGAGATTTTCAGCAGACAAATAATTTAGATAGTAGATATTAAGTGCTAAATTTAAGGCTGTATTCCCTATCTTTACCATTGCGTAGAGTTTGGCTTTGCCTTTATTCCTAAGCCAAGCAAACGGAATGACCACTAAGGCATCGAGCACCAATATATAAATAGCAAAGACAATATATTGCACATCGTAATTCAGCCAAGAAGCAATAAAGTGTCGCAATAAGTAGTCAATCAGCAGGAAAAACAAAGAGCTAACTGTAATAGAAGTAAGTGCGGTAGATTGCACCTTTTTCTTCTGTTCGCCTTTATTCATAAAGCGGAAGAAAGCGGTTTCCATACCATAAGACAGCAGTACATTCCCCAAGATAAGGTAGACAAACAACCCTGAATAGATACCAAAATCGGCAGTATCGAGTTTATTCACGTACAGCCTTGTGAGCAATAGAGTTAGCACACGAGGGAGTACAGTAGCAATGCCGTAAATAATGGTATCTTTAAAGAGTTTTCTCAACATAAGGCGTTCTTCTTATCCAAATAATTCTTGTATCGCATCTTCTATTTTAGCGACTGTTATAACTTTTATCTTCGTATTTTTGAGAGCTATTTTGTTGTATTTAGAAACAAAAATGGTATTAAATCCTAATTTTTCAGCTTCAGTAATACGTTGCTCTACACGTTGTACAGGGCGTATCTCGCCACCTAACCCCACCTCACCAGCAAAACACACATCCTTCTCAATGGCTATATCTTCGTTGGACGATAGGATAGCCATCGCCACCCCTAAATCAGTTGCAGGGTCGTCGATAGTAATACCTCCGGTAATATTAAGGAAGACGTCCTTAGCTCCTAAGCGGAATCCTGCGCGTTTCTCAAGCACCGCCAAAAGCATATTGAGGCGTTTGGCATTGAAGCCTGTAGTACTGCGTTGAGGCGTACCATATACAGCTGTACTCACGAGGGCTTGTATTTCAATCATCAGCGGACGCATACCTTCTAAGGTGGCAGCTATAGAAGTACCGCTAATGGTCTCATCGGTTTTGGAAATGAGAATCTCCGAAGGATTATTTACCTCACGCAATCCGTTGCTAAGCATCTCGTAAATACCCAGTTCGGAAGTAGAACCAAAGCGATTTTTCAGTGAGCGCAAGATACGGTACACGTGATTGCGATCGCCTTCAAACTGTAAAACCGTATCGACCATATGCTCTAATATCTTAGGTCCTGCTATTTGTCCGTCTTTAGTGATATGCCCAATGAGTATTACAGGAGTATGAGTAGTTTTAGCAAACTTAATCAGTTCGGAGGTACATTCCCTAATTTGAGAAATACTCCCCGCTGATGCCTCTATATAATCGGATTGAAGGGTTTGGATAGAGTCGATAATCACGATTTCGGGCAAGAGTTCTTTTATCTGTTGGAAGATATTTTGCGTCTTAGTTTCAGTGAGAATAAAGCAATTATCGAGCTTATGCGGAATACGGTCGGCGCGCATTTTTATCTGTTTCTCACTTTCCTCTCCTGATACGTAGAGCGTACGATAGGGCAAGTTAAGAGCTATTTGCAACAATAGCGTACTCTTGCCTATCCCTGGTTCTCCTCCTAAAAGCGTTACCGACCCAGGTACTATGCCCCCCCCTAGCACGTTGTTCAGTTCGTGATTGTTGCTATTGAGGCGTGGCTCTTGCTGGGTATCGATTTGAGAAATAGGGATGTACTTAGGAGCCTTATTTTTGATAGGAGATTCTTTTTCTTGCCAAGCAGGAGCCGTATCTTTCTGTACGACTTCTTCCACAATGGTATTCCACTGCTTGCAAGTGTAACACTGTCCTTGCCATTTGCTGTATTGTGCTCCGCAATTCTGACAGAAATATGCTGTTTTTAGTTTTGCCATTTTTATTAGAGGTTAGAAGGTTACGAGCTACAAACTCGTACCAGCATTTGTATAAAACTCAATTATTTTGGTTTCATCAAAAGTTTGAGGATCGTATGAAAGTTTTTTCATTGTCTTTTCATTGGTGTGATAGAGATAGACCCCATTTTTATCTTTGAAATAGTAGTTGTATTCTACCTCTGCCCAATCGCCACTGGGATTTATAACATCTACTACAGAGCCCACAAAGGTCATAGTATCGAAATCGCAAATATTTTCTATAACTTTATCTTCTATCAGCAATTTATCCTTTGAGGCAAAACACAATTGCAAATCTTTTATTTCAGAAGTAAGGGGTACACGCCTTACAAGTCTCGCTTTGAACACATTTCGCCTATTATCTATTTCATAATATCGTATTTCATTATCCACCAGAACAAAAGGCTTTAATTGATGTTGATAAGACTCTCTACCTTTATTGGTATATTTCTTATGAGTTATCAATGTTATATAGTTTTTATTTTTGAGACGATACCATTTATTACTATAAAACTTATCTTCCTTATAATAGTTTTTCCCATCATAGTACCAATCTTTTTGTAATAGGCTTGACTTTTCTTTTTGCGGAGAGGAAAGTTGCTCAACAGGGCTATTGATAGGTTCTTTTTTGATAGGTTGCTCTCTATCATAAGGATTATAACTGACTCTATACCAAACTCCATCTATAAGAAAATTCTGGCTACCTGAAAACTTAGTAACACTTGCTACTGTAAAAACTTTTTCAGGGGTGATTTTTTCTCTGCTGTTATAAAAAATATGACTGTTCACAAAGTAATACCAAGTATCATCAGCAATAAGCAAATGATTGGTATCTCTACCTTCAGTTACTGATACAAAATAAGCATTTTTCCCAATGCTATTAGGCAATAGCACTTTTTTATATTCAGCAATACTAATACCATTAGGGTCTCTTGCTATTTTCACTAAAAATAACCTCCCTTTGTCATACTTCACTTGATATTCCTGCGTAGTATGCCAGTTATAACTATCACTCGCCTGCAAAAAGAAAGTGGTAAAGAGGGTTAAGATAAGTGTTACAAAAGGTTTCATTTTGTTAATTATCAATTGTTCATTGTTAACTGCAAGAGGTATTGCCCGTATTGGTTTTTGAGCATTGGTTTGGCGAGTTCTTGTAGTTTTTCAGCAGTAATCCACCCCTTGCGATAGGCTATTTCTTCCAAACAAGAAATCTTGAGTCCTTGGCGTTTTTCTAAGGTCTCTACAAAGTTTGATGCTTCGCTAAGCGAATCGTGAGTACCTGTATCAAGCCACGCAAAACCACGCCCTAAAAGTTGTACTTTTAGTTCGCCGTCGTTTAGGAACTCCTGATTTACCGTAGTAATCTCTAGTTCTCCACGAGCAGAAGGTTTGATGTTTTTAGCTACATTCACCACCTTATTAGGGTAGAAATAAAGTCCTACTACTGCATAGTTAGATTTGGGGTGTGCTGGTTTTTCTTCAATGCTAAGCACATTACCAGCATTGTCAAACTCGGCTACACCATAGCGTTCAGGGTCTTTTACGTAATAGCCAAAAACGGTAGCTTTACGCTCTTTTGTTACATTCTCTACTGCTTTGGTGAGCATTTGAGTAAAGCTCTGTCCATAGAAAATATTGTCGCCTAATACCAAGCATACATCGTCATCACCTATAAACTCTTCGCCTATGATAAATGCTTGAGCTAAGCCATCGGGGGTGGGTTGCTGGGCATAGGTAAGGCTAATGCCAAAGTCAGAACCGTTGCCTAAGAGGCGCTGGAATCCTGGTAAATCTTGAGGAGTAGAAATCAGGAGTATTTCTCGGATATTTGAGAGCATCAGTACTGACAGGGGATAATAAATCATTGGTTTATCATAAATAGGGAGTAATTGTTTAGAAACTCCTTTTGTAATGGGATAAAGGCGAGTAGCTGATCCTCCTGCTAATATAATTCCTTTCATTAGTTGTTAATGTTTTAATCGTCGTCTTCGGGGATAGACGCGTTTTCTATTATTGCTGTTTTATTACCTTGGTTATCTACTTTATATTCGTTGCCATTTTCTATCAGCAAACCTTGTACCACACCTTTGGCATGAGCTACATCGAGATCGATAACACGTTTATTCATCAGGTAGGTTACCTCACTATGGAGTGTGTGGCCTATGACGAATTTTCCTACTTGCCATTTTTGCATTATTTCGTCGGCTTCTTCAGGGGCGATGGTTTGTTTGCCCCATCCTCTGTACCACATTGGGCTTACGCCGAATTTGTAGATTGTACTATATACCTCTCCTGTTTGTTGTTGAGCTTCTTTATTTCTGAAGTAATACCGGCGGGCTTTGTTATTGAGCTCTTGCACAGATAGGTTGAGGTCGGCTACTTCTTTAGAGATACCAGCGTGCACAAAGACATAATCGCCTATTTTTTCTACTATATTTTTTGTTTCTAACCACTTACCTAATTCGGTGTTGGACTTATAGAGGTTTATATAAGAGGTGTTCATCAGTTCGGCGTTGGTGAAGTATTTTTTGCGCACATAACGAAAGTCGTTATTCATATTCATCAGGTCGTGATTGCCGAGGATGAAATGTACTTTACCACCTGCTTTTTCGGCTTGGTTTTCTAAGTGATAGATGAGCCAAAGGGTTTGGGTAACCATCAGTCCGCGGTCGAAGAAGTCTCCTACGGTTACTAAGTGTCCTTTCCCAAAAGTCCATTTATACTTTTCATTCATCACGCCGTTGGCAATAAGGAAGGAGCAAAAGGCTTTGAACTCACCTTCTATATCGGAGATGGCGATAAGTTTTTGAGGCATTTCATATACTGCGGGTTCACTGGTAAGTTCTTTTTTCAACCTAAAACTAAAGAATTTATTGAATTCTACTTGTGTTTTTAGTTTTTTACCTCGTAGGTCATTAAAGTGATACCATTTGGAGGTAATTCTCATATTCTCTCTAGCATTTTCGGTGATGTATTTAATGACCTTTTCGGGGCCTCTTCCGGTATAATATATATGAGGGCCATCCATACCTGCGGTGGAGGTATCGGTGCTGAGGCGTTTTTCGCTGATGATAGGTTTTAGGTTTTGAGCTCTGAGGTTATTGGATAGTAGTATTACCAATAGAGAGAGGGTTATTTTAGTATATTGCTTCCATTTCTTCATTGTTAAAGAGTGTTATATTGTTTGTTGATTTTGCAAAGGTAGTAAATATTTGTTAAAATCAATTATTATTTTAGTTCTTGAGGAACTTCGAGTATTTGAATACTGTGGACTCTAATAGCGTTGTTGATGAGGGCTTGGGTGTAGGCGGGATAGGGTTGGCCTGCTGCTGGGGCTCCCATATTACATTCGCCATCGGAGCCACCACCGCCATTTATCCATAGATAAGCGTCGGCGTGAGGGGCTGAGGTTTTGGTGGTAGAGCGGGGGCCTAAGGCGGCGTTGAAATTATTGCAAGAGTTGTAGGGAGGTTTGGCGTTTTGGTGTTTAGGACGGTTGATACCGCTACGCCCTGTATCAATGACATAATGTATATTTTTGAATCCTCGAGTTGCTAAGTAATTAACGAATTTTTCGGCAGCAGTTTGTTCTTCTTGGGTACCGCCTAAGCCTGATATATTGAGGGCAAAACCGCGCATATATTGGAGGCCGCCGTCTATAATACTATTGGCTACACCTTCTGGGTTTTGGGTAACTAAAGGACCATTCCCTGCGTGGATATAGGATTTCACATTAGGGTTTCTTTCTTTAAGCGTTTTAGCGCAATAGGTGAGCAATTCGGCGCGCTGGTTATATTCAGGAGAACCTTTTTTCTTTCCGCAATAGTTGATAGCATCAGGTTCTATGATTACAATGGCACGTCGAGAGGCTATGATAGCACTTAGGCGGTCTATCCAAGCTTTATAGGAAGAGGCATCTTTATGTCCGCCTGATGAAAAAGAGCCACAATCGCGGTTGGGTATACCATAGATGACTACGATAGGGATTTTGTTAGTTTTTTCGGCGTTGTCTATATATTTTTTGAATGAAGCATCGGAGGAGTGTATTCCGTCAATCCACAGTCCGCTAGGAGTTCCATAGACTTGATAGTAGAGTTTTTTCAGCTCAGGGTCTTTTTGATTTTTGACGACATTCAGGCGGGAAGGGTCTATATAAAACTCTGAATTGTATTGAGTGGTAGGGGTATTTGTAGTTTGCGTAGTTGTAGTTTGTGTACTACTTCTATTTTCTTCTTCAGTATCGTTTTTGCAAGCTATAGCTGATAGTAGAATTGTTGTAGAAAGGATAAAGACTATTTTTTTCATAAGTTTATTTGTTTTTAATTTTATTATTTTTTGATATTTTCCATAAGTTTTCTCCAAGATTGCTCCAAGGTTGTTCCAAGATTGTTCCAAGGTAAGGATTATTTGTCATCGCATTGCCATTGGAAGTTTTCTACTTTGGATTGCATTTCGGGTCGGTATTCATAATGCCACCATTCGGAGTATATAGATTTGAAGTTATATTTATCGAGAATTTCTTTGAGGAGTTTTCTATTTTCGAGTACTTTTTGGGGAAGTTGTGTATAGGAGTGGTGAGCTTTTTTGCCAAAGAAGTCGAAAGGAGTTCCCATATCGAGTTCTTTTCCTTGTTTATCTACGAGGGTAAGATCGACAGCTGCTCCTCGGTTGTGTTTAGAACCTTTGGCAGGGTTGGCGACATAGTGAGTACCGGGTAGGATTTTCCACATTTTTTTCTGTACTTCGAGGGGGCGATAGCAATCGAATAGCTTGATGCGGTATCCTAATTGTTTGAAGTTTTCGTTGGCTTTGAGTAGGGCTTGGGCTGTACTTTTTCGCAGGTAGCATTCTCCGCATTCGTATACCGCTTGCTTGAGGAAGTTATCGGGGGTAGCATATTTGAGGTCGAATACAAAATCAGGAGAGAGGTCTTTGAGGCGAACGAAGTCATCTTGCTGGGCGTATAGGGAGAAAGTGATTAGGAGGATTATGGTGTTGAATAAGGTTTTCATTTGTATATGTATTATTAATTATGAGGCAAAGGTACAAAAATAATAGTAATGGGCAATTATTTTTCTTACTGAATATCAGATATTAAGTATTTTTAGGAGAAAAAAAGTGAAAATATTTTATAAGATGATAATATCTTTTTATAAATTTGCACCCGAAAATAATAAAAACACTAATATATTTATTTATGACAGCTAAGAAATTATGGATTTGGCTTGGGGCAACAGTAGCTGCCTCATTCCTTGTACTGATTTTTTACGGTGTAGAGATATATCGCACTACGCCTCCTTTCCCTGAAAAGATAGTAACTACAGACGGGGAGTTGCTCTACAATGGGCAGGACATTAAAGACGGCCAGAATGTTTGGCAGTCGATGGGAGGTCAAACGGTAGGTAGTATCTGGGGACACGGTGCTTATATTGCACCCGACTGGAATGCCGATTATTTACACCGTGAATCGGAAATGCTCTTAGATATTTTTGCTGCTAAAGACGGCAAGGTGTACAAAGACCTTCCTGAAGAAGAGCAGGCTAAATATCAAGTGCAGTTGCGCAAAGAACTTCGCACAAACACTTTTGACCAAAGTACAGGAGTGATTACTTTCTCTCCTGAGCGTGCACAAGTAGCAAAAGAGTTGGCGGCTTATTACAGCAAACTCTTTATGAACGATGCCTCGCTAGACAAGACGCGCAGTCATTATGCTATTCCTAAGAATGCTATCAAAGACCCTGCGCGCATGCAGCAAATGAATGCATTCTTTACTTGGACTACTTGGGTATGTAGCACTAATCGCCCTAATGACGATGTTACTTACACAAACAACTGGCCTTACGACCCTGTGATAGGCAATCAGCCATCTACTTCACTACAAATGTGGTCAGGGTTCAGTGTGCTAATGTTGCTTTTCGGGGTAGGTCTTTTGGTATACTACCACGCAAGTAATAAGGAAGAAGAAGAGAATGAACATCTCCCATCGGAAGACCCAATGCGCGGTATGAAGCCTACGCCTTCGATGAAAGCGACGCTAAAATACATCTGGATAGTATCTTTACTTATCTTAGTACAGATGCTTGCTGGGGTTATTACGGCGCACTATGGTGTAGAAGGAGAAGGTTTCTTTGGCATTCCGCTTGATTTGGTATTGCCACAAGCTATTTCGCGTAGCTGGCACGTACAGTTGGCTATTTTCTGGATAGCGACCTCTTGGTTGGCTACGGGGCTTTACATAGCGCCTGCTGTATCGGGACACGAGCCTAAATACCAAAAGTTAGGGGTAAATATTCTCTTTATAGCCTTATTAATTGTAGTATTAGGGTCATTAGCAGGACAATGGTTTGGAGTAATGCAGAAATTAGGTTTAGTAGAGAACTTCTACTTTGGTCACCAAGGATATGAATATATAGAGTTAGGTCGTTTTTGGCAAATATTATTGCTTGTAGGCTTATTCTTATGGTTATTCTTGATGGTAAGAGCATTATTACCAGCTTTGCGCAAAAAAGACGAGAACCGCCATTTGTTATTGCTTTTTGTATTGGCATCTATCGCTATTGCAGCTTTCTATGGAGCAGGGTTGATGTATGGTCGCCAAACACATATGGCCATTGCCGAATACTGGCGTTGGTGGGTAGTTCACCTTTGGGTAGAAGGTTTCTTTGAAGTATTTGCAACTGTAGTGGCAGCCTTCTTATTCTCTCGTATGGGCTTATTGCGTTTGAAAGTAGCGAGTGCTTCGGTATTATTCTCTACCATTGTATTTTTGGCAGGGGGTATCTTAGGTACATTCCACCACTTGTATTTTAGTGCAACTCCTACAGGAGTATTAGCGTTGGGAGCTACTTTCAGTGCTTTGGAAATAGTGCCATTGGTGCTTATAGGTTTTGAGGCGTTCCACAACTACAAGATCTCTAAATCTACAGAGTGGATTAAAGCTTACAAATGGCCTATCTACTGCTTTATAGCAATGTGTTTCTGGAACTTCCTTGGGGCAGGTATATTTGGTTTTGCAATCAATCCGCCTATTGCGTTGTATTACGTTCAAGGGTTGAACACTACGGCAGTACACGGACACGCAGCCCTATTTGGTGTATATGGTATCCTCGGTATTGGTCTTATCTTATTTGTACTTCGCGGTTTGTACCCCGATCGCCAATGGAATGACAAGTTGTTAGGCTGGGCTTTTTGGCTTATCAATATTGGATTGATGACGATGCTAGTAATCAGTGTACTTCCTATAGGTATTATGCAAGCCGTAGAAGCAATACAAAACGGCTACTGGTCGGCACGTTCTGAAGAGTTTATGCATACCGAATTGATGCAAACCGTACGCTGGTTGCGAGTACCAGGGGATATACTATTGGCTCTTGGAGAGTTATTATTAGTATATTTTGTTATCGGGCTTAAAACTGGTTGGTCTTTAAAAGAAAAACGTTAATCAGATTTATAAAATCCCCTAATGAGAAAGGGTTGCTTACTATTTTTGGGTAAGCAACCCTTTTTTTATAGATTTTGACATTAAGGTATCATATAGGAATAAGAGAGATATAGAGAAGTAGTAGGAGAAATTTTTTATGTTTTTAAAATTGGTAATTTATTTTTACCTTTGCAAAAAATAAACAAAAGATGGAGGACAAGACAATCATCAAAAAAAGAATTGATTGGTTTTGCAGGAACAAAATCAATGCTTTTTCGCCTACTATATCACCTGCACCTAAAAGTGTAGAGCGCAATGAAATAGAAAGTCTTTATGAAGGCTTGCTTTGGTTTGTAGAAAGAGGGGTAAAAGAGCTCTTGATAGAGAAGAAATATATGGGATCTTATTGTGATATCTACTTACATAAAGAACTTGAAGACAGCTATTTGGTAAGTAGGAATGGTTTTAAAATCAATCATTTAGACCAGTCGCAATGGTTAGAAGCATTGAGAGATTTGCACAATAGATTCAGCTGGGAGGATACTTCTATACGGATTATACAGTCGGAACTGATGCCTTGGTCGGCTTTAGGGAAAGGACTTATTACGAATGAGTTTTCGGCCTATTACATCTCGCATCAAATACATTGTGATTACCTCCAAGAAAGTGATTTGTATGCGAAGATAGAAGCCGTTAAGCAAAAGCCGGAATATCTTGCTTTTGTAGCTGATGCGAAGAGATTATCGGGGAAGGAGCTAAAAGAGAAATATCCTACACATATTATTCGGCAGTATCTTTCAATACGAGACATGAAACTACTTGACCTAGCTAACTATGAAAAGAATATTTCGCTATTTAAGAAACAGTTGGACATCTTTGGCAAGGAAGCTAACATATATTTCAAGCCCTTTAATCTGCTAAAAGAAATATATGATGATGGCAGAGAGCATTTTGTAAATGATAACCTGAGTTTTGGGAAGATGAATGACGATGAGTTTCTGCACTATACATTTGCTGATAAAGCAGACTTTGAAGCGAAATATCCTGAAATACGCGCGTGGGTAGACAAGGTAAATGCTAACGACGAAGAAGGAGTGGTTATCAAGCCTCGCACAGCTTTTTTGCAAGGGATGCCACCAGCTTTTAAGGTGCGCAACAACGATTATCTCACGCTTATCTATGGGGTAGATTTTCAAGACCGTTTGGAAGAGCAAATACAGAAGCGCAATATTAAGGGCAAGCTGAAGTGCTCTATCAACGATTGGGCTATCAATGCGAAGCTTTTGAAGACGCCTTATAAGGAAATTCACGAGGAGAATTACGAATTTAAGAACTTAGTACTCGACCGTATTTTAGGGGAAGAGATAGAAAATCAATTAGACAGCAGACTATGAGTAAATTACTTATATTGGTGGGAGCCCCAGGCTCGGGGAAATCTACCTTTGCCCGTTATTTTTTGCGTACTGAGGACAATTGGGTGCGCGTAAACAGAGATGATTTCCGCTTGATGCAATTTGGAGATTCATTGATGATTCCGTTTTATGAAGAGCGCATCAGCAAGATGGTAGAAGCCTCTGTATTAGCACTTTTAAAAAGTGACACTAATGTAGTGATAGATGCCACCAACACCTCTTTGCGCACTATTGAAGATATGATACGCAGCTATACAGAGCATGCCGATATCTCGTTTAAGGTATTTGACTTAGCTGTAGAAGAACTGGTAAAAAGGTGTGATAAACGCTATGAAGAGACTGGTAAATTCATTTCGAAAGCTGTAATAGAGCGCAATGTAGCGAACTTAAAACACACGCTTGAAAAGTTTGATTTTGCCCCTATACCACGCAGTAGTAAAGCCCCAGTGAGTGAATATACACCACAAGACGAGAGTTTGCCTAAAGCAGTGATCTGCGACTTAGACGGTACGCTCTCTCTACTTAATGGACGTGACCCTTATAATGCTTCGGCTTGTGATAAAGACCTACTAAATACCCCTGTGGCTTCGGTACTAAAAATGGCTAAGGCACAAGGTTATAAGATTATATTGTTATCGGGAAGAGAAGATAAATACCGCGAACCTACGGTGCGTTTTCTTGAGAAACACGAAATAGGGTATGACCAGCTACTAATGCGCACCACTAATGACTTCCGCAAAGATAACATCATTAAACGAGAGCTTTTTGAACGAGAGATACAAGGCAAATATTTTGTAAATTTTCTTTTAGACGACCGCAACCAAGTAGTAGATATGTGGCGCAAAGAGTTGCATCTGCCTTGTTTTCAAGTAAATTACGGCGATTTTTAACTATAAGGTAAGACTTTCGATGTTTCAATCTATAAAAAAAGAAGCCTTATTGCTGTTGCGCGATATGGGGGCACTTATCATTCTCTTTGCGATGCCATTGCTATTGGTGGTAACCATTACGCTATTGCAGGACGGAGCTTTTAAGAATATCAGTGAGCAGAAAACAGCCGTTCTGTTAGTGGATAACGATGGCGGTGAAATTGCCAAAAATATCAGTAAGAGTTTAGAAGGAAGTGCTTTCGAAATGGTGAAAACGCTGGACGGAAAACCTATTGACGAAGCTATGGCGCGTGAGCAGGTACTGAAAGGCAATTACCTGCTGGCTATTGTAATTCCCGCTGCACTCTCCTCCAGCTTGCAAACTAAAGTGCAACAGAACGTTGAGACGATTATCAGCACTTTTGCAGGTGAGACTGTAACGCCTACTGAAACAGCTTATACTACCAAAGAAATACGCCTTTATTTTGACCCTACTTTGCAGACTTCGTTTAAAGAAAGTGTGAAGAGTGGCATTGACAAATTGCTATACCAAATAGAAAATCAGTTTATTTATAAAGCCTTTGAGAGTCAGTTAGAGGAAGGGGTGCGTTTACCAAAAACAGAAGCGTTAGTAAGTTTTAGAGAAATCAATCCTAATACCGCTACAGCTGCTATCCCCAACGCTACCCAGCACAACGTACCCGCGTGGGCTCTCTTTGCTATCTTCTTCATAACCATACCGCTATCGGCGAGTATTGTAAAGGAAAAAACACAAGGCACAGGACTCCGACTCTTCACGAGTCCCCTACCCTACTGGGCATTACTCACCGCTAAAATCATTGTTTTTTTGATGATTAGCTTACTACAATTCGCTTTGATGGTAGTAATAGGCGTGTTCGTATTTCCTTATTTAGGCTTACCAACATTGGACGTGGGAGGTAAACTTTTACCCTTGTTGTTAGTCGCCATAGCCTCAGGGCTTTCAGCAATAGGATTGGGGGTACTCTTAGGTACTTTGGCAAAAACCCAAGAACAATCAGCGCCCTTGGGAGCTACCCTCACAGTGCTTTTTGCAGCCATTGGTGGCGTGTGGATCCCTACCTTTGCTATGTCCCACATTATGCAATTGCTTTCTAATATTTCCCCTATGAACTGGGGATTACAAGCCTTCTACGAGGTATTGCTAAGAGGCGGTTCTGCGAGTAGTTTGTTGCCTAAAATAGGCGCTTTACTGCTCTTTTTCATCAGTTGTATTCTTATCTCTATTTATTATGACAAAGCCAAAAGAAACGTATAAACCTGCGAATTTATCTGAGAGTCTTATTATTACGGTACGCTTTAGCGAAACCGACCCACTTGGTATTGTATGGCACGGCAACTACATCAAATATTTTGAAGACGGACGAGAAGCCTTTGGGAGAAAGTACGGTATTTCTTACCTTGATGTAGAGCGTGAAGGCTATGCAACCCCTATCGTGAAGAGCGTATGCGAACACAAGAAAATGGTGCGCTATGGCGAACGCTTGCGCATTGAAACTCACTATATTCCCAGCAATGTAGCGAAACTCATCTTTCAGTATTTTATCTACAATGAAGCCAATGAATTGGTTTGTAAAGGAGAAACTGTACAGGTATTTACTTCATTAAAAGACAATAGCTTATCGCTGTATAAACCTAAGTTTTTTGAAGAATGGGAGAAAAAAGTGAAAAGTGACGATTGATAATTATCAAAAAAAAACAGCTTTTTCTTGTTTTTGAAGGTTATTTTTCTTACTTTTGGCGAAAAATCATTCTACAATGAGAACGGTTATATATTTGGAAGAATTTGTAAAAAAGGTTTATAAAAAATTAACTGGCGAAGGATATGAGTCAGATAAAGATGATACACCTTCTTTTATATATTTTACTAGAACAGAGGAAAATCATCAATTTGAAATTGCACTCCGCTTTATGAGAAATAAGTTCACAACCTACGTAAACTATCGGAATCTCTTAGTTTTAGAGCAGTTGAAAGCATTGGGTATTACCCCTTTTCACAGTGAATTAATAGGATGTACTTTTTCTGAGATCCCAGACAAATATTCTTTTGGTAGACGTTTGACACTTGAGGAACTTAGAAAACACGCTATGATACGCTATAAAGAGCCTGAGGAACTTTTTGAAGAATGGGAAGAATATTATAAAACTATTATGATACCTTTTCTCAATGAATGTTATGACATCAAAAAAGTATACAATTGGGTAGTTCAAGAAAATATAGAGACTAAACCTTATCTTTATGACCAATGTCTTTTTTTCTACTTTGTAGGCAAAATGGCAGACATATCTAATGAAGAACTAAAAAAATTATTCGATACATATAGTGAAAGAGTTAAAGAAGGAGCTCCTTACAACTCTTATGAGAAATTTTTACTTCTAAAAAATAAAGTGCTAAAAGAATTAAAATGAACGAATTTATTGAAAAATTAGACTTCTACATAAAGTCTTACGATGTAGAAAAAGAACTTTACAAACGTGGAAAAAAATGGCGTAAAAAAGGCTATCTCAAAAAAGAACAATTTATGCAAATTTGCTTATGGAAATCGCGTCGTGCTAAAAAAAGATATGATTCCAACGATGCTGCCCTTGTAGAGAAAATCACTAGAGAAGCCTTTGCAGAAAGTGATGAGAAGAAAAAAATAGAGAAGCTTACAGAACTTAAAGGTGTAAGAATTCCGATTGCTTCTGCAATTTTAAGTGTAACAGATAGTGATAACTATCCAATTATTGATGAACGCTGTATGCAAGCTTTAAAGACTCTTTACAAAATTGAATGGAAAGTTATTACTTCTAATAGCTGGCTTAATTATTTAGATTTTCTGCGAAAACTTGCAAAAGAACATAACAAAACAGCCCGAGAAATAGAAAAAGGGCTTTTTGCTTTCAATCGAATGGTATTAGATAAAGATTTAACAAATCTCTATTCTTAAAAACAAAAAAACTTTGTCAAAGTCCAAGGACTTTGACAAAAAACGTGTTTAAACTTTTTGAGGAGCTTGGAGATAAACCATTTGCTTGTTCGATCTTAAATCTATTTTGTACAATTCTTCATCAAAATAAACATTTGGTTACTCTCCATTTTGGGGGTTAGGTTTGATATTTGCTATCAAATCCTACATCAGCATTGAGAAACAGACTTGTGATTTACAGCTTTAGGGCTTCCCATAGCTATCATTTGCCTTTTATTATCACACAAAAATACTATTTGTGGTTACGGCTTTTTTCTTTCATTTTAGCTTAATAGATTCAACCATATTTATTGCCTCTCTACCCAAAGTTCCTGAATTTTGGTGTTCTTTTTTTTCAAACACAAAATTACTAATTTTGGGGAACTTTTACTTCTCTAAAAAAGTTAAAACAGCTTTATTGAATATAAGGCTTTGCCAAAGATTATAGCAAGAAAAGCTATGGTTTTTAGCAAAGCTTTTTTGTGATTTTTCTGAAGGATATTTTTTTACGAAAAATAGAGTTTCTGTAAGGTAAGAGTTAAGAGATAATAGGTAAGAAAATATCTAAAAAACTCTGGTGTGTATTGTTGTGAGTTAGGGGCGGAGAGAAGTATTAAAAATATAGTGCTGATAGTCAGTGGGGTAGGAGAATTGTTGATAACTTTTTTGCGTTTTACTTATATTTGAAGGCAAAAAACGATATATGTAAGCAATATTTAAAAAAAATTGTTTATGGAAAAACAAAATTTATCAATGCAGTTGCCTGAGACACTGCTCAGTAAGTCTAAAGTAACAATGCGTACACTTTTGGAACGCGAGGTAGCACAACAAGAGAGTTATATCAAAGAGACTCTCAAGGCTATTGAGATACCTTTTAAAGGTTCTCTACACTCGAAAATAAATAGGACGGAAACAGTCTTTTCTATAAAGATGAAGTCCCATTTCAGTGATGATGATTTTGAAAAAGTACAAAATGCCTTCCCGAAAGGATATGTATCACCTCATTGTGATTTCATAGAGGGAGCGCTAGGATCTCGTTTTGTGCGGATAGCTATTCCTAATCAAACTACTCATTTTATATATCTAAGCGAAATATTAGGCTCTAAGCAGTTTACACACGCTACAATGTCTTTACCTATTGCTTTAGGGATGAATGAAAAAGATCTTCATTTGATTGATTTAACGACTGAAGCTCATTTGGCTATTCAAGCTGATGACCCTTCCTATCAGTGCAAATTGCAACAACTTGTATTGCTATCCTTGCTTTACAAACACAGTCCTGAAACACTTAAGATAGTGTGGATAGGAGGAGCAGATGATTGTCCGCCAGCAATGTTGCAAGCAATAGCACCTTATGCATTCAGTACCGCTATTGATACTGAAGAGATTTTACAAGCTTTAGTAGATGAGCAGCAGAAACGCGCAGAAAATGCGCTCAATTCACCATATATAGTAGTCTTTATCAATGAGGCTGATAAGGTTTTTGAGAAATATTTTCTACTTTTAAATGCTTTGAAAGATAGCCAAATGCAGGGAATTTATCTTGTGGGTATTTCAGAAGTATTTGAGAGGAAAAGCATAACTGTAAAACAGCTACTTGATTATCGTTTGCTATTTAGCAATTTGCTCTGGGTTCACAATAATCGAGAGGTAGGCTATGAACGCACTTCACTTCTGTTGCCCTTCTTTGAAGAAGAAGTATTTGAGAAGATCGTACAATTTAGAGAAGGAAAAATCGAAACACAGCCCAAAGAATTGCTTTCAGAAGAAGTTCAAACGATAGAAAAACAAATAGCACTCATATTAAAGAACAGAAACAATGTTCTTTTTCAGCGAAGGACTTTAAAAGACCTTAAAAAGTCTTTGCTTACACCATTGATAAAGAAGTGCCGATTATGCAGTACAGATGGGACTATAGTTGTTCCACTGAATGTAATTAATAGGTATTTTATATATACATCGGAGGCGAAGCTTTTTTATGAAATGCTTTGTAGAGTTATGGACAATTTCATCTATTTTGCAGGAGGAACACCTAAGAAAATGGGTAGTATAACACATTTTGAAATACTCAAAGAAAGCAGACAAGTGCTTATCAATAATGAGCCTTTATATACTCGTGCTGTAGGAGATAGTTTAATTCCTTTTGTTGTAGAAGAAGAGTATGAAATGCTTAACCCTATAGCCGTTACTCCAGAGAAAACGGTGTGCCCATTGTTAGACACTTTGCCTAATGCTACCTATCCGCAGTTGAGCCTTATAGCAAAGGAATTGCGAGAGAATGAGCCAAAGGTAGTATCTAACTTAAAAGAGAAAGAAGTATTAGTGCAGGAGCTATTTGACAGGGTAATTTTTACTTGGCCGATTACACCTATAGCACTGCTTTCAGAAATAGAAATGCTACTATCTCGAGTTAGTTTTGAGCTGATTAATAAGAAGTTTCGTGTAGAAGCCAACAAACGTAAGCAGTAGGTAGTTAAGAGTTGTAATACAGCTGTGATATGTACGGATTAGCAAGCAGAGCTATTGGATTTACAGAGAATGTGATACAAACATAATTGTAAATTGAAGCTTTGGTTAATATAATCTTTTGGCAATATCAAAGCTGTTATTTTTCAGACAATTAAAATAAGAGTAAAATAAATCACTTTAACGCCCCAAATTTTAACATTTTATATTTGGTAAGGAGTAAAATAGTTAGTACTTTTGGGGCGTTAAACTAAAACATCATAAATTTATGAATAATACCTTTTTCAAACAGAGAGAATTTACAGAATTCTTACCCAAAAATGGAGTAAAGAGTATTGATAGTTACGTTAATTACGTGAACAATGCTGACAAACAATTCAGACATAGACTTTTTGAGTTAGTTGAAAATATCTACAATACAAAAAGTTTAGATGCCCTTGATGAGTTGAGAGAAATAGGAGAAGAGCTTTTTGAAATTATAGAAGTTACTTCTAAAACTCATTATCGTGCAGGGTTTATGAAATATCTTGACTTCATTGAAGAAGAAATTGCTTTTTCTAAGAAAATTACACATGGATCAATTTCTTTTGATAATATAAAAGAGATAACTCCTAAAATAGAAATAAACGAAATAGATAATTCTATTTGTTATGACTATAGAAAAGTTAGAAATATCTTGTATGGTCGTTTAACCACACAAAATAGGTATAATAACAAAGGGAAAATTATATTTCCTATTCGTTTTATACGATTACTTTTTGGTAAAAAAGGAGAGGAAAAATCATTTATAGAAATTATAAAAAATCAGAGGGATAACATTATTTACTATGTAGGAAACACTCCTAAAAAGGTAAAAGATATAAAAGAATTAAAAATTCTTAAAAATGGTATTGTACTTATTAATCAAGAAGAAGTTAATACTAAAACTGACACAGGTGAATTAGTACAACTAAAAGTTAATAAAAGAGAAAATTTAAAAGAGATTGTTATAGATCATATATTACCTATAAGTTCTATATTAGAAAGCTTAACTACAGAGGAGTATCCACAATTTTCTCTTATAACAAATGAATTTAGAAAACGTTCTAAAAATGATTTAAACGATGATATAATAAACCTTCTTTCTCCTTTAATAATTAAGGATGATACGTTTGTAAGTAAAATTAATTTTAATGAACTAAAGAAAGAATTTGAAAAAATCAATGATAGGATGGAATTACAATTGATGCATAGCACTTACAATAGTAGGAAAGGAGCAAAATAGAAAACGTAATTTATTTAATAAAAAGAGTGCCAAGAATTATTTAGGCACTCTTTTTTGTTTGAGGGTGGTAATGAGAGGTGTAAGGTTTATGAGTTAGTGATGGATTAAAGACTTTGGTAGGTATGTGGTTGTAAAAATAAAGAATGGCACAGTTTTTGGGTATGGTAGTTTGTGTAACAAACAAATTTAATTATAGACACTTATGACAAGAAAACTCATCGCTATTGTGGCTTTTGTATTGGTAGCTACTGCTACTCTTGAAGCTCAGGAAATTAAATGGATGACTTTTGACCAAGCAATTGCAGCTCAAAAGAAAAAACCTAAAAAGATATTTGTAGATGTGTATACCAGCTGGTGTGGTCCTTGTAAAATGCTTGCTAATAACACATTTAAAAACAAAGATTTAGTAAAATACGTAAACGATAATTACTATGCTGTGAAGTTTAATGGTGAAGGTAATGAAGTAGTGAACTATAAAGGACAGAAATTTGAGAATAAGGGGTATGATCCAGCTTTGGCAGATCGCCGTAACTCTATTCACCCTTTTACAAACTATTTGCAAGTTCAGGCTTATCCTACGATGTTATTCTTGGATGAAAAATCAGACCTTATCACGAGTATTTCGAGTTATATGACACCTTCGCAATTGGAGATTTATCTGAAGATGTTTGCGACTGATGACTATAAGAAAATCACTACTCAGCAAGAGTTTCAGGACTATCAAAACAAGTTCAAACCTACTTTTAAAAACTAAAAAATACACTTTTTCATAAACACACGTGAAAAACTCTTGGCAAAATGTCAGGAGTTTTTTATTTTTTTATTACCTTTGCAAGATCATTAGCAGAATAGTAATTTAGCAATTGAATTTATGGCAAAAATACTTATCATAGAAGATGAATCGGCTATTCGCCGTGTGCTCGGCAAAATATTGGTAGAAGAGAGCAAAGAGTATGAAGTAGAGGAGGCTGTTGATGGCATCGAAGGTGTAGAAAAACTCAAAAAAGAGGACTACGATTTGGTGCTTTGCGACATCAAAATGCCTAAAATGGACGGTATGGAGGTACTCATCGAGATTAAGAAGGTGAAGCCTGAAATCCCTTTTGTAATGATTTCTGGTCACGGCGATCTCGAGACTGCTGTAAATGCAATGCGTCTTGGAGCTTACGACTATATCTCTAAACCACCCGATTTGAACCGCTTGCTCAATACAGTACGCAATGCTCTCGATAAGAAGAAGTTGGTAGTAGAGAATAAACACCTCAAAAAGAAGGTGAGCAAAAGCTATGAGATGATAGGAGAAAGTGCTCCTTTGCAACAAATCCGTCAGATGATAGAAAAAGTAGCGCCTACTGAAGCTCGTGTGCTCATCACGGGTTCTAATGGTACAGGTAAAGAGTTGGTAGCTCACGCTATTCACTACCAGAGTGAACGCAGTGAAGCCCCTATGATAGAGGTGAATTGTGCTGCTATCCCTTCAGAACTGATAGAGAGTGAGCTGTTTGGGCATATCAAAGGAGCGTTTACTTCAGCCGTAAAAGACCGTGCAGGTAAGTTTGAAGCTGCTAACAATGGTACGATTTTCTTGGATGAGATAGGAGATATGAGTCTTTCTGCACAGGCCAAAGTATTGCGCGCTTTGCAAGAAAATAAGATTACCCGTGTAGGTAGCGATAAAGATATCAATGTAGATGTGCGAGTGATAGCTGCAACCAATAAGGATTTGAAAAAAGAAATAGCCGAAGGTCGTTTCCGTGAGGATTTGTACCACCGTTTGGCAGTAATTCTTATTCGAGTGCCTTCACTCAATGAAAGAAGAGATGATATTCCTCTACTCATCGATTATTTTTCAGTAAAAATAGCCGAAGAACAAGGTATTAGTCCCAAGAAATTTAGCAAAAAAGCGGTAGAACTTCTCCAAAAGCAAGATTGGACAGGTAATATTCGCGAATTGCGCAATGTAGTAGAACGACTCATTATCTTAGGAGGTAAGGAAATCTCAGAAGACGATGTCAAAGCCTTTGCCGGTAAATAAATGTGAGCCACACGAGCAGTTTTTATTTAGCAAAGTGAAACACTCTTAAAACTTACTTTTGGCAATTACACTTGGACTTCAGGAGGATATCATCGTTATGATATTTATCTCATCGCTAAAAATAATCAACTATCAGTAGCAAAAATAGTAGCTTTTTATTATTCGGCAGAATTTAAAAGTTATGGCAAAGAGAAAAATGAAGTAATATACTCTAAAACAACTAATAAAGTAAATTGAGAATTACAATGAAAATCGCCTTTACAGATTGTCCCCCTTCGGAATTGTCGGCAATTGCTGAGTAAGTGAGTTGGGGGCTTTATTAAAACTCTTTTTTTACCTAAACAAAATGAACAAAATAAAATCTTTTCTAAAACCCTTAAAAACCAAACGCTTTTGGAAAGTTACAGTCCTACTATCACTGTGGTTGCTCTTAGTAATCATCGCTTGTAACGTGCAGGTAAGCAAAGAAACTAAAAACTTGTTGTATACTGATATAGCTGAAGTGCCTGCACATAAAGTAGGTTTGCTCTTAGGAACCAATCCTTATTTAAAAAGTGGGGCGCCCAACAAGTATTTTCTTTATAGAATAGAGGCTGCTGTGCAACTATATGAGGCAGGGAAAATTGAATATATTTTAGTGAGTGGCGACAATCATAGAAATGACTACAACGAACCCGAAGAAATGAAACAAGCCTTAATGGCAAGAGGAATCCCCGAAGAACGTATTGTCTTAGACTATGCGGGTTTCAGAACCTTAGACTCAGTCGTACGAGCCAAAGAAGTATTTGGTAACGATACATTTATTGTTATCTCACAACGTTTTCACAACGAGCGCGCCCTTTTCTTGGCAAAGCATCACGGCATACAAGCTATAGGTTTTGATGCGCAAGATGTTAGCGCCTACTACGGTTTTAAAACACGTGTACGCGAGTATTTAGCACGCACTAAACTCTTTGTTGACTTGTGGTTTGAGGTACAACCAAAATTCAAAAAGTAGCAAATTAACAAAAAAGTATTATCTTTGCGCCCTTTCCTACCTCCCAACCTCTAACTCTCTAATCACTAACGACTAAAAAATGGCTATAATAATAACAGATGATTGTATCAACTGCGGGGCTTGCGAACCCGAATGTCCTAACAACGCTATCTACGAAGGTGCCGATGATTGGCGCTATAGCGATGGTACTGCCCTAAAAGGACGTGTAGTATTGCCCAGCGGATTGGAAGTAGATGCTGATGAGCCACAACAAGCTATCAGTGATGATATTTATTTTATCATTGCCGATAAATGCACCGAGTGTATAGGTTTCCACGATGAACCACAATGTGCTGCGGTGTGTCCTGTAGATTGTTGTGTGCCCGATGATGCTCATCAAGAAACTGATGAGGAACTCTATGCTAAAAAGCGATTTATTCACAACGAAGAAGCGTAGTTTGGCATAACATTTGATTTTATAAAGGTAAGATTTTTAATGTATTACCCTTATGAAAACAAATGTATCTCTATTGCTGTTATCAGCATTGTTATTAGTGGCTTGTGGGAACTCTAATGAACCCCAAAATTCAAGTAATTCATCAGAACAACTTCCTCCTTCTTCACCTGCTACAACAGTGGAAGAACTTACAGCGAACAAAATGGCTTCGCCTGAAACACCACCTCCGCCACCCCCACCACCTGCGTATGATGCTGTAGTAGAAGAAATGGAAATTGCCAATTCTGAAGAACCTTCTCAACAGCAACCGCGTAGCAATGAAACCTACAAAGAGATTTCAGAAAATCCATTTGTAGCAGTAGCGCAACAGCCCGTTACCACTTTTTCAGCCGATGTAGACCGCGCTTCGTATGCTAATTTGCGTCGTATGTTAGGCTATGGTCAATTACCTCCTAAAGATGCCATTCGCATAGAGGAGATGGTAAATTACTTTGATTATGACTATCCAGCCCCTACTAAGGAAGCTACTTCCCCTTTGCGCGTGAGTCCTGAATTGGCACCAGCCCCTTGGAATCCTAAACATTTGTTATTGCGTATCGGTTTGCAAGCTAAAAAACTAGATTTGGCTCAAGCACCCCCTTCTAATATTGTTTTCTTGATAGATATATCGGGGTCAATGGACGAGCCAAATAAGCTCCCATTGCTAAAATCTTCCTTCAAACTCTTGCTCACTCAACTCAAACCTACCGACCGAGTAGCGATTGTAACTTATGCCAGTGGCACCCAAGTAGCCCTTTCGTCTACCCCTGTAAAAGAGAGAGGGAAAATAGAAAAAGTACTTGATAATCTATATGCAAGTGGTTCTACATCAGGAAGTAATGGCATTCAGTTAGCTTACAAAGAAGCACAAAAAAACTTCATAAAAAATGGTAATAACCGTATTATCTTGGCGACTGATGGCGATTTCAATGTGGGGATTGACAATCCAAGAGAGTTAGAAAAGTTTATTGAAAAACAGCGAGAAACAGGCATTTATATGTCAGTTTTAGGCTTTGGTATGGGGAATTATCGCGATGATATGGCTGAAACCATAGCCGATAAAGGTAATGGAAATTACGCTTATATAGATGATCTCACCGAAGCAAAGAAAGTATTAGTAAACGAGTTTAGTGGTACGCTTTTCGCTGTAGCCAAAGATGTAAAATTGCAAATAGAGTTCAACCCTAAATACGTGAAAGAGTATAAACTCATAGGTTATGAAAACCGTATGCTTGCCAATGAAGATTTCACTAATGATAAAAAAGATGCAGGAGAAATAGGGGCAGGGCATACCGTAACAGCCCTCTATGAACTCATTCCATCGGAAGGTAAAGTAGCACAAAATCTCCGTTATCAAACAAAAGAACTCAATGAAAAAGGCAAAGGGGATGAGTTAGGATTTCTCAAAATACGTTATAAAGACCCCAAGGTGAAAGATGCTAAAAGTGTAGAAGTAACGGAGCCATTGTTATTTGCTAAGAAAACTTTAAATGAAACTTCAGTAGATTTTCGTTTTGCAGCCAGTGTAGCCGAGTTTGGAATTCTTTTGAGAGGCAATAGCAATAAAGCCCAAGCAACCTATGACCAAGTAGTAGAATTGGCAAATGGAGCTATAGGCAAAGACGAAGAAGGCTATCGCAAAGAATTCGTACGTTTGGTAAAAAGTGCAAAATTGTTGGCTAAATAGTAAAATATTACTATATTTGCCCCGTAGCTTTAAAAAAAAGTATTTATGAAAAAAGAAGTAACAGATGTATTAGTAATAGGGGCAGGGCCTTCAGGTTGTGTATCAGCTGCCTATTTGCATAACAATGGCGTAAAAGTACGCGTAGTAGAAAAAACTAAATTTCCGCGTTTGGTAGTAGGAGAGAGCCTCATTCCACGAGTGATGGATCATTTTGACGAAGCAGGACTTTTGCCAGCCTTGGAAGCCCAAAAGTACGAAGTAAAATGGGGGGCTCGTTTTATCCGTGGTGAACAAGTATGCCAGTTTGATTTTGGTAAGAAATACGGCAAAGGTTGGGATTGGACTTGGCAAGTGCCTCGCGCCGATTTCGATAATGTTTTGGCTCAAGAAATCATCCGCAAAGGCGTACCTCTTAGTTTTGAAACTGAAGTTACGAATGTGCAGTTTTTTGATGATCATCAAGTTACTACCGTAAAAGACAAGAATGGGGAAGTGTATGAAATCACCTCTAAATTCGTCATCGATGCTAGTGGCTACGGGCGAGTATTGCCTCGCTTGCTAGACTTAAATTCACCTTCTAAATTAGACGATCACTCGGCTATATTCACCCATATCAAAGAAGATAAGGTACGTCCTGAAGGAGAAGAAGGCACACTCATTTCTTTTGATATTTTAGAAAGAGAAGTATGGCTTTGGGTGATTCCTTTCTCTAATGGCAATACCAGTGTAGGGGTTGTAGGACCTACGCACTACATCAATAGTCTATCAGCTTCTGGCAATACTACTGAAGCCTTGCGCAAGGCTATCGTAACCTCAGATTTTTATAGAGAGCGCTTCCAGCATTCCGATTTTCTATTTGAACCAAACAAGATACAAAGCTACTCTTGTTCAGTGAAAAAACTCTTCGGCAATGGCTTTGTACTCACCGGTAATAGTACCGAGTTCTTAGACCCTGTATTCTCATCAGGAGTGGCTTTTGCAACAGAATCAGGTATGTTGGCAGCCAAATTGCTAAAACGCGAACTTGCGGGAGAAAAAGTAGATTGGCAAAAAGAATACACCGACTATATGCAACGCGGTATTGATGTGTTCACATCTTACGTAAAAGAGTGGTATACAGGTAATTTGCAAACACTTTTCTTCCATCAACCAGGTAATGAAGATGTAAAAGAGAAAATTTGTGCTGTATTAGCGGGTTATGTATGGGATACCACCAATCCGTTTGTAGCCAAACACAAACACATCATCGAAAATATGGCATACGCTATCAATAACGGCTTAGGAATGAAAGAAGTGTAAGCTTTTTGGCTAAATAGTAAAAAAGTATTACCTTTGCGCCTCTTATAACTCTTAATTTTAAACTCTAAACAAAAAAGTGCAAACAGAAGAAAAAGAACTATACAGCTTCGCCAAAGCAGGCGATTGGACAAATACCCTTTCTGATAACGAAATGGTACAACTTTTAGTAGAAACCGACTTCTCTCGTGAACAAACCGATGAGGGACGCGACTACTGCTATTTCCTACATAAATACAGCAAAGTAGATGGTAATAGTACCTCCGACTATACGTTGATGGCTTATACCCTCACTCAACCCGAAAATTTGGAACGCGCTTCAATGTATGATATGGTGCTCGAAGAAAACGAGTACTTCACTATCCATCGTATTAGCGTGTATCGCAATGGTCAGCTCATTGATAAAACTGCCGATACTACTATAAAAGTATTGGATAACGAAGGGCAAAGTGGTCGTGGTATTATCAGTAGTTCTAAAAAGCTGAACTTCTCAATCAAAGACCTTCACCTCGACGATATCCTCATTTTGGAAGACACCAAAGAAAAAGTGTTTACTGAAAAAGAGTTTTTGCGTCGTGACTTTATGAAGTACGTATATGTAACCCCCGATACTTATTGGGCGTACGGCAAATACCACTTCAAGCTCATCAACAATCGCAACAAACGCGTGGCTTATAAAGATGTGTTTTTCCGCGACGAGCAAGGTAACGTAATTCCAAGTCAGGTGAAATACTTAGCGCAAGGAGAGGCATTTGAAATAGTACAAGAAAACTACATCAACCCAGTAGACCCTAACCGCGAAATCTTCCCTTTTATAGATTTCGCTACCGATAGTACTTGGAAAGACTTGTCTAACTATATCTATCCGCTTTACGAAGAGGTATTCAAAGCGCAACCCGCTGATTTTGCCCCTGATTTAGTGGAGAAACTCAACAGTATGGCTACCCTCGATGAGAAATTGCAATACGCTATAGAGTTTGTGCAAAACAATATCTACTACGTGTACAACGCCGATGAGATGAATGGACACAAACCTCAAGCGCCTGCTCTTACTTACCAAAATAAGCAAGGTGACTGTAAAGCGAAATGCGTATTGTTAAAATCTATACTCAACTATCTTGGTGTAGAGGCTTCAGTGGTATTGGTGAACTACAATTCCGATTATTATATGCAGTTCTACCTCCCTTCATTGCTCTCGTTTAACCACGTGATAGTGAAAATCAACTATAAAGGGAAAGAGTATTTTGTTGATGCCACTGCTCGTAATGAGTTTGGTAGATTGGAGAAACGCGCTGTGATTTCTTTCTGTCACTTTATGGAAATCTTGCCTAACCAAGAGTTACAAGTGCGTAAACCTACTTATTTCGATGATTTTTGTATAGATGAACGCATCACTTTAGAAGCCAAAGGCAATATAGGTAAAATCCAACTGCTTACTACTTATCGTTATAATCGTGCTAATTCTATGCGCGGTTACTTCAAGTCGAGCAATAAAAACGAACGTTTGGACAGCTGGAACAACTCTTTGTTCTACGCGCTCAACTATGTAAACGACCGCAAAGGCAAAGATTTTCGCGAGATTTTCAAAGATGCAACTTTGCAAATAGTAAAGGATGACAAGGTGGAAAATGAATTTGTAGTGAAGTACGAAGCAACTATTGAGCAACCTTACTTCATTGATAGCGAAGGACATCGTTTCTTGATGTACTACGATGGTAGTGTGTTGAAAAACAGTATTCGTGAACACCAGCATAGTGATGCTAGTTTCTGGCATAACTTCGATAGCGAACGTTATGAAATTGAACTCAAAACCGATGAAAATATCGATACTAAGGAAAAATACACCGTACAAGAGTGTGATATCAAAAATGAGTATTTCACCCATAAAACTCAAAAGTTCATCACTAAAAACTCTGGTAAGGTGATTGTAGAGTACAATCCGCTCACAAATATCGAATTGCCATTGCACAAGTTAGAACCTATCCGTGAAGATTACCACACTATGGCTGATAGCAACTTCGGTATCGGTATCGATGTGGTAGAAAAAGGATTCTTAAATTCCTTAAAACGACTTTTTAAATAAGATACTTACACTTTGCCAAAGGTGCGAGCCACACAGGCATAGAACCTTTGGCAAAGTTTTATTAATAAAAATAATGAGTGCACTGCTTCCAGCCATAGAAACCCAATCTGAAGCCGAGATTATAGCTTTTCAAGAAGAAAAACTGCGAGAGCTATTGCAATATCTCAACGAAAAATCAACTTTTTATCAAAATCTCTTCCGTAAACACCATATCCGTATAGAGGATATCCGCACCCTTACCGATTTACAAAAAATACCCACTACTCATAAAGACGATTTGCAACGCGAAAACGATGCTTTCCTCTGTGTGCCTAAAAGTGCTATTATAGACTATGCTTCTACCTCAGGCACTATGGGAACGCCCGTTACTTTTGGTCTTACCGACAAGGATTTAGATCGTTTGGCGTACAACGAAGCTATCTCATTAGCTTGTGCAGGCATTCAAAAGGGCGATGTAGTTCAACTGATGACTACTATCGATCGCCGTTTTATGGCAGGTTTGGCTTATTTCTTAGGCATACGCCAAATGGGAGCGAGCATCATTAGGGTAGGAGCAGGAATACCCGAATTGCAATGGGATTCTATCCGATTGTACGAGCCTAAATACCTTATTGCGGTGCCTTCTTTTGTGCTAAAAATGATAGAATATGCTGAGAAGAATGGTATCGACTATCGCGCTTCTTCTGTAAAGGGAGTAGTGTGTATAGGAGAAGCGTTGCGCAATCAAGATTTTAGCCCTACACTCTTAGCAAAAAAGATTACCGAAAAATGGCAGGGATTGCAACTTTACTCCACTTATGCTTCTACCGAGATGAGCACTACTTTCACCGAGTGTGAGTACCAACACGGAGGGCATCACCACCCCGAGCTCATCATTACTGAGGTATTAGACGACGAAGGGCACCCCGTACCCGATGGCGAGAGTGGCGAGCTCACGATTACCTCTTTAGGAGTGGAAGGAATGCCATTGTTGCGTTTTCGTACAGGCGATATAGTAGCGATGCACAGTACCCCTTGTAAGTGTGGGCGACATACGGCACGAGTGAGCCCTGTATTGGGTCGCAAACAGCAGATGATTAAATACAAAGGAACTACTCTTTACCCGCCAGCCCTAATGGATTTGCTTACAGGCTTTGAGGCTATAGAGAATTACATTATAGAAATCAATACCAATGATATCCTCACCGATGAAATTCTTATCAAAATAGGAACAAAAACTCCTACAGAAACCCTTCGTGAGCAAATATGTAATCATTTTCGCGCTAAACTAAGGGTAGTCCCTAAGATTGAGTTCTGCGACATAGCCCTCATTGAGCAACAGCTTTATCCGTTGGGCAGTCGCAAACCGATGAAATTTGTAGATAAACGCAAACCCTTAAATTAAATTGTATATGAAAACAAAAAAACTATTAGCAATCTTATTTTTATGTGTTACTTTAGCTGTAACAGCCCAAGATTTTCAAGAAGAAAGAGGTAATTTATCTTTTCTGAAAGATCAAAAAGTCGTAAATGTAGAGTTTAAATACGATAATTTGCGACTAATGAAAGACAATGTTACCGAAAAAGAATATGTAGATGAACGCCGTGAGTTTCTTAATAACAGAAATAAAGGTGAGGGAGATAATTGGCTGAAGAAATGGGAAGGAGCGAGAGAAGCTTTTTGGGAGCCTAAGTTCTTAGACTTGATGAGACGTACAGTTACTGAATCTAAAGGAATTGCATTTCAAAAAGATGCTCCTCAAGCAGCCTATACCCTTATTGTAGATGCCCAATGGATATATCCAGGCTGGGATGCTTATGTGATGAAACAAAAAGCTAAAGTAACTACTGTACTCAGTTTTGTAGAAACTAATAATAAGGAAAATGTACTATACCAAATACGTTCTATTGAAGCCCCAGGCGACCAAATAGGACATAATTATAGTAATGAGTTGCGTATAGGAGAAGGCTTTGAGAAAACTGCTAAATCCTTTGGAAAGCTCATCATCAAACGTCTTAAAAAATAACAATAATTACAACATTTTTAAACCTATTTTTGTACAATTCTTCATCAAAATAAACATCTGGTTGCTCTCTATTTTGGGGATTAGGTTTAATATTTGTTATTATTTCTTTGCTTTCTAAAAACTCTCTAAGCGATTTGCCCTTTATTATCACACAAAAAAATACTATTTGTGGTTACGGCTTTTTTTCTTGTTTAATAGATTCAAGCATACTCGCGCTGAAAGCTACCATCTTTAGTCCATTTATTGAAGTAGTAATAGACATTTTGCTCAGAGATTTCTCCTTTTTCAAATAGCTCTCAATTGGAAGTTCTCTCCATTGCACCCCTGTTTTTAATCTCTTGAGAATCAATAAAAATATTGAAGCTAAATCAAAATTACTTTTAAATCCTCTTTTTCCTACACTTAAAAAGGGAATAATCCATTTATTTATTGTATCTTTGCCCAAAGTTCCTGAATTTTGGTGTTTTTTCTCAAACACAAAATTACTAATTTTCGGGAACTTTTACTTTATTATAGGAAAAAGTTTAAACAGCTTTATAGAAAATACTCTAAATATCCAAAACCAAATCTATATCAGTGTCTGCTAAAAATTGAGTAGTAATAGGCAAGTAATATAATTGTTGCGAATGCAGAGGCAAACGTACATAATCTTTTTCTGTAGTAAGAATTCGCCTTCCTTGCAATTGTTGAAGTTCTTTCTCTGTAAAACGATGATGATCCGAATACTTAAAATGCTCAAAGGTAGCATCTTTATCTATAAGAAAATCAAGCAAAGGTTTAGGGTTTGCAATACCTGTTACTAAGGTAAAAGGCTCTTGTATAAAAACTTCTAAAGGGATTATCTCCTCTTTGCTATATACTTGTTCACTATAAACAATAGTAGCAAAAGCTATAGGAGCAGTAGTAATTCGTTCCAATTGCTCTTTTATATGAATTCGTTCCTCTTCTGATAAATTAGGTGGACATTTAGTTACCACCACCATATCTGCTTGGTGCACCCTGCTCACCACATCGCGAAGTCGCCCCACTGGCAACAAATAATCTTCTGTAAAAAGATGTCCATAAGCTGTAAGCACTATATTTTTACTAGCTTTCACGGATCTATGCTGAAAAGCATCATCCAAGATAACTACAGTAGGAGGCTCTGGCAAACGTAACAATTGCCTCATCCCCTCTACCCTATCAGCACAAACAGCTAAAATAATATCAGTATGAAACTTTTGCCAAATCTGAAAAGGTTCATCCCCTAAATCTTCTACTGTTGAATAAACTTCAGCCAATACAAACCCTTTTGTTTGGCGTTTATACCCCCTGCTCAATACTGCTACTCTATACCGAGACCGCAATTTCCTTATCAAGTATTCCACCATTGGACTCTTGCCTGTCCCTCCTACCGCCACATTGCCCACACAAATAGTAGGCACTGCAAAGGTATGTACTTTAAAAATACCAACGTTATAGCACCAATGGCGCAGACGGACGATAAGACCATAGAGCGTAGCAAAGGGGAAAAATAAATAACGAAAGATGAATAACGAAGAACGCATTACTTAGTTGTTAATTATTAATTATTATAATGCCTAAATATCCCTGAATCGGTAGCAGTCCAGAGGGCGTATTTTTGTCCGGCAGCGCGAAGCCCATAGTCTGCCCAAGTGTTGCAAGTGTAGAGAAAGTTGTAAGTACCTTTAGCTTCATAGAAAGCATCGGTAGTGCCATAAACGGCATTGGTGGGTATAGAGATGTATTTACCTTGTGCATCTTTGTCGAACTGCTGGTCGATATAGCTTACTAAACGCTTGTATTGTGCAACTGTAAGACTTAGTTGTGCTACTTTTTCATATCCTTCGGTACCTCCTAAATAGGTGGTGTGCATAGCCGAATCACTCATCCAAAAAGCAGCTTTTACTGCTGTAGAGAACTTTAAATCAGCCCAAGTAGGGGTATTGAGGTAAAAGCCTTTGTCGCCCCAACCAAAAGCCAACCAATCACCTTTTATTTTTCCTTTAGTATCATCAGGGGAGACTTTAGTTGTCCAATCTATAAACTCATTTTGAGTAGGGAGTAACAAATCAGTGTGCATTCCGTTAGAGAGAAGGTAAATGGTAATAGTTTTGGGCTCTGTAGTTTTTTCTGCTGCAATGGGAATTAATGGCAACAGTAAGCACAGCACCCCATAGAACACTATAAAACCTACCACAAAGAGTAGAGTTTTCAAGAGATATTTTAAAAGTTTTTTTATCATAGAGAGCTTCCAAGGGTTGTATGTTTTATTTTATGACAAATCTCTTGGATTACTTCATCAATGTTACTGTATTGAAAATCAATAAAGTGTTTTATTTTTTCGCCGTTATAAGTGGTTACCAAACCAAGAGCATCGGCTGTTTGGAGGGTGAGGACTCGCTTTTTGATACCCAAGAAACTTAAAAAGCCATCTAAACGCGCTAAACGACGCAATACTTTATGAGAAATCTTTTTAGTAGAAGCTTTGACTCCTAATTCTTTGGCTATCTTTTCAAAAACTGATTGATAAGTAAGGTTAGCCGTATTCAGCACAAAGCGTTCTCCCGTAACTTCGGAGAATTGTAAGGCAATCATTGCGCGTACCACATCGTCTACCGATACAAAACCTGTGCCTCCTGTAGAGTAATATTTCAATCCGTTAGCTACTTTTTTAAACAATAAGCCAGAGCCTTGCTCATAGAAATCAGCACCCAACACCACTGAAGGATTTACAATAACCACTGGCAATCCTTCTTGAGAGCCACGCCATACTTCCATCTCGCCACCATGTTTACTGATTGCATAATCGGTATTATTTTCCTCATTATTCCAATCATTTTCCTCATCGATAGGTGTACGAGGCAAAGCCGAAAGTGTAGCAATAGAACTCACATAACAGAGTTTTTTCACCTTAAAATCAATACATAAGTTTACAATATTAGCAGTCCCTTCTACGTTCACTTTGATAAGCTGAGCAAAATCTTTAGGCTGAAAAGAGATAAAGCCTGCACAGTGAAAAACAAAAGTAACATTCGCAAACGCTTGTTCGAGCGCTGGAATGTTACTTATATCGGTTTGTACCCACTCAATAGAGCGGAATTGCTCCGCTCCATTAGGGGATTGTTGTATAAAAAGTTGTTCGATTTTCTCTAACGAATGTGCACTGCGATAGATAGCCCTTACTTTATGTACCTTGTTTTGGGTAAGGTGAAAAAGCAAGCGACTGCCAATCTGCCCTGTTCCGCCAGTTACTAAAATCATTATTACTCTTCTAAAGGAATACGTTCGTCAATAAGTTTAAGAGCAATAGGAGAATCATTATCGTTGTAGAATTCGAAGAGGTCGAGGATAGAGTGTACTAGACGCTCTTCTTCTAATTGTTCTTGAACGAACCATTGCAAGAAGTTTTCGGAAGCGTAATCATCTATTTGGCGTGCTTTTTTGAAGATAGCAAAGATAGATTGTGTTACTTTGATTTCGTGTTCTAAAGTCTTTTCATATACTTCTTTTAGCGAACCAAATTCTTGTTGTACCTCACCTACTTTAGGTGCAAAAGCACGCGCTCCATTTTCATTAAGAAAACGGAAGATTTTCATCATATGGTCTCTTTCTTCTACTGCATGATTATAAAAGAACTCTGCACTACGAGAGTATCCATTGTATTCTGTCCAAGAGGCCATAGCAAGGTAAAGAGAGCTTGCTTCGGCTTCTTTGCTGACTTGCTCATTGAGTAGGTCAATAATTTCAGGGTGTAAGCTGGTTTGCGTTCTTGTGTACTTGTGTTTTGTCATTTTTAAATCGTTTTTAAGTTTCTTATTGGGCGCAAAAGTACTAAAATAATAACAACTGAACAATATTAATAGCTAATTTTAATTAATACTATATAGCCTTTATTATTCGGGGGTAGCTTTCCATTTGTGTAATACAGGGGTATAGACTGCTACAAAAACTAATGCAACTCCTAATGAGAGATAAGAAGCTGGTATAAATTTTATATTTTCTTTTGTAAGAACTAAGACAGTAGCAGAGAAAGCAGGAATAAACAACAACAGGGTAAAGTTTATTAATATACCTGAAATGAGTTTAGAAACCTGCCCTATAGCTGATATACTTGCTATTGCTATTGCTACATAAGTAAGTATATAGAGCCAAGCAATCACTTCTGCTCCTCCTGAGAGGCCTAATATAATAGAAAATAAGCCTAAGACTAATGACATTACCCCAGAAAAAACAATTGTGAGAAGCAAAGTTCTTATATTGGTAATTCGTATACAAAGGACTAATAATGCTATGGATACTGCTGTAAGTAAAAAGGATATGACACTATATTTTATCAATTCCATAAAGCCTATTTGGAACATATAGGCTACTTCTTCTATGCCTTGCCAATTGATATTAATATAGGTTTTAACTCCTAATACAAACGAAATATAGAAACTAATGCAAGCAAAGACAATTATAAAATACTGTATAAACTGCCAAAAGAGTTTCAGAGGGCTACTGGGATAGAAGTTTTTAAAAGCATTGTTTTTACTGAGTTGCATCAACCAGTATACTAACAATAATAGTGATATGATAAAAGTGAGTATAACTGGGGTTCCCCAGAACAATTCAGTTATGTTATAATAGGTATATTTTGGGTTTTCGGTTGCGACTCGACTAAATCCCCAGAGGAAGAAAAACAGATGAGCACAGAGTGCAAAAAACAACATCTGTACAAGTTTGGTATTCCAAATTAATGGATAGCGTTCTAATAAATATTGTTCTATTTTTTTCATAGATATAAAAAATTTTTAATTATTCTGGTAGTGCTTTCCATTGGCGTACTACCCTAGTATATAGTGCTACAAATACAAAAGAGAAGGTTATGGCTATTCCCCAAATTATAAACCATTTTATTTTGTAAAACTCACTTTCAAATATATTTGTATTTGTCACTGTTGCTAATTCATTTCGGTATAAAGCAGATTTAGATACCTCTATAATATTGTAGGTAACTAACAACACGGGTAAGAAAAAGAGTAATGCTGTGTTTATCAAAATACCTTTATTGAACTTCTTTTTGTGTTTTTTAATAGATAAGAACAAGATAGAGAGATATGCTATCCAAAGGAATAACAAGACTGTATATTCGCTTGCTTGATCTATTGAAAAAGCTAACAGTATTAAAAAGATGAGTAATAGGGTAACTATTCCTGCAAATACAATGCTGAAAAGCACGGTGCGCAAGGAACTGATGCGCAGGGTGAAGAGCAAGGTACTCGCTATGAAAGCTATTGCTACTAAAGCCGTTATTTCTTCTCCTTTTTGCTTTACAATACTGTCTTGTTTAACTCGGTGTGCATTGGTAGCTATGTAATAGTTTTGGCGCTCTTCTTCTGATAGTTTGTTGCGGTATTTATCTGTATCAAAATTCTCGGGGTAGTGGCGCAAGACCTCATTGATATAGCTATCGGTGTAGCGCCAATGTATTTTGGCTTTTTCGCCTGCTATAAAAGGTATATAGAAGCTAATACACGAGAATATAATGATGAAATAAAGCACAAACTGACCAAAGAGTTGCTTGTTTTTCATTGGGTAAAAATGCTGAAAGGCATTGTTGCGAAACAGATAGATAAGCCAGCCTACCAGTAGCAATGTACTGATAATAAGGTTTAGTAATATCACAAAGTTATTATAGTTTTCGCCTAAGCTAAAATAGTAATCCATCGATTTATCTGTAAGCAATAGATAGCCTAAGAGAAAGAATAGGAGATGGGCTACAAAAGCTAAGGACAAGACTTTTGCCAAGCGTGTATTCCAAATTGTGGGATAGCGTTCTAATAGGTATTGTTCTATTTTCTTCATAGATAAAACATTTTAACTATTCGGGTAATGCTTTCCAGCGTAGCACTGCCCTAGTATATAAAGCAGTGAACAACATTACTACTAATACGAATATCCCTTGTAATAGATAATCCCCCCAACTATAAGGCTCTGTGAAAAAATCTAACCAATCTGATAGCACAAGGGATGTCTCATAGTTGTAATGGCCTTCAGGTCTATTGGCTAAATAGATATAGTGATAGGCGGCTTTTATCAATAGATGTCCTACAAAGAATAATGCTAAGCTAAAAAAAGCCATTGATATATTCAGTAGTATCCCGCTAAAGAGCTTGCGTATCTTGCCTTGTAGCTTATACGAAAGCACTAATATTGCTATGTAGGCTATCGGGAAGAGCCCTATTGCATATACTTTTCGGTAATGAGAGGTAGACTCGGTTATTGAAATAAATAACATCATCAGCATTGTTAATAGCAGACTTAGTACCCCTGCAAAAACTACTGAATACAGAAAAATACGTAGCCCTGTAGTGCGGATACAGAAAAGCATCATTGCCATAAAAAACGACAATACAGCATACATTTCTAATTGTTCATACGCATAATAATTAATAACTTTCTGCTTGAGTCGTTGGGCGTTTTCGGCTATGTAATACTCGTCTAACTGTTTTTGTGAATAATGCTTGTTATGGTCGTACATCGGGTACTTTTGTAGCACTTGTTCTATATAGCTATCGGTGTAGTGCCAGTGTGCCTTTGCTTTTTGCCCTACAAAAAACGATACTGTAAACGAGGTAGACAGCAGTATTATTAGGAAATAAGAGATGAATTGCCCAAAGAGTTGTCTTGCTTTTAGTGGGTAAAAATGCTGTATGGCATTGTTGCGAAACAGATAGATAAGCCAGCTTACTAAAAGTAAGGCACTCAAGATAAGGTTTAGGATTAAGGGCACCCCATCGTAGTAAATATTATAATATTTATCTTTTAGTGTATCGTTGTTTACAATGCAAAAACCACCTATAAAAAACAGTACCTGCCCGAGTATTGCCAAGGGCAGAACCCACATAATGTGTGTATTTTGGATTGTGGGATAGTGTTCTAATAGGTATTTTTTCATTAGCTTACAAAGAAACGCCTTGTTGAGGCTGAAATGTTGCGTATATAAGTAAGTTCTATTTTGGCTTTACCTAAGGCTTCTAACACTTGAGAATATTGTGTATCGGCGCTGAAGTAGGCTACATAAATACCTCCGTTATACTGCAGTTTTTCGAATGAGAAAGGTTTAAATACCTCTAACAATTCTTCTCGGCTATTGGTAGTATCGAGTTCTACAATGAGTTGAGAAGGAGCTTCTTCTTTTTCGTTTTCGGTATTTTCGCGATATTGTCCGTTTTTCAAGAAGATGACTTTATCGGAGATTTTTTCTACCTCGAAAAGTTGTTGTGAACTCAGGATAAGTGCGATGGGGTTATTGACTGAGTTAGCTATCATTTTGAGGTCTTCGAGGATTACCTGCTGTGCGAGGACGTCTAAGTTTCCTAAGGGTTCATCTAATAGCAATAACTCGGGCTGTCGCAAGAGGGTACGTGCCAATTCGAAGCGCATTTTATAGCCTGATGAAAGGGCATTCCACTCTAAGTGTTTATATTTCCAGAGGCCTAAACGTGCAATCATCAGCAAGGTGCGTAGCTCATTTTCTTTTGGGGCTACTCGATAACAAGCTAAGGCAAATTTTAGGTTGTCTTTGAGGCTTCCGTACCACTTATCTGTACGTTGTGGTATATAGGCCAATTTGGTGCGCAGGTCGTATTCATTTTCGGGTTTTTGTTTAAAAAAGTACTGTAATGAACCTGCGTTGTAAGATAGGTCTCTAGCTAAAATACGCAATAGGGTTGTTTTACCGTTACCATTTTCGCCTACTAATCCATATACTTGTCCTTTGTTTATAGAGAGGGACACGGGGCCTAACGAGAATGCGTTATATCCGTATTGTTTACAGAGGTTTTGGGCTATAATGACGGGTTTTTCTACTATTGCTTCTTGCACGGGGCAATTGGCTACTTCGTTGAGTAGGGCAATTGCTTTTTGGGTAAAGGTTGCTTCTTGTTCTGGGTTCAATGATTTCCAATCGGTTAAGTCGATGGCTTTTTGATAGAAAGCCATATCTTGTGTATCGGTTACGCAATCTAAGAGTTTGCGAAAGCCTACATTGATATCATTTTGTGTTAAGAACTGAATAGCTTCTTGCACACGTTGTTGATGTTTGTTCATATAAAAATATTTAACGGCGACAAAGGTAAGGAATAATTAATTAATTAGCAAATTTATTATTTATTCCAAGATTGCTCCAAGGTTTCTCCAAGGTTGTTCTAAGGTTTATATGAGGTTGTTATTCGTTTTGTACAATTTGGGAGTTAGCTTCTATTTCGGATTTTGGTATTTGATAGACCCAACGTTTATCAGTAGGGGGTACTTGGACGAAAAAGGTGTGGTTGGAGTTTGTTTCGCGTCTATTAACGGCGAGGTTCCAACGTTTAAAGTCGAAGAATGAGGATCCTTCGCCCCATAGTTCTATACGGCGTTGGGTTTGAATTTCCTCTCTCATAGCTACTTGAGTAGTAGCTGTAAGGGTATAGGAAGGGTCGCGATATTGTTGCATAAAGTTTTCGAGGGCTGTTTTGGCTGTGCTGAGGTTATTTTGTTCTACCAAGGCTTCTACATATAGCAAGAATGGGTCTTCTATTCTTATGAAGCAATAGTCGCTTAAGAAGTGCTGATCGGTTACATATTTGACATTGGCATAGTTAGGCAAATTGTAACGGGCAGCTATGGTAGGGAAAAGAGTTGTATTGATATAGAGTTTTTTACGTACATCGGTATTGGCTATTTTGGAGTAGAGGTTGCTATATATGTTTTTATAAGCTCTTGCTCCGCCTGCGTATCCTTGAGTGATGGTATTATCGATATGGGCATAGAATGAGCCCCAAGAGGTAGTGGTTTGCTGGGTGATGTCGTATCCCCAGAGCCAAGAGGATGTACTGATGTCCCATTTACCACCTTGTACTTCGGCCATAGAGGTATAGCTAAACTCAGGTGCGTTTAGAACGATTTGTGCGTATTGAGCAACTTTATTCCATTCTTGGCGATGGGCGTATACTTTAGCCAGATAGGTAGCTGCTACGGCTTTATCTACATCTTCTTTAGTTTCTGTGATGGTAAAACGGGCGTCGTCTACGACAGATAAATCGCTGAGGATTTGGTTATAGACTTCGGTTACGGTAGCTCTTGGGAGTTTGCTATCGGTAGGTTTTAGCATTAGAGGGACTCCTAATTTAGTTTCATTTCCTTTATAAGAGAATTGATATAAATTCACCAGATAGAAGTAGTAGATAGCGCGTAGGGATTTGAGCTCGGCGTATTTTTGGTAGAGGAGCTGTTCGGTAGGAGGTTCGGGGAAATAGTCTGACAGGATTGTATTGATAGCGCTAACTTGTCTATAGAGGAAGCTCCACATAAAGTTGGTACGTGTGTAAGATTCGTTGCGCATATCGAAATAGTAGTCATATCCGAACCAGTGATAAGAAGCTTGCACCATATCTTGGCCGGTGAGGTCTAAAGCCATATGGATAGCTTTTAGTCCGAAGGAGTCGTCGTAGCCTGTTTGTTTGGCTACATTATTATTATAAACACCGTTGAGTTCTACTTGCAATAGGGAAGCTTTGGTAGCGACTTCTTTTTTGAGTTCTTCTTTGCGTTGATCAGAGAGGTATTCATTTACTTGTGGGTCGAAATCGCTTTTGGAGCATCCTATTAATAGTGTGTATAAAGAAAGGAGTGTTATGATATATTTTTTCATAGTTTTAGATTTTAAAAAGTGAGTGTTAATCCCATTGAGATAGTACGTATAGGGCTATATACGGCATTGCTATTATTACCAGAGATGCTTGTACGAGGGTCTAATCCTTGGCGATAACTCCAGAGGTATACGTTATCGGCTGTAAGGTAATAGCGCAATTTAGCAAGGTATAGTTTTTCTATCATTTCTTTAGGGAAGGTATATCCTATACTGATGTTTCTAAGCGAGAGATAGTCTGACGGTATCAAGAAACGGTCGGAAGCGCTTCCTATTTTTTGATTAGCGAATTCGAGACGAGGGACATCGGTATTTGTATTTTCGGGAGTCCAACGGTTTCGTATATCTTTATGCCAATTCATTCCTAATTCTCCGGAGTGCATTAGAGAGGCATATTGATAGTCGTAGAATTTACCTCCGAGTTGGTATGAGAATTGTACAGAGAGGTCGAAATTATAGATATTCAGTGTAGTTCCGAAACCACCTTGCAGGTCGGGGATAGAAGTACCGACATATTGTTTACTATAGCTATCGTTATATTCGGCGCTCCCTTTGAGTTCATAGTTACCTGTATTTTGGTTTTTGATATAGAATTGGGCGTCGCCATTAGCGGGGTTTACGCCTCCCCATTTGACCATATAGAAATCGTAGATACTACCGCCTTCTTTAAGGATTTGGTTTCCTCGAGTTACGCCTTTTTCTCGCAGTTCATCAGGGAGTTTTGTAATTTCGTTTTTGTAGTGTAATCCGTTGAATGAAAGCGCCCATTGTATTTTCTCAGTACGTACAGGTGTTAGACCCAATGTAAACTCAAAACCTTTGTTTTGCATATCGGCTACGTTACGGGGTTCAGAAGAGAAACCAGTAGAGGCAGGCAAGGGCATATTGAACAATAGGTTTTTTGTTTTCTTTATAAAGTAATCGGCTTCGAGAGATAGTCGGTTTTTAAAGAGTGCTATTTCTATTCCGGTATTGAGGTTACCGCTTTCTTCCCAAGTAATATTTCGGTTGCCTTTATAAGAAGCTTCGAGTCCTGGTGTATTACCGTTGGAAGAGACGCTATAGAGTGTCATATAGGGGACATATGAGCGGGCGCTACTACCGGGTAGGTAGAGTTTATCATTACCTTGTACGCCATAGCTTACTTTGAGTTTAAGGTTGTCTATAAAAGTAGCTTTGGCTAAGAATTTTTCTTTATCTAATAGCCAAGAGGCACCTACTGACCAGAAAGTACCCCAACGGTTTTCTGGGGCGAATACAGAAGAGCCGTCGCGGCGCAAGCTAGCAGATAGGTAATATTTGCTGAGATAGTTGGCGGTAAGTTGTCCGAAGTAACCTTCTACGAAATAACGGCGTTTATAGGAAGTGAGAGAGGTAATTACGGCGGCGTTGTTGAACTCGCTATTTTTGGGGTCTACGAAGTTACGTTTGCTACCTTCTATGGTACCAAATCGTTTTTCGTAGGTTTCGTGTCCTAATAGGATTTCTAATCCGTAGTTATTCCAGTCTTTTTGGTATTTCAAGAGCTGGTTGAATGTCATTACTATATTTTCTGTTTTATATTTGGTAGAAGCGCCTCCATAGTTTTTACCAGCTCCTCCTAAAGGTGTTGTAAAGTAACTAACATCATAGAAGTTGGCAAAGAAGTTACCATTGGCAGTAAAGGAGAGTCCTTTATAGATTTTGGCATCGAGGGAGAGAGCTTGGTTAAAGTAATAATCTTTGTTATAGTTTATATTTTCTCTTTGTGTAGCTACGGGGTTTGTATTATCTCTAAATTTTCTAGTAGCCCCGAAATCGTAGGTATTGAGTTTATTTCCGTTGGCATCGTGCTCATAGATAGGGTATATAGGAGCTATGGAGCGCGTCCAAGCGAAAGGGTTGTCGTAGCTATTGCCTTCGTTGCTGCCTTGACTTTCGGTGTATGTAATCATAGAAGAGGCATTGGCTTTGAGCCAATTGGTAATATCGCCTCTATAGGCAAATCGGGTTGCATAGCGGTTGAAGTAGGTATTGAGGTTATAACCTTCGTCTCCTAAATAGCCAAATGAGAAGTAGAAGCTATTGCGCTCTGTACCTTTGGTAAGGCTAAGGTTATGTTCTTTACGGATACGAGAGTTGAATAGGGCTTTTTCCCATTGGTTAAAAGTTTTAGCATCGTTATATTTGATAGCTGCATTGGGGTTGATTTTTCCGTTGCTGAGGACGATTTGGTCATCGGCTACATTATAGATATTATAGCCATCGCCTACGTTGTTGATAAGTTTTCGAGAGGCATTGCTACGGGCTAGTGCATCGGATTGGTTTTGGGAATATAGATTTTGGTTATACAAGGCAGCCCATAGGGTTTCATAATACTCGGCTGGAGAAGAGAGTATATCGTATTCGGGGATACCGCGATAGTTATATCCTATTTTGGAATCGAGGGTAATAGATAGTCTATCTTTAACGCCATTTTTGGTAGTGATGAGCACTACACCATTAGCCCCGCGAGCGCCATAGAGAGCTGATGAGGAGGCATCTTTTAAGACATTTACGCTTTCGATATCGCTGTTGTTGATAGCGTTGAGGGTACCTTCGAAGGGAACACCGTCGAGGATGATAAGGGGGTCGCTTGAAGCGTTTATAGAGCCTATCCCACGTATACGGATAGAGCTACTACTACCGGGTTGCCCTGAAGAGGTAGATATTTGGACACCAGCTACAGCGCCTTCGAGAGTTTTGGCGACATCGGTAGTTTGTTTGGCTTGGATAGCTTCGGCTTTGATAGTAGCCATTGAACCGGTAAAGGATTTCTTATTAGCTGTACCATAAGCTACAGCTACTACATCGGTACCTTCGAGTTGATGCACATCGGCTAGGAGAATGACATTGATGGTATGATTTTTGGCTACCTTTTTTTCTTGAGAAGCGTAGCCCATACTTGAAAAGACGAGGATATCACCTTCTTTCACTTTTATTTCATAATTACCATCCATATCGGTAGCGACACCTCTATTGGTGCCTTTTACGACTACCGAAACGGCGAGCATTTCTAAGCCTTCGTCATCTTTGACAGTGCCTTTTACCATGAACTCTTGTGCGATGCCAAATAACGGACAAAAAGCAAAGAGAACGAACCATACTATAAATCGCTTTTTATTCATAAAATATTTATTTTAACGGTACAAAGATAAAATGCTTTTTCTAAAAAAGCAAGAAAAAAATAGCTAATAATCAAAAGTTTAACATATATTAAGGATTAATTTGTTTTTTATACAAACCGTTTTATTGAGGATTTATCAAGTTATAGGGTTTTAAGGAAGTCTTTTTTTGCAGATTTCGCAAAAAAAGAGGAAGATTAATGATAAATCTTCAAAGTTTGATGGTTACCGCTTTTAAGTTACTAAGTTGTAAAAAAATAAGTGAACATACCCCATTATGAACTTTTGAAGGCTATTTTCAAAAGAGAGGGGGGACTAATATAACGACTCCTATAGGTTATATAATATTTTTCTACGAATATATTCTTTTGTAGATTTTTATTTTTTGAGATAGGCATACCGTGAGTATATCGCAGGTATAGGAAAGTAGTAGGCTAGAAAAAACTATTATTTTGTTTTTTGGCAGTAGCGTTTTTATAAATAAAATGGTATACATTTTGTGGTTTCTTTACTTGCCCAAAATTGGTAAAATTGATTGTTTATGATTATTATTCCTAAGAATTATGTTTCGCCTTATGGTATTATGGATACAGAAAGGGCGATAAAGCGCATTAAAGATACTTTTGAGAAGGCTTTGGCAGAGGCTTTACACTTAACGCGTATTTCGGCACCTTTATTTGTAAAACAAAGTACGGGGTTGAATGACAACCTCAACGGAGTGGAACGCCCTGTGAGTTTTGAGATGAAGGATAGTGAAGGAGAGGTGATAGAGATCATTCACTCGCTTGCCAAATGGAAGCGTTTGGCACTAAAACGTTATGGTATTGCTTGTGGAGAGGGGATTTATACCGATATGAACGCTATTCGGCGCGATGAGACTTTGGATAATACGCACTCTATTTATGTAGACCAATGGGATTGGGAGAAGGTAATCAGTAGAGAAGAGCGCACTTTGGGCTATTTGCAAGATACGGTAGAGAAGATTTATAGTGCTTTTCTTGAAACGGAGGCGATGCTTGTAAGAGAATATCCTTTATGTAAGGCTTTTTTACCTAAGAAAGTTACTTTTATCAGTTCTCAGGAGCTTGAAGAGCGCTATCCTATGCTATCAGCTTCGGAGCGGGAAAATGTATTAGCCAAAGAAAAGGGAGCTATTTTTATCACACAGATAGGAAAAACCTTGCGCTCAGGCAAGAAACACGACAACAGAGCTCCCGACTACGACGATTGGGAACTCAACGGCGACCTTATTATATGGAATCCTGTGTTGAACAGCGGGTTGGAACTTTCGTCTATGGGTATACGCGTAGATGAAAAATCATTAGCGCACCAATTGCAACTTGCTAATGCAGAGCATCGCAAGGCATTGGAATATCATCAAATGTTGCTAAAAGGCGAACTACCACTTACAATTGGGGGAGGTATCGGTCAGTCGCGTATTTGTATGTTATTGATGCAGAAGGCACATATAGGAGAGGTGCAGGCTTCTATATGGCGGGAGGATATGTTGCGCCTTTGTGAAGAAAACGGAATTCGGTTGTTATAATTCAATAATTTGTCTTAATTTTACAGTTATAAAACTAAGGAAAGACAGTTACCAGTTTTGCCAAAGTATGACCTATTGAAAAAGAAAGGAAAATGCTACAAGATTTTATACAAAACGTAAAAACATATCGAAAAATCCCTATAACAGATGAACATATACAATGCGATGCTGATAAAGGAAGTGTTGAGATAGCTTTCCAAACCAACAAAACGCACTTAAAACGATTTACCGCCTATAGCAGTGGGAGTTGCACTTATGAAGTTTTCAATACAGAAACTCAAAAAACAGATTTTTTAGAAACTGTAGCATTCCTTACTTTCAATAGTTTAACAAGTATTTTTCATCGTTTTTACTATACTGATTTTTCTGAAATAAGCACTTTTATTGATAGGCTTTTTGCTGAAGGTTTTGAAAAATTTAAAGGAAGAGAAGAAATAAAAGGTTTTGACACTGGAGATTTCTTTCAGAAAGAAGAGGAAGAGACCATATATTTCAAATACTTTCAAATCGTATGGAAAGATGCTTATTTAAATGAAAGAAATGTGGATTTGTGTGATATAGAAGTATCTTATAGATTTTCAGACAACAAAAAAATAAACGTATGGGTAGAATTGTGTGGTGGTGCTGATGGTATCCTCTATAAAGAATATTCAGCTGAAGGGTGCTTTGAAGAGCTCAAACCTCAAATAACAGCCTTTGTATATGAGTGTTATAATCATTATAACGAAGTGATGAAAGAATATATTGTATTCCCTATTACTTCAAATCAATAAAGTATATTCATTACTATGAAAAACAATATTTTTTGTACTATATCCTTATTAATAAGCAGTGTAACCCTTACTGCTCAAGAGTTGCTCCCTCTGCCTTTAAGGCAAAAAGAAGAGCTCGAAGCGCGTTCGTGGGTGCGTGAAACGCCTTTTAAACAAGTGATTGTAAAAGAAATAGGGAACCGCATCAGTGCGCTAAATATAAACCCTAAAAACAGCAATGAGTTTGTAGTAGCTCCTGAAAACGGAGGTGTATGGCTTACTCAAAACGGAGGAGAGACTTATAGAGCCCTCTGCCCTACCCTACCAACACAGAGTATCACAGCTCTGGCGATGGATTGGGAGTCGGGTACTTTGGCTATAGGCACCCCTTATGGTATTTTTATTTCTACTGATAAGGGGCAAACTACCCTTTTTAAAGGATTGGCAGGGGTGCAACAGATCAGTAGTTTGTATATCAACCCAGCGAACCCGCAAGAGCTAGTAGTAGGAGTATTGGGCAATCGCTATAAAGCAGATGAAAAGCGAGGTATTTTTAAGACTACCGATGGAGGGAACACGTGGCAACAAAAGCAGTTTATAAGCACTCGTACAGGGATTTCGCAAATCATTGCCACTGCTGACAAGAAAGTGCTTTTGGCGGTAGCGTGGGATATAAATGACAGCCAGTGGGAGTTAGCCCCTTACGGGAGTAACAGTGGCATCTACAAGAGTATTGACCAAGGGAATACATGGACAAAAATTACTGCTAACAACGGTTTTTTGAAAGGGAATAACTTAGGGAAAATAGGAGTTACAGCTTTTGATGCTCAAACCTATTATGCGGTGGTAGACAATCGCAATTTTAAGAGAAAAGAGAGTAATAATAGTTTGCAAAAAGTATCGCGCATACACCTAAGTGCTCAAGATTTTGATGGGATGAGCAAGTCAGATTTTCTCGCCTTAGACAACCAACGACTAAATATCTTTTTGTATAATATTGGTCAGGATAAGAAATACAGAGCACAGAACTTAAAAGATATGATAGCTGCGGAAGTAACTTCTCCGGCGAAGCTACTTAGCTACTTGGGGGTAAATACGCAAGAGGTGGTAGGAGCAGAAGTATATGTAACCAATGATGGAGGTAATTCTTGGCAAAAGACCAATGCTCAGCCTCTGAACGATGTATACTATCAAAATGGGAACTATTTTGGGGGAATAGGAGTAGATCAGGAGAACAGAAATCATTTATTTATAGGAGGGTATCCACTATTGGAATCTATTGATGGGGGCAAGACGTGGAAGAGCAAACAACCTGTAAATCTGCAAAACAGCTATGAACAGCTTTATTATCTGCAAGGCACTTTGTTTTGTACTACCCCTTATGGGTTGCAACTTTCTTTTGACAATGGTAAGAGTTTTGGCACTAAAAATGTACCTCAAGCAATATCTTTTAGACAATTATCTATTGATGAGCCTCACAAGACGCCTTATTACGTAAGTGAGCAAGGAGTTTTGGCACAAAAGAACAGTCATTGGAACATTTTTAAACAACCTATTCATACACTCTTTTTTGGCAATGACAGTTATGCTACAGAGACCTACGGTAGATTTTTTACATTTACCCCTGACAGAGACCAGCTTTTTCCGTTAGGGAGTGCTTATTACGGTGAAAATAAAGCTCCTTTGCGTTTCGGAAAAGACACTCCGCTACTTATTTCGCCACAAAATAAAGATATCATCTACATTGGGAGCAATAAGCTACATATCTCAATGGACAAAGGTAGGAATTGGCGGACTATTTCGGACGATGTAACTAACGGTAACAAGCAAGGGAATAGAGCATATGGAACTATTTCGGCTATAGCTGAGTCGCCTTTTATGTTTGGATTGCTTTATACGGGGAGTGATGACGGTATGATTTACACCACAGACAATGGAGGAGTATCGTGGAAGCAGGTATACAACGCCTTTCCACGTGCTTTGAAAGTGAATAATCTCATAGCATCTAGGCATCAGCGCAACCGTGTATTGGCAACTCTCATCAGCACAGATGAAACAAGTAATGACCCTCTTATTTTTGTGAGTAATGACAATGGGAGGAGCTGGACAGACATCCATTCTAACCTACCAGATGCCAAAGTGAATGTGATAAAGGAAGACCCTAAAAACGAGCAACTTCTATATGCAGGCACAGATAATGGGCTTTATATTTCATTCAATTTAGGAGAGAGCTGGCAACCGTTCAGTAAAGGGCTTCCTGAAACAGGGATTGCAGACCTGAATATTGATGAAGCTACAGGAGAAATGACTGTAGCCACCTTGGGTTGTGGTGTATTTCGCACCTCTATCAAGATGATGCAAGAGCTACGGGTGGCTATCACTTCGCAAGCTTTTTATCCTCTTGAAACGCCTATAACTTTAGCTTATTCGTCTCAATGGGGGAATGCCACCAGTGAATGGGAAGAGCCAGTGAAACCAGAAGTTTATTTTTATGCTTTTGCTTCGGAAGAAGGGAAGAATATCCCGATAAAAGTGATGAAAGGGCGTATTACTTTGCAATCTTTTGAATATAAAACGCATAAAGGTTTTAATTACATTCCGTATGATTTAACTCTTTCAAATGAAGGAAAGATAGCTTATGAGAAGAGTTTGCAAAAGATATTTCTACCCACAGCCACAGATGGTAATGTCTATTTGCCCAAAGGGCGGTACACAGTAGTATTTACGCTTCCTGACGGTTTTGAAGAGGAGAGGACATTGGATATATTTTAAGAGATAAAAAATACTATTTTGGAGTAAAAAATAGTATTTTTTTTATTGATAAAGGCACTAATCATATTTTGATTTTTTGATAGATATAGAGTAGATATAACTTAATTAAAGAGGAGGATTGAGAGATTTTTTTGTGTTTCATTTTTGTATGTTTAGCCTAAGAGAAGGACATCAAAATGAAAAAAAAATGTTAATTTTTCATTGTTATTTATTATTTATTTTATACCTTTGTCGCTCAATTTTAACACCAAATCATTTATGAAAAAGTTCATATTCTTCTGTGGTCTTTTATATGCCACAAGCTTATTGTCTCAAGACAGACCCAACATTGTTCTGATCGTTTCAGATGACCACTCTTATCAAACTATTGGAGCTTATAACAAAGGAGCGACAGATGCGACACCTGCTATTGACAAGTTAGCAAAAGAAGGGGTTACTTTTAACAAGGCATTTGTAACCAATTCTATTTGTGGGCCGAGCAGGGCGTGTATACTGACAGGTAAATACAGCCATAAGAACGGTTTTATGGACAATGAGACTTCTCATTACAACTCTTCGCAACAGCAATTTGTAAACCTTTTGCAACAAGGAGGTTATCAAACTGCTTGGATAGGGAAATACCACTTGGGTGATGACCCTAAGGGTTTTGATTTTTTTAAGATATTGGTAGACCAAGGGCGATACTTCAATCCTGATTTTATCATTGAGGGCAAACAACGTGTACGCGAACAAGGCTATGTGAGCAATATCATAGAAGACGAGGCTGAAAAATGGCTTGACCGTCGTGACCCCAACAAGCCTTTCTGCTTGGTAGTAGGGCATAAAGCAATTCACCGCACTTGGATGCCCGACTTGCCAGAACTCGGGGCTTATGAACACGTGAATTTTGAGTTGCCAGATACTTTTTTTGACGATTATGCAACCCGCCAGCCGGCTAGTATGCAAGAAATGGCTATAGGGAAAGATATGCATATGGGTTATGACTTAAAAATGTTTAAAGATGAGAAAGAAGAGGTGCAAGACGCTAACTTCTCTCGTATGACGGCTACCCAATTGGCACATTACAACGACTTTTATAATCCTATACGCCAAGAGTATTTCAAAGCTAAGCTAAGTGGTAGTGATTTGGCTAAGTGGAAATTTCAACGTTATATGCGCGACTATCTTTCTACTGTAAAATCTATGGATAAGAACATTCAGCGTATGCTTGATTACTTAGAGAAACACCATTTGAAAGACAATACAGTGATTATTTATCTTTCAGACCAAGGTTTTTATATGGGGGAACACGGTTGGTTTGACAAGCGCTGGATGTATGAAGAATCTTTTCGCACTCCAATGATAGTATCTTATCCTAAGCTTTTCCCGAAAGGCAGTACCAATGATGATTTTGTATTGAATATAGATTTAGCACCTACTTTCTTGGAGTTGGCAGGAGTAAAAGTTCCTAATGACATACAAGGTAAGTCATTTTTACCTCTATTTGGGAAGAAATCAAAACCTATACGCCAACAGCTTTTCTATCACTATTATGAAAATGGAGAGCACGCTGTATCGCCACATTTTGGGGTACGTACTGACCGATATAAACTTATTCGCTACTATAAACGCGTAAATACATGGGAGCTTTTTGACCTCAAAACAGATCCTAAAGAGCTTCATAATGTTTATGGTAAAAAAGAATATCAGAAAATCACCAAACAGTTAGAAGGTTTACTCTTAAAAGAAATCCGTGACAAACAAGACGATTTGGCTGAGAGAGTATTCTTTAATAAGGAATTTCCTGTGAAATAGATTATGAAGAAATATCTTTTAGTTACCATATTGCTCTTGTGTGGCAAAAGTATTAGAGCCCAACAACTGGATAGTATCTTTGAAAACCCTGCAATACAAGAGATTAACCGCTTGCCTATGCGTGCCTCTTACTTTCCTTTTGAAGAGGTGAACAAAGCGCAAACCGGCAATCCCACTACTTCTACACGCTTTTTGAACCTCAACGGACAGTGGTCTTTTCTTTGGAAAGAAGACTATAAGCAGTTGCCAAAGGATTTCTACAAAACTGATTTCAACGAAAGTCAATGGAAAAAAATAGCTGTGCCTGCCAATTGGGAAGTAAATGGTTATGGCATACCTATCTATGTGAATGCTTCTTACGAGTTTAACCAAAAGAACCCTACACCACCTGATATTCCTGATAGTCTTGCTCAAAATGCAGGTCTCTATCGCAAAACCTTCAACCTACCTGCTTCTTGGCAAGGAGAGAAAATATATTTGTATTTAGGGGCTGTAAAATCAGCTTTTAAACTCTATGTAAACGGCAAGTTCGTAGGGGTAGGAAAAGATAGTAAATTGGCTTCGGAATTTGATATTACACCTTACATCGTTCAGGGCAAAAATCTTATTGCTATGGAAGTGCGTCGCTGGACGGATGCCAGCTACCTCGAATGTCAAGATATGTGGCGCTTTTCGGGCATTTCGCGCGATTGCTATCTCTATATGCGCCCTAAAGTGCATTTGTACGACCTAAGTATAACCTCTCTCTTAAGCAAAAACTACTCTGATGGGCAGCTCTCAACGCTTGTAGAAGTGTGGAATGAAACTCCAGAAGATGCCTCAAAATACCGCGTTGAGGTATCGTTGTATGACAAAGATAAATTGCTGTATACTGAAAAACAGACTACCGATGGGCTGAAACGCTCTTTTGGAAAAACAGAACTCTCATTTCAAGCACTTTTCCCTCAAGTGAAGGCGTGGAGCGCTGAAATCCCTTATCTTTATCGCCTGCAAGTAACTCTATACGATGCACAAGGCAAGGTGAAAGAGGTAGTAAGTAGGTTTGTAGGCTTCAGAATGATTGAAATAAAAGGAAGTGATATATTGGTAAATGGCAAACGCGTATTTTTCAAAGGTGTAAACCGACACGAAACCGACCCTCAAACGGGGCAAGTAGTATCGCGGGAAAGTATGGAGAAAGACCTAATGCTAATGAAAGCACTCAACTTCAATGCAGTACGTACTTCTCATTATCCTAATGATCCTTATTTCTATGAACTTTGTGATAAATATGGACTTTATGTAATGGATGAGGCTAATATAGAAAGCCACGGGATGCATTATGAAAAGGATAAAACATTGGGCAACAACCCTAACTGGGAATATGCACATTTGCTTAGGATGCAACGAATGATACAACGCGATAAAAATCACCCCAGTATATTGTTTTGGAGTATGGGGAATGAATCGGGGAATGGTTGGAACTTCTACAAAGGCTATAAACTGATGAAAGGATTGGATTCCACACGCCCTATCCATTATGAATTAGCTCATTACGATTGGAATACTGATATAGAATCGCGTATGTACCGCCGTATTCCTTTCCTTGTAGATTATGCGCTTAGCAATCGTACTAAACCTTTCTTGCAATGTGAGTATGCCCACGCTATGGGTAATAGCTTAGGCAACTTTCAAGAGTATTGGGATGTATATGAACACTATCCCAAATTACAAGGAGGTTTTATTTGGGATTTTGTAGATCAAGGTCTTTATAAAACCTTACCCAATGGAAAAAAGATATTAGCATACGGCGGGGATTATGGCGATAAAAATACGCCTAGTGACAACAACTTCCTCATCAACGGAGTTATAGCTTCCGACAGAAGTTTTCACCCTCATAGTTATGAAGTGCGCAAGGTACAGCAAGAAATAGCCTTTGAGTATAAAGACAAAGTGCTGACTTTGCATAACAAATATTTTTTTAAAGATCTTTCTAACTATCAAATAGTGTGGCGATTGCTCAAAGATGGTAAAGAGGTACAAAGTGGTGCTTTTACAGATTTGGTAGTGCTTCCACAAAGTAGTACATCACTTGTTATGCCTGCTTTACTCACTGATGATAAAACAGAGTATATATTGCAGTATACCGCTCAGTTAAAGGAAAATGAAGGACTACTTGCAAAAGGCACTCCTCTTGCCTTTGCTGAGTTTCCTCTCACTGCCTACACTCCCCAAAAATCTATCATTGATATTACCCCTATAACCATAGAGGAAACGCCAATGTATATTCTCTTACAAAATAAAAACTATACTGCCAAAATAGACAAGCAAGCAGGAAAATGGGTATCTTTTAAAGTAAAAAACGAAGAACTTTTTGCTCCCGAAGGATTAGAGGTAAACTTATGGCGTGCTGGCACTGATAACGATTTTGGGGCAGGTTTACCTAAAAAACTACAACACTTGCAAGAAGCTGATAAAAAAGCTGATAGCGTGAGTGTATCGGTAGAGAAATATACAAATGGACAAATAAAGGTATGTATTCACAAACGATTAGTAGATGCTACTATTGATTACAGCCAAGAATTGCTATTTGAAGGAAAACCTTCAGTAACAGTGCATAATAGTTTTAAGCCTTTAAAAGAGGATAAAACACTTACTTTCAAAATTGGCAATCATCTCACATTACAGCCTTTTCAGCGTATTCAGTGGTATGGTAGAGGTCCTTGGGAAAGTTATTGGGATAGAAAAACATCGGCTATGGTAGGTTTGTATGAAGGAACTATTGCCGACCAATATTACCCTTATGTGCGTCCGCAAGAGAATGGCAATAAGAGTGATGTGCGTTGGGCAAGACTTAGCAAGAAGGGTGTAAGCCTCACTATTTACAGTATGGATACTCTATTGAATGTAAATGCCCTGCCTTATAGTCCCGCCCAGTTATTCCCTGGGGTAGAAAAAGGGCAAACTCACGCCGGAGAACTCACACCTTCACCTTACACCCATTTAGATATCGATTTGCAACAATTAGGTTTGGGAGGTGATAACAGCTGGGGCAACTTACCAATACAACAATATCTGTTGTATCTATATCAGCCTTATAGCTATAGTTATAGAATAGAAGCATACAATTCCTAACCCTGAAACCTAAAACCTGAAACCTAAAACCTAATATGGGGGTATTTCATAGTAAATGCCTCCATTTTTTGTTGTAATTGTGCTAAAAACTGCTGATGACTTTCAGTTTCAGGGTTAAACGGACGATGAGATAAGCCTTTTTGGATACTGTCTACTTGTTTCATATCTGCTTGAGTGGCAGTTTCTATATAGGTAGCAACCAAACGCTCCCAAATATAATTGATAGCCATTTCCGATGGATGCACCATATCATTGGCATAGAAGCGATAGTCGCGCAATTCGTCTAATAGCAATTCGTAAGCAGGAAAATAAAGGCTTTTGTTATCGATGATAAGCGGGTATAAAGCAGAGAAAAGTTGTGATTTACTCACTTGATTTTCAAAGAATCCATCTTTGATATGTCGTACAGGTGAAATGGTGAAAACTACAGTTATCGAAGGGTTGAATTGTTTCAGCAAAGTGATAATATGGCTGAGGCTTTTTGTAATTTCTTCAACAGATAGCAATCGTTTAGAAAAGTGTTGAGAGGGCAATTTGTGGCAATTTGCTACAATAGTATCGATGCTGTTGTAGATATATACCCAAGCTGTCCCCAAGGTGATAAAACAAAAGCTCGCCTCTTGTAAGGCTTGTTGCAATTGTATTTGCTGACTGTTAGCCAACTGTATTGCCTCTTTGAGTGAAGGCTGACTCATATCCGAATGAAAATTGAAACTATGCCACAATTCATTGTGAAGAAAAAAATCTTCAGCTGTATAAGGAGAATTTTCAATAGTGTGTTGCAATATATTCTCAATAGCCAAAGGATGAAAGAGCACCCCAAACGGATTTACAGTAATAGGAAATTTGTAATAAGCGAACTTTTGTGCCATATTCACAGCAAAGCACGAGCCTAAACTCACTATAGAGGTATAGTAAGTAATGCTTTCTGTTGCTTTAGAGATAGGTACAATTGTTCTGAAATCCATAGTTATAGTATTAGGAATTACTTTTTTCTAAATTGAGCAAAAACTCCTTTCGGCTAAGACCACCTGCATAACCTGTGAGCGTACCATTACTGCCAATCACACGATGGCAAGGTACAATAATAGAAAGGCGATTTTTACTATTGGCATTGGCTACTGCACGAACGCCTTTGGGATTTCCTACCGCAATTGCTTGTTCTTTATAAGTGCGCGTTTCGCCATACGGAATGGTTTGCAATACCTTCCACACTTCTTCCTGAAAGGGTGTGCCTACTAAGGTAATGGGTAACGTAAACTCTTTGCGTTCTTTAGCAAAGTACTCTTTTAGTTGCTTTTCGAGTTCTAAAAGCAAGGCGTTTTCCTGCGCCATATCTTTAGCTTCCAAGCGCAAAAGTACTTCAGCTTGATCTCGATACCAAGTTGTTTGGTCGAGAAAATCTAATACACAAATAGCTTCATCCGTTGCCATTGCTATCATCACTCCTATCGGGGTGATGATTTTCTTCTTGTATAATTTCAGTGTTTTTTTCTTCATTGGTAGCTTCGCTATTAACATCATATTCAGTTTCTTCTAAATCTTTAGATTTTTTGCCCAAGCCTATTTTTGGGTTCTCTTGAGTTCCTGTTATTTTTATAGGAATCCCTATAATTCCCAAAGGTGGTAACCCCAAACGCATTTTAAAGTTGAGTTTCCCATCAAAACTGGTCTGTCCTTCAATACGAGGGCGAAATCCAGCTACCTTAAACTTAAATCGCTCTACGGTGATGAGGTTGTTTTTAATCTCACTTTTGATATCAATAGTGGAAAGTTTAGAATCTCTTAGCGCATCGGTACCTGTTTTGTCACTAATCACATTGAAAAGTTTAAAACCTTTCATTTGTACATCTTTCACCGAAAGCACGCCTCCTCCTTTAAGTGAAGGGTAGATAGGCAACATCTCATCGTTGAGTTTTCCAGCTACTTTATAATCCAAAGAAACAATACCGTGCGCATCTTTAGCCATTGAAGCCATTTCTCTAAAGAGTTTTACCTCTTTATAAGCGCGTTGTACATCAAAGTTTTCAGCTTTGATATCAAAATCAAAATGAGCGCGTTTAGGGGTTTCATCGCCGTATTTAGCATTGATTTGAGCGGTAACTCCTATAACGTTGAAGTTTACATTTTTCAGGGATAAAGTACCTCTTTTTAGTTGGGTACTTCCTTTGAGGTTGAGAATATCGAGCCCTTGAAAAACTACCTTTTTCAGGTTAGCATTCAGGTTAAAATCAAAAGGTTTAGGTACAATCACAACACCTTTTTCAGAAGCGACAGTAGCTGTTGGGGTTGTAGTAGATTCATCTTTTGTTTCTTCTGGTGAGGGAGCAGGGGAAGCATACATAAACTCATCAACATCAATATAGTTAGAGGATACTGAAAAATTACCTCTGAGTATCTGATTTTTAGAGAATAAAAAGTTGATGACATTGCTCATTCGTCCGTTCATCAAAAAATCGGATTTACCATAAGTAGCACGGAAATTAGTAAAGCGCATATCATCTTGCTGAAATCTAAAAAGTCCTTGCTGAATAATAAATGGTTTTGGTAAATATTCTGATGTTGTTTTGATATTGCGAAGTTCAATACTACCCTTGTTTTGCAATAAGTGATAACGCCCATTGGTGGCATTACTTTGTGTACCTTTTAGCGATACATCAGCATTGGCATAACCTTCTAATTCCAAGCCTTTTTGAGAGAATACTTTGTAAATTTTAGCAATGTTGAGTTCGCCTTTTGCTTGAATATCATAGTGAATGTCGTCAAAATTTTCCATTGCTAAATTCACTGTAAAAGGTTTATTCTCAAAAAGAAAATTGAGAGGATTGAGTTGCAATGCCAGCGTTTTCATACTGCCATCAGTATTCTCTACCTTTCCTTTAAAATGTATATTGGTGATAGGATTAGGGTAATAGGGTGTTTTTACATAACCTTCCGAGAATTCTAAATCGCCTTTGGTAATAGGGAATAGCTTTTGTTCTGGGGCATACGTTCCTTTAGATTTTATATTGGCTAAAAGCATTCCTTTTACCTCTAAATCCTTCATATCCAGTAAGTGCATTACATTTGCTACATTGATGTTTGCACGTACTTTAGCATCAATCACTGGGGGATTGATACCATTTAAATTCAATATACCTGAAAAATATTCTTTACCAATTGTAAAATAGATAGAATCGAGTTTAACCCCTACTTTATTCACATCTAAAGAAGGCAGACTCGTCTCTACATTTAGGAAGAGATGTTCGGCTGGGGCAGGCACACCTTCATAGCCTACATAGCCATCTCTCACTTTCATTTTAAAGAAAATATCGGGACTCAGGTTTTGTGAAGCAATATATTTTCCTTTCATCGAAAAGAAAATGTCAGTTTTTCCTTTAAGGGTTGCTTTTTTATGCCATTGGGTAAACTGAGGGGGCAAAGCTGTAAAGAAATCATTGAGATTGCTATCTTTAGAATTGATTTCGAAATTGAGGTCATAACCATTGCTCAAGAAGTCTAACTTCCCTTTGAAGTCTACGGGTAATTGGTTTATTTTCAAATCGTTTTGCTGAAATATAAACGATAATGAATGCGTGTTGATTTGAGTGATGAGTTCAGCATTTACGTGTTTGTCTTTTAAGTAAGTTTCACCACCAAAGATAAAATCTAATGATTGTATTTGGGCTTTGGTACGCAAATCAAAAATAGATTCTTCTAAACCTCCTTTTCCTAAGTAGTTAAAGCCGTTGGCTTGAATGTAAATACCGGTAGATTTATCGTCATAAATCAATCGAGTGTCCTTTAATTCAATGCGTTGTAAATCTACGCGAGCATCATCTTCTCCTTCGTCAGTAGTTTCTTCTGATGATTTGTACACATTATAACTCGCTCCCCCTTGTTTGTCTACTTGGATATGGACAAAAGCATTTTTAAGATAAATCTCCTCTATATCAATTTTTTTAGAGAAGAGCAATTCCTTCACATCTATCCCCAAAGAGAGTCGTTTTACGGATACTAAAGTATCGTTCTCAAAAGGAGCTGACCCTTTGAGGAGTACATCGTCTAAGTTAAGAGTAAGTGAGGGAAAATGGGTAAAGAAAGTGAGATTTGCTTTAGAGAAGTTGAGTTCACCATTGAGGTTATCATTGGCTAATTTCTTAACTTTCTCGGTTACATACTCGGGGTAGAGCATCGGGAAAACAATCACAAAAGCCAATAGTAATCCTACTAATATCCCTAAATATTTCAGCGCTTTAAATATATATTTCTTCATTCAATCAATCAATAAAACTTTGGATTGCCAATTCGTAACTTTTCATCCCAAACCCTACGATTACACCTTTGGCTACTGCCGATAAAAAGGAGTGATGGCGGAAGGTTTCTCGGGCAAAAGTATTGGAGATATGTACCTCTATCACAGGAGTTTTTACCGCCTTTATAGCGTCGGCTAAAGCGATAGAAGTGTGAGTGTAAGCACCTGCATTGAGCACTATTCCCTCAAAAGTAAAACCTATTTCGTGGATTTTATCAATAAGAGCTCCCTCGTGATTGCTTTGGAAGTAGTGAAACTCACACTCGGGGAACTTAGTTTGTAACTCGGCTAATAGCGTTTCAAAAGTTTGAGAGCCATAAATCTCAGGCTCTCGTGTACCTAACAAATTAAGGTTAGGTCCGTTGATAATCATTATTTTCTTCTTCATAAACAGAACTTACTCTTCTATTTTGATGCGCCCTATACCTTTTACACTTTTCTTAAACACAGGAGGATTTCCTTTTACAGTAATGCTTCCTGCCCCTGCTATAGAAGCATCTACTTCTTCATTTACATAGGCTGAAATGCTTCCCGCTCCCGCTATACGCAAAGTAGCTTGTTTGGCAACGAGCTCTTTGGCATCGATATCGCCAGCTCCTTTTACTACAGCATTGAGGCGTTCTGTTGAGCCTGCGATATCCACATCACCCGCTCCTGCTACTTGCAAGTCAAGTGAAGTAGCCTCTACAGTAGCATCAAGATCTCCACTGCCTTCTATTTTGAATTGCAAGTTACCGACTTTTAGCTTTTCTTGTGTAGAGATATCAACAGCGCCTTTCGCTACTATTTTTTTCAACGAAGTATTAATGGGTATATATACTGTTAATGAAGTCTTTAGTTTGTATTTATTGTCTATACTCACGTAGAGTACTTTGTTTGATACGCTCGTTTTCAAATACGGAAGTAGCTCTTTTTGTCCTTTAACTTTCAAAGTACCTACTTCACCTTCAGTGAGTACAAGATGATAAGCCCCTGATACTTCTACTGATTCATATGCGGCTACTTTTCGGTCTTCAGTTTTGATTTCTTTTTCGCCATTAGTGTTTTTTTGGCAATATGCTACTCCTACCAATAGAGCAGTCATCATAAAAGTCATAATTTTTTTCATAATACATTTAATATTTGTTCTACTTTTTCTAATATCATTTCTACTGAAATGGTTTCTATAGCTTTTTCATAGCCTTTTGGGTATTTTTTTCCGTAAACCGAAGTAGGGATGAGTGGATATTTTGTTCTATCGGCTAAAAGGGCATTCTCCATAGGTTGTCCATACGGATAAAAACCAGCATAAGGGTGCGTAACTCCCCAAAGGGTAATTGTTGGTACCCCATACATCGCCGATAAGTGCGCATTACCACTATCCATCGCTATCATTAAATCTAAGTGCGAAATAAGCTCCAATTCTTGATTGAACGAAAGCCTACCTACCATATTTTCAACATTTGGTAACTTTATCTGAGCCACCTTTTGCTCCTCTTCCTTGCCTCCTCCAAAAATATATATCTTACCATTAGAATAACGTTCTGAAAGCTTCTCTATCACATCACACATTTTGTCAAAAGGATACTGTTTGCTTATATACGACGCAAAAGGTGCAATCCCTATATGTATGTCATCGCCATTAAGCAACTTATCCACAGGTTCACTTACCAAAGTTGGTGGCAACAAACAAGTATCACTCAAATCAATAGGAAACCCCAAAGCTGCAAATACATCAGCATAGCGCTGATAAGAAGGTTTTAATGGTTCAAATACCTTAAACTTATAACGTGTAAGCGCATACTTCTCCCGTCGCCCTTTATTAATCTGTTTAAAAGGTATACCACTACCCCTGAAATACCATTTCAGTATATTGGTGCGCAATACATTATGTATATCTACAACACCCTCTATACCTTTGGCACACAACTCCTTATACAACTTGTAAAGCCCAAGCAAACCACTGTGTTTTCCATTGATTTCAGGACAAAATACCTCTACATTAGGCAAATGGGCAAACATCGGGGCAAACAAAGGCCTCGTTAGGTAGGTAATCTTAACCTCTGGATATTGCTCATAAAAAGCCGTCAATATAGGCACACTTATGGCTACATCTCCCATTGCTGACATTCTAAAAACTGCTATATGTTCCATTTTGTTTTGGTTTTTTAAATTTTTATTCATACCTTTGGCAGCTCAAAAGCCACCTGATGATACTCCATATGAAAAATATACAAATTAATAAAATAGAAAATTTTTCTGTTAGACCTACCTTATATCCAATGTATACACAGAGTATAGGCATGATATACCTACCCTATACCTACCCCCAATATACATAATTCTATCAGAAATCCTTTCTTTAGAAAAATATACTAATTTTCTTTAGAAAAATAGAAACTTTTATTTTATACACTTTCAAAAAAGTATCAAAAGGATATGCAAATGTAGTAATTTTTTTTTATATCAATTCAATATGAAACATTTATTTTTAGTTTTTTTTTCAGTGCAGATGCTTATAGCTCAAAACACTGCTGTTTTCAACTTCAATCAAAGCCTCCGTATCGACTTCGATTTGCTTACTGATGCCTCACATACCGAAGTTCTTTTTAACCAACTCAAAAAAGAACCTCATTGGGGAGGCTCACACACACATCTCATCGCTCCAAATCTCGGAAACTTTCGTATTCAAGTATTTGATAATGAAGTTTTAGTATTCTCTAAAGGATTTAACTCTCTCTCTAACGAATGGGCTACATTACAAGAAGCTAAAACCGAAAAAAAATGCTTTGCTCACGCTCTGCAAATACCATTCCCTCTAAAAAAACTTACCGTCAATATTGATAAAAGAACCCAAAGTAATAGTTTCATTACTATCGCTTCTCGCTCTATATCCCCCAATGACTATTTTATAAAAGAAGAAGCTCCCATCCTCTACCCTACAAAAAAACTATTGTATAATGGTAACCCTACCCAAAAAGTAGATATAGTAATTTTAGCAGAAGGATATACTAAAAATGAAGAAGAAAAATTCTATGCCGATGCACAGCGTATGACTGATTATATGTTTACTATCCCCCCCTTCGACTCCCTAAAGAAAGACTTTAATGTATATGCTATCGCAGTCCCATCAGTAGAAAGTGGCACCGATGTACCAGGGAAACATATTTATAAAAATACAGCGTTTAACGCGTCTTTCTATACCTTCAATCAAGAACGATATCTTACCACCAACAGTATGAAAGAAATTGCAGATGTAGCTGCTATGCTCCCCTACGACCAAATCTATGTATTAGTCAATACAAACACTTATGGTGGAGGAGGTTTTTATAACCACCTCAACCTAGCTACTGCCGATAATGAACTCTCCGAAAAAGTATACATACACGAGTTTGGTCACGGTTTTGTGGGTTTAGCTGATGAATATTACTACGATTGGGATCCTACTTTTCAAGAAACTTATGATTCTAAAATAGAGCCTTGGGAAGAAAATATCACTACTTTAGTGAATTTTGAGAACAAGTGGAAAGATATGGTGAAAAAAGGCACTCCTATTCCTACTCCTCGTACTTCAAAATACAAAAATACCCTCGGCGCTTTTGAAGGCGGAGGGTATACTAGTAAAGGGGTTTATAGCCCTATGCAAGATTGCCGAATGAAATCTAACGATCCGAAAGGCTTTTGCCCTGTATGTGAGCGTGCAATTCGCAGAATAGTTGATTTTTACATTAAATAGGAGGTTAGCAACTCAATAAAAAAGCCTTGATAATAGAAGCTGAAATACGTCCTGCTTCCTCTACAAACTCATTATAGGAAATAGCGTTGCCTTCGCCTGCCTTATCAGATATAGCGCGTAACATCACAAAAGGTATATTTAACATATAGCAAGTTTGGGCAATGGCAGCTGCTTCCATCTCTACAGCTTTAGCTTGAGGGAAGTTAAGTGAAATTTCATCAAAACGTTTAGGGTCTGAGATAAATGAATCACCACTTACTACTTGCCCATAATGCAAAATGTATTGATGAGTAGAGGCTACATCTTTCAATTTCTCATTCCACTGAGCATCAGCTTTGAAAGCAGGGGGCATCTGGGCTTGTTGTCCTATTTCATAACCAAAAGCGGTTACATCTACATCGTGGTGACGCACTTCGGTAGCTAAAATTAAATCGTGTACAGAAGTATCTCCTAATCCTCCAGCAGTTCCCGTATTGATAATAAGTGATGGATGATAATGCTCTATAAGCAAGGTAGTACCTACAGCAGCACTTACTTTTCCAATCCCAGATAGCAAAACCACCACTTCTTTACCACAGAGGTTTCCCTGATAAAATGCAAAACGCCCTATTTTTGTTTCTTTACAATTTTCAATGGTAGCTTTTAGGGTATTGATTTCAAGCTCCATTGCACCAATAATTCCAATCATATTATTTTTATTTAACAAATAAAAAGAGGCTATCCTCATCAGAGGATGGCCTTTTTAACAAACTATTATTTTGAGAATATAATCTCTAATTAATTGCTACTATTAGTGATTCAATGTTTTTAGTTTTATACGTTTGGACTTTGTTTTCACTATCACTATACACCAATAATGCTTTTATTTCGGGGTGTTTAGCCAAGAAATCTTTACTTTTTTCAAGCCCTATAATCATAAACATAGTAGAATATGCATCTGATTCTTGAGCTGTTCTAGCTATCACAGTAGCACTTAACATTTTCCCTGTCATTGGTCTTCCTGTAAAAGGATCTATAATATGTACAAAACGTTTTCCTGTACCATCAATCCATACCCTACGATAATTTTCATCAGTAGATACTGATTCATTATTTAAGTGTAAAACTACTTCTTTGTAATCATCATTGAGTTCATAAGGATCTTCAGCTTCTACTCTCCAAGGTTTCTTTTCTATAGTATTTTGTCCATATACTATAGTTTGTCCATCTACTTTTACCATAAAATTCTCTATTCCTTTTGATTTTAGAAAATCAAAGAGCACATCAGCTGTGTAGCCTCTCAACACAGAGGTCAGATCTAATTGTATGGCAGGATACTCTTTTTTCACATAACCATCGTCAGAAATATATACTTTTTGAAAGCCTACATATTGTTTCAAACTATCTATTTGCTCTGAGGTAGGAAGTTTTGAAATAGGTTGCACTAATTCCTTTCCAAATCCCCAGGCATTTACCAAAACACCTACAGTAGGGTCGTAGAAACCTCCACTATCTTTCCACACTTGTTGAGCAGTAGCAAAAGCTCTTTTGAAATGATCATCTACTTTTATAGATGTATTTCCTTTGTTAATCTTAGAAATAATAGATTCTGGATTGTAATATGAGATAGAATTATCTACTGCTTTTACAAGAGAATCTATTGTTGTTCTCAAATTTGTAGTGTCAGTAGAGATATATCTCACTCTGTAGTTTACACTTCCTGCCTTTCCCTCCACATCATAAAGTTTGGCATCTTTTTGAGACTCGCAAGAAAATAATAGCAAAGTCCCCACACATAAAGTCAAAAATTTTCTATTCATATTTGCTCTTATTTAAAAAAATGATTAATATTCTTAGTTAGTCATTAGTTTCTCAAATTTTTTTGTTTTGAAAGTGAGTTCCTCATTCTTATCATTACTATATACTAAAAGCACAGCTAAATCAGGATGTTTTGCTAAGAAAGTTTTGCTTTTTTCCAATCCCATTACCATAAACATTGTAGCATAACCATCAGCATACATTGTAGAAGGAGCTACTACAGTGGCACTCAGTACATCACTTTGGGTAGCGCGCCCTGTAATGGGATTGATAGAATGTACATATTTACGCCCATTATTATCTATCCATACTTTACGATAGTTACCTGAAGTTGCAAGCCCTTGATTTTTAAATTGTATAGTAGCTACCAACTCTCTATCGTCTAAAGGTTTTATAGGGTTTTCAACACCTATTGTCCACGCCTTATTTTCTATAGTATTTTCTCCTTTTAAGAACATTTCTCCAGCTATTTCTACAATATAGTTTTTAATACCTTTAGAATTTAGGAAATCGGCAACTACATCAGAGGTATAACCTTGTGCTATAGCATTAAAGTCAAACAATATTTCAGGGTACTCTTTTTTTATATAATTATTATTAGTAAGTTGTACTTTATTAAAACCTACATACTTTTTAAGTTCTACTATTTTTTCATCAGTAGGGAGATCTTTATCAGCTATTTTTTGTTTACCAAATCCCCATGCATTTACTAATACACCTACTGTAGGGTCAAACAGACCTTCACTTTCTTGCCATATTTGTTGCGAAGCCTCAAAAACTTTTCTAAAATGCTCATCTACTATTACAGTGGTATCCCCTGCATTGATTTTAGAAATTGCTGAGTCATCTCTATAAGTAGACATTGAACGATCTATCACTTCTAGTATAGAATCTATTGCGGGTTTTAAATTCTTATCAGATTTGCTTATATACTTGATGTGATATGTTGAGCCTTGCGTATCTCCTTCTACTTGATACATTTTTTCTTTAGAAGCCTCATTACAAGCTATCAAAAGTAAAAAAAGTGTTAAATACACATATTTTACTTTTTTATTATACAGCGCAAAGGTACTGCTATTTTTCATATCTGCAAATATTTTTATAATTATTTTTTATATTTTTATTAACATTTTTAAGAACTCTTTTAAAATAAAGCACTTAAGTATTGTATTTTTTCTCTATTGTTTTTCTACAGATGGGTATAATTTCATCACTTACTATTCGATAACGTTCTATCTGCTCAGGAGTAAATTGTGTAGCATATTTTAATTCTTCGACCTGAAAACCTATACTACGAAGTTTGTCGAAATAATCCATTCCATACACTCTCACGTGGTCGTACTGGCCAAAAATGCGAGTGCGTTCCTCTGGATCGGTAATTGTATTGTCTTCAAAGGTGATAGCTCGGTTATAGTCTTGTGGTATTTGGAAGATACCCCAACCACCTTTTTTCATCACACGATAGAGTTCTCGCATTGCTTGGGTATCATCGGGAATGTGTTCTAATACATGGTTGCAGAATATCACATCAAAACTTTCGTCCTCAAAGGGTAAAGCGCACAAATCAGCTTTTACATCGGCTAAAGGCGAATAGAGATCGGTTGTGAGATACTCAAGGTTAGTTTGTTTTTTAAAACGTTTATAGAAAGCTTGTTCTGGGGCTACATGCAGTACTTTTAAGGGTTTGGTAAAAAAGTCTGTTTCGCGAGTAAGATAAAGCCATAACAATCTATGGCGTTCTAATGATAGGGTAGAAGGAGAGAGCACATTGGGACGTGTTTTGCCATAGCCATAGGGTAAGAACTTTCTAAAAGTTTTTCCGTCAATGGGATCTTGATATTTTTTACCTCGCAGATAGAAAGATAAAAAAGGGCGCACCCAATAGCTTAATTTAATGAGCCAAGGTCGAGGGACTTTGTTTAATATAGTGTTAATAATTGCCATTAGAAGCTATTTTTTTAGTGGAATAAGGTTAGCCCTACACCTTTCATATCATCAGAATAAACAGGGTAGATAGCCATTTGTATAGATGATTTTTGCTTACGTGTAAGTAGTTTTGAAGTATAAGGCAAAAGCCAATAAGCAACTTTTGCACTCAGGATACCTATTCCAGCTCCTCCTAATACATCGCCTATCCAATGGCGATTGTTGTATAAACGAAGTGTAGCTACAGTAGTAGCTATGGCATAACCACTGATACCAACCCATACATTCTCATCTTTGTACTCTTGCCATAGGATTTCCATTCCCATAAAAGCAGTAGCTGTATGTCCTGAAGGGAAGGAGTTGAAAGCACTACTATCAGGGCGTTGTATTTTGGCTGTATATTTTACTCCATTTACTAAAGCCCCCATTATAGCATAGGCAGTAGCCCCTACAATCAATCGTTCTTTAATGGAGTGTTTAGCTTTTACGCCTAAATTACTAAAGGCAAAGACACTTGCCATAGGAACATATTGCATATAGTCATCAATACGTAACTTATGTCCGCCAGAGTAATTATAAACGTGTCGTTGCACATATCGGTTTATGTAGGTAGCATTAGAAATTACTCCCAAAGTAATGAGAGAAGCAGGCAAGAGTACTTGCTTAAGTTGAGGCTTTTCAACCCCAGTAGGCAAAGTATCTACTACTGTTGATAAGCTATCTGTTTGTGCCTTCAGAGAGTGAATGAGCAGACAAACAAAAGCTATTGTTAGAAATAATATTTTCATTTTAGGTGCCAGATATCAGGTGTTAGGGCTAGTTTATTGAGAAATAGATAAGCAATGCAGTTCCGATAATGATACGGTAGATACCCCATACTTTGAAGCCGAATTTTGTAAGGATATGAATAAAGAACTTTACGGCTATCATAGCTACTACAAAGGCAATTACATTACCTATAATAAAGAACCAAAAGCTTTCATTAGTTTTCATTATCAGTTCATAGCCTTTTTCTTCGGCAACACCCCATTTTTTTAAGAAAACAGAATATACAGTTACTGCGAGCATTGTAGGGACTGCTAAAAAGAAGGAGAACTCGGCAGCAGCTTTACGAGTGAGTCTTTGGGTCATCCCACCTATGATAGAGGCTGCTGAACGTGAGGTGCCTGGCATCATTGCTAAACATTGCCAAAAGCCAATGGTTACTGCTTTCTTTACACTGATTTGCTTTTCGTCGTGAATAGTGGGGTTCTTAAACCAATTGTCTACAAATAATAAGACTATCCCTCCTATTATTAGCATAATAGCAATGGCTTTTTGGTTACCTAAAACGGCTTCTATTTTATCATCGAAAAGTATGCCAAGTATAAGGGCTGGCACTACGGCACAAGCTAATTTAAAATAGAATTGCCATTGAGTAAAGTTAAAGAACTTACGCCAGTAGAGTACTACAATTGATAGGATTGCCCCGAATTGTATAGATACCTGAAACATTTTCAGATATTCGTCATCGGGTATTCCCATAAGGGCTGCTGTAAAGCCCATGTGGGCAGTAGACGAAATAGGAAGATACTCAGTAAGCCCTTCAATAATGGCAATTATAATAGCTTGTAGTGTGTTCATTGTTAATTATTTTTAACTATTTTATAAAGTTTATCAGATAATCGCACTCTGAAATCAGTTTTAATGGTACACGAATCGCCTTTTTTAGCGCACTGGGCAGGGGCATCATTCACCATCATACTGGTAAGTTCAAGTTCTTGCACGCCAGTAGAGGGGCCTGTGATGAGGAGTTTATCGCCTATTTTTATATCAAAGGCTTCAATAGCAAACTCAGCGATACCTGTTTTAGGGAAGTAGTGTTTGCCTTGCCCAATATACACTTTCTTTTGGGTAGCGTTAGAACCAGGGTTTTCGCTCCATTCACCGAGCTTTTGGCCTAAATAATACCCACCCCAGAAGCCACGATTATAGACTGTTTTGAGGGTTTCTATCCAGCCTTCAAACTTCTCTTTGGAATAAGTACCCGCGTAATAGGCATCAATAGCTTCGCGATAGGTACGAATTACTGTTGCCACATACTCAGGAGCACGCCCACGGCCTTCAATTTTTAATACTTTAGCACCTGTATCAATTACTTGGTCGAGGAAGTCGATAGTGCAGAGGTCTTTTGGCGACATCATATATTCGTTATCGAGTTCTATTTCGAAACCGCTTTCTTGGTCGATTACAGTATATTTTTTACGACAATTTTGTTTGCAAGCGCCTCTATTGGCTGAAGAATTGTGAGAGTGCAAGCTGAGGTAACACTTACCTGATACAGCCATACAGAGTGCTCCGTGCCCAAATATTTCTATTTCTACTAGATTGCCTGAAGGACCTTTGATTTGCTCTTTTTCTATTTGCTCGCATATCTTTTTAATTTGTCGCAAGCTGAGCTCACGGCTCATCACCATAGTATCGGCAAACATAGCGTAGAAGCGCACAGTTTCGATATTGGTGATATTGATTTGGGTAGAGATATGGACTTCCATTCCTATTTGCCGGGCATAGGCAATGACTGCTTGATCCATAGCGATAACGGCGGTAAGTCCTGCTTTTTTTGCCGCATCAAGTAGTGTTTTGATAATAGAGAGGTCGTGGTCGTAGATGATAGTATTGAGGGTAAGGTAGGTACGGATACCCTTAGGGGCACAACGGCGAGCAATCTCATCAAGGTCGTCAATAGTGAAGTTGATGCTTGCCCTTGCGCGCATATTGAGTTGGTCTACCCCGAAGTATACTGAGTCAGCACCATTATCTATTGCGGCTTGTAGCGACTCGAAGTTACCTGCGGGAGCCATTAGTTCAATTTTTCCTGTATTTGTCATTATTATAGTGATTGAGGGTGCAAAGGTACAAATAATTTGTTAATCTACTAATATATTAGTTTACTACTCTGGAGAAATAGTATTCTAATATTTTGAGTTTAAAGATGTATTGGTATTTAGCTTTTATAGTATCGTTTTGTGCGTTTTCGAATTGGTATTTAGCTTGGTTGAAGTCGAAGGTATTCATCAGCCCTACATCATGTCTTTGGGTAGCATACTCAAAGGCTTGTTGTTTTGCTTGTACTGTTTTCTGTGAAGCTTCGTATAGTTTTTTAGCATTGGTAGCGTCGGTATATGCTTGATAGATATTTTTCTCGGTAGTGAGTTCGGTTTGAGTTTTTTCGAATTGTGCTTTTTGGAGGTTGAGGTGTTGTTGTTTTACATTGCCAAGTGTAGAGAATCCATTAAGGATAGGGATATTTAGAGATAGTCCAGCGTACATTCCTTTATTAGCGTCGAGTTGTTTCCAGAAATCTTGTAATTGGTTTTTAGACCAACGGCTACTATATCCCCATTGTGCAGAGAGTCTTGGGCTATAGGAAGATTGAGAGAGTTTTAGGGCGGTTTCGGCTAATTGGACATTGGTATCAGCGATTTTGATGTCGCTCATTATTTCTTTGGCGCGGAGGTATATTTCTTGTGGTGTTTTGTTTAGTATATCGTTATTGATAACGTCGAAGGAGGCATCGGCGATTTCGAAATCTTGGTAGTTTTTGAGCAATAGTAGCTGAGCTAAGCCCATTTTAGCTATAAATAAGGCATTTTCGGTAGCGATGACTTGTTGTTCTTGGGTAAGTTTTTGAGCTTCGGCTTCGTATATATCGCCTTTAGGGAGGGCACCAGCTTCTATGAGGTGTGTAGTGCGCTGGATGCTTTCTTTGGAGACTTCTATCTGAGTTTTAAGGTTTTTGAGTTGTTCTTTATAAGAGAGGACTTCGCCATAAGCATTGATAATCATCAGTTGTATATTGTCTTTTATTTTATCTAACTGATATTGGGCTGCGAGCTGGTTGAGGTGAGCTTGTTGTAGTTTTCGCCAATTCTGAAGGCCAGCAAATAGGGTAAGTTCTACGCTTACTCCTCCTGAGGCAGATTGAAAGAAGGCGTTTTCGTATTGATTGGTTACGGGGTTGATATTTTTTCCTTCGTTGAGGTTATAAGAAGCGTTGCCATTGATTGTAGGCAAGAAGGCAGCTTTTGCTTGCAGTTTATTGATTTGTGTAGTTTTTAAATCGACCTCAGACTGTTTTATAGAGAGGTTATTTTCTTGGGCATATTGCAAGCAATCATGGAGAGTCCAGAGTTTTTGGGAAAAGGAGGTTAAAGGGATGCAAAGTAATAGGAATAGTGTCTTCATCATTTTATATATTCAATAGGTTTAGCTTTTTTGCAAATAATTACGGCGATATGTTCTTTGTTATCTTCGTCTTTACCTATAAAAGAGAGGGTAAGTTCTTCTCCTTTGATAGAAAAGGTATTGTTTAAATCGGGTTCATTTTGGTGAATAATTCTGTTGTCTTGGACGGTATAATGGTCTTTATTGGTATTTAGTATGACGCAATTTCCGTTATACATTTTGTAGTAGTTTTCTATGATTTCATCTTCTGTAAATATGAAATGGCTTTGTTGTTCGCATTCGCTAAGGGCAATTATCATTTCATCTAATCGCTGGGAAGCAATTGTCCATTTGCCGATGAGGTTTTTATGGGCAATGCTTTCTATGGGATGATTGGATTGCGCCCATAGGGTAATGGTATTGCAAAGCAGTGTTATGGCTATAAGTGATAAAATTTTATTCATAAGTTATTAGATAGTAATTAGAGTACAAAAGTACGAATTAATTCTTGAATAGACAAATTTTATTGAATGATTCATTTTGAAGGATTTCTATAAAAAGGGAAGATGGTAGTATTTTTTTCTATAAAAAGGGGTTTTTGTAGTATTTTATACTTTTAGGTTTGGTAGGGGGTAGGTATAGTGTGGGTATAGTGTAGGTATAGTGCAAATGTAGGGAAGGTATGGGAGAAAATTTTTCTGTTTTAATTTTTGTATCATTCGTTTGGTTCTTTGTTATGGAATTTCTATTTTTGTAGCCTGAATGTATCCTTATTGGAAGAAATATAAGTAAAAAAGACGAATGAAAAAACTAAAATTTCCGACTCCGTATACTGTATTGATGCTGGTAATTATTTTGGCTGCCAGTCTTACTTTTTTATTACCTTCAGGAGCTTATAGCACTTTGCAATACAATAAAATGGATGATACTTTTGTAGTTCGGGCTAGTGATAGTACTTATGTTCTTCCTGCGACAGAAGGACATCTCAAGGAGCTGGGTATCAATATTCAGTTGAGTAAATTCAAAGAGGGTAAAATACGCAAACCTATCTCAATTCCCAATACATATGTAGAGACGCAGTCGCATTATCAAGGTGTTAAATCGGTGCTTTTTGCCCCTATTAAAGGGATTTATGAGACTATTGATATTGTATTGTTTGTATTGGTATTAGGGGGTTTTATAGGGGTATTCAACAATTCGGGGGCTCTAAGTATGGGAGTAGGTTATTTGGCACACAAGCTCAAGGGGCGTGAGGGTATTCTCATTATTCTGATCACTATACTTATGTCATTAGGAGGTACCTCTTTTGGTTTGGGTGAAGAAACTTTTGCATTCTACCCTATATTAGTTCCTATTTTTTTGGCAGCGGGTTACGATCTAATGGTGCCATTAGCAGTTATTTACATAGGTTCTAACGCAGGCACATTGGCCTCAACTGTTAATCCGTTTGCGGTGATTATAGCTTCTGATGCGGCTGGGGTAGATTGGACATCGGGATTGAGCATTCGTTTGACAGCTTTGGTTTTATGTGTTGCGATAAGCATTATTTATATTATTCGCTATGCTGAAAAAGTGCGCAAACACCCCGAAAAGTCGATTGTTTATGGAGTAGCCATTCCTGAAATATACGTTTGTAACAGCTCTAGACCTACGACTTCACTGAAACTTTCTACTAAGATAGAACTCTTAGTATTTGCGTTGTCATTTGTGGTTATGATTATAGGCGTATCGCAATGGGAATGGGGATTTATGGAAATGACTGCACTATTTTTGGTAGCAGCTATTGCTATTGCATTTTTGCAACGCTGTGGTGAACAGCAATTCATCAATGAATTTATGGCAGGGGCTCGTGATTTGTTGAGTGTTGCTTTTATCATAGGGATAGCCAGAGGGGTATCGTTTATATTGAACGATGGGCAAATATCGGGTACTATTTTGCATTATGCTACTGACCTTGTGCAAGGGATGTCGCCAATGGTCTTTCTGCCAATGCTAATGCTTATTTTTGGGCTACTCAGTTTGTTTATATCTTCTTCTTCTGGAATGGCAGTGCTGACGATGCCTATTATAGGGTCGTTGGCTTCGGTTGTAGGAGTAGAAGGGCACAGTGTAGTGAATGCTTATCTTTTTGGGATGGGGATAATGGCTTTTATCACCCCTACTGGACTGATATTGCCTTCACTGACAATGGTAAATATCAACTACAAACAATGGTTGCGGTTTTGTATGCCATTAGTGCTTATCTTTGTGGTTATGCTTACTATTTTATTGTTGATTTAAAATAAAAATACAGAACTTATGAATATCACTTTTGTTGTTATTCTCATTGCAACAGTAGCGATGAGTTATTATGGGTTTAGCAATACGAGTTTCTTTAACCGCTACAAGTTCAATGTAGGAGCGGTGCAAAAAGGAGATTATGTGCGTTTGTTATCCTCTGGTTTCCTACATGCTGATTGGGAACATCTGATTTTTAATATGGTTTCACTCTATTTCTTTCAAGATGTGATTATCGGTTCTATGGGGAACCTACTATTCTTGCTCATCTATTTTGGTTCAATGCTACTAGGGAGCATCTTTAGTTTGCGCATCTATAAACGTCAGCCTTATTACTCTGCCATAGGAGCTTCGGGGGCTGTATCGGGGATTATCTTTGCCTCTATTGCTTTATATCCTACAGCATTGAGTGTAAACTTCTTACCGGGTTGGATCTTTGGAGCTTTGTATTTTGGCTATTCGGTATTTATGATGTTCAACCCACAGCAGGGCGACAATTTAGGGCATGCAGCTCACTTAGGGGGTGCGCTCTTTGGTCTGGCAGTAGTAGTGGTTTATGCTCCTGAAGTAGTGATACACCACGCTTTCTATTTGGGAGTAATGGCATTGCCTTTGGGCTATATGGGAGTGCGATTGTTGATGAAATAAGAGAATTGGCAAATTAGGAAAATATGAGTCCTTTACTCAGTTATATTTTCATTGCATTAGTGGTCTTACTAACTATTTTCTTTGTAAGGCGCTGGCGACCTAAATCAGGTAGGTTAGTATATACTCTTGTGATGGCTATCATTGCTTTTATATCCTCTCTTGCTTTTGGGGCAACTTTTTTCTTTTTTGAAAATACCTCTTTACTGATTAACACTCATAACACAGCGGTATTGGAGGATATAAATTCGTATGTAGCATTAATAGTAACATTTTTATTTGCAGTAGTTTTTGATTTTCTATGGGTAGGAATTGTGTTCTATACCATAGGGAGAGATATGACTACTTATAAAATAGCGGGAAAAAGACTTTTATTGTATTTTCTTATTCCTTTCTTACTACTACTCTTTGCAGTTGCCTTTTTGGTATTAGTACCAGACATTCCTGATTCAAAAATAATGATGAAAGGAATTTATAGTTTTTGCGGTATCGTATTACTGATATTTTTTATCGGTTATATATGGAAACTATGGCATCGCCCCTTCATTGGCCAAAGTAGAAGAAAACAAGAGAAAGAGAAAAAATCAGACAATAAAAAACATCCTCCTTTCTTGGAATTTATGAGATAACCCCATAATATTAATTGATATGCCGTATTTAAAAGAAGTTATTGCTGATGTTTTAGAAAACTATTCTGATAAGATAGATCGCCTTGTGTTTGTTACTACAGGGAAACGCCCAGCCCTCTTTCTCAAAAAACATTTTGCCGAACAGGTAAAGCACGCTACTATTTCCCCTGAATTTATAGGTATAGCAGACCTATTTACACGTATTTCGGGGGTAGAGGCTATCAGCAATTTGCCATTGCTTTTTGAGTTTTACGATTGCTATATAAAAACTTGCAAAGAGACCCCTGATAGCTTTGAAGAGTTCCTCGGCTGGGGGCAAACAGCTCTAAAAGACTTCAGTGAAATTGACCAATATTTGGTAGACCCTGATAGGATATTTCCTTATATACATGCTTTAAAAGAAGTAGAACACTGGTCGGGTATGGATGAGCTTACCGAGATGCAGGTGAAGTATCTGAAGTTTTGGGAGTCGTTAGGAGAATATTATTTTGCATTGAACAGTAGGCTTGATTCTCTTGGAAAGGGGTATGGAGGATTTATTGCTAAAAAGGCAGTAGAGAAGTTACCAGAGTATTTACAAAGAGAAGAAGATACTATTCATATATTTGTAGGTTTCAATGCTCTTTCTAAGGCAGAACAAAGGGTAATACACACGATATTGATGGATATTGGAGGAGAAATCTATTGGGATGGAGATAGGTATTTTCTGGAGAACCCAGCACATGATGCGGGGTATTTTCTGCGTAAATACCTAAAAGATTGGCCTTATTATAATACACATACGCCTAAATTCATAGGCAGGCATTATCAAGAAGCCAAAGCGTTTTACCTTACAGGAGTGCCTAAAAGTGTAAATCAAGCGCATAGTGTAGCCACCCTTCTAAAAAATATCTCGAGAAGTGAATTGGAGAAGACAGGTTTAATCATTGCAGATGAGAACCTATTGATACCGATATTACAAACTATAGCATCTGACACCACGGTGAATATTACTATGGGGTATCCTTTGCAACAAACACCTCTCAACGATTTGTTTACTACTTATTTTAGATTGCATCTTTCAAAGAGTTATTACTATAAAGATGTGCTAAATTTGCTTTCACAACCGTTTTCACATTCACTATTAAAAGAAGAAAGTATAAGAGCAATTTCTGAGTATATCAAGGGGCATAATCTCACTTATCTGACGCGCAGTAAACTTTTTGAATCGGTAGCAGAGGACTCACAAGAGGTTTTATCATTGTTTTTTCCTGAAAATAAGGGTAAGGATAAAGAGTTTATCGATATTCTTATTGACAATGCTATTACCCTTATCTATCGCCTTAAAGATAGTATTGACCCTGAAAACACACTACATATTCTCATTCAGGAGTATGCCTATCGGTTTTATGAGCTTTTCAACCAGTTGAAACAGATTCAGAAACACTATGGGTATATCAATTCAGTAAAAACGCTTTATCATTTCTACTTAGATGTTTTGCAGAAGAGCACACTTAACTTTCGGGGGGAACCTCTGGAAGGGCTACAGGTAATGGGTGTATTAGAAAGCCGTAGTTTAGATTTTGAAAATGTAATTATCACATCAGTAAATGAAGGAGTATTACCTTTAGGCAAAAGCGACAACTCTCTTATTCCTTATGATGTAAAATTTGAATTGGGCTTACCAACCTATAAAGAGCGTGATGCTGTATATAGTTATAACTTTTATCATATTCTTCAGCGAGCTAAAAAGGCCTATTTGTTCTATGATACAGAAATGAATAGTTTTAAAAGCAAAGAGAAAAGTAGGTTTATTTTGCAATTATTGGCAGAAAAGATAGCTACTCATAAAATAGTACACCAAATTAAAGCTCCTGAGGTGTATCCTGCTACTTTACCGCTTCTTTCTATTGAGAAAAACGAAACAATATTCTCAGCGCTTAAGGAACTTGCTGAAAAAGGTTTGTCTCCTTCAGCTATCACTACTTATATACGTAATCCTATTACTTTCTATGAGCAGAATGTCTTACAAGTTTATGAAGAGGCAGAGGTAGAGGAAACTATAGAAGCCCGCACTTTTGGAAATATTGTTCACGCTACTTTAGAAGATTTATATACAGAACCCTGCCAGCAAAAGAAAGTATTAGGCAAGGAAGACATCCAGCTGATGAAGACTAAAGTAAAAAATACTATATATAAAAACTTTGAAGAAGCTTATAAAAATGCAGACTTTAAGACAGGGAAAAACTGGCTTATATTTAACGTTATCAATAAGTATATCAATCGCTTTTTAGATATAGAACTCGCTGAAATAAACAAAGGAACTACTATCGAAGTGCTTTACTTAGAACAGAAGATAAAAGTAGCATTCAAAGCTCCTGATTTACCTTTTACGGTTAACCTTAAGGGAATTGTAGATCGGGTAGATAGACGTAATGGGAAACTGCACATCATCGATTACAAAACAGGGGTTGTAGAACCCGCCGATGTACGTCTCAAAGACTGGGAATATCTGATAACCGACATCAAATATGGCAAAGCTTTTCAGCTACTCACCTATGCTTATATGCTCTCTCAGCATCTCAAAATCAGTGAGCCTATACTTGCTTCTAACCTTTCTTTCAAGCGTTTACAACACGGGATTATAACATTTAACACCTATATAGAAAAAAAAGAAAACACTGAAATAAGCTCTAGTGTTCTCTCTCTTTATGCTGAATATACCGCTAAACTCTTACAAGAAATCTTTGATATTGAGAAGCCATTTACTGAAATAATATAAACTAATGAGCTAACAATCTCACTAGCTTTTCTATTTCTTTTTCAGTATTAAAACTATGCAAGCAGATGCGCAATCGTTCTTGTCCTGCAGGTACAGTAGGAGCTAAAATAGGCAATACCCCCATTCCTTCCTTTTGCAATTTTTCAGCAAGGTTTTTTACTCGGTCATTCCCACTAACAATGATCGCTTGTATAGCCGATTCAGAAGGTATAAAACCTTCTAATTGATACTTGTCTATCTGTTCTTTAAAATATCTAATATTATGTTGCAGTAGCTCTATAGCGTCAGTTTGAAGTAGTTGTTCATAGCCAGCTCTAATAGTAGCTACACTATGTGGACTCATAGCAGTTGTATAGATAAATGACCGTGAAAAGTTTACCAAATATTCTATCACTTCTCTTGATGCCAATACAGCTGCCCCGTGAGCTCCTAAGCCTTTTCCAAAAGTAACTATACGAGCAAACACTTCTTTTTCTATCCCCAATGATTGTATAATTCCTGAGCCATATTCTCCGAACACACCTATAGCATGAGCTTCATCTACAGCTATATATGCCCCATACTGTTTAGCTAAAGAGAGCATTTTCAACATATCTGGACTATCGCCATCCATAGAAAACACAGTTTCTGTTACAATAAGAACTGTTCTATCAGAAGAAGAAAATTTCTTCAATAGCTTTTCTAAATCATCTAAATCATTATGCTTAAATTTATATGAAGAAGCCAAACTTAATGATATTCCATCGCGTATAGAGGCGTGACTATAGCTGTCAAACAAAATCACATCACCTCGCCCTACTATACAAGAAAAAAAACCTACATTGGCATCATAGCCTGAATTATACAAAAGAGCTACTTCTGAATTATGAAAGTCAGCTATATAACGCTCTGTCTCTGCAAAAATAGGAAGATTACCCGATAACAAGCGTGACCCCGTAGCACCATGAGGCATCTTCTTCTCTTCTGTAAGCGTTTTAATACGCAATTCTATACCTTTATGTGTACTGAAACCTATATAATCATTAGAATAGAAGTCTGTAGTAAATGTGCGTTGTTGCAAACTGCGCAAAGCGTGTTGCTCTTTGCGCTCTCTTAGTTTCTGGGTAATGTGTTTCATGCTTTTTTCTTTAAGTAAAACATACAAATCTCAAAACAGATTTTTTTCTCCTCCCCCACCTTATAACTATGGTATACCCACAATATATCTATCCCTTTTCTCTATATAAAAATATGCTTTAACTGAAAAATATACTATTTTTTCCCTATAATAACAATATCTCTATTTTTATAATCTCTCTCATTCAGTTGTATTGATTACTTCTTGGATAAAATTCAATACAAACTCGCTGTTTTTCAGTTCGTAACTGAGGCTTATAGGAGTGATAGTTCCGGTTATCAGTTGCCAATTTTCGTCACGTGTTCTAACTACATCAGTAGAAGTAATGGTTACTACTCCTTTTTGTATAGCAATATGCTGAAGTTCATAGAGTCGCCATTCTTCTTCACGGGGATTGGTAAAAAATGTTTTTTCAAACAGAATCTTTGTATCAGCAATTTCATTGCGACTTTGCAGTTTGTTCTCTTCATTGATTCCCATAGTAAATACACTAAAGCCACCGCCCTCTTCAGCACGAGGTATAATATTTCCCTCATTATTATACTGAGTAGCCCCCAGTTCACTCACTTTGCCATTTTCAGTAACCAATGTGATACTACTCCAGTGTTTTTCACGTTTGGTTAAGAGTACTTGCTTAGTATGCAAATCGTAAATAGCTTTAATCCACACCTTATCCGATGGATATTGCGCCAAGAAGCAGAGGTGTTGAAGTTTATCTCTTGAAAGCACTTCAAAAGATAGTTCACTATAGTCAGGTTTTACTTGTACATTGTAAAGAGGTAGAGGAAAAGGGTCGCCATAAGGGTTTTCATCATAATAGAATTGATGTGTATTAGGATTATAATCCAAACACGCAAAGTTTTCCTCTTCTATACCTCCTAATACTACTGAAAACCAATCAAAACCACCTATTTCCACCCTGCAATAATACAAATCTATTACTGTAGGGATAGGCTTAAAGCCATACGCCAAGGCAGCTTCACGAATAAAGTCAGTAAGCTCTTTGGTATAGCCAAGATACAAAAATCCCCAAAGGAATTCAGGCATTTCTTCTTCCTCTGGGTTATTAAAAGTAGAGAGTTGCTCGCAGAGGGTTTGTATAGCTTCTGCGAGGTAAGTCTGTTTGTCTGTGGCTTGGTCAGCTTTTTCTAATTTAGCCAAGAAAGCCTCCAAATAAGTGTTACAATCGGTGATATTTTCTTCTGTATAATAGCGGTCTTCCTCAATAGTTGTTGAGAGTTCCTCTCGCATTTGGGCGATGATTTGGTCTTTTTGAGTAATGAATTGGGACATTTGTTTTATTTTATGATTGTTTGGCATAGCAACTATAACACAAAGGCGTTGCTACGGTTACTTTTTTCTCTTCACCGCAACAATGACAGTACTTTTCTTCATAAAAACGATTACCATACTTCGCCCACTCCTGATAACAACTATAACATAGAGGTCTCAGTGGGTCTAAAGGAATAGCTGTGTTACAACGAATGCAATGTCCTTTCTTTTCTTGTGGAGCAGCTTGTGCAATAGGTTGTACTGTTTCTTGTGTTGTAGCTTGTGGTGCCTCCTCTTGTACTACCTTTTCAGGTGCAGGCTCTCTTTCTGTGCGTTGTCTGTTTTCCGCATTTACATAGTTTTCAGGCACAAAAGAAGAGTAACGGATAGGCTTCACAGCTCTGTTTGAGAGTACATCATCTACCAAATCCAAATGTATAGTAGAGCCTACATAGTCCTTTGCCAGACCTAAAAATTTCTTGTTGTAGTTAGGGCGTTTGGCAAAGATAGTGTAACCGCTGTCGAGCACACTCATAATGGTATTTTTGGAAGTCTCGAAGAAGTTGTTTTTGTTCACAAGGTCGGTGAGGGCTTTTTCGGCAAGTACGCCAAACTCTACATTGTTTACCAAGGAATAGTCCATAAGGTTCATAGAGGTAATGACCGACTGTTTTTCGTTCGCATAATATTTGCCATGCAATTCAGGTATGTAAACAATAGTAATATTTGGGAAATTCAAGAAGTATTCTATTTCTTCCCTTTTGAAACTGCGCTCTTTGTTGTGTTCGTTTTTACCAAAACCAATAAGTATATGTAGTTTGGAGTTATGGAGGTGTTGCTTAAAGATATTGTCTTTGAGGTAATCACCCAGCTGAATATAAGGCGAAATGATGATAAGTTCCTTTTCTGCCTTAAAAAGGGTATCATAAATAGTGTCGGATAGTGGTTTTCCTGTTAAAAAGTCCATAAGTGTATTGTTATTTTTCTGCAAAATTATAACTATTCTCCTAAAAAACAATATTTCTTTCAATAGTTTTTATCATATGTGCCAACAGTTGCAAAAATACTTTTCTATCGAAATTATTGTTTAGAATAGTGCTGCCTACAGTGTTGTACCACCATTGTTCCTCTATAGCTGTTTGCATAGCTTTGAGTTGTGTTATAATAGTTTCGGCAGAGAGTCCTACAAGTGCCTTGTGGATATCCTCAGGCATAAACGAAAACGCCTGAATACCACAGCACTCCCTAACACATGCTACCTCCAACTTATCAAAAAATGTATTTAGCGGTGCAATATAAGGGTCGAGATCTAACAGCTTCCCATTGTAATCTACTGGGAATTCTTCAATAAAGAGGTTATTGCCAATGAGGATGGGCATAGGATTTATAGCTTTTAAAAATTCGTTTATAACATTTTCAAAACATATCTCAGTTGGTCTTACAACATTACCAAGCTGTAAATGCTCACACTCCCATTATTCCCATTACTCCCATAATTGCTTGTGTGGCTCACACTCCCATATTATCAAAAAATGTATTTAGCGGTGCCATATAAGGGTCGAGATCTAATAGCTTCCCAGTGTAATCTACTGGGAGTTCTTCGATAAAGAGGTTATTGCCAATGAGGATGGGCATAGGATTTATAGCTTTTTAAAATTCGTTTATAACATTTTCAAAACATATCTCAATTTGTCTTACAACATTACCAAGCTGTAAATGCTCACACTCCCATTACTCCCATTATTCCCATTACTCCCATAATTGCTTGTGTGGCTCACACTCCCATATTATCAAAAAATGCATTTAGTGGTGCAATATAAGGGTTGAGATCTAATATTTTACCACTGTAATCTACTGGGAGCTCTTCGATAAAGAGGTTGTTTCCAATGAGGATGGGCATACGATTTATTACTTTTTAAAATTCGTTTATAATATCTTCAAAATGTATCATAGTTAGTTTTACATTATTAGAAAGCTGTAAGAGCTCAATTTTTAGTTTATCAGAAACACACTTAAATTATGATTGACTAATAAGCGCCTTTTCCTTTTTAAAAAGGGTATCTGATAATATTTTTCTTAGTTCAAAGATTTATAGTGTATTGTTATTAAGAGATTTATTTTTTTGTATTAGGAAATGTAAAAGAGCTTTTTAGTTCTTCAGATGTAGAATATTTTTCTACTTCTTCTATATATTCATTGTAAATATATATGTTTTTATCAGTTTTATAAATAAAATACTTGCAAGAATCACCTTCTTTTAAAATTTGTGTTCCGTCTTTTAATATAATGTTAAAAGTAGACTTATCTCTTCTTATCATTTTAGCTTCTATTTTCCCTAATTGATAAGATGTATAAGTTACCCCACTTAATATTAGAATCAAAGTTATATGTCTTCTTTCACGAAACTTCCATATATATGATATAAAAATAAAAAAAGCTAATATTGAACTTAATTCCCAAAAAGATAATTCCTTTCTTTTATAAGGGAGATATAATATTAAAAATAAAAAAAAAGTTAAAAACACAATCTCTAATAAACTAATCCATTTCTTCTTTTTTATATCTCTAAAGATTTTCATTTTCTTTTTGTCATAAAAAAGTATGAATGGAATTATAACAATTGAAAGGTAATAAATATACATATTTATAGCAAAAAAATGCACAAGAGCCTTTTCATAGAGAACGGTAATAATATCTTGTATATTAAAATCTAATTCATAGGAAATTCCAAATTGTCCAAGTAAAGATGATATATATAAGATACCTATGAAATATAATAATATGGTAGAAATAATACTTACAGTTTTCCAATCAACCTGTTGTTTATTCTCATATTCTTCGTTTAACCAATATTTAAGTTTCCTACAATATACTTTCCCATATATTTTGTAGCGATTTCTTTTAATTCGTCCCATGCACATAGTATTAGAAATATCTATTTACTTTTTCTTAAGAGTATATATAATCTGTCGCGTTACCAGTATATACCTGCAAACTTACACATATATAGGTGTGATAAGAGAGGTTATTTCTTGTATTTTTGCGTACTTAACGGTTTTGAGCATATCGCGGAGGTCTGCACCTGGGCGGAACTGAATTTTGTTACCCTTGATGTGTGAAGCAGTGAACTTCTCTGCAGAAGGAGCGCCCTCGCTGGTAAGGGTAATTTGGAAGTTACCAAAGTCGCCCAACTTCACGATTTCGCCCTCTGATAGGTGCCTAACAAGCACTTTGGTAAGGTCGTTAAGCACAGCCAATACATCTGTATCCGATACAGTAGTGCTATTTTGAGCAATTTCTTTGGCAAGAGCCTTTAAAGAGATTTCTCCATCGGCTTTGGCACTGGTATAAAACTTGGGAGCAGCCGTTTTATCCAACAGATTCTTACGCTCTACTGCATTGTATTTTACAGGCATAAAATATAAGTTTAAATGGTTAGTCAATTTCTGTATTATTCCTCAAAATAATTTATTAGCTATTGGGAAGAAATAATATTTACTTTAATTGATTTTTTACTATTTCATCTAAAAAAGATTCTATTGCTTTTGATTTTAGAACTGTTCCTATACCTAAAAAATAAGGGAAATTATCTTTGTTATTATTTTTGATAACGCTTTCAGATATCATTCCCACAAAAATTAGTCTATCACCTATAACAACAGTATCCTTATCAAGATAGCTTCCTTGATTGAAAATAAAGACAGGACTACCACTTGAACCAGGATATACGCCAGCATCAATGAGAAATTTTTCTTTATTATCGAAATTATTCCAAATAGGAGTTGCTGTTATCCCCTTCCTTACTATTGGTAACATATTTTTAAAATCATACATTGCATTAGGATAACCTATGAATGTAACCTCTTCGATAGCAGACAATTGTTCTGCTTGTTCTTTTTCTAATATTAGATTATTATCTATAGAGCGATACAAGATTTTCTTATTAGATGATAAAATTTGATCAATAATTGGATATATGGGGATAGCTGTTATATCAAGACTTTCATTAAAAAATTTAGGGTATTCTTTGTCTATCTCAATTTTTATTCTATCCTTAATATGAACACCATCATCAGTAAGTTCAACAAATTCTGTTATTATTCTATTAGATGTGTTTTTAATAACATGATTATTACTTATTAAAAAAGGAATAAAAACATTATCTTCCTTTTTGTAGTTAAAAATAAATCCTGTACCAAAAGTACTATTTCCGTTTTCATACTCAACCCAAATGGGAAAAGTTGTAAACAATAATTGAGTGCTAAGATTATCTATATTCATTTTTCTTGTTTAGGATCTGGTAACTTTTTAAAAATTTGTTCTTTTATATCATTTAAAGATTTATTATTTTCTTTTCTTAAAAAGAAATATGCAGTAAGTATAAAGACGAAAATACAAGGAAAAATAGCAAAATTTATTATTCCCCAAAAATCTGAAATCTTCAAATCTGAGAAAAAAGCACAAACACTACTACCTATAAGAGCTGAAGCAAAAAAAAGTAATATCTCAAGATAATTATTTTCCTTTGCATTGCTACATATTTCTCTTATTTCCTGAATTTGGCTAGCTCTTATCTGTAGAAAAAAGTCTTTTCTTTCTGAACTAGGGACAACTACAGAATAGTCTATTGTTGTTGTCATATTTTTTTCTTCAGCCTTCATTTTTAAATCAGGCTTAGGAAATTCCATAACAGCAGGTGTAAATTTTTCTTCTATCATATTTCATTATTCACTAATCATTCAACTTCAACACCGCCATAAACGCACTCTGTGGTATCTCTACGTTCCCCACTTGACGCATACGTTTCTTACCGGCTTTCTGTTTCTCTAAGAGCTTACGCTTACGAGAGATATCACCCCCATAACATTTAGCAGTAACGTCTTTACGGAGGGCTTTGATAGTCTCGCGAGAGATGATTTTAGCCCCAATAGCTGCCTGAATAGGAATATCAAACTGCTGGCGCGGGATCAGCTCGCGGAGCTTCTCGCACATCTTCTTACCTATATTATAAGCATTATCGGCGTGAATAAGAGCAGAGAGCGCATCTACCGATTGTGAGTTGATAAGGATATCCACTTTCACAAGGTTAGAAGCGCGCATTCCAATAGGCGAATAGTCGAATGAGGCATAGCCCTTGCTCACTGTTTTAAGTCGGTCGTAGAAGTCAAACACAATTTCGGCAAGAGGCATATCAAAGTTCAGCTCCACACGCTCAGGGGTGAGGTAGTGCTGATTGGTGATAACACCGCGTTTTTCAATACAGAGCGACATCACCTGACCTATAAAATCCGATTTGGTAATGATGCTCGCCTTGATATAAGGCTCTTCCACGCGGTCTAATTTAGAAGGGTCAGGAAGGTCAGAAGGGTTATTTACGATAATCGCTTTTTCGGGTTCTTTCTTAGTAAAGGCGTGGTAACTTACGTTGGGCACGGTGGTAATCACGGTCATACCAAATTCGCGTTCCAAGCGTTCTTGCACAATCTCTAAGTGTAGCATACCCAAGAATCCACAGCGGAAGCCAAAGCCCAAAGCAGCAGAGCTTTCGGGGGTAAACACGAGCGAGGCGTCGTTTAGTTGAAGTTTTTCCATTGAGGTGCGCAACTCTTCGTAATCTTCGGTGTCTACTGGATAAATTCCTGCAAATACCATTGGTTTTACGTTCTCAAAACCGTCAATGGCTTCTGTACAACCGTCTACTGCCGAGGTAATAGTATCCCCCACTTTCACCTCTCGCGCATCTTTGATACCAGTGATAAGGTACCCCACATCGCCAGTGCTAATAACCTGCTTGGGTACTTGGTTGAGTTTGAGCGTACCCACCTCGTCGGCATCATAGGTTTTGCCGTTGGACATAAATTTGATTTTCTGTCCTTTGCGTATTTCGCCATTCATCACACGGAAGTAGGTTTCCACTCCGCGGAATGAGTTGTACACCGAGTCGAAAATCAATGCTTGTAGTGGGGCTTTAGGGTCGCCAGTAGGGGCAGGAATACGCTCGATAATTGCCTCCAAAATCGCCTCTACGCCCAAGCCGGTCTTTCCACTGGCTGGGATAATCTCATCGGGTGAGCAACCTAATAGGTCTACGATATCGTCTTTCACCTCTTCGGGGTTAGCACTCGGTAGGTCTATTTTGTTGAGTACGGGAATGATTTCAAGGTCGTTTTCGAGCGCCAAGTAGAGATTAGAAATCGTTTGTGCCTGAATACTTTGAGCAGCATCTACAATGAGGAGTGCTCCCTCACAAGCAGCGATGGAACGCGATACCTCGTAAGAGAAATCCACGTGACCTGGGGTATCTATAAGGTTGAGAATATATTTTTCGCCTTTGTACACATATTCCATCTGGATAGCGTGGCTTTTGATTGTAATACCACGCTCGCGCTCCAAGTCCATATTGTCCAAAAGTTGGTCTTGTTTTTCGCGTTCTGAAACGGTTTGGGTAAAGTCGAGCAAACGGTCGGCTAAAGTACTCTTGCCGTGGTCGATATGTGCAATAATGCAGAAATTACGGATGTTTTTCATTCGTTATGTGTATATGCTTAATTAATTAAGGGGCAAAGATAGTAAATAATAACAAAATAATAAAGAGATGATAAGTTTTTTCTTACCATCTCTTTATGTTTATTTTTTTTATTTGAGAATAAGCCTCTCAAAAGATTTTTCCTCTCAAACCTTCAATTTTTATATATTCCTATCGATAACGTAATTCACCATCAACAATAGTGAGTCTTTATAAGGTGATGAGGGGAAACTATCCAACAAATCTATCGCTTTCTGCTGAAATTCCTTCATCTTTGCTGTAGCATATTCCAATCCCTGATGTGTTTTCACAAAGTGTATCACTTCCTTTACGCGTTTCTTATCCTTATTGTGGTTCTTTATCGAATTGATAAGCCATTTCTTCTCTTCTTCTGTACAAGTATTCAACACATAAATAAGCGGAAGTGTCATCTTTTGCTCCTTGATATCTATCCCTGTAGGTTTTCCTATCGCTTCTTCTGTATAATCAAAAAGGTCATCTTTTATCTGGAAAGCCATCCCTATATATTCTCCGAAAAGGCGCATCTTCTCTATGATTTCTGTCTTATCTGGGGCTACCGAGCAAGCTCCCATAGCACAACACGCCGCTATAAGGGTAGCTGTCTTCTGCCTGATAATCTCATAATATACCTCTTCTACTATATCCAGCCTTCGCGCTTTTTCTATCTGCAATAGCTCTCCTTCGCTCATCTCTCTCACAGCTACCGAGATAATCTGCAAGAGGTCAAAATCTCCATTGTCTATCGAAAGCAACAATCCCTTAGAGAGTAAATAATCTCCTACCAATACAGCTATTTTGTTCTTCCATAAGGCATTAATAGAAAAGAAGCCTCTGCGCTTGTTGCTGTCGTCTACTACATCATCGTGTACCAAAGTTGCCGTGTGTATGAGTTCTATTACCGAAGCTCCTCGATATGTACGCTCTTCTACACGCCCCCCCGATACCATCTTTGCTACCAGAAATACAAACATAGGCCGCATCTGTTTCCCTTTGCGGTTTACTATATAATATGTTATCCTGTTTAAAAGCGCTACTTTAGACAACATCGAGCCACGAAACTTCTGCTCAAAAAGCTCCATTTCCTCCCTGATAGGCTCTTTTATTTGCGATGTTACTTTCATTTTACTTCTTCTTCAAGCACCTCGTGTGGCTCTTTGAAGGCTCGCTTGCCAAATATATTCTCAAGATCATCGCGGAATATCACTTCTCTCTCCAAAAGCAAATTCGCCAAAGTGGTGAGCTTTTCTTTATTATCGGTGAGAATCGTAATAGCGCGCTGGTATTGTGTCTCTATTATTTTAGATATCTCCTCATCTATCAAATGAGCTGTCTTTTCACTATAAGGCTTCGTAAAACCATAGTCTGCCTGTGCCGAATCATAATAGGTTAAGTTCCCTATTTTATCATTCAACCCATAAATAGTTACCATTGCCCGAGCTTGCTTAGTTACTTTTTCAAGGTCACTAAGGGCTCCTGTAGAAATTTTGTCGAATATCACTTTCTCAGCAGCTCGCCCTCCTAAAGCCGCACACATCTCGTCAAGTATCTGCTCTGTGCGTACTATCTGGCGCTCTTCTGGCAAATACCACGCCGCTCCCAATGACTGCCCTCGTGGTACAATTGTCACTTTCACAAGAGGGGCTGCATGCTCCAAAAGCCAACTCACTGTCGCGTGTCCTGCCTCGTGAAAGGCTATCGCTTTGCGCTCTTCTGGTGTAAGTATCTTAGTCTTCTTTTCAAGTCCTCCTACTATCCTATCCACAGCATCCAAAAACTCTTGCTTGCTCACTGCTGTCTTGCCTTTACGTGCCGCTATCAATGCCGCTTCATTACATACATTGGCTATGTCTGCCCCCGAAAAACCTGGAGTTTGCTTCGCCAAAAAGTCTATATCCAATGTCTCCGACACTTTTATAGGTCGCAAATGCACCTGAAATATTTCCTTGCGTTCATTCAAATTCGGCAAATCTACATAAATCTGACGGTCAAAACGCCCTGCTCGCATCAATGCTTTATCGAGTATATCTGCACGGTTGGTCGCCGCCAATACAATTACATTAGTGTGCGAACCAAAGCCGTCCATCTCTGTAAGAAGCTGGTTCAACGTGTTCTCACGCTCATCATTAGCTCCTGTCATTGCATTCTTGCCTCGTGCTCTCCCTATGGCATCTATCTCATCTATAAAAATGATTGCTGGCGATTTTTCTTTCGCTTGCTTAAAGAGGTCTCGCACTCGTGAGGCTCCTACCCCTACAAACATCTCCACAAAATCCGACCCCGAAAGCGAGAAAAATGGTACTTGCGCCTCTCCTGCTACTGCCTTCGCCAAAAGCGTCTTCCCTGTCCCCGGTGGCCCTACCAAAAGAGCTCCTCGTGGTATCTTCCCTCCTAATGAGGTATATTTATCCGGATTCTTCAAGAAATCTACGATCTCTTGCACTTCTTCTTTCGCTCCCTCAAGCCCTGCTACATCTTGAAAAGTTACACGCGTTTCTTTCTTCTCGTCAAATACACGTGCCCTCGATTTCCCTATACTGAAAATCCCTCCAGGACCACCTCCTCCTGCCATACGGCGCATCACATAAATCCATATACCCAAAATAAGTACAAATGGCAAAAGTGTTACCAGTAAATCACTGAATACATTCTCCTGTGTCTTGTTCTCTCTCGTCGTACTTAGATTGTTGTCTTTTACTATCTGATCAAATCGATTTTCAAAATTGCTCAAATCACCCAATTCAAACTTGTACTGAGGTACTTCCAAATCTTTTCCCCCTTGCAACAACGACTTATCTTTTGGCTTTACATCCTTATGCTCCTCTTTTTTAAGTGCATCTGGCGTAAGAAATACATTAGCTTCTTTCCTGTTTAAAATGATGATTTTAGATACATCTCCATTGGCCAAATACTCCTCAAATTTAGATTGAGGTATTTCCTTGGTTTGTGACCAAAAACCAGGACCCGAATAGAAATTAAAAGCCAACAAAATGGCCAATAATACAGCATAGAGCCAATAGGCCGAAAATCGATTTCCGCTACTCTTGTTATCTGACATATTAATAGTGTGTTTCTAAGTTGATAAATTTAGCATCTCCCCAAAGACCCTCTAGGTCATAATGCTCTCGTATTCTGCTCTGGAAGATATGCACCACTACATCTACATAGTCTATAAGCACCCACTCTGCATTGCTCTCCCCTTCTACGTGCCAAGGGTGTATATGACCCTCCGCTTGGCTTACTATTTTCTGTACCGACCCCGATATGGCCGATACTTGCGTGTTTGAAGACCCACTGCACAATATAAAATAATCGCACACAGCATTCTCTACCTCACGCAAATCCATAATGGTAATATCTGTACCTTTTACCTTCTCTATACCAGCTATTATATCACTAATAAGCTGATTTGATGATATTTCTTTATTCAATTCTCTGTGTTTTTACAATTCTTTTTACTTGCTTTTATATTGAAAAGCGCGCAAAGATAAACCTTTCAATTCAAAAAAGCAAAAACATTGCCATTATTATTATTTTTACCTCTTATATGCCATTTTGTCAGAACCTGATAATTCTGACCTCCCACAGAAAATTTTTCTCCTCCCCCTACCCTATTCCTCAACTATACCCACGATACACCTACCCTATACCTACTCAACACTCAATCACTAATTACTAAAAACTACAAAAAAACATTTTTAAAGAAAAATATACTACTAATCCCAAGAAAAACAAAAAAAATAGTTCCCTCTATTTAAAAGGCACTATGGCAGGTAATCGCTGCGAAAAACTCTGTAACCTGAAATCATCATTCGTTACCCCTGTAAATTTGAAGATATTCTTTCCTGTATTAGGAATGTTGGGGTAATAACCAAAAGAAAATTGTATCGCTCCAAAAGGCAAATAATCATTCGAAATATAAAAACCTACTGATATTTTTGAATACAACTCTGTCGTAAAAAAAGAAGTCCGATCCCTCCCTATGAAACCTAAATCCGCTGATAAAAACGGACTAAACCTGAAACCTATAAACTGAAATGGCGCATAAACTTGCGTTTGTGAGGTAAGTACCAACTTGCGCGTGCCATACACTTCACTACTGCTGAAACCCAATATACCATTCGCTCCATTGAGATTTATCCTATCCCTCTGATAAATATTCCTATTGAGCCCCAATACAAATGAAGAACGCAAAAACTGCCTAAAATGCCAATCTCCTATATTGAATAATTTGCTGAAATACGTTGTCTCCCCTCTAAATACAGTCTCACGTGTATCATTCCCTTCAAAAAAAGTTCCCAATTCTGTATTTATAGAAAAATAACCTCTATGAGTATAGCGTGCCCGCGAAAAGCCTACCCCTAAATAAGGAAGTGTATTCCCCTTCTTCCACAACACCCCCGAAGTTAAAAAAACTGAATGCCCCACTCCCACATCTTCTACATCGCCATTCCTAAATATATAACGATCTTTTATAAACCCCGTACTATTCAAACTGAATTGTGTGAGAAAAAGATGTTCATTAGCATAATAATGTTGCGGGTCTATATCAGTAGTAGGCTTTTCAAAATAGCTAATATTGCGAACTCTCATCGCTGTAATAAAGTTGCGTATTTGCTTGTTTTTCTCATTCTTTAAAGGAAACACCCAACTGCCAAATACATCAAAGGTTTTAGTTTTCAACGTAGGGATATACAACGAATCTCCTTGTTTCACCCCTTCATCTTGATACCTATTCTCATAATACTCCACTCGCCCCGACCAGCGTGCCAATGGCGAATACAAAGGGCGCTCTACATATAGGCTTTTTGAATAATAATTCTCGTAATCACTATAATAAGAAGTTCGCACATTGATGTAAGTATTCTTTATATTGCGTAGGGCATAACTAAATCCCTTGCCATTATTTGCAACCCCCGAAAAATACTGCTGATAAATAACCGATAACTCGTGTCCGACCCCAAACAAATTTTGTTCAGTAAGGCGCGTCCATCCCCTATTACCTGCAAGATCACCATCAAAATACATCGACCAGCTATCAAGTACATTTACCTCTACATCTACTGAGTCTTGTGAGTGTTCTATGGCAAGAGCTTTCACCTGTGCCCTACGTACATACCGCTGGTTTCTCAACACACGTTCTGTTTCGCTGAGCAACAAAGTATCTAAAGGAGTATCTTTTTTAAAGAGAAGAAACCTGCGTATAGTGCTCTCTCGGGTCTTCACGTGTAGTGCATTGCCATAACGTTCTAAACGCGTACGAGGTGCTTTAGTCAAATCCTTTTCATCAAACCCAAAAGGATCCAAAGTTGTTATTACTATATTCCTAATGATTTTCCCCTGATAAGAAGATACTTTTTTAGGGGGAATAACAGTAGTTGAAGAAGATGTAGTAGAATTTATTCTCTCTTCAACTACAATAAGATTATTCAGATTTTTAGTAAGTTTATACCTAGCAAAAAAGTCTTTTATTTTTTCATAAAATACCTTATTTTTAGCTTCTCTTTCAGGAGAAATACCTTCCAATATAGTATCTTTCACCTTCAATGTATCTATCGTTTGGGAAGAAAGAGCTTCCATCCCCAAAAGAAAGATTGTTATGAATGTGAGTGTTTTTATCATTTTCTTTTCTGCTGAAAGAATTGTTTTAACAAGGTAGTTGCTTCTTGGGCTAATATCCCTGTAACGATTTCGGTTTTAGGATGCAATTGACCGCCCATTGTTTTAAAGCCTCTATGAGGGTCATCGGCTGCATAGACCAAGCGCATCAACTGACTCCAATATAGAGCTCCTGCACACATTGCACAAGGTTCTAAAGTGATGTACATAGTACACCCTGTAAGATATTTTCCTCCCAAATAGTGAGCTGCCATTGTAATAACTTGCATCTCGGCGTGAGCTGTTACATCATTTAGTCGCTCGGTAAGGTTATGAGCCTTAGCGATAATTCTATTATCAATAGTAATAATAGCTCCCACAGGAATTTCGTCTTCTTCAAAAGCGAGTTGCGCCTCTTCTAAAGCTCTTTGCATAAAGTATTCATCAGTCATAAATAGACAAAAAAATTACTTTGGCAGAGCGCAAAAACTTTGCCAAAGTAATATAAGTTTTTAGTGTATGAGAATTATTATTTATTTCCTCCAAAGAGATTTCCTAAACCTCCCATTAAATCATCCATTACATTGCCGTCTTTGTTCTTGTCGAAGAAAGAAGTAATCATTTCGCCAATATTTCCTCCTTTACCTGAGAAAAAGTTAGAAATCATAGGGGTTAAATTCTGGAAAATATTACTCACTCCGTCAAGAGAAACACCTGTTTTCTCACTGATAGCATTCAAGGTAGACGCTTTACCGTCGCCTGTAAGCTTATTGAGGATTTCGCTACCTTCGGCGTTACCCACCATTGATTTAAGTGAGTCCATTACTGAGCCTACTTTATCGGTAGAAATACCTGTTTTCTCGCTTAATCCTTTGATAAGCTGTTGAAGGTTATCACCTCCTAAAAAGTCTAAAATTCCTGCCATATTATATAATTATTTTAATAAGGTTGCAATTTGTGAAGCGAGTTCTGTACCTATACGGTTTTGAGCTTCATTGGTAGCGGCGCCTATATGAGGTGTAAGTGATATTTGTGGATGCATCAACACTTGTATAGCTGGGGTTGGTTCATTTTCGAATACATCTAATCCTGCAAAGGCTACTTTTCCGTGTTCTAAGGCTTCAATAAGGGCTAGTTCATTAAGGGCTCCTCCACGTGCTAAGTTTATCACACCTACACCGTCTTTCATCAGGTTGAACTCAGGGGTATCTAGTACATAACCTCCTTGTGCGGGGCTATTGTTGAGTGTGATAAAATCAGAGTTCATCAAAAGGCGTTCTTTTTCTACTGTTTTGATTGTAAAAGGAAGTGTTTGTCCATCGAAAAAGTCGAGTGTTATCACGGCTTCTTCTACTTTGGGGTCGTAAGCTAGTACATGCATTCCTAAACCGATAGCGATGCGTGCAACAGCTTGACCACTACGCCCAAAACCTATGATACCTATAGTTTTACCGCGCAATTCAGTGCCATTGGTATAGTTTTTTTTAAGTTCGTTAAACTGAGTATCGCCTTCCAAAGGCATATTGCGATTGGCATCGTGCAAGAAGCGCACCCCGCTGAAAAGGTGTGCAAACACGAGTTCAGCTACTGAGTTTGCTGAAGAAGCTGGGGTATTAATCACATATAGGTTCTTGCTTTGAGCATAAGCTACATCTATATTATCCATACCGACTCCTCCTCTACCGATGAGTTTGAGAGATGGGCAAGCATCGATAATGTCTTTGCGTACTTGTGTAGCTGAGCGCACTAAGAGTACATCAATAGTGTGTTTGTTTATATAATCTATCAATTGGTTTTGAGCTACCTTAGTAGTGATTACTTCAAAACCTTGTTTTTCTAAGGCTTCTTTTCCTGAATTGGAAATACCGTCGTTTGCAAGTATTTTTATCGCCATATATTAATTTAATTAGCAAGTTAGTGAATTAGCAAATTAGCGAGTTGCTAATTATACTCTTCGTTGTACTACTTCAAAGATGCGTTCTCCGTCGCATTTTAGGGTTTTGGAAGGGAATTTCAATATGAGTGCATAATCGTGTGTAGCCATTAATATGGTACGGCCTGAAGCGTTGATTTCTTTGAGGACTTGCATTACTTCTACACTGGTTTCGGGATCTAAGTTACCTGTGGGTTCATCTGCTAGGATGAGTTCGGGGTTATTTAGGAGGGCTCGTGCGATAGCGATTCGCTGTTGTTCACCGCCTGATAGTTCGTGAGGGAACTTGAAACCAGAGTTTTGCATTTTGACTTTGGCAAGGACTTCATCTATGCGTTGTTGTATTTTTTCTTTATCTGTCCATCCTGTAGCTTTTAGGACGAAGGCGAGGTTGTTATGGACATTTCTATCGGTAAGTAGTTTAAAATCTTGGAAGACTACACCTAACTTACGTCTAAGGAGGGGGATTTCTTTTTCGGTAAGTTTTTTAAGGTTAAATCCTACTACTTTACCTTGCCCTTGAGTGAGGGGCAAATCGCCGTAGAGTAGCTTGATTAAGCTACTTTTTCCTGAGCCCGTTTTACCGATAAGGTATACCAATTCACCTTTCCCAATAGTGAGATTTACATTTGAGAGGATGAGGTTATTTTTTTGATATACTGATACTTCTTTTAAATGCAATACAGGATTTTCCATTATTATGAATGCGCTTACCTTTAAAAATTCTTGCAAAGGTACAAATTAATTCATAATTAGCAATTAATGATGGATATTTTTTCAGTTTTTGGAAGTATTTTTTGATAAGGGTAGTAATACAAAAGCCCTAACAGTTGTTAGGGCTTTTGTGACCTCGACAGGATTCAAACCTGTAACCTTCTGAGCCGTAATCAGATGCGCTATTCAGTTGCGCCACGAGGCCA
>CAUQUO010000005.1:0-97437 GCA_963521335.1 uncultured Capnocytophaga sp.
TTGTTCACAAAGAGCTCGGTTGAGGCTTTGTCTACTAACAAGCGTACGGTATAGCTTTTCTTAGCTACCATTGGTGCTTTGATAAGCGTTTCGGCGAAGTTGGCATTGAAAGCTACACTGCTCTTGCTGCGGTCTACCGATAGGGTTTTGGTAGCGCCATCAAATAGGTATTTAATAGTTTCACCTTTGGCGTTCTCAAGGGCAAAGCTAAAACTATCTGTTTCATTAGGGGTTACCGTGAAAGTAAGTTCATAAGCGCCTTGATTATTGGGCAAGAAGTTTTCAAAAGTTATAGCATCGGAGGTGTTGGTACGTGTTTTATCACCTAAAAGCACTGCTTCACGACGCAAGCTCTCCAACTCTTTTACGGGCTCACTGGCGACTACTAAGTGCTCGCCGTTATGTACCAAACGCAAAACGCGGGCAACGGTCATCGCGCTACGGAAGTTTTCAGTAGGGGTTTCATTGGCGTAATCCCAGTTGCTCATCCAGCCTATGAACAAACGACGACCATCGGTAGCGGGGACATTACTCCACGTTACGCCTGCATAATTATCGCGTCCGTAGTCTAACCAAAGCGGATAGTTCATAGTATCGGGGGTGAAGGTTTTACCATCGAAATTACCGATAAAGTACTGAGTAGCACTTCCGCCGTTAGGTCCACCTGGGTTGATACTCACGAAGAGCACCCATTTGGTTTTTCCTTCATAAGTAAGCGGGAAGAGGTCGGGGCATTCCCACACGCCACCGTGTCCGCCTAAACCTTCGCCAAACTCACTGAGGCGTGTCCATTCTTTGAGGTTTTTAGACCCATAGAAGGTAATCGTTTGGGTAGTAGCAAGGCTCATCACCCATTGTTTAGAGGGTGCGTGCCAAAATACTTTCGGGTCGCGGAAGTCGATGATATTGGCATCGGTGAGAACGGGGTTGCCTTCGTATTTAGTGAAGGTTTTTCCGCCATCGAGGCTATAAGCGATAGATTGGGTTTGGCGGTCGCCTGCTGAGGTAAAAATAGCCACCATAGCACCTTTGCCAAAGCCGGCTGTGTTCTCGTGGTCAATCACAGCACTGCCTGAAAAAATCGCTCCTAACTTATCGGGGGCTAATACAAAAGGCTTGTATTCCCAATTCACCAAGTCTTTGGAAACGGTATGCCCCCAGTGCATATTGCCCCAGCGCGCTCCGTAAGGGTTGTATTGGTAGAAGAGGTGGAATACTCCGTCGAGGTATACCATTCCGTTAGGGTCGTTCATCCAGCCGTATTGAGGGGTGAAGTGGTATAGCGGACGGTATTTTTCGTTGTAGTTGAAGTTATATTCAGCCGACTGTTTGATTTCGGCTAAGCCCATATCAGTAGTTTTGGCTACTGCAAAAGTAAGGGTTACTTTTTTGCCTTTGTACACCTCAATAGCGATAGGCACCCAGTAGTCGATTTTGTTTTGGGCAATGCGAATGGTCATTGGCTCGCCTATAGGGGTACCGTCTACCGATAGTTGGACTTTGTTTTCGGTTGCTTGGTCTTCCACAGGGATGAGCAAGTACTTGTCTTTGGCTTCAAAGGTACGGGTGTAATCAGTCATAAAAACGCTTTTTTGTTTGTTGCCTTGTTCGATTTGGTCGATGAGGATATGCCCCCATCCGCCAAAATTGCTCTTACAAGCTATGAGTATAAAAGCTCCCAAACCTGCTATTAGGACAGGTTTCTGTTTTTCCATTTCTTTCCTCCTGCTTAAAAGATGGTACAAATGTAAAGATTTTTTTTATAATCACAACTAATCAAATAAAATAATTTCATTCCGATATAACAAAAACTCCTACTTACAATCACATCGCCTGTGTGGTTTACTCCTCCTTTTCATTAATCATTTAAATATTTTTTTCCTGAGTAATGAAACAGAAAATTTTTCTGTTGAACTTTCCTTATTGTTGAGATATACCCACACTATACCCACAGTATACCTACCCTATACCTATCCTAAAAAAAATAAATACTATCAAAATATATTTTCACAGAAAAATATACTACTTTCTTTACAAAAAACAGTATTTTTTTCTTTTAAAGAATATTATTTTTTTTACGGAAAAATACTATTTTTGCACAGTTTTTGCAGTCTCTTTTCATTAGACATCAATAATTACTAAAAATGATCTATCATATTAGTTGTATGTTTAATACTATTCGGCAGTTTGTTACACGCTCAAAATGAACGTACTGAAACGCTTGTACAATCAGAAGAAAAAGGTTGGGAATACGAACTAAAAGCTGGCGTAAATATAGGAGGTGCAAGCCCAATACCACTCCCTAAAGAAATACGCAAGATAAAAGGATATAGCCCAAAGTTTAATGGCTCATTTGAAGGGACTGCCACCAAATGGCTCACCCCTAAATGGGGTATCTCAGCAGGTTTGCGCTTAGAAGAAAAAGGTATGGAAACTGATGCAAATGTAAAGAACTACGGAATGGAGATTATAGAACAAGGTAACCACGTGGCTGGTTTTTGGATAGGCGATGTGCATACAGTCTATAAAAGTTCATTCATCACCTTACCTATAGCAATGAATTATCGCCTTGCAAGCCGTTGGAAAATTCATTTGGGAATATTCGCTTCTTACCGTATGGACGGCAATTTCTCAGGCTATGTAACCGAAGGTTATTTACGTGAAGGTAGCCCAATAGGCGAAAAAGTAAGTTTTTCTAACGGACAAGTAGCTTCTTATGATTTTAGCAATCATCTAAGCCATTGGCATTGGGACGTACTGATAGGAGGCTCTTGGCAAGCGTTCAAGCATTTCAATATCAATGCTGAACTCACCTACGGAACAAATAATATCTTTAAAAAGGACTTTAAAACAATTACTTTTGATATGTATCCTATCTATATGAATATAGGTTTTGGGTATCACTTTTAAGCACTTTATAATATCTTAATCCTTAAAAGAAATATATGACAAAGTTATTTGTAAAAAATATGGTCTGCCATCGTTGTATAATAGTACTCGATGAACAGTTAAAAGCATTAGGTTTAACACCACAAAGCATCAATTTGGGTGAAATTACTTTTACACAGAAACTTTCTTCTGATGAGATACAAGCTATCAAACAAGCTCTCTTACCCTTAGGATTTGAGGTGATGAACGATATGAAAAGTGTTCTTATTGAAAAAATTAAATCTATCATTATCAATTTGATACATAACCAAGACAACAAACTATCGTTTAACCTTTCTGAAATACTCAGCAGTGAATTAGGTCGAGATTACGGGGCTTTATCGCGTTTGTTTTCTGAGGTAGAAGGCAGAAGTATTGAAAAATTCTTTATTGCTCAAAAGATTGAGAGAGTAAAGGAACTCTTAGTATATGACGAACTGACGCTTAGTGAAATAGCTTATCAACTCAACTATTCAAGTGTAGCGCACTTAAGCAATCAGTTTAAAAAAGTTACAGGACTCACCCCTAGCTTTTTCAAGCAGATAAAAGATAACAAACGTAAGTCTTTAGATGAGGTTTAAAATCTTACAAATTAAATACAAAATTGTGTAATATCCAAGTAGATGTTTTGCTGTATCTTTGCAGCGTAAAACAAATAACTTTTTAACATTTACAATTTATGGAATACAATATAGAAGGTATGGGGTGTAGAGGTTGTGCCAATACCATACAAAAAAAGCTCTCTGAAGTAGCAGGCGTAACAGCTGTTACCGTAGATTTCGCTACTAAAAAAGCTACTGTCGAAACTGATAGAGAAATCCCTTTTGAAGCTCTTGAAAAAGCCTTAGAGGGTACTCATTATAGCATTCATCAGGCTTCAAATTCTGAAGGCTCTGGTGTTTTCTATTGTCCTATGCACTGCGAAGGCGATAAAACCTACGATCACCCTGGTGATTGCCCTATATGTGGTATGTACTTGGTAGAACAAGTAGGAGGAGCTCAACAACAACATCATCACCACGAAGAAACCCCAAAAAAAGCCAAAGGCTCTGGTGTTTTCTATTGTCCTATGCACTGCGAGGGCAACAAAACCTACGACCACCCCGGTGATTGCCCCGTATGTGGTATGGATTTGGTTGAACAAGTAAGCACAGAGGCTCCTGAAGGTGAAAGTGCGGAAGAGCAAAAGCGCAAAAAGTTACGCCGTCACTTTTGGGGTGCTGTAGCCTTTACGCTCCCTATCTTTATCATCGCAATGATCGGAATGTGGCACAACAATCCGTTGTATGAGTTAATGCCTATAAGTGCGTGGAATTGGGTGCAGTTTGCACTCTCCTTGCCTGTGGTGTTCTATTTCTGTTGGGTATTTTTTGAAAGGGCTTGGCGCAGTATCCGCTCCTTGCGCTTCAATATGTTTACCCTCATCGGGATAGGTGTTGGCGTAGCGTGGCTTTTCAGTGTTGTAGGTCTCTTAGCCCCCGATATTTTCCCTGAAGAATTCAAAGAACACGGCTCAGTACACTTGTATTTTGAGGCGGCTACTGTCATCCTTACCTTAGTACTTTTAGGACAAGTGCTTGAAGCCGATGCCCACAGTCGTACGCAAGGGGCTATCAAAAAACTATTGAATTTAGCTCCTAATGAGGCTACTAAAATTGTTCACGGCGAGGAAATAAGAGTCTCTATAGAAGAAGTAACCTTAGGCGATTTGCTTCGTGTAAAACCTGGTGAAAAAATCCCCGTTGATGGTGTAATTACCGAAGGCAATGCAAGCATAGATGAGAGTATGATTACGGGAGAGCCTATTCCTGCTGAAAAAGGAGTGGGCAGTAAAGTGTCGGCAGGTACGCTCAACGGCGCTCAATCATTTGTGATGAAAGCAGAAAAGGTAGGTAGTGACACCCTGCTCTCTCAAATAGTGCAATTGGTACAACAAGCCAGCAGTAGTCGCGCACCTATTCAAAACTTAGCCGATAAGATATCCTCTTATTTCGTGCCTATTGTCATCACTATTTCGGTAATTACCTTTATAGTATGGTCTGTATTGGGTGGTGAAAACGCTTACATATATGCCTTGCTCAATGCGGTTGCTGTGCTCATTATTGCCTGCCCTTGTGCGCTGGGGTTAGCAACTCCTATGTCGGTAATGGTAGGCGTAGGTAGAGGAGCGCAACACGGTATTTTGATACGCAATGCCGAAGCCTTAGAGGTGATGAACAAAGTAAATACTTTAGTCATCGACAAAACAGGCACGCTTACTGAGGGGAAACCCAGTGTGAGCGAAGTATTTACCTTTGGCAACAGAAGTGAAAAGGATTTGTTACAAGTGCTCTATAGTCTCAATCAGCACAGTGAACACCCTTTAGCAAAAGCTACCAATGCATACACTCAAGCACAAGGTGCTACTCCCCTACCCTTTACTAACTTTGAAGCCTTGGCGGGCAGAGGGGTAAAAGCCTCTTACGAAGGAAAAAATTATTTCTTTGGCAATGAACGATTGATGGAAGAAATCGGCGCTCCTTTATCCGAAGAAATACAAACTGTGGTAAAAACAGCGCAAGCAGCAGGAAAAACCGTTTCACTTCTCGCTATAGAAAAAGAAATCGCTGGGGTAGTAACCATCACCGATAGAGTAAAAACCTCTACTGTTCAAGCCTTACAAGAGTTGCAGGACTTGGGAGTAGAAATTGTAATGCTCACAGGCGATAACCCTACTACAGCCACTGCGATAGCCAAAGAAATAGGCATCAGCAACTACAAAGCTGGTATGCTCCCTCAAAACAAACAAGCTGAAGTAGCGCGTTTGCAAGCTGAAGGAAAAATTGTAGCAATGGCAGGCGATGGTATCAACGATGCACCTGCTTTGGCACAAGCTAACGTAGGCATCGCAATGGGCACCGGTACTGATATCGCTATAGAAAGTGCTGAAATCACCTTAGTGAAAGGCGATTTAAATGGTATTGTAAAAGCCAAAAAACTCAGCAAAGCGGTAATGAAAAACATACGAGAAAACCTATTCTTTGCTTTAGTATACAATGCTGTGGGTATCCCCGTTGCTGCAGGAGTGCTATACCCTATCTTTGGCATTTTGCTCTCCCCTATGCTCGGAGCTTTAGCAATGAGTTTTAGTTCGGTAAGTGTCATCAGCAATGCCCTACGCTTAAGAAGAACCAAACTCTGAAACCTGACACCTGACCCCTGACACCTGACCCCTAACACCTAATAATACAATGGAAATAACAAAAGAAAACAGAAAGTGGTTAGACGATTTGCACCTCAACCACCCCGTAGTGATTGCGGGACCTTGCAGTGCCGAAACTGAAGAGCAAGTACTAAAAATAGCACATAGCCTCAAAAATACCGATGTATCTTTCTTCCGTGCCGGAATTTGGAAACCTCGTACCCGCCCTGGTATGTTTGAAGGTGTAGGCGCCTTAGGACTCCAATGGCTACAACGCGTAAAAGAAGAAACAGGCTTAAAAACAGCGACCGAAGTAGCTAATAAAGACCACGTAAAGCTCGCTTTAGACCACGATATCGATATGTTGTGGATAGGTGCGCGCTCTACCGTGAGCCCTTTTATCATTCAAGAGATAGCCGATGAATTAGAAGGTACAGATAAGATTATCTTAGTAAAAAACCCCGTAAACCCCGACCTTCCTTTGTGGATAGGAGCTTTAGAACGCCTGCAACGTGCGGGTATTAAGAATTTAGGGGTGATACACCGCGGTTTCTCTACTTACGAAAAAACCAAATACCGCAATATTCCTGAATGGCAATTGGTGATTGAACTGCAAAACAAATTCCCTAATTTGCCAATTATCTGCGACCCTTCACATATCACCGGCAAACGCGATTTGATATTCGATGTATCACAAACAGCTCTCGACCTTAATTTCGAGGGATTGATGATTGAAACCCACTGCAATCCTGATGCCGCGTGGAGTGATGCTGCCCAGCAAGTCACCCCCGAGCGCCTTGTTGAAATAATGAACGATTTGCGTATTCGAAAAGCATCTGCCTCAGAAGAAGATTATGTAAGTCAGTTAGGAAATTTGCGCTCACGCATCGATATTATTGATGAGCAGTTATTGGATTTACTCAAAAAACGTATGGATATCGCCGATGAGATTGGCGCTTTGAAAAAAACAAACAACGTAGCCATTTTGCAAAACACCCGTTGGCACGAAATCCTTGGTAAAATGATTTTAGAAGGCGAACAACGCAATCTCAGTGAAGAGTTTGTTATTCAGGTATTCAAAGCCATTCACCAAGAGTCTATCAATCGTCAGGAAAGAGTCGTGAGGTAATTTGCTAATCTTATGAAACACGTTTTAAACTGCCTATTATTAGTTTATTTTATGGGTGCTACAGCGCAAGAAGTAGTGCCTGAAACTCCTTTGGATACAATTGTGCTCAATGAGATAATTGTAAAAGCACAGCGCAAAACACAGTATACCGATAAGGCGAGTTTTACCTTTGAAAAGAAAGCTGTGGAACAAGCACGCTATGCCAAAGACCTCTTGCGCAGTTTGCCTAACCTGCACCTCAATCCTGTAACCAACCAAATTGCCACCCTTAAAAGGGGTACGCTCTTGGTATTGGTAAACGGTGTAGAAGCAACCGACCTGCAAATACGCGCTATTGCTCCTCAAAATGTGGCACGAATTGATTATTACGATATTCCGCCTGCGCGCTGGAGCAATAGGGCTGACACTGTGGTGGATATCATCACACGTTCGACTGAAGAGGGGTATTCGGTAGGGGTGGATGCGCTTTCGGCACTTACTACGGGCTTTGTAGATGCTTCGGTTTATGGTAACTACACCAAAGGCAAACATACGTTGGGAGTGGAATACAAATTGGAGTTTCGCGATTACAACGACAGGCATTATGAAAAACACTCCGATTATGAACTATCGGGTGTGCGTTATGCAAACGACCAACAGTCAAAATCAGGGTTTAGCTATAATGCGCACAATGCCTCAGTGCGTTATAATGCAGTAGTACCACAAAACTATAGTTTCCAAGTTAAAGCCGGAATGGAACTTTTGAATCGCTCTGCACATAGCAATGGCATAAACCTATTTACACAAGGTACAACGGTTAGCCATCACACATTATCAGGTAAAAGTCACGACCACTGGTTGCGCCCCAAAGTAGACCTATACTTCTCTAAAAAATTAGGCAAACGAGATGAATTGAGTGTAAACGCCGTGGGGAGCTATTACAACACTACCAAAGAGAACCTCTCAAAAGAATTGGAGACCGCAACCCAGCAAAATGTGTACAACGATGATATGGATTTGAAAGTAAAACAACGCGGCTGGGTAGGTGAAGTAGCTCATACTCATCAGTTTACTATAGGCAAACTCAATTCGGGCTACCGCATTAGCAGTACTTTTATCGACAATGATTTGCGTAACTTGGCAGGTACTTCGGCTTACGATGTTACCTATACCAATCAGTATTTGTATACTGAGTTTGTAGGCAAAAAGGCTAATTTTATGTACAGAGCCAGTGCTGGGCTCACCCACACCCACAATCGTAGTGCCGAAAACACTTTTACCGAATGGGTGTTTACGCCGAAGGTAGTGTTGGGTTATGAACTCGCTAATAACCAGAGTTTGCGCCTCACAAGTTACTATGTACCCCGCAGTCCGCGTAGTGCAGAACTCAGTAGCAATATAGCACAACAAGCACCTAACATCTTGGAGACAGGAAATCCTTACCTAAAATCACAACATATATTTTGGGCTGGACTCTCTTATACTTTCAACAATGAGCACACCGATTTTAACCTTCAACCCTTCTACAAAAACACCCAACGAGTAATTACTGATATTTATATCAAAGACCCCGTGCGCAACGGACTACTCAGCACTTATGAAAATAGTAAATATCACGAGGAGTTTGGTTTTTCATTAGATGGTACTTTCAAACCATTAAAGAATGATTTATTTGTATTTTCAGCTAATATAGCCCCTACACGTGAGACTTTGGTTACTGATGCTGGACTACGCGCTCGCAATGATTATATCGACAACAACCTATCACTTACTTTCACCTATAAAGATTTGAGAATTGATTACAGTTTCAACTTTCCTATTTATTACATAGATGGGAATACGATGAGCACTTATGAAAATAACAATGATATTTTTGTAGAATACCAGTTAGGTAGTTGGACACTTAAAGGTGGCGTGTTTTGGTTAGGAATGCCTTCGGAATACAAGATGAAGAGCAGTTACGAAGGTTTGGTAAACCAACATAGCTATACCCATATAGAGAACAACCGCAATATGTTAGTCTTTGGTGTTAGCTACGATTTCTCTAAAGGAAAAAACAACTCTATAGACAAAAAACTCAATAATGATACCACTCCTGCAGCACAGTTTTAACAATTAACAAATGACTGAACCAGCAAATTATACTATATACAACGCCTCAGCAGGCTCTGGAAAGACCTATAGTCTCGTAAAGGCTTATTTACAGATAATTCTCAATAGCAAAAAGACCGATTATTTTAAGCATCTTTTAGCTATTACCTTTACCAATAAGGCGGTCTTTGAGATGAAGAGTCGTCTTATTGAACTGTTAAGAGAGTTTAGTGATGACAGAATGCTATATGAGCCTCACCCTATGTTTGTAGAACTCTGTCAATCTATTCAACTTTCAGCTAAAGAACTGCAAGAGCGTTCGGCTAAGACATTAGAATACATACTTCACAACTACGCTGCTTTTAATATTAGTACTATTGACGGTTTTAATCATCAACTGATACGGCATTTTTCTCATGATTTGCACCTCAATCCTTTCTTTGAAGTACAATTAGACAGTCAAACGCTTTTGGAACGAGCAGTAGACAACCTGATGAATCGAGCAGGGACTGAAGATAATGCTGAGCTCACTGCTCTACTTATTGAATTTTCTAGTGAAAAAATAGACGAAGACAAGAGTTGGGATACTACTCAAGAACTCTTGGAAGTCGCTAAAATGCTCACTGATGAAAACCATTATAAAGCACTTCAAAACCTCAAAGAGAAAACTCTTGAAGATTTTAAATCACTAAAAAACAACTTACTAAGACAACGCAAAGAGGCTTTTAAAACTATAAAAACAGTAGCCACTGATTTTATTACCTTAATGCAAGAGCACCATTTAGATAGAGGAGCTTTCAACAGAGGGTCTCTATACGATTTCTTTGATAAACTCACTGTAGACAAGCCAAAAGAGCCTTCATGGGACAATAAGTGGCAAGGTAATCTAATAGAAGGAGAAACACTTTATACAGATTCTGCAAGTAAAAAGTATAACACTGCCATTATTGATAGCCTCCAAGATAGTATTGCCGATTCGTTTTTGGTTATTAAAAAAGCCTTTGGTACTATTGCTTTTATGAGCAATGCACTAAAATATATCGTACCCCTAGCCTTGCTCAATCGTATACAAAATGAGATTGAAGCCATCAAAGAAGAAGAGAATATTTTGCCTATATGGGAGTTCAATGGGATGATAGCTAAAGAAATTACCTCTCAACCTGCAGCCTTTATCTATGAACGTATAGGTGAAAAGTTTAGGCATTACTTTATTGATGAGTTTCAAGATACTTCTATATTGCAGTGGCAAAACATTATTCCTCTTATACAAAATGCGGTACAAAGTGAAATAAACAAGCAACAGGGGTCGTTGCTTTTAGTAGGTGATGCCAAGCAGTCTATCTATCGCTGGAGGGGTGGAGAAGCTGAACAGTTTATTGACCTCTATACGGGGAAGAGCAATCCTTTTTTTATAGAAGGAGAAGTAGTAGATCTCATTGATAACTATCGTAGTTTACAAGCTATTATCAACTTTAATAATCACTTTTTTGAGTTTGTATCTTCTCAGTTTCAAACAGAACGCTACCGAGTTTTATATCAAGGAGCCCAACAATGTTATCCAAAAGTAAAAGAAAAAAAGACTTTACCTGAAGGTTATTTAAGCTTGTCATTCATAGCAACAGAAGATGATACTACAATTGAAGAGAGCTACTGCAAGGCTATCTTAGAGAAAATTGATCACGCTAATAAAGCAGGGGCTGAAGATAAAGATATCACTATTCTTGTGCGCACTAATAAAGAAGGGGCTACAGTTGCCTCTTTCTTATCTGACCATAAAAGGAATGTTATTTCTCCAGACTCTCTTTTACTGAAAAATGTAGCTTCAATACAGTTTCTCATTTCTTTATTACGCCTTCTTTATCATCCTGAAAGTGAAGAGCTCAAAGTGCAAATGCTGTTTGCCTACATACGCACGGAAGGTAAAGGCACGAAAGAAGCTCACGACTTTCTCAGCAAATATGTAGGAGCCTCCTTGAATACTTTCTTTGCTATGTTTGGTTTTTCAATAGAACTTTTTAACCAATACTCTCTCTATGAGGGAATCGCTTTGGCGGTGAATTGCTTTGAACTCGCGCGTCCTTCTGATGCTTATCTGACACATTTTATGGATATTGTATTAGATTTTAAAAATGGGCGTAAAGGAGGCTTAGCTGATTTTTTAGAGTTTTGGGATGACCAACAAGAAAAGCTTAGTATCAGCTCGCCTGAGGGATTAGATGCTATCACTGTAATGACAGTGCACAAGAGCAAAGGGCTTTCGGCTCCTGTGATTATCTATGCTTTTGCTGATAGCAAGCTTATTGACAGTCATACTGAAAGAATTTGGTTCCCGGTAGAAAAAGATGCATTCAATGGATTTGATTCACTTTTGGTTAGCAACAACAAAAGCTTACTCAACTACTGTCCTGAAGCCCAAGAACTCATTGAGCAATACCAAGAACAGAACCTTCTTGACCAAATCAATGTGTTATATGTAGCGATGACACGCCCTGAGTCCTTTCTATATATCATCACCTCTCTACCTGAGCGAGGAGGAAGTACTTATGGTACGCTTTTTAAAGAGTTTTTAGTAAAAAACGAGCAGTGGAATGATGATATAATGGAATATACTTTTGGGAATGCTATATTCCCTGAGCAAAAAGAAAAGAGAACGACTTCTGAACATCCTATTCCTTTTCAAAAAGGATGGCAAACCCCTCATTATAAAATCGCTACTGGAGCCTCTATGCTATGGGACACCCACAAACAAGAAGCTCTTGAAAGAGGAAATCTCATTCATAATCTCTTTTCTAAACTCGCCTATGCCACAGATCTTGAGGCTGTGCTTGACAATGCATTGCAAGAGGGTACACTCACTGTCGAACAATACGAGTTATTACAACCCCAAATGACACGAATACTCAGCGATAGCACTTTAGCACCTTTCTTTAGCAAGGACTACGAATACTTTATGGAGCGCGAGTTTATAGACGCTAATGGCAACTATTTCCGTCCCGACCGACTTGCTTACAAACCTAGCACTCGCGAGGTTTATATCATAGATTATAAAACAGGGCAACCCAATGACCAATACAGCACCCAACTACAGCATTACCAACAAAACTTAACAGCCATAGGTTGGCAAGTGAAAGGAAAATATTTGGTGTATTTGGACTTGGGAGAAGTGAAAAAAGTTCTGTAATCTTCTCTAAAATACCTCTTAGGATAATTCAAAAAACAATGATTTTGTCTCCTATTTTTTAGGGGGTATGAGGTGGTATGTGTGTAAAACTGAAAAGTAATGCTTTTGTAGTTTTTTTTTCTATAAATGTTTTATTTTGTAGTTTTTTATACTTTTACGGTTGATAGGGGGTAGGTATACTGTGGGTATATCGCGGGTATAGGTGAGATATAGGGAGGTGATAGGAGAAAATTTTTCTGTTTGGTGGTGGTAGATTTTAGGGGTGTTTGTTTCGCAAAAAATAGTTTTTCCTTTCTTAGCTCTCTATTTTTTTGTGTATCTCGCAATTATTTTATACATTTGCCATTGAAAAAATACTCCTAATGAAAGAAACAACTATTGAAGCTCAAAGCTATTCTATTTATTTTAATGAAGAAGGCCTCTCTTTCATCAATGAAATCATTAGTAAACTCCATCCTTCTAAAATATTTGTATTGGCTGATAATCATACCAATGAATATTGTGTTCCCTCTTTTTTAGCAAACTTATCTACTGATATTCCGTTAGAAATCATAGAAATAGAAGCAGGTGAACCCAATAAAAATATCGATACTTGCACCCAAGTATGGTATGCCCTTTCTGAATTGGGGGCTGACCGCAAGTCGTTGCTCATCAATATAGGTGGGGGTGTAGTTACCGATTTGGGGGGCTTTGTCGCTTCTACTTTTATGCGGGGTATTGGTTTTATCAATGTGCCTACGAGCTTGTTGGCTATGGTAGATGCCTCAGTAGGTGGTAAAACGGGAGTAGATTTGGGTGCTTTAAAAAACCTTATAGGGGTAATTAACAATCCATTGGGCGTGGTTATAGACACTCAGTTTCTCAATACCCTTCCTGCAGAGGAATTGCGCAGTGGGCTGGCTGAAATGTTTAAACACGGACTCATCAGTTCGCCTGAGTATTGGCAGCAAATGTGTCAGCTAAATGAACTTCCTGTAGAGTATTTGGGGGTACTCATACGCGAGTCGGTAGTGATAAAAAATGAGGTTGTACGTCAAGACCCTACTGAGAAAGGTTTACGCAAGACGCTGAACTATGGTCATACCTTGGGGCATGCTATAGAGTCATACTGCTTACAAAGTGCTACAAGAGAGCGTTTGTTGCACGGAGAGGCTATTGCCATTGGGATGGTGCTTGCTACTTATCTTTCAGTAAAAGAATTGGGTTTCTCGCAAGCTGAATGCGACCATATCAAAGCTGTTTTAGCTGAATACTTCCCCAAACAATCTTTTTCGAAAGAGGAAATTGATGCTATATATGAACTGATGCGTTTTGACAAGAAAAATGTAGGTGGTAATATACATTTTGTGCTTTTGGAAGCCATTGGCAAGCCAAAAATTGATTGTATTGTTTCTTACGAAGAGATTTGCAATGCTTTTGAATATTACCTCAACTAATAACCAACAACCAGATGAAACCATTTTTAATCTTCTTATTATTTTGTTGTCTATGGGCAGGAAGAGTATCGGCGCAAAGTTATTGGCGCAAAGTTGATACAGATACACAACGCAGTAGTCGCTTATCAGAGTCTTCTTTTCAGTATTTTATCTTAGATAAAGTTGCTTTTGGGCGTGCACTGCAAATGAGTAAAACAGGCCGAAGTACTGCTATTATTGCTATTCCTAATGCTGAGGGGAAGCTCATCAACTATTATATTACCCCTACACAAGTGCTCTCGGAAGCAGTTGCACGCAAATTTCCTTCTATCAAAACCTTTGTAGGGAGAGGGGTAGACGATGCTACTCAACATATCCGCTTTACGTGGAGTGATTACGGACTGGATGCTATTATGCAACAAAATCTACATTATAGTTTTGTAGAATCTGAAGATAAAGAGGGTATTTATTATAGAGTTTATCAACACAAAGATATCGAAAAGCCTTTGATAGACTGCAAGACTTTGGATGTGCCAGTGCTTTTAGCAGAGAGCCAATCGCTACAGCGCGCTACTTTTTCTAGTGCTAATGTGCATCGCACTTTTAGGATTGCGATTGCTTGTACTCACGAGTATACCGATTACTTTTGGGGTAAAGCATCTGCTTTTGCTGAAATCGTCAATACGTTAAACAGAGTTAATGAAGTATATGGGCAACAGCTTTCTATATCCTTTCAATTGGTTTCGGACGATAGTATCGTTTTCGAGGATAAAGACTCTGACCCTTTTACAGGGATTAACTTCAATTATTGGGAATATAGCTCTGACATATTACAACAAGTACTTGACAATAAGATAGGTAATGCTAACTATGACATAGGACACTTATTCCACAATGGTAATAATGGAGGTAATGCTGTGTGTATTGGCTGTGTATGCGAAAGTGACAAAAAAGGACAAGGATTTTCGTCTTATCCGTTTGCAAGTATGGGACGATTTCGCAGTGCTTTTGCTACAAATGTAGTCGCTCACGAAATAGGACATCAAATGGGAGCACTACATACTTTTTCATACCGCAGAGAGTTGGGTTCTGACTCGCAAATGGAACCAGGAAGTGGCTCTACCATAATGAGTTATGCTGGCATTAGTGGTGATTACAACGTGCAACAATTCTCTGACCCTTATTTGCACCACCGTACAGTGTACGATATTACCGAGAACCTAAAAAGCAAATCGTGCGCTACCGAAAATCCTACAGGCAACACACCACCTGAAATACCCGACCTAAAAAGCTATACCATTCCGTACGGCACTGCCTATCTGTTAGAAGGTTCTGCCACCGATGCTGATGGTGATGCTTTGCTATACACTTGGGAACAAGCCGATAATTATACTACTTCTAACAGCTACTATTTTTCGCCTACGATGCATTTTGGAGCTACAGCCCGCTCTATGAAACCCTCTACAGAATCGCATCGCTATATACCTCGCTTAGAGCGCATTGTAGCAGGCACGCTCACCCAGCAGAACCCCAGAAAAGACGATGCTTGGGAAACGGTACTCAACATAGGGCGCACCCTCCATTGGACATTTATGGTAATCGACCGGCCTTTGGCAAGTAATCAAACGGGAAATACTGTTTATAAAACCATTAAGGTAGTAGTGAATGCCGATGCAGGTCCTTTTAAAGTAACTTCTCACAACCAAAATAGCACTTGGGTAGTAGGACAGAAAGTGAAAATCGAATGGGATGTTGCCAATACTAATAAAGCTCCCATATCAGTAAATAAAGTGAAAATACTTTTTTCTACTGATAACGGAGCTACTTTCTCACATACTTTGGCTACTGGCTTAGCTAATAATGGCAAAGCTGAAGTAACAATACCAGCAAGTCTAAAAACTACTCATGGGCGTTTTATGATCAAAGCTGAAGAAAACATCTTTTTAGCCGTAAATGCGGGGACTATCACTATAAAAGAAGATGACGATACCGATGGCGATGGCATAATGTCCAGTGTTGATAACTGTCCGTTTGTAGCCAATCCCGACCAAAAAGACACTGATGGCGACGGCATAGGTGATGCTTGTGATGATGATATAGATGGCGATGGTATTCTCAACGCTTTCGACAATTGCCTTACCGTATCCAACACTACCCAACAAGATCGCGACAACGATGGTATAGGCGATGCTTGCGACAATGATATCGATGGTGATGGCATTCCTAACACTCAAGACAACTGTCCGCTGATTTACAACCCCGATCAAGCTGACCTCGACAGTGATGGGATAGGCGACAGCTGTGATGATGATATTGATGGAGATGGTATTCCAAATAAAGAAGACCCACAAGTGGATTACGTACTCATTTCCAATGCCTTTACTCCTAATGGTGACGGCATCAACGATACTTATACGATTGCTCACGCTGAAAAATATCCGCGTAACACCCTTTATGTGTATAACATTTTAGGTCAGTTAGTATATGAAGCAAGAGGCTACAAGAACCAGTGGGACGGCAAAATGTCTAATGGAACATTGGTAGCTCGAGGCTCGTATATAGCGATATTTAGCATCGATGGCTCTGACGAAAAACAAACTAAATACTGGATTTACATCAATTATTAAAAGAAGATAAACTATGAAAAAGATATTTTTAAGTGCCCTATTACTCGCTGGGGTAGCTCAAGCACAAACTATCGACCCCTCTTATATATTCTACTATCAGCACCAAAACTTGGTAAACCCAGCAGCGGTAGGCTTAGAGAGAGGACACACCATCTCGGTGGATATACGCAACCAATGGCGCGGAATGACCGAAGCACCTCAAACGCAAACTTTCTTCACCACACACCGCCTTTCCGATCGTGTAGGGGTAGGACTTTCACTTGCTAATAACAAAGTTTTTATACAGAAACAAGCTGGTATTTATGCCGACTTTTCCTACTCAATCCCTATTACTTACAACTCTAATTTGATAGGAGGTATAAAATTTGGGGGAGATTTTTTCAATGTAGATGGCAGTGATTTGCGCACCTACAACAATATGTACAATATGTATTACCCTAATGGGAATCGTATGCACCCCACTTACTACAACGACCCTTATTTGCAAAGTATTTCAGGGAAGTTTCAAACCAACTTTGGTGCGGGACTCTACTACGACCATCCTGATTTCTATATAGGTATGGCAATTCCTAATATGCTGGCTTCTGATAAAGTGCGTATGGATAACGAAGTAATGACTTCTATTGCCGATAATATGTTCTTCTATTCTATGGTGGGCTACTATTGGCGTGCAACTACCGATTTCACTGTAAAACCACGTTTCCAAACGCGATTTGGCAAAGGTGAAAAACCTTCTATCGACCTTACTGTGGCAGGCAATTTTGCTAATCGCGCCGAATTAGGTGTCACTTATCGCACTGATAAAGCTGTAAATGCTTATGTATTCTTTGAAATCCCTGATTACTATGTAGCAATAGGTTATGGGTTTGAAAGTTACTTCCAAACCCATCTCAACTTGCAATCGCGTAACTCTCACGAGTTTTTAGTACAATTCAAATGGTAGTGTGAGCCACATGGGCGATTATTTTACTGTATATTGAAGTGTAGTGTATTGGGCAACACGGAAAGCACCGAGAGGATTTTCACGCTTGTTAGTAGTATTCACGATGTTGCCTATGGGGCGGGTAGGGATAGTAAATCGATTTTGTCCTTCTGATAACTGGATGAGCATTTGTACAAACTCTTCATACTGAGGATGAATGCGGTAGAGAATAATATGCACTACATCATCTTTTTTGAGTTTTTCATCGTTATCTACCCCTGTTAATATAAAGAAGAATTTATTATTAGCTATATAGTTATCGTCTAAGGTATCATAAAAAGTTTTGGAAGTATTGTTCTGTGCAAACTTAATCAAATAAGCATTCGCAACCCCATCATTGATACCATCAAAATAGAAACGCACCTCTTTGCGATCTTTTAAAAAGCCTCCGTTTTCTTTCTGTACAATTCTATCAGAAGGTATTACGGGGGCTTCGAGCATTTTATCTTTGGCGGTATAAGTTTGTCCGTCGAGCTCTACAATCAATTCATAATCTTTTCCTAACTCAGGGGTAATACCCGCAGGGAACACATAACGGCTGCCACCTTTTAATTCATTTAGATTATCAGATGTGATAGTAGTGGTACCATCCCAAAGAGTAAGATTGTAAGTTTGGGTACCCGAAACTATCTTCACCACTGCATTATTTACCGCAGGTGAATGTGTTTCGCCAAAATAGGCTTCAGTATAGCTGATATCGACTATTGGGTAGGCTTTGGCTTCTCCTTTTTTCCAGTCGAGCGCTGCATCAATCACTAATTTCTTAGGAGCAGTATCCAAATTCAAATCGATAACTTCTTCGCAAGAAGTCAAAGCAAAGGCACTGAGGAGTATGATATAAAGGTTTTTCATTTTATTTTACTATTTATAGGATTAGAAACTAAAGTTATAAGTTATACTAGGTATAATACCAAAGATGGAGAGTTTCACAGCTTCATTTTTATGAGTATCTTCGTTTTCACGGAAGGAAACACTCACAGCATTTTTGCGGTTGTACACATTGTACACGCCAAATACCCATTCACTTTTCCAACGCTTGTTAGCACGCTGAGGGGTATAGGTTGCCGAGAGGTCTAAACGGTGATAGGTAGGCAAGCGGTATTCGTTGCGCTTGCTGTAATCGGGGACAGTTTGTCCTAAGTAAGAATAACGCCCTACAGGGTAGTTTGCAGGCAATCCCGATTGCAAGTTGAATATAGCTCCAAATGTCCATTTAGGCGAAAGCTCGTAAGTAGCTGTAATCGAGAGGTCGTGAGGCTTATCATAAGGAGCATTATACCAATCGCCATAGTTGATACCTATTTCTTCAGGGGTACGACCTTTGGTTTGCATTTCCGATTTTGAAAGTGTATAGGCAATCCAACCAGTAAGTCTGCCAGTATTTTTGCGCAAGAGCACTTCCAAGCCATAAGCTCTATTTTCTCCTGAGAGCAACACACGTTCAATAGCTTCATTAGCAATTAAGTTTGCCCCATTGATATAATCCAAACGATTTTGCACCTTTTTGTAGTAAGTTTCTACCTCTATGCTGTATTTATCGTCAAAAACATTAGAAGCATAACCTAATGCCACTTGGTCGGCGATTTGAGGTTTTATAAACTCATCGCTAGGCGTCCATACATTCAAAGGTGAAGGAGAGGCTGTGTTAGAAATCAAGTGTACATACTGGGCTGTGCGCGCATAACTCGCTTTTACTGATTTGGTATCGCTAAATGCATAACTCATTGTAAAACGCGGTTCAAAATTAGAGTACAAATCGATAATACGGTTACTGCCGTAGTATTTAGTACCTATAGCAGTACCTTGGTAATACACTTGTCGGTTAGCATTATAGCCCACGGGATTGTCATTAGGATAAATATTCACGGTGCGTTTGCCCAAACTGTAGAAATTACTAAAGCGCAAGCCGTAAGACACCGTAAGAGCTTCAGCTAATTTTTGTTCTACATCGGCATAGAAGCCCATTTCGGCAGCATAGCGATGTTCGAGTATGCGTTCTTTGATAGTAGAAGCTGAAGTTTTAGGCACAATTTTTCCTGGTTTGAATATGTAATACAAACCTTGTAATCCGTAAGTAAGTTTGAATTTTTCGGAAATATAGTTTTTGAAGTCGTATTTGAGGTTAAAATTCTCAATTCCCGACGTCCATTTCATATCAATAAAACTAAAATCAAACTTATAGTCGTAGTTGCTGTAGATAGCCGAGAGATTAGAGAAGAGTTTGTCAGTAAACAAGTGATTCCAACGCAAGTTTACCAAGGCATTGCCATAAGTATTGGTGAGGTTCTCGCTGAGAATAAACCTATCTCTACCAAAATACCCTGAGAGATAGAGCGCGTTATTTTGGTTGAGTTGGTACGAAAGTTTGGTATTGAGGTCGTAAAAATAAGCTGAATTTTTATTGTCACTCAGTTTAAGGAAGAGGTGAGCGTAAGAGGCGCGACCTCCTACTAAAAATGAAGCTTTATCTTTCACGATAGGACCTTCGGCAAGCAAGCGTGAGGAAAGTACTCCTATACCGCCAGTCGCTGCAAACTTGTTCTTATTTCCTTCTTTTTGATAAATATCCAAAACTGAAGCGATACGTCCGCCATAGCGCGCAGGGATACCACCTTTGTAGAGCTTCATATCGCGCACAGCATCGGCATTGAACACACTTAGGAATCCAAAAAGGTGAGAAGCGTTGAAGATAGTAGCTTCGTCAAGGAGTACCAAGTTCTGATCAACAGCCCCACCACGCACATTAAACCCTGAAGAAGCCTCACCCGCATTGCTCACTCCTGGCATTTGCATCAGGGTTTTGATAATATCTACCTCACCTACAAGCACAGGGAGCTTTTTCACCGTAGCTATAGGTATGCTTGATACGCTCATCTCGGGTTTGCGTACAGCTGTTTTAGGAGCTACATTATGAGCTGAAAGTTCAATACCTGTAAGCTCAATCGCTTCAGGTTTTAGTTTATAATCTCTTCGTATATTTTTAGTGAGGTCTATAGTTTCTTGGTGGGTGCCAAAACCTATATAGTCAATCACAACAGTATATTTACCCTCGGGTAAAGTAATAGAGTAAAAGCCATATTCATTAGTAGTAGTACCTGTAGAGAGTTCTTTAACCACAAAATTTACCCCTAAGAGTTTTTCGCCATTAGAAGCATCGGAAATAGAACCACTAAGAGTGTACTTGTGTTGTGCAAATATAGTAGTTGTCGTTACTAAAAAAAGTAGTAATAAGCACTTTTTCATAAGATAATTATTATTTTTTTTTCAGGGGCAAAAGTACAAATAAAAACTTTCGATACAAAATAAGTTTCTTATTCTCTATACAAAAAGAAGTTTTTACTATACAAAAAATCAGCAATTAGTAAATACTAACTGCTGACTTCTATCTCATTTGTTAATTTTTAAATTTGCTAATTATTTGCCTTTTCCTCCTATGGCAGGGTCTTTCATTCCCTCTTCAATCATAGTGTAGAATTGGTCGAGTTTAGGCAATACTACGATACGAGTACGGCGGTTTTGAGCACGTCCGTTAGCATCACCATTGCTTGCTAATGGTACATAGTAGCTACGACCCGCTGCAGTCATACGTTCAGGAGCAATACCAAAATCTTTTTGCAATACACGTACAATCTCGGTAGCGCGCATTACGCTCAAATCCCAGTTGTCACGGATACAACCTGTTTTGATATTCACGTTATCGGTGTGACCTTCTACCATAAACTCAAAGTCAGGTTTGTTTTTCACTACTTTAGCTACTTTTTCGAGTACGCTCTTAGCGTTTTTAGAGATGGTATAGCTACCACTGCTGAAGAGCATTTTATCGGAGATATTGATGAATACCACTCCTTTTTCTACTTTCACATCTACATCTTGGTCGTCTAAGTTACCCAATACTCCTTTAAGACTTTGCACCAAAGCGAGGTTTACAGAGTCACGACGGGTAACTGCATCGCGCAAGTTTTTGATAGTTAAATCTTTTTCGCGCAAACTTTCCAATGATTTTTCAAGGTTTTCAGCACCTTTTTGGGTCAGTGTAGTAAGGTTGCCCATATTGTTGATGAGCTGCTGATTGTTCTCTTTGAGCAAATCGTTTTGATTTTTAAGACTTTCTAATTTGTATGTCAAGTTGTTTTTCTCGTCTAAACACATATTGAGTTTTACGGTAGCAGTGTTTAGCAAATCTTCTGTTTGTTTGTTTCTCGCTTCCAATTCAGCATATTTCTTCTTGGATACACACGAGGTGGTGAATAGCCCTACTACTGAAAGGGCAATAATAAATTTTTTCATATAGTTTATGTTTTATAATTGATGAATATGTTACAATAAAAGTGCCAAGATTATCTCTTATTTGTTTTTTGCTTGGCTTTGGATTTCTCTTTAGCGTTTTTGAGTTCTTTTTTCAGAGATGGATTGGCTAATATCATTTCGTCTTCATCTATCTCTTCAGGGGTTTTCATCCCCTTTATTTCCTTAGGTTTTATCTTCTTCTCGGCATCGCTATATATTTGTTCTTTACTGCGAATACGTTCATTTCCTCTCCATATAAACTCCCTGAATTTGCGATCATTCAGGTGGAGTTTATCATCTGGATACAAATTCCCCGAAGGCTGTGTAATAAAGACTGTTTGCTGTATTTGTTGCTTTTTATCTAAATACAGCTTGATATGGCTACAAGTGAGTTTGTTGATACCCACCAGTTCTTTAGCATCGTTGTACACGTAATAAATAGACTCAGTATTCTGCAAAAAGTCTATCTGTCGCAATGCATTATCTTTAAACTTGCCATATAAGAACTTACCTTTCACTTGATTATAACCATCACCCAAAGTATCTTTTTCTACCACCAAAGCATTGTTGAACACTTTTAGGGAGTCTAACTGTTGAGTTTTTGTATTGGCTATCAAGTGGATATTGTCGCCTGTCATTTGGCTTTCACCTGTCCACGCTACAGGTTTGCCTATCAGTTGCGTAAGTCCATTAGCTTCGTTAGAGTGGATGGAATCACATTTGGCTTGCATATCGCTTTTGAAGATACGAGCATCGGGATAAGCGCGAATCACGCGGTGTTGAGGTTTGCCTGTAACCAAAATGCGCTTGCCGTGCATATACATCGAATCCTTCTCTACTAATGTAATTACAACCGCTTTTTTGGTGATAAACATCGAATCTTTTGCTTTGTGAATCTCGCCGTAATGACCACGCACAAAGGTCTTGTTTATAGTATCCGAAATGAAAATATTGTTAGAACCCGATGAAAACTGTCGGCGTTTGTCAAAATACAAACTGTCGCCTACCAAGGTCTTAAGATTGTACTCTATCTTAGCGTGCTTCATAAAATAACCCTGCTCTCTTTTAGTATCGTAGAAACCGCGTTCACAATACACCTTATAATCAGCCCCCACAATAGTAGTCTTACCATAAAAATAAGTATTACCCGAATTGTGATAATAGTCTAACACTTGCGAATTAACTGTAAAGTCTTTATTAACTATTTTTACTGAATTAGTAAACTGATTTTTTTTTGTCACTACATAATACTTCCCTGTTTTGCTTGTAAGCTCATTCTCAGGATCGGTAATTTTACCAAAATTATTGTAGTAAGCCTCTTGTTTGTTGCGATCGAAAAAGAGTTCCTCAGTTTCGAGGGTCATATTGCCGTTGCGCAGTACTACCCCCTCGCGGGCTACAGCTGTTTTAGTATTTCCTTTATACGATATATATTGGCTGTTCATCTGCAAAGTGTCACCTTGTTGCAACACTACATTGCCGTGAGCGATTACCTCATTTTTCTCCTCATAGAGCACTGCCAAATCACACCATACATCCAATCCTTGATGGCGAAACTGCACCCGCTGTCCATCCGATTTAAAAATTGTTGCTCCTGGATATTTCACATTATCAATAGTAAATTCACCCCCATAGACAATTTCTATACGTTTAGTTTTAGGTTCATTATTCTGTGCTACAAGCATTTGTGCACCACAAACAAAAATTAAAAGTAATATGTAAAAAAACTTTTTTTTCATCCACAATCTTTTCATTCAGAATGCAAAGATAGTAAATAATTGATAACTAACAATTGATAACCGATATTTAATTGGCTAACTCCACGGGGACTCTGTAATTCACTCCTTGATGTAATAAGTAACTCAGTTGCCCTTCTAACCTATCAGTAAACGACTTCCAAGAGCGTTGTTGCATTTGTGTCCAACCTACTTCGGAGAGGGCTAGTGCACGCGGATAGGTCATATAAAAAGCTCTAAAAAGGTCTTTTACACTTTCGCCCCATAAGGTAGCCTCTACCCCTAAAATATACTGTTTTTCTTCTTGTGATGTGAGAGAAAAAGCAGGGTTAAATTTATATACTTGTTGTAGTTTGAGGATAGGCATCCAGCCTACATTAGGCAAATCATCTTTAGCTTGAGGATAATCAAAATAAGCATACTCCCCTGGTGAACATATTACTTTGAAGTTATCTTTTTTAGCGCGTTCTAACACCTGAGGAGTCGTGTACATCCGCCACAAATACATTACACTATTTTTAGGATAGGTAGGCACTTCGAGTTCCATCCAAATGAGAGGCTGCTTGCCATTTTTCGCTAAGGACTCATTTACCCTTTTGAAAAACTCACTCATCAGCTGCTGGTCATTAGTAGTTTGTAATTCTTTCTTAAGTTGTTGCACTTGCGAATTTTCAAGCCATTTATCCAAAGGAGCTTCATCGCCACCTATATGAAAATATTTACAAGGAAATACATCCGATAACTCACTGATAACATCATCTATAAAAGTAAAAACTTCTTTTTTGGATACACATAACAAATTCTTAGAAACCCCAGCAGTAGTGCGTACCCCTATAATCGTATCGTTACAACTGAGAAATGGATAGGCTGCCACTGCGGCATCATTATGCCCTGGCACATCAAACTCAGGGATGAGTTGCACATTGCGCTCTAAAGCATACCGCACCAAGTCTTTCATTTCTTCTTGGGTATAAAAGCCTTCGTTATTGCGCTTGCTTCCTTCAAAATCTGTTCGTTTAGCCCCTATTTCTGTCAGTTTGGGATATTTTTTAATCTCTATGCGCCAGCCTTGGTCGTCGTTGAGATGCAAATGTAAGTAGTTGAATTTGTATTGCGACATCACATCGATATACTTTTTCAAATCCTCTATTTTCCAATAGTGGCGTGCGGGGTCTACCATTAGGGCGCGATAAGCAAAACGAGGGGCATCGGTAATGGTGAGACAAGGCAAGGATTCTTTGTGTTCTTTTTTTGCCTGAAATATCAATTGCCTAAGTGTTTGTGTAGCATAGTACTTTCCTGCTTCAGCACTGTACTTAACCGTTATTTTTCGAGGCTGAATAACTAACTGATAGCCTTCGGGATTGGCTATAGCGGGTTCCTTTACATAAGTAATGGGAGTATCTACCTTGCAACTGCCTTTATAGTAATGCACATCATTAGGTTGTGGCACTACATTTATTTGTGCTGAAAGAGGAAAAGCTAAAAGCAGTAATACATAATATAGTTTCATAATAATAGATTTGTTAATTTATCAATTTACTAATTTGCTAATCAATCTTCACGTTTTTAGCACGTTCTAACTTAAAACGTTCTTTATTCCAATGAAACGGTTTAAACTCCTCATTTTTGATAATCTTATTATTGCGATAGATAAGATTTTCTACTGATTTAGCATAAAGAATGGGCTCATCAAAAGTTTCAAAGAGATTGTTTTCAATACGTATATTAGAGTGAAAATATTTTTGTTGTGCCTCTAAATTAGGGATTTCAGGATAAATAGAGATAATAGCATTCGTAAACTGATAATTGGCAGTAAGGGCATTTACAAAACGATTGTTTTTGATGCTCACATTACGACAAGCACCCGTTTCGTACCAGCCATTGCAATCACCACAGAGCAAGATTGCTGCCCCGTGGGTATGATCGAATAGATTGTTACTGCACACTACTTTTTTAGGGGTACTAAAAAGTGCCCCCCGCGCACGATTGTTGCGCACAATGTTGTTTTTGAAAAGCACTTTAGGCGTCCAAGTGAGATTTTCTACCCCACAAGGCGTATCGGGGTTTACCTCAGCAGGTAAAGGCTTGTTAAAAGTGATTTCAAATATTTTTGCCCCTACTTCAGTAGGTTTATCAACAGCTTTTATCTGGTGAATTTTATAAGTTTTATCACCTATAGTTTCCATTGTTTTAGCAGCGACAAATTGCACTTGGTCCCCCTTATTTCCCCAAAGAAATCCCCACGACTGAGGGTGCATATATTGCGCTTTGATAGTATAATCATTCTCACGAGTAATGACTTTCAAGTAAGTGCCGTGTACATTGATAGCATCATCAGCCATACCTTCATACAAACTATTTACTGAGCGTATTTTTCCTTTACAAGCTGAAAAATGGGTAGCATCGGCTTGGGTGGTAAAAAAGCGTTCACTCCCCTCCTCTATCGCTACTCGAAACTTATCAAGAGTCATATTTTCAGTGAGTTGAGCCAACAGCCCCATCCCTTGAGCGTTGTGTACAGTTATATTTTCAAGAGTTATATTTTTGCTTTCAGTTACGAAAATAGCAGGCGTAGGTCGAGAATAAGTGCGCAATACAAAACGCTCGCCTACTTGTAGAAAAGGCGATTTGCCCATTCCCTCTATATAAAACTCGTTAGGAGCAAGCCCCACGATTTTAGTAGGCGAAAAAGAGACATCAGCACGGCGATAAGCTAAGTGTTTATCTGGAGAGAAAACCATTCCACCAAAAGGCATTTCCTCATAATCTTCACCTGTGAAGTAGAGTTTTTCATTCTCAATTTTGTAGTTTCCTTGAGGGTAAAGTTGCGCCTTTATACTGTTGTTCAGAGTATCTACTTCAGTGATGTGCAACTGACGCAAATGAGGAATAGCAAAATCAATAGAAAAGTTTTTAAGAGTGATATTCTTACATTTCTTTACTACAATAGGTAGAATAGTACCATGAAAAAGCAACCTACTACCTCTGCCATCAATCACTACTTTATTTAGATTTTCGAGGTAAAGAGCTACTTTTTTAGGATTGTTCTGGTCATGATTAGAAATATACAGTTCTCTATCAGTAGTTTGTCCGAGATAACAATGATAAATATCTTTATTCAAGACAATATGTCTATGGCTTGCCACTTTCATCTGTTGCAGAGTAGTAGAGATAGATGTCTTGCAAGATACTAAAAACAATGTTACAATGAGTAGATACGCTTTCATAATTGTTTTCAAGGCTGTATTTTAGTTATTGTTTCTGGCTACAAAATTACAAAAGAGAGCAACATAAAACAAGTGTCATCAGCAGTTTTTTAAGAATTTATAGTGTTATTCTTTTTAACTTATTGAAGACTAATAAATAATTACCCTTTCTTTTTCCTAAAACCATCCCCTTATCCCCTAATACCTAACATAAAAAAGAGGAGAAGAAGATTCTCCTCTTTTTTCATTAGTAATGTTTTTTTATTTCGCAAAAATTGCAAATTCAGACATACAGAAATATTTCGTTCCTCCTTGGGTTTGTTCTACATCAAAACGAAGACTTTTGAAAGGTTGAGGGCTTTCTATTACTGCTGAGGTATATTCTCCCCCATTATCAGTAGGCAAACCACTATTGATGGTGGTAATTTCAAACCAATTACTTCCATTTTCTGAACCTAATATTTTGATAACCTTAGCTTTACCATTAGTATGTTGCCTATTATTATAGGTAAAGACAAAACGTCTTTTTTCAGCATTTAGATTTACCTTAATATGATGAGTTTCAGCTATAGATACTGACCAAGCTGAATGAAAGAAAGTAGCTAGATTGTTATCTAATAAATTAGCTATAGCCCCTTCAGTAGGTTCTTGTGCATTAGTAGAAAGCATCGTAGGAGTAAGTGGTATTTTATTACACAAAGCATTAATTATAAAACTATTAGAAGGAAGTTTAATACCTGACTTCGTACTTGTTATAATTTTTAGCGGAAGTGTATATTTACCTACCAAATCACCTTTAAGCTGAATATGCAAAGGTTCACTTCTTTTATTCCCTTTTTTAAAGAGTACTTTACCACTATTTCCGAGAGTAAAAGCTGCTGAAGGAAGAGTTATTCCTGTAGCTGTAGCTACAGTACATTCAAAATCCCAAGGACTATTAAATGGTAAGGTTAAGAAAAAATCAACTGTAAGACCTTCACTACCTACTATTACTTCTTTCTGAGGTACTTCATAAGTAATTTCAGGTTTTAAAAATATAGGTCGTAAGATAAAATAGTTCTTATCAAGGTTTACAGTAGCATTATTGCTCTTTATTTGCAATGCTATTCTATAATTACTCCTTTCTTCTGTAGGTAATGTTTGTAGAAAATTTGCTATTTCATCGTTTTTCAATATAATAGTCCCTTTTGCATAACGATTATTACCATCTAAATTAAATGTCGTTTTATCTATTGTATACAGATTAGAGGGCAATTGTTTGGTAGCATTAAAACCTAAACTTTTTAGTCGTTCTCCACTTATAAGTTCAACTTCTACTGTTGCTACTGCATTAGGTTCACTTCCTGACTTTAGTATTGTAAATTCAAACCTTCCTTCTTCACCTACACCTGTATATAAGGTTACTTCTTGAGTAGCATTCTCTTTTATGAGCACAACACTATGATACTCAGCAGGCACTAAGTCTTCATTCTTTTTGCACGCTACTAATAGTGTTGTAGAGAAAACTAATAATAATATATATTTAACTATGTTATTCATAATAATTTTTTTTGAGTTTATTAATAACCAGGAGCTTGTACTAATTGAGGATTTTTGTAAGTCTCACCACTAAAAATAGGTAGCAAATACATACGATTATTCCATACAAAAGATTGTTTGATAGGAGACAAAGTATTAAATTCTTCAAAAGTTGGATTTACTTTGCCATAAGCATCAAGCCCCATACGTTTATCTGCTCCCATTGTTTCAGGAGCTATCATCCAACGGCGAATATCATAATAACGATGACCTTCTCCCCATAATTCTATAAAACGTTCATTACGTACCCAATCTGTCATATTCATTATACTGAGGTCTGCTACTGTAAGGTCTGGAACACCAGCTCTTTCACGGATTACATTCAAGTGTGTAATAGCATTAGTATTATCTCCTAAAGCCGCTTCACATTCTGCTAAATTTAAGTATAATTCAGCTAAACGAATTAGAGGACGTGGTTTACTTTCGAGATTCCAACCACCATTAGAATCAAAGGTAAGTTTAGGAGGAATTCCTTTTTGAGTAAAATACCCTGTTACATTATTATCTCGTTGGTATTTCACAGGGTTATAACCTTGTTTATTAGCATCACGAAGATAAATCCTCAAAGGATTACCTCTATCTATTTTATTACCATAGTCACCACCATCAAAAGCAAACCAAGCATAAAAACGAGGTTCTCGATTTACATTAAATTTAATGATATCTGTTCTCCCTGATATATTTGCTGAGGTAAACCATTCATTTTCCTGTGTAAAAGAAGGATCATGTGCAGGTCTTTTCCCATTTTTAGTATAAAAGTAGGATATTGAAGTATTAACTATAGGTGAGATACCACTATAATACCCAACATTTTGACCGTTAGACCTTGTAAAGATATGATGGGGTATAGCCCCATATATCCAGTTACTTTGGCTTGCACTTCCCCATATAATTTCGTGATTACCTTCAGAATAACGAGTAGTGAGCAAATAGCGCATTAACATCACTTTTTTTAAGAAAGCCTTTCCTGCTGTAGTATTAGCATCTACTCCTGGTACATAAGGGAGTGAAATGCTTTCACGAGTATACATATCTTCATCAGTAAGTAATGAGTTCCCTCCGGCACCTAAAGCAAGGTCAAGTGCTTCTTGGCAAGCAGCTTTAGCACGTTGCCATTTTTGAACTTCATAAGTACGGCTCACCAATTCGTATCCATAACCAGGGGTTTCAAAATTGGTATTTTTCCAATTAGGATAGGGAAAACTACCATTCCAAAGAGGTGAAGCAGCGTAAAGTAATAAGCGTGCTTTTAAAGCTTTAGCTATAGTAGAGGTAGCACGCCCCCATTTTTCATCAGTTCTACTTGCAGGAAGATCAAGAGCCGCTTGGTCAAATTTATTTACTACCCAATTTACTACATAATCAAAATGATAACGCCCTTTATAATCTTTCACATCGGTATTCATTGGAACATATGAATCTGTAATAGGACAAGGACCATACATTGAAAGAAGCATCATATGATAATAAGCTAGTAAAAAGTTAGCTTCGGCTTTCCATTCTTTTTTCTCATCATCAGAGACTTCACGAGCATTATCTATTTGGCTAAGAAATAGGTGTGTTTGTCCTATAAATTTATAGTAATTATTTCCCCAGCGCCAGCCGTCAGATGGAGAGTCTGCTGTATTGGTGTTGTACACAATTCTATGCATCCCTTCATTCCATAATGGTGGGAGTACAAACTCATCAGAGCCTGCTTCTAATCCACTATAGCCATATGGGCTAGTTACTCCTGCATAACAAGAATATAAAAACTTTAATGATGAATCATAATCTTTCGTTGCATCAGAAAGACCTGCTTGTTCAGGGGGTACTACATCTAAATAATCTGAACATCTCACATTTGTAAGTGCTACTATTAGCACCAAGCATAAGCCCCATAAATTATTTTGTATGTATTTGAAGACTTTCATATTAAATCTGTTTTTTAATGGTTAAATGATTAAAAATTAAGCTGAAAACCTAAGCTATATATACGTTGTAATGGATATTGATACCAATTCAACTCAGGATCCCAATGTTTAAACTTGCTAAAAACAGCTATATTATTTCCTGCAAAATAAACACGACCATACTTAAAGGTATATCCTACTGATAATTGCTTAAATCGCAAGAAGTCTCCATTGCGTAACCAATAAGTACTTTGTTGGTTATTGTTAGACACATCAAGATCTTGCAATCCTAAGCGTGGGTAGGTAGCATTAGGATTAGGGTTTGCTTCTGTCCAACGTTCATCAGCAATATATTGAAATACATGTTGTTCTCCACGACCATAAGGCATATTAAGCCCCATCATAATATTGCGCTTCGCCGCTCCATTGAAGAAAGCACCAAAATCAAATCTTTTATAAGTAATTGTAAATCCAAAACCATATTGTATACGAGGTACTGAACCATATTCTGAAATCATTGTTTGGTCGTTACTATCTATTATTCCATCTCCATTAAGGTCTCGATATTTAATATCTCCTGGCATCACCTTGCTTCCTAAGTTTTGTGTAGGACTATTGTCTATTTCTTCTTGCGACTTAAACAATCCTTCAGCTATATAACCAGCGTAGTGATATATAGGTCTACCTGTGTTCCCTTGCCAAGGATATTTATAGTGCAAACCATCTATATCTACATATTTATTTTGACTATATGTAAAGTTACCTTTTAAAGATAAGTGCCAATTATCATTAATTTTCTTATTATAGTTAGCACTAAACTCAAAACCCCAGTTGTCTACTTTACCTTTATTTGCCCAAGGTTTTGCATCTCCATAACCTAATTGTTGTGGGAAAGCCTCTCGTTTTAAAAGTATATCATAACGCTTGTCATAAAAATAATCAGCAGTCATACTTACACCAAATAGATTGAAATCAGCACCTATATTAAGTTTCTTTACTTTTTCCCAAGTAGCATTTTCTACCGCATAGTTTATAATTCTTGGCCCATTATAAGAAGTATTTAAATCGACCCCTGTAGTATATCCATAACCATTTTGGTTAAATCCTACTTGTTGCAGATACAAAAAGTGTGCAGCACCTGCTAAAAGCCCTGTTCCATCTTCACCTATAATACCATAAGAACCACGAATCTTTAGAAAATTAATAGCTTTTCTAATAGGTTCAAAGAATTTTTCTTCACTTATCACCCAACCTGCTGATACGGCAGGGAAAAATTCAAAACGACTTCCCTTTGCTAATCGTTCTGTACCTGTATAGCCAAAATTACCTTCTAATAGATATTTCGAAGCATAGTTATAAGTAATACGCCCTGAATATCCTTGATTTCTGTGTGGTAAAACATCATTTTTGTATTCTCGTTGTGTATAGAGTGCCATTCCTTCAAAAGAATGATTCCCTACTTTACGAGCATAGTTAAAGTTCCCTTGTATAAAGAGCGTTTCATCACTACCTTTCCCTATTGCTGATTGCGATATATATTCAGTACCTTGTCCTAATTTTTGTAATTCATAGGTTTTAGTAGCAGGATTATAAGTTCCTGACTTTATCATATAGGTATAAGGAGTTATAGAACGACTATAATAGTTCTGACTCCAGTTTTTAAAATTAACAAGGATTGAACCTGTTAAACCTTTAGTTATAAAATTAAAATCTTGATTGATTTTTAAAGATGTATTCATTGTATTCTGACGTTCTTCTTTAAAAGAAGTATTCATTGTCGCATAAGCATTTTCTTTATAGCTACTCCCTGTAATTACAGAACTACCATATCGTATATGCTTATCACCTGGTTGTGCAGGAAAAGTAATAGGAAAATTGATAGGGTTAGATGTAAGTAGTTTATAAAATAAATCTTGACTTTGATAATTTCCCCCCATATGTTTTCTAATTTGAGTATTCATCCTCAGTTCAATTTTAGTAGATGGGGTAATCTTATAAGTAATATTATTTTGAAAATTGTAAGACCAGCGACTAATGGCATTATTCCAAGAATACAAATTTTTTGTTTTAATAAGCCCTTCATCATGATTGGCTTGCATACTCATATAATAGGTTGTTTTATCTCCACCTCCTTGAATGTTAAGGTTAGCACGATGTGTAAGAGCCATATCTCTAAAAAGTACTTTCTTCCAATCTACATCTGGATACATATAGGGGTCTGTATGATTGCGAGTATTGTCTATCATTTCTTGAGTATATTTAGTAGACCCCTGTGGATTACGAGTAAGTAATGCCTCGTTATAAAGTTCCATCCAAGTAGCTCCATCAACAAAATTAGGAAAGTTTATAGGCATATTCATTGATTGTTCATAGGTAACTCCTATTTTGGTTTTTTCATTATGATGTCCGTCTTTAGTTTTCACAATCAATACACCATTAGCTCCTCGAGATCCATAGATAGCTGTAGCTGAAGCATCTTTAAGCAATGAGAAACTTTCAATAGTTTCTGCAGGAATATTGTTTAAATCTGTAGGCGAGATTTCTATATCATCTAAAATAATAAGAGGAGTAGCACGCCCTCCAAAAGTGCTTATACCACGAATATAAAAGTTAGACACACTACCAGGCTCCCCACTCCCTGTTATAGAAATAAGCCCTGCTAATTGCCCCGCCAATGAGGTGGTAAGAGAAGAAGTAGGCATTTTTATATCTGCCCCCTTTATACTTGAAATAGAACCACTAACACTAATCTTTTTTTGAGTGGTACCTCCCGCAGTCACAACTACTTCTTCAAGTTGCTCATTTTCTGATTTTAGGATTACATCTATAACTCCTAACTTCCCAATACTCACTTCCTGGGTTTTATACCCTACAAATGAGATTACTAATACATCTTTACTACTATTTATCTCAATAGAATAATGTCCATCAAGATCAGTAGAAACACCTTTAGTGGTATTTTTAATCAAAACAGAAGCACCCGCTAAAGGGCCTCCTTCATCTGAAACTGTTCCTGTAACGATACGCTTAGAATTTCCTTTTTGTGCATAAATTTGTGTAAATCCTAAACTTATCAGTAAGAAGAATAACAATAGAATTAATTTACGGTTCATATTAGAAAAGTTTTGTAAAATTTCTTTTTAATATTGGTTAAATGATAATGGTAAGAAGAAGTTCTAAAAACGTCTTCATAATTATCAATCGTTTCTTTAGGTTGTATTTTAAGTATTTATGATTTCGGCAACAAAAATAGAAACTAAAAAGAAATAAAACAAACTTTTTTGAAAGTTTTTCAAGGTTTTATAGTGTTAATTTTTTTAACTTATTGAAGACTAATAAATAATACCCTTTCTTTTTCCTAAAACCATCCCCTTATCCCCTAATACCTAACATAAAAAAGAGGAGAATCTTCTTCTCCTCTTATATTTAATTAAAAACCTAATAATCAGTACTAATACCCCGTGTTTTGTCTCATTCCTGAGTTTTTATTTTTATCTAAAGCCGTTTGTGGAATAGGTAAGTACATAAGTCTTGATGACCATTTTTTGGTAACACCAGGATTTCCTACTACATCTTTTATTTGCCCCCTCATCACTATGCTTGCGGCCTCAGTACCTTTAAATCCTCCATTGCGTTGATCATCTTCATATAATCGGATATCAAAATAACGAAGACCTTCACCTGCAAGTTCTATACGCCTTTCTTTACGTATAAAATCAAGCGCATCATTTTTAGATAGTCCTGTAGGCACTTGAGGCATACCAGCTCGAGTACGCAATTTGTTCAGTTCTGTTATAGCCAAACCGTCATAGCCCGTGTTTTGTGTATGCGCTTCAGCATAAATAAGAATCATTTCAGCTAAACGAATAAGAGGAAAGTCTACTCCTGTATTATAATATGCATCTCCCCAAACTGGTACTACATCATCTGCCCCACTCATTTTTCTAAAGGCATAACCGCTTTTTCCATAGTTTACAACAGTTGGTCTATATTCTTGATACTCACCCATCCGGTATTTACTTACAGAAGAAAAAGGAAATATAATAGAGGCATATAACCGGCTGTCTCTGTTTTTAAACTGAGACATATAAGCTTTATTAGGCAATGTGTTTACAATACTCTCTACAGCTCTGCTATGACTTACTTTACTAGCATTTTGAATAGCTTTCACTTCAGTATCAAGCGCCTTATAATCATTAATACGTTGATCTATAGAAGTAAGTGTAGGAAGCGTTTTCCCATCTGCTGTCCAATAAGCATCAACCAAATCTTGTATAGGCACTATAGTAGCCCACGCGTGCTTATCTACCAAATTAGGCGTAAGTAAGCAAGTTACACGCATCCAGCTCCCTTCCCTATCATTAGCTATATACTCTTTTGCTATAATAGTTTCAGGGCTATTATCAGCTTTCCAAATATTTTGATAGTTGAAAAGCCCTTTGATAAAAGTATCCTCATCAAGTCCATAAGCTGAAAAGTCTACAAACTTTTTAAAGTATTCAGCATCTTTTATCATATCAGGGGTGAGTGTCGCTACTTGATGCAAGCGATAACCTCCATTATCTATTACATAGCGAGCTGCCACCTCAGCCTGATCATATTTACCAAAATAGTAAGCAAGACGTGCCTTAATAGCATAAGCCATTGCTTTATTAAAATAGCCTTTATCATTAGTTTGTGGTAATATCGCACTAGCTTCATCTAATTCTTTTAGTATCCAAGTCCTGATTTCAGAAGCTGGTGTTTGAGGTAACCCTTCTGCATAATCATTAGAAACACTGGTTACAAAAGGAACATTATTGAAGAAAAGCGTTAAATAACCATATAGCCAAGCTCGCATTACACGAGCTTCTGCTTTATATTTAAGTTTTAACGGTTGTGTAATGTCTGAATAATTATCTACTTGTTCCAATACTTGATTACAAGCACGTATCCCTGAATAATAACCGTCATACCCCAAATTTTCTGCAGCACTAATTACATCTGCTTGAACAAGGCTCCCTTTGCTATCCCAAGCATTACGAGAATATCCATTATCAGCATAACCATCATAGAATATAAATCCATACCCATCAGGTAAGTGCCTGTAAATACCATTCCTAAGCCCCATAAAAAGCTCTGAATTTACTTTTGAGGGGTCTAATTCTTGTGGATTCTTTTCAAAATAATCGTCGCCACATCCTATTGTTCCCAATAGAGATAGTGCTATAAATGATTTTTGTATGATACTTTTCATCGTTTTTCAATTTAATAAGTTATAGGTTAGAATGAGAAAGAAAGTCCTGCAGTATAGCTCTTTAATACAAGAGAATAACCTCGACCATTAGCTACTTCAGGGTCAAAATCTTTCATACGTTTATCTCCTCTAAAAGTAAATAAATTATCACCTGAGATATACACTCGAGCATTCGATACTCCCAAAAGTTTTTGAACTTCATCTGGCAATGTATAACCTAACGTTATATTCTTTATCCTGAAATAAGAAGCATCAAATAGCCAGAAAGAAGAGTCGTAACTGTTATATTTAAAACGAGGATCAGAAGGAGTAAATAATTTAGGGTATGTAGCCCCTTGATTGTTAGGAGTCCAATTATCTCTTTGCCATTCCCGAGGAACTGAGTTATCAAAAAAAGCTTGTGCTGCTTCTTCTCCTAAATAAACTTTCACATTTGAAACTCCTTGCCCTAACACTGATAATGAAAAGTTTTTATAAGTGAGATCTAATCCTAAACCATAGGTGAAATTAGGCACATAAGAACCTGTAACAGTACGGTCTTTAGCATCAATTACACCATCACCATTGATATCCACATATCGAATAGCTCCCGCATGAGGCCTTTGTTTCCCTAATGGTACATAATTACCTTTATCTATATCCTCTTGTGAGTAAATTCCATTGGCTTGATACATATAAAAATCTCCTATAGAACCACCTTTACTATGTATCATACGATCTGAAGGAGGAAGCTTTTCTACCTTATCACCTAAATCTTCAATAGTATTTTTATTATAAGTGCCATTTACAGAAATATTGTAAGAGAAATCTCCAAAGGTTTTGCGATGTGAAAGCGCTAATTCAATACCTCTATTGCGAACTTTCCCTACATTACGTGCTGGTATTTGCCCTGACGAAAGTCCTGTTTCACTCATTATATCATTAGCGCGAATTAGAATTCCTTTAGTCAATCGGTCATATAAATCTACCGTAAGATTAACAAGACCCTTGCCAAGACTCAAATCAATACCTAAATTGGTCGAAGCCGTAGTTTCCCAAGTAAGATTTTTATTTCCTATACGCCCTTCTGTAAGTGTAGGAACACTTTTCCCCCCAATTACAGTCGTACCCCCACTGTTGTAAGTCGAATAGGTATCATATAAACCTATGTTATTAATATTCCCATTTTCACCCCAAGAGGCACGCAACTTAAGAGCATCAACCCAAGTAAGATTTTTCATAAACTTCTCTTGCTCTATACGCCATCCTACTGAAAATGAAGGAAAATATCCCCAACGTCCCCCTTTAGCAAATCGTGAGGAAGCATCTGCACGAAAGTTAGCTTCAAAAAGATATTTTTGGTTATATGTATATCCTATTCTACCAAAATAAGAATTAATACTCTCTTCTTCATAATAGTTTACATTCTTACCATCAGTTACTAACTGATCTATATCTTTTACTGAACCTGTAGAAAGATCATTCATATCATTACTCGCAAAGTTTTTACGACCTACACTTAGTCTCCTAAATGAGTATATATCTGAGTGTCCTCCTACCATCAAAGTCACCGCATGAAGATTGTTAAATGTTTGGTCATAATTAAGCCACCCATCATAGATAAACTTATCATTATAAAACCAATCTAAGTCCATTTGATTATTTGTAGAAGCAGTACCTGGTATAATACCTAACGAAGGATTGATAAAACTAGGTACTCCTTTTTTTCTGTTCGCAAAAGAAAATCCTCGATAATCATAATAACTATAAGCAAATTGATTAGTGATTTTTACTTTCTCAAAAGGACGTATTTCAGCAGCTACAGATCCTAATATACGACGTGCAGTAGAGTTACTTCTACCATTTTCTGCCCAAGAACGATATGGATTAGCATTTATTTGCTCACTTGTCGCTTGTTTCCCATTACGTATCGTTCCCCATTCTCCATTAGAGTGTTTGGCTACTTGAGTAGGTGGCACACGCAATGCTTCTACCAAGTTCAATCCTCCACGCGTATTGTTATACTTAGTATAGATAATATTGATATTAGAAGTAAGAGTAAGCCACTTTTTTATATCTGAAGATGTTTTAGTAGTTAAATTATAACGATCTGTTAAACTCCCTCTTGAAGAACCTTCTTCTCTAAAAAAACCACCACTCAAAAGATATTTAAATTTCTCTATACCCCCCGAAAACTGAACATTATGCTTCGTAATAAAACTTTGTTTACGAACAATTAAGTCAAACCAATTTGTATTGGGGTAATAGTCCGGATCTGAACCATCACGATACTTGCGTATCATTTCGTCATTAAATGTAAGATTAGCTTCTGGTACTCCTGCATTGCGCTCTGCCGCTCTATACATTTCAGCATATTCTGCCGCACTTACTACTTTAGGTAAATAGGTAGGCATTTGTATCCCTGTAGCTCCATCATAACTAATTTGCATCACTCCTGCTTTTGCTGCTTTAGTTGTGATTAATACCACTCCATAAGCTGCTTTTGCTCCATAAATTGCAGCTGAAGAAGCATCTTTAAGAAATGATATATTCTCTATTGTATTAGGATCCATTGCATTAAAAAAGTTACTACTTACCTCTATACCATCAACAATATAAAGAGGATCTGAAGCCCCTAAGTTACCTCTACCTCGTATGTTGAGACTAGTACCTCCAGGCCGTGAAATAATAGTAACTCCTGCTACCGCTCCTTGCAGAGATTTTGTAATATTAGTTGAAGGACGACTTGCCAGTTTTTTAGCATCTACCGCTGCTACAGCTCCTGTAAGGTTTTCCTTCTTCTGGGTTCCATACCCCACTACTACTACCTCACTCAGCTCCTGCATATCCTCTTTGAGGACTATATTTAGCTTTTGTATTTTAGCCGTCCCTATAGTCTTCTCTTGGGTAGCGTATCCTACTGAGCTAAATACCAATACACTGCCTTGCGATACTTCTATAGCATATTTACCATCTATATCAGTGGCAATACCGTGAGTGGTATTTTTCACTTGTATGCTCACACCTGGTAGTGGTGAGCCTGTTTCATCGGTTACTACACCGGAAATTTGCTTGTTTTGCGCTAAGAGTAATGGTATACACCCCCATAACGCGATAAATAGTAAGAAGAATTTTCGTTCCATACTTCTAAAACTTTCTATTGGTTATTAACGATGCAAAAATAGAAAGTAAAAAGAAATAAAACAAACTTTTTTGAAAGTTTTTTAAGGTTTTATAGTGTTAATTTTTTTAACTTATTGAAGACTAATATATAATAAAACCTTCTTTTATCAAAAACTATCCCCCCTATCCTCTGATAAGGAATAACTAACTGCTATTCCTTAAACAGAAAATTTTTCTCCCACCCCTACCCTATATCTCACCTATACCCACAGTATACCCATAGTACACCTACCCCCTACTCACCCTAAAAGTAAAAAATACTACAAAAAACACTATACACAGAAAAATATACTACAAAAATCCTATTTATTAGAAAATAAAAAAAGGAAATCAGCAGCCTGTTATCTGCTAATTTCCTATCTCCTATCGTCTATCCCCTAAGGGCTATTTCTTGTACAATTCCAGAAACTCTCGGACAGTTTCAAAGTCGTCAAAATGGTGTTTTACGCCTTTAATTTCTTGGTAAGTTTCGTGTCCCTTACCAGCGATGAGGATGATATCGCCTTTTTTGGCATTCTTGCAAACAGATTGTATCGCCTGCCTACGGTCGGTAATGGTTTGTACTTTATGAAAGTGTTGTGGTTGCACCCCTTGTTCCATTTCGACAAGAATCGTATCAGGCTCTTCGTTGCGAGGGTTATCAGAAGTGAGGATTACATTATCGCTGAGGGTTGTAGCGATATCAGCCATTATAGGGCGTTTACCTTTATCGCGATTGCCCCCACAGCCCACTACGGTAGTGAGCGTCTCGTTGTGAGTGCGTATATCGTTGATAGTTTTTAGAACGTTTTCAAGAGCATCGGGGGTATGAGCGTAATCTACGATGGTAATCACTCCCGTAGCCGATACGGCGTATTGGAAGCGCCCTGTTACCGGCTCTATAGCACTAATAAGCGTAAGTGCATCTAGCTCATCCATACCCAATAGAGTAGCTGTAGCATATACCGCCAAAAGGTTATAAGCATTAAACTCACCTATGAGTTTTGTCCACACCTCCTGCTGATTGATGCGCAACAACAAGCCGTCAAATCTGCTTTCAATAATGTGTGCCTTATAATCGGCGTAGGTTTTGAGAGCGTAAGTTTTCTTTTGGGCTTTGGTGTTTTGTAGCATAAAAGCCCCATTCTTATCATCGTTGTTTACTAAGGCAAAAGCGGTAGCAGGCAACGCATCAAAGAAACGCTTTTTCACATCGCGATAGATAGCAAACGTCTTATGATAATCAAGGTGATCGCGGGTGAGGTTAGTGAAAATACCACCTGCAAACTGTAGTCCTTCGGTGCGATGCTGGTCAATACCGTGCGAACTGACCTCCATAAAGCAGTATTTCACCCCTTGTTCTACCATTAAGTGTAAATAATGATTTAGTTGAAGAGGGTCGGGGGTGGTGTGGGTAGCTTCAAAACGCTGGTCGTCTACGTATACTGCTACGGTAGAGAGCAAGCCTGCTTTTTGTCCTGCTTTTCTAAACAATTGGTAGAGAAGCGTTGCAATAGTAGTCTTCCCGTTAGTACCTGTAACGCCTACTAAGGTAAGTTTTTCGGAAGGATCGCCATAGAAGTTAGCCGCGATAAGAGCTAAGGCACTATGGGTATTAGGTACAATGATATAGCTCACATCAGGGAAGAGCAATTGGGGTAATTGCTCACAGACGATAGCGGTTGCCCCACTGCGAGTGGCTTGGTCTATATATTCGTGTCCGTTAGATTGAGTGCCAGAAATAGCAACAAACATACTTCCTTTTTCTACCTTGCGAGAATCAAAGCAAACGGAAGTAATAGGCTTGTCTTCTTCATAAAGAGAAGCCTTTATAGAGATGTTTTTAAGTAATGTGTTTAAATTAGTCATTAGTTAATCTGTCAATTTGTTAATTATAAGGAGTATAGCCAGGGTATTGGGTTTTCATTTCGTTAATAAATTCGTCCCAGCCGTATTTTAAGTATTTCTTACAAAGGCGAATATTCAAAAACTTTTTTAGGAGAGATTACCATTTCATTGAGGCGTTTTGCAATCTTCTTCCATTGATATTCTTTTTGAGTGAGATGAATGGGGACATCAAAATAAATATCATTGTGAAACAATAGGGCTTTTCGATATATCTGTAGATTTTTATTAGGAAATTTATGTGCTACAAATAAGAGCATTTCATCAAATGAAAATTGCATTGACAAATAGGCTATATCAATAAAATCTTTTAGTCGTGTGCCATTGTCGGCAATAGCTAAGAGTTTCATCGCAATAATGTCCTGCAAACTAAATAATCTTATATCTTCTATGTTTTGTATTTCTTTACACAAAGGAGCTTTAAAGGTGATACAATCTATTTTAACATCTTCTATACTTCCTTTTAACGTATTACGAGATTTATAGTCCGTAAGAAAGTTATATTGTTGTGATAGATAAGACTCTAATTCGGTATTGTCAAAATCTTCTAATGAAAACAGATCTAAATCAATACTGATACGATGTCCCAAATATAAGGCAATAGCAGTACCTCCTGCTAAATGGAATTTGCTTAGATTTTCATCTTTCATCAACTTTTTTAGGAGTTCAAAAGTTGCTCTCGGTACTGTTTGTTCTTGTAACATTGTAAATCATTTAAATCTATTAGAAAAGCCTTTGAAACGAAATTCATATCTCTTTCGTTAAGGTAAGGTACTTGTTTTACTATTTCTATAAAGGCTTCTAAGCCCCCATACAATTGTATAGCGGCATAAAAATCGTTGTCCCACCCTCTTTCTACAATACGTTGTACAACTATTAATTTCCCTTTCTCCCAATCGAAAGTAGAGAGGTCATAATCCCAAAGTAAAGTAGATGAAATTTTCAAAGGGGATTTGTCTTTCCAATCATCAAAGAGCATTATTTTTAGTCGTTAGTTTTATTAGCTAATTCTCCACACTGCAAAACTACTATGGTATTGCGTGCTACTTTGGTACCTTTAGGTATTGACTGAGTTACTATTTTGCCTTCACCTGAGAATTTTACACGTAAGCCCATATTCTCGAGTAGGGCAATGGCGTCCATTATATTCATACCTGTAAGGTCAGGGATAATAGTTTTGTATTTAGAGGATTTAGCATAGTAATCTTCGTAGTTTTTAGTTGTTTTTTCAGATACATTATCGACATCTTCTACGGTGTCCATCAGTAGGGAGTTAGTATAGATTTTATGAGCTATACTCTTAAAAACAGGTCCCGACACATCGGCGCCATAGATACCTACACTGCGGTCGGGTTCATGAATGACTACTATACAAGAGTATTTAGGATTTTCTACGGGGAAAAATCCTGCGAAAGAGGAGATATAACTCAGCTTGCTTTTATCGGCATTGGCGTAGTTTTTACGGGCGGTTCCTGTTTTGCCAGCCATTGAGAAATCGGGGGAATAGAGGCGATTAGCGCTTCCGTAGGAACGTCTTACTACATCGGCGAGCATTCCTTTAGCTTTATCGGCAGTTTGTTTGGAACAGATTTTTCCATTGATAATTTCTACGTTAAACTTTTCTATAGTTTTATTCCACTCTCTTACTTCTTTAATCATTCGAGGTTTTACCATAACGCCACCATTGGCGATAGCGTTGTAAAAGGCTAAGCTTTGCAGTGGGGTAATTTTCACGGCATAACCTATCGACATAGATTCGAGGGTTACACCACTCCAGAGTTTGTCTTTTGGGGTAGGTATAAAGGGTTCACCCTCTCCGAGTATGGGGAGGTTGAGTTTTTGGTTTAGGTTCATATCAAGGAGTTTGTTGGTAAAGTCGGAGGGGGATTTAGCGAAAAGGCCGTGAACAAGCTCGGTCATACCTACGTTGGAGGAGACAGAGAAGGCTTTATTCATACTGATGCGCCCAGAGAAGTGGTGTTGAGAGTCTTCAAAGGTTTTGTCATAATACTGTTGTTTTCGATCTTTGATATCTACTACGTAGGTAGTATCTACATTTCGGGTTTCCATAGTGGCTACGACCGTCATCAGTTTGAAGACAGATCCAGGTTCGTGAGCTTCACCTATGGCGAAGTTATAACGCTCGGTATAGGTATCAGTTTTTTTGTTTAGTTCTAGGTTGGAAATAGCTTTTATCTCGCCTGTACTCACTTCCATTACAATGACGCAACCGTGTTGAGCTTTGTATTTTTTGAGCTGGGTGAGCAGTGCGTGGTGTGCGATATCTTGTATGTTGATATTGATTGTTGAGACAACATCATAACCGTCTTTGGGTTCTATGATATCGAAACCGCTAGCGAGTTTCCATTGTCCTTGAGCTATTTTTTGTTCTAATCGTCGTCCTTTAGTACCTAAAAGATAATTGGCGTAAGCACCTTCGAGGCCAACGCGAGTTGTATAACCAGTTTCATCGGTGCGAGCGTATCCTATGCTACGGTGAGCGATACCGCCTAAAGGATATTCGCGTTTGATATTTCGTTCGATAATGATACCGCCTTTGTAAGGTCCTTTAGCAAATAGGGGAAATTTTTTGATGCGTGCATATTCGTTATATCCTAGATTAGTAGCTATAAGGAGGTATCTATTTTTGAGGTTTCGTTCTTTTTTGAGTAGGTTTTGGTAGAAGCTACTAGGTTTTCCGAACATTTTGGAGAGGGAGTCGCTAAGGGGTTTGACGTATTTATTAAAGTTAGTTTTTGAGGGTGCGATGGCGTCCCAACGGATGTCATATCGAGTTACAGAAGTAGCGAGTAGGCTTCCGTCGTCGGAATATAGGTTTCCTTGGCTAGGGATGATATCAGCTTCTCGGAGAGTAGTCTCGTCTACTTTAGTACGATATTCATCGCCTTCTATTTGTATTTTTATGAGTTTTATAGCAATAATGACGATCATCAGTAGGATGAATATTCCTACTAGATAAGTGCGGGATGTTATTTTTTTATCGGTTTTCTCCAATGTAATTTTGTATTTTATTTTTCGATAATTGCTTTTATTTTTTGAGGGGGTCTTTCGGGTTGTTTAAGTCCTTTAGATTCTAACTGTTCTAATAGGGAGGATTCTAATCGGACTTTTTGGAGTCGTGAGCGGACGTCGACGAATTCGCTTTTGAGTTCGTTTACTTCTTCGTTGAGTTTGGCGATTTGGTGTACTTTACGGTCTACCATATGAGAGCTAGCAATCATAATAACGCCTAAGCTAAATAGGAAGGCTATAAAGAGCCAGTTTCGGGTGGCTTCTTTTCCTTCGACTAGGAATTTTCCGCGTAATATATTTTTTATTTCATCTGTTGCTCTTCCCATTATTTTAGATTAAAGTTAAGCATTAAGGATTAAGAGTTAGTGCGTTCGGCGATGCGTAGTTTGGCACTACGAGCGCGGCTATTTTGTGTTATTTCGTTATCATCGGGTAGTATAAGGCCTCCTATTTTTTTAAAAGGGAGGGAGGTATTTCCGTAGAAGTCTTTTTCAGGGGCGCCGTGTAGCTGACCGTCGCGAATAAAACGTTTAACGGCGCGGTCTTCGAGGGAGTGGTAGCTAATGAGGCTGATACGTCCGCCAGGTTTTACTACGGCGGGGAGCTGTAGTAGGAAGGATTCTAAGGCTTCTATTTCGGCATTTACTTCTATTCTTATAGCTTGGTATATTTGGGCTAATATTTTATTTTCTTTAAATTTAGGCAATAGAGGTTTGAGAGCTTCTTGGAGGGAGCTACTGAGTTTTATGGGTTGCTGTTGGCGATAGGCTATAATGGCTTTGGCGATATTTTTAGCGTTTTTTAGTTCTCCGTATTGGAAGAAGATTTTTGTAAGTTTTTCTTCGCTATATTCATTGATTACGTTTTGGGCGGAGAGAGGTTCTTGTTGGTTCATACGCATATCTAGGACACCTTCGAAACGGGTAGAGAATCCTCTATCGGCTATATCGAATTGGTGGGAAGAGACGCCGAAATCGGCTAGGATACCGTCTACTTGTTTTACGCCATAGAAGCGGAGGTATTGCCTGAGATATTTAAAGTTTTGTTGTATAAGGGTAAAACGAGGGTCGTTGAGGGTATTAGATTGAGCTTCGGCATCTTGGTCGAAGGCGTATAGGTGGCCATTGGGGCCGAGCCTGCGGAGAATTTCTCGGGAGTGTCCTCCTCCGCCGAAGGTTACATCGACATAGGTACCATCTTCTTTAATCGCGAGGCCGTCGATGCTTTGTGAGAGTAAAACGGGTATATGGTAAGGGGTTGTTTCAGTCATTATTTTATTTTGTATTATTGAGGTGCAAAGGTACGTTATTTTTTTGAATTACGCATTTATTTTTTATTTTTGCATTTTCTTTTAGGAGATTAGAAACGGGGTAGCTCCAAGCTTTCTCCAAGCTCTGTCCAAGCTTTCTCCAAGTTAAAAAGGGGGGTGATAAGGAATAAGATTTTATTAGGTTAATATATTACAATGAATTATATAGAATATACTTTTAGTATTGTGCCGATGGGTGTGGCGTCGGAGATATTGGTAGCTGAACTTGCGGAAGTAGGTTTTGAGAGCTTTGTAGATACCGAAACCGGTTTGCAGGCTTATATACAAGAACCTTTTTGGAATGCCGACATACTCTCTGACATACAGATACTTCGCAGTGAAGAATTTCAAATCAGTTACAGCTATCAAACGATTGAACAGGTGAATTGGAATGAGGAATGGGAAAAACACTTTGAGCCTATCACGGTAGATGATAAGTGTACTGTACGCGCTACCTTTCACCCTGAAGCACATACCCCTTATGAGATTGTGATTGACCCTAAGATGAGTTTTGGCACCGGTCATCATGAGACTACTTATATGATGTTGCAATTCCTTTTGAAGGAAGAACTCAAAGGTAAAAAAGTGCTTGATATGGGTTGTGGCACGAGCGTACTCGCTATTATGGCAAGCAAACGCGGGGCGAGTGAGGTACTGGCCATTGATGTAGACGAATGGTGTGTGGAGAACTCTATAGAAAATGTAGAACGCAATGGCTGTAAGCACATCAAAGTACAGTTGGGCGATGCTTCTTCGCTGGCCGATGAAAAAGACTTCGACCTTATTATTGCGAATATCAACCGTAATATTCTCTTAAACGATATACCACAGTATGTACCAACCCTCAAAGCAGGAGGCACTCTCTTGCTCAGTGGTTTTTACAAGGAAGATATTCCGCTTATTCGCGAAAAAGCGGCATCATACGGTTTGCAATATATTGAGCACTTAGAACGCAACAACTGGGTTGCAGTGAAATTTGGGAAATAATAGTTAATGTATAGTTAAATATTTATCAGTCGAATAAATAGACCGCTTCGCTGTTTTTTTAGGTCTCACACAGATTATGATGCAAATATAATTTTAAATCAAGGATTTTGCTATATAGAATTGACATTAATTGTATACTGCTTTTAGGGTAATAGAACCTATTTCGGATTTATACTTTGAAGAAGGTTTTGGGGAAGAGGAGAGCAATGATGAAAAAGCACCAGAAAAAGCACTAGAAAAAGCACTAGAAAAAGCACCAGAAAAAGCACCAGAAAAAGTTAAGGAAACTATCTTTAACTTACTAAAGAAGAATCCTTCTTTTTCAGCAAAAGAAATAGCAACCAAGATACAAAAGACTATAACTACTGTGAAATACCATTTAAGAAAAATGACTGATGAGGGGGTTATCAAACACGAAGGTGCTACAAAATCTGGTAAATGGGTAATATTAAAAGAACTCAAGAAAAAATAAACTAATGAATACTTTTGCCGATAGAGTTATCAACTTCAACACGCATTTAGAGTACAACCAATCCTTGCCTAAGGATTTTGATGTGCTCAATCCTTATATGGATAACCCTGAAACTATGGAGGTGATGCGTGCTTTTTATCAGAAGTTTTACAACGATAACCGCCAGCGGAAATTTATTATAGGCATCAACCCCAGTAGGCACGGAGCAGGGGTTACAGGGGTTCCTTTTACTGATACCAAGCGATTGGAAAGCGAGTGTGGTATTGTAATGAAGTCGGCACATACCCACGAAGTATCATCAGTTTTTATGTATGATATGATAAAAGCATACGGTGGCGTTACTAAGTTCTACAATGATTTTTATATCAATTCACCTTTTCCTTTGGCTATTGTACGGAAAGCTAAAGATGGCAAGTGGCTCAATGCTAATTATTACGATGATGAGGCGCTTTTTAAATCAGTAAAGGAGTATATGATAGAAACTTTAAAAAAGCATATAGCCTTAGGAGTAGACACTCAGAAGGTATTCGTATTAGGCAAAAAGAACGCTACTTTCTTAGAAAAGTTGAATAAAGAAGCGGTTTTATTTGGAGAAATGGTAGTATTGGAGCATCCTCGCTTTATTCAGCAGTATAAATCAAAAGAGAAAGAGCTGTATATCGATAAGTTTTTGACGAGTTTTGAAATCTAAACATCAAAATATTATGAAATATTATGTAATATCTGTACTTTTTTGTGTTTTCATAGGAAAACTATATGCACAAGTAGACAGCATAGACATTTCTTACACAAAGGATAGTATGTTTGTGAGAGAGTATAAAAACGATAGCCTTTATAGTACTATTTCGACAAAGAAACGTCGTCATCATTTTTATATGGATGTGGGGCAAAGTTTTATAAACAAAGAGGCTTTATACCTACAAGGGTACTACTTCTATCAATCAATGCCTAAACAATGGCGTTATCAACTTTCATTGGGAGCGTATGGAGTGTTTAAGAGTGGCTTACACACTGTCATTCCGGAGATAGGAGGTGAAATAGGTTGGAAAGGTGTAGCATTAGGGGGGTATGTTACTCCGCAATCAATAGAGCCTCGTTTTTCGGCAAGAATAAATGGGAAGGGAGGCACAACACTATATGTGGGGTATGCTTTTCCTAAAGACAGCAACCAAGAGTACCTCAATGGGATTACTGCGGGAGCTCATATAGGAATGCCCTATGCTTTTTCTATGCGGTTAGGATATAGTTATATAGGTAGGAATACCTTCTATTCGGAGTTTGGGTTCTTTGCACATTATTTAGAACCTTATATAGGGTTGCATCTCACAAAATATAAAGGCGACTTTAAAGCAATTGTAGAGCCGGGGCTCAAGTGCTATTTAACAGAAGAAAGAAGGAGGTATTTGGGGGTAGGATATACCTCTTATGGTATATTGGCTAAAGTAGGGTTATTGAACAATGATTATGTAGATATTTACGCAGGGTATGCTTTTTCTACTGATGATAGGGATATAGTGAAAGGTTTTGTAGGAGGAATTTCTTTAAAAGAAGAGTTTCTTCAAATATTTGCCTTATTTTTTATGGGGGGAAAACTCTTTTAAAGCGATAGTTTAATGAAGCAATACGATGTTTTGGTAATAGGTAGTGGGCTCTCGGGGCTCTTTTCGGCTTTGCTCTTGGCAAAAGCAGGAAAGAGCGTGTGTGTATTGGAGAAAAATGAGCAGTATGGAGGTAACCTACAAACTTTTGTGCGCAATAATACGCTATTTGATACAGGAGTACATTACATAGGAAGTTTCGCTGAAGGTCAGGTACTATACGAGTATTTTAAAGATGTGGGTATTGCTAATCATCTTTCGGTAGAACGCCTTGATATAAACGGATATGACCGTATTTGTTTTGGCGATACACCTAACGTAATGTATCCTCACGCTCAGGGCTATGAGAACTTCGTGCAACAACTCTTCGCCTACTTCCCCAATGAAAAGAAAGCCTTAGAAGCGTACGCCCACACAATGCAATCTATTTGCGATAAGTTTCCACTCTACCGCCATAAACAAGCCGTAGCCGATTACGATGTGCATACGCTTTCCTTAAAACTCTTAGACTTCCTCAATGATATTACTACCAATGACCGACTCAAAGCGGTGCTCTTAGGCTCTAACTTTCTCTATGGAGGTACTGACGAACAGACACCTCTGTATGTGCACGCACTATCGGTCAATTCGTATATAGAAAGTGCTTGGCGACTCACACAAGGAGGAAGCCAAATCACCAACTTACTCATTGAAAAATTGCGTCAATACGGTGCTGACCTTTTCAACCAAAGAGAGGTTATAGACTTTGAATACAGTGAGGGGAATACTATCAACACAGTACTCACCAAACAAGGAGAGCAGTTTACTGCAAAACAAATCATCTCGGCTATAGATGTAAAGCAACTGCTCAACATCACAGGCAAAACGCCTTTTAAGCCTTCTTTTTACAAACGCGTGCAGGGCTTGCAACCTACGGTTGCTGCCTTTTCATTGCATTTGGTACTCAAGCCAAATGCTTTTCGCTACTTGCCCTATAATGTGTATTGGTTTAAGGACAACAATAGTGTTTACCACGCTACTAATTACGCTACTAACGACTTCCCAACTTCGTATATGCTCTCTATGAATCCGCCCAAGGACAGCAGGGAATATACTGATAATGTTACTATCCTCACCTATATGAATGCCAATGAATTGCATCGCTGGCAAGATAGTTTTACTACCAATACCGAGGGTAACCCAAGAGGCAACCAATATGAAGTTTTCAAAAGTCAGCGCGCTATGGATTTATTAGATGCAGTTGCTCAACAATTTCCTACACTCAAAAGTGCTATTGCTCATTACTACACCTCTACCCCACTCACTTACCGCGATTATATAGGAAACCCTACGGGAGCATTGTATGGCTACAAAAAAAACGCTAACCATATAATGGAAAGCGTTTTTATGCCACAAACTCACATCAAGAATTTGTATGTTACAGGGCAGAGTGTTGCAATGCACGGATTAGTAGGTGTTACTATCAGTGCGGTGCTCACCTACCAAATTTTGATGCGGTCTTCAGGTTTTTTATAGAGTTTATCACCTTCTTTTACATCAAAGGCTTTATACCAAGCATCTACATTCACAAGTGGACCAAATGAACGGAAATATCCAGGGCTGTGAGGGTCGGTTTTTACTTGGTTTGTAAGATATTTATCAGTAGAAAGCGTACGCCATACAGTACCCCAAGAGATAAAGAAACGTTGATCTTGAGTAAAATTGCTTATTTTATCCACATTGCCTTTGTCTTTTAAGTACATTTGCAAAGCATCAAAAGCGATGTTTACCCCACCGAGGTCGGCTATGTTTTCACCACTGGTGAAAGTACCATTTACAAATACACCTTTTACAGGTTCGTATTGGTCGTATTGTTTAGCAAGGGCTTTGGTAGCATTCTCAAAGTTCTTTTTATCTTCAGGAGTCCACCAGTTTTGCAAGTTGCCATCACCATCAAATTCAGCACCACTATCGTCAAATCCGTGTGTCATTTCGTGACCTATTACAGCACCAATACCACCGAAGTTCACCGCAGGGTCGGCTTCAAAATTGAAGAAAGGAGGTTGCAAGATAGCCGCAGGGAACACGATTTCATTATACAACGGATTGTAGTACGCATTCACTGTTTGAGGTGACATACCCCATTTGGTTTTATCTACAGGCTTGCCTACTTTTTCTAAACTCTTTTGGTAAGCCCATTCATTCACACGTTGCAAATTAGTGTAATATACACTTTTAGCGGCAGGTTCAATGGTCAATTTAGAGTAGTCTTCCCATTTATCAGGGTAACCTACCTTCACAGTAAATTTATTGAGTTTAGCCAAAGCCTTTTCCTTAGTAACATCTGACATCCAAGTTACATCTTTGATATGCTGTGTAAAGCTCTTTTTAAGATAGTCTACCAAAGTAACCATTTCTTCTTTAGCTTTAGGTGGAAAATACTTTTCTACATACAATTTACCAAAGGCTTCACCCAAAATACCATTGATCACACTTAGCGCGCGTTTGTTCATTGGGCGTTGCTCTTGTTGTCCTTGCAACTCTTTGCTATAGAAGTTAAAAGAAAGCTCATCGAGTTCTTTGGTAAGGTTGCTCGCATTATCGGCTACTAATTGATATTTGAGATAATCTTTGATAAGAGGCAAGTTCTTTTCGTTGATAAACTTATCGTATTGTTTGTACAAACGAATTTCTGAAACAACCACTTTATCAGTGTTCACCCCTACGTTTTTAAGAAGTTGAGGCAAGTTTATATTTTTCACTAACTTGCTGAGCTCAGCCATTGTTTGAGGGTTGTAGCTAAGGTTAGGATTGCGGTCTTCCTCATTGGTGAGCATTAGTTTAGCTACCGAGCGTTCAAAATCTACCATTTGTTTAGCTTTTTCAGCTGCTTTGTCGTCCTTGAGCACTTTGAAGATAGCCATTACATAATCTTGATACTTTTGTAAAGCCTCAGTATTCTCCTTGTTATCTTTTTGGTAGTAATCACGCCCCATACCTATACTAAAGTTGCCGAGATACACAGTATTCATATTAGAATCTTTCATATCGGCATATACCCCCCAAGCACAAATAGGATTTTCACCCTCACGAGTTACCTCTTCTAGATATTTTTGAAGGTCTGCAAGAGTTTTGATATTATCAATTTTAGCAAGAAGTCCTTCAATAGGTTTGAGTCCTTCGGCATCGCGCTTTTTCCAATCGATAAACGATTCGTAGAGGTCTTTTATTTTCTGTCCTTCAGTACCTTGAGCAAAGTTTTCCTTAAGGAGATTATCCAAGATGAGCAAACAATTCTCATCGGTTTTCTCACGGAGGATATGAAAAGAGCCCCACGTAGGTTTATCGGCTGGTATTTTGGCAGTTTTAGCCCAAGTACCGTTCACATAATTGTAGAAATCATCTTGCGGACGCACCGTAGTGTCCATTTCAGCAAGGGAAAGCCCCTTATCTGCATTCTTGCTGTCTGTCATTGTGTTTTCTGATTTTTTGTTATTCCCGCCACAAGCTATAAGTAAACTTGCTGAGGAAAACAATAACATTTGTCTTACTATTTTTCTCATTATTTCTTTACACTTTTTTAGTTTGACGCCACAAAAGTAGGAATAAAATATGAATTGACAAAAAATATACTTCAAACTGTTTTTTTCTTCTATCCTCTCCCTATGGCTTGTTTATACCTGCGTTTCTTCTACTTTATACCAAAATTTACTCCTTTGTGTTCTCCCAATCCATAATAATGCTTGAAGTTATAGATAAGTGGTTCCCATTCTAATGGATTGATTTTGTCTCCCTCCATCACCAAATAGTCTTCAGCGTGTACCTGTACTATTTCCAACTCTACAATCGCATACCTATCGCGGTCATTCACTTGTTTTACTATAGCTTCTGCTTGCATAGGGCACTCGGCTATGCGGGGCGGACGTACTTTTTCTGAGGGCAATTGGGTAAATCCTCCAATACTAAACTTGTCGTCTGTACATGTGTATTTATCCTTTTTCGCATCAGGCACTGGGTTTTGAGCGGTATAAGGCCCTATGGTATCTACTTGCTCCCACATAGAAGCCGTAGGAAAATTAAACACCACTTCAGGCACTTCCATTACATTATGATAGACTTTGTTCAGTTTCACAAGGGCTATCACAGCATTTGTTCCTATAGTAAAACTACACGAAATAGGGGTTACATTGGCTTTCCCTTCTTTATCTATCGTGCTGAGAAGCACTATAGGAAAACCATAATAAAACATATTGGGTACAAATGATTGCATAATATTATTCTCCTTTAGTTACAATAAATACATTTTCTTTCTCTACTCCTATCACTTCGTGTTCTACCTCTACAGGGATTTGATAGGTATCAAGAACTTTGAGTGTTATCTCTTCTCCATTGATAAGAAAGCGCACGGTCCCTTTCACCATTATAAGGGTGGCTGGTACGTTAGTCGTATGCTTCTTCAGTACAGCTCCTTCACCTAAGGCTATCGCTACTTGCCTGATATTCTTACCATCTTTTACAAAATAGGTAGTTTGTTTATCGTTGCGGAAAGTAAGTTTATCGGCTAAATTTACTTTTTGCAAAGATTTTATATGCTCTACAGTTTTGCCATTCACCGCCGCTATATGATGCTTATTGAGAATATCTTGTGCTTTGCCAGCCCGAATACCTCTCCTGCAAAAAAGCACAACATTCTCTTTCCCTTTCAATTCTTGCCATCGATTTCCTATTTCTTCTAACGGAATATTGATTGCTCCTTCAGCAGTACCCTTCGCAAATTCTTCGGGGGTACGTACATCTACTAATGTTGCATTTTTAGCATTGATACGCTCTGCAAGTGTTTGCGCTTTTGCAGTAAATATCGACAGCAAAAGCGTTCCTAAAATCATTGAACACTTCATAAAGATTGATTTTAATTATTATCTAACTTTTCAATAGATAAAGGTCGCTGTTTATTACTCCTGAAATAAACAATATAAACCTAACTCCTTAATATATCTGGCATTATTAATTTAATTCACTAATTCCTTAATTTCTCCTATAAAACGCAAAGCAAGTGCATCTGCTTCCGCCTGAGTCTTAGCTTCTGTATAAATCCTAATGATAGGCTCTGTATTCGATTTGCGTAAGTGCACCCAGCTTTGCTGAAAATCTATCTTAAGCCCGTCAATAGTCGTTGTCTTCTCATTGGAATACTTCTCTTGCATCGCTTGCAATACCCGCTCTGGGTTAAGCCCTTGGCTAAGCTCTATCTTATTCTTACTCATATAGTAAGCAGGATAACTCTCACGCAATGCACTCACCGCTATATGCTTTTCAGTAAGTAATGATAAAAAAAGCGCTACCCCTACAAGAGCATCTCTACCATAGTGTAGCTCTGGGAAAATTATCCCCCCATTGCCTTCTCCTCCTATGATAGCCTGCACCTCCTTCATCTTAGCTACTACATTCACCTCTCCTACCGCAGCCGCCGCATATTCCACTCCGTGTAAATCTGCAATATCTCGCAAAGCTCGCGACGACGAAAGGTTTGATACCACATTGCCCTTATGCTTGCTGAGAATATAATCTGCACAAGCTACCAATGTATACTCCTCGCCAAACATCTCTCCTTTCTCGGTGATAAACGCCAAGCGGTCTACATCAGGGTCTACTACAATACCAAAATCCGCTCCTTCTGCTACCACTTTAGCACAAATATCTCCCAAATGCTCTTTTAGAGGTTCTGGATTATGAGGGAAATGTCCATTAGGCTCACAATACAAAGGCACTACATTTACTCCCAAACGCTCCAAAAGCTGCGGAATAGCTATACCCCCCGTAGAATTTACCGCATCTACCACTACCTTAAACTCACGCTTGCGTATCGCCTCTATAGTCGCCAAAGGCAATAGCGAAAGGGTCGCATCTATATGTTTCTGTATATAAGTATCATTATGCGTAATATACCCAAGATTATCTACGGTAGCAAAATGCACCTCATTAGTAGCCGCTATACGCAAAATCTCTTCCCCTTCTTGAGCGTTGAGAAACTCTCCCTTGTTATTCAGTAGCTTCAAAGCATTCCACTGCTTAGGATTATGACTCGCCGTAAGAATAATACCCCCATCAGCTTGCTCCATCGTTACCGCTACCTCTACCGTTGGAGTGGTACTAAGCCCCAAATCTACTACATCAATCCCTAAACCTACAAGTGTATATTGCACAAGATTTTGCACCATCTCTCCCGAAATACGCGCATCTCGCCCCACTACCACCTTCACGCGGTCTTTATACACATTCCTCTTTAACCACGTACCATAAGCCGTGGCAAACTTTACCGCATCAATAGGAGTCAAATTCTCTTCCGGCACTCCTCCTATAGTACCGCGAATACCTGATATAGATTTTATTAATGACATATTTTACTAATTATTAAAATAAATAACAAATGGTTGATTTTTAATTACACCGCAAAGATACAAAATAATCAACAAACTACAACATATAACTCTTTTTTTTCTAATCTCCAAGTCCTGAATTTATAATTTTACTACTTCGCCAATTCCCTAATTCGCTAATTACCTTAGAAGAAGCTTGGAGCTACCTTGGAGCAAGCTTGGAGCTACCACAAAAATAAACTGCTTATTTTCCCAATTTACCAACTTGCTAATTTGCTAATTAATAAATTATCCCTACCTTTGCACTATGAATAATACCGAAAACATAACAACACCCGTACCCAACCCTATACCTCAACGTTTTGTACAACCTCAAAACAACATCGAAAAAGGCAAACTACCCCCTCAAAACCTAAACGCCGAAGAGGTCGTTTTAGGCGCTATGCTTATTGATAAACGTGGCGTCGACAACGCTATCGACCTCCTAAGCCCCGAAGTGTTCTACAAAAAACAACACCAAGTAATATATCAGGCTATCTTCGAACTATTTAGCCAGTCTCTCCCCATCGACCTTATCACCGTTATTGAACAACTCAAAAAAGACGGTAACCTCGAAATAGCCGGTGGCGAGTTCTACCTTATCAACCTTACTCAGCGCGTGTCTTCTTCTGCCAATGTCGAAACTCACGCCCAATATATCCTGCAATCCTTTATAAAACGCAGACTCATAGAGCTTTCTTCCGAAATTATCGAAAAAGCTTATGACGAAACCACCGATACTTTCCTACTACTCGACCAAGCGGAACAAAAACTATATGATGTTACCCAAAATAACCTTAAACGTTCCACCGAAAGCGCCGGCGATTTAGTATATAAAGCTGTTAAAAAAATCGAAGAACTCTCTAATAAAAAAGACGGTTTTAGTGGCGTACCTTCCGGGTTTACTAAACTCGACCAACTCACTTCTGGGTGGCAAGCTAGCGACCTTATCATCGTTGCCGCACGACCCGGTATGGGGAAAACAGCCCTCACCCTTTCTATGGCTCGCAATATAACCGTAGGACAAAATATCCCCGTCGCCTTCTTTTCACTAGAAATGTCCGCCGTACAACTCATCACCCGATTGATTTCTTCCGAAACAGGACTTTCCTCCGAAAAGCTCCGTACCGGTAAACTCGAAGCTTATGAATGGGATGTGCTCAACAACCGTATCAAAGACCTCGAAAAAGCACCCTTGTATATAGATGATACCCCTTCGATTTCTATTTTCGACCTCCGTGCTAAAGCTCGCCGACTCGCCTCTCAATTCGGAATCAAGCTTATCATTATCGACTACCTCCAACTGATGACCGCTGGTGGTAGCAAAGGGGCTGGAAACCGCGAACAAGAAATCTCTACCATCTCACGAAACCTTAAAGCCTTAGCCAAAGAGTTAGACATCCCCGTGATTGCACTATCTCAGTTATCACGTAATGTCGAAGCGCGCCCAGGACACAAACGCCCGCAACTATCCGACCTCCGCGAATCTGGTGCTATCGAACAAGACGCCGATATCGTATCCTTTATATACCGACCCGAATATTACAAACTTATGGAATGGGACGACGAAGCGCAAACCCCTACCGCTGGACAAGCCGAATTTATCGTCGCTAAACACCGTAACGGCGGATTAGATAATATTCGACTCAAATTTGAAGGCCAATTCGGTAGATTTGCCAACTTAGATGAATACACCTCCTCTTTCTCTCAGTACAACCCTCAAGAATACGTCTCCAAAATGAACGACAACGTAGTCTTCGAGCAAGTGCCTACTGGCAATCCCGCACAAGCTTTCGGCACTCCTCCTATCGCCCCCTCCCCTACCGACGACGATATCCCTTACTAAAAATACTCTTGGAGTGTATGAATATCCAAGAACCCTTTTTTGCCATTCTTCTCAATAGCGTAAAACGACACCGAGAGAGGAATGGCTTTCTCATATTGAGCTGAAGTTTGCCTTCCATATATTTTAGAACAGCATCGCTACATAGTTACCGTTCTTCTTTTGGTGATAAAAATGATATTCATTATTGATGACTGCTATAAGCGAAACTTCTTTAGAAGGAAGAATAAATTGCGCTTGCAAAGGCAATATTCCAAACAAAATGTATAAAATTAGTATTTTCATCATATTGTAAATTAAAAAAAGTAGTATCTTTGCCGTGTCAAATAGACTCCTTATGATTAAATCTTTTGTATCCAAAATATTCGCTTCTATCATTAAAAAAAAGATAGACCGCTGGGCTAAAGCTCCAATAGACACACAACAAAAAGTATTCGAGTCACTTATAGAACAAGCTAAAAATACGGCTTTTGGGCACGACCACCATTTCGAAGAAATCAAAACTTATCAAGATTTTGTAGCTCGTGTACCTATACGCGATTATGAAGCCTTGCGCCCTTATATTGATAGAGTTGTAGCTGGCGAAAAAGATGTACTTTGGAAAGGCAAACCGCTCTACTTTGCCAAGACTTCGGGTACTACCAGTGGGGCAAAGTATATCCCTATTACCAAAGCCTCAATGCCCTTCCATATTCAGGCCGCACGCGATGCTATTCTCTGCTATATACACGAAACTAAAAAAGCCGATTTTGTAGAAGGAAAGATGATTTTCCTGCAAGGAAGTCCTATTTTAGGTGAAAAAAACGGCATCAAAACAGGTCGCCTATCAGGTATCGTAGCTCATTATGTGCCTGCTTATTTGCAGCGCAATCGTATGCCGTCATACAAAACCAATTGCATAGAAGATTGGGAAAGCAAAGTAGAAGCGATTGTTACCGAGACTTTCTCTAAAAATATGACCCTCATCAGTGGGATACCTTCGTGGGTGCTGATGTATTTCGAACGACTATACGCCCGCTCTGGTATTAAAATAGGAAAACTATTCCCCAATTTCAATCTGTTTATTTATGGAGGCGTGAATTTCGAGCCTTATCGCCAACAGTTTGAGCATCTTATTGGTCGTAAAGTGGATAGCATAGAACTCTATCCTGCCAGCGAGGGGTTCTTTGCCTATCAAGATAGCCAGAAAGAGAAGGGAATGCTCTTATTGCTCAATTCGGGTATTTTCTACGAGTTCGTAGAAGCCGATACTTTCTTCAGTGATACCCCCAAACGAGTGGCTTTGCAGGATGTACAACTGGGGGTGAACTATGCACTCATTATTTCTACCAATGCCGGACTTTGGGGCTATAATATAGGTGACACCGTACAATTTACCTCGTTGGCGCCTTACCGCATAATAGTTACGGGGCGCATCAAGCATTTTATTTCGGCTTTTGGCGAACACGTGATTGGTAAAGAAGTGGAAGAGGCAATGCGTGAGGGCTTAGAGGCTACAGGAGCGCGTATCACAGAGTTTACGGTTGCCCCTCAAGTGAATCCAGTGGGGGGTGAATTGCCTTATCACGAATGGTTCGTAGAATTTGAACAAAAACCTACTGATATGAAACACTTTGCCCAAGTGATAGACGAGGCATTGCAAAAACAGAATATGTACTATTACGACCTTATACAAGGGAAAGTACTCCAACCGCTCAAAATTACTAAAGTCCCCGAAGGTGGTTTTGCCTCTTATATGAAGTCACAAGGCAAACTCGGCGGACAGAACAAAATACAACGATTAGCAAACGATAGAAGCGTAGTGGAGCGATTACTTGTTTGTTAGGCATTAGCTGTTAGAGGCAAATGAGAAATAGTTGTAACGATGAGTTATGGAAGCAATTTATAAGACTGCAAATATAAGAAGTATTTTTTTCATAGTCGTTATTACTACTTAATCTGCCAATCTAAAATTGATAGGGCATTGAAAACGCACCGCTATTGGTTTACCACGTTGGAGAGCAGGAATGAAACAAGGTAAACTTTCAATTAGGAATTTAGCTTCTGCTTTGAGGTCTTTATCAGTGCCAATAACTTCAAGTACTTTTACAGTACCATTTTTCCTGATAGCAAACTCTACTACCACCTTCTCTTGTATTCCTTTCCTTAAAGCTCTTTCAGGATAGCGAAGATGAGTGATAAGATGTTTGTTGAGATGTTGCTTGAAACAATGTTCTTGTTCGTTTTTATCTACATCCTTACAAGCTTCAAACATAGGTTTTTGCTCTATAATAGCAAAAGGAATGTCGTATATATCTTCATCTTCTTGTGTATAGCTATTGGCTGTGATAGAATTAGAGCTTTTACAAGCTATTATCAGTACTGCCATTACAAATAAAAGTGCAATTTTTTTCATAAATATAAATTTAAAGAAGCAAAGATAGGAATAATTGGCTAATTAGCAATTATCAAATTAGTTAATTCTATTGACGATGTGTTTCTTGTAGCTGTCTTTTATTATTGAATGACAAAATTAATAGGGTAAGCAAAAGTTGTTGTTATGGGCTTTCCTTTTACTTTTCCTACAGTAAAATGGGGTAATGCTTCAATAATGCGTTTGGCTTCGCGCTTCAAACTTTCATCTTTACCGCGTGTAGCAAGCACTGTTACAGAACCATTAGTATTGATGCAAAATTGTACAATAACCCTTCCTTGTGTCATTTCACAAGTAGTCCCTTGAGGTATAATCTTACGTATATAAGTATTTACGTGTTTGTCTAACTGCTTTTTAAAACACTCCAATTGTTGTGCCTCTGGAATATCTTCACACTCCTTAAATCGCGGTTTTTCCTCTACCCAATGATAAGGAATCGTATCATTTTCTTCTATTTCAGTAGGAGTACTATAATAAGTATTATCATTGTATTTGGGTAAAGTACACGTTTGTATATCTACCTTCAATATTGGTAGTGGAGTAGCCTTGTCCTTTTTCTTTTGTCCATAACTATTACCTATTCCCATCAGTAAAAGTACTAAAAATATAAAGATACTATTTCGCATAATATAAAAAAATCGTTAGTGTTGAACTATAAACTTCACAGGGTAAATAAAAATTACTGCTACGGGTTTTCCGTTTTGTTGACCAGCAATAAGGCAAGGTAAACTTTCGATAATGCGTTTAGCTTCATCTTCAAATGCTTTAGGCAATCCAAAACTATTTACTCTCAACACTTTTGAAAAACCATCAGTTCCTATACAAAAACTTACAAGCACTCTACCTTGCCCGCAAAATTCTATAGGGTAGCACAAGTGTGTTGCGATATGTTTGTCAAGTTGTTGTTTAAAACAAAGAAGTTGTTCATTGTTAGTTAAGTTTTCGCATTCTTTAAATATTGGTTTTTTTTCTACTATCCCATAAGGAATTGTGTCAAGATTTGATATATCTGAAGCTATTGGTTCTCCACAACGCACTTGTGAGTAACTTGTTAAAGTTACAAAGAAGAATATTGTAAAGGTAATTATTGCTTTCATTAGTATCTTTAGTTTTTAAAATAATTCAAATCGTATAGGCAACAACATTTTTACTACTACAGGTTTCCCATTCTGTTTGGCAGGAATAAAAGGTGGAAGACTTTCAATAATAGATTGTGCGACAGCTTCCCAATCTTTATCTGTACTTTTCATTTGAAGTACTTTGGTAGTACCATCGGGGTTGATACAGAAACTCACATTCACTCTTCCTTGTACAAAACCACAAGTGCCTTGTGGAGTTATATTTTTGATGTATTCCCTTATAATTTTATCCATCTGTTCTTTGAAACACTGGATTTCTTGAGTTTTAGCTACCTCTTTACATTCTATAAACCTCGGTTTTTCCTCTACATTAGCATAGAAAAGGGTATCAGTTTGCGAATAGCTATTGTAGTAAGTGATTGCAAACAAAAGTATTAGTAATAACTTTTTCATATTTGTTATTAATCGTTTGTTAGCTTGAAATTGATAGGACAGCTAAATTTTACAGCTATAGGTTTGCCGCGCTTTTTACCAGGGATAAGTCGAGGTAAACTCTCAATAACAGATCTTGTTGCTGCTTTGAGTTCCTCGTCAGTACCTGTTATTTTGAGAATTTTGACAGTTCCATTAATTTGGACTGTAAAATCGACTACTACTCTGTCTTGTATTCCTTCTTCTAATGCTTTTTTGGGGTAGCGGAAATGCGTTTTGATATGTTTTTCTAATTGTTCTTCAAAACATTGAAATTGTTTATCCCATCCTAAGTTTTTACAATCTACAAATAAAGGTTTTTGTTCATAAATTAAACAAAGCACACTATAATTTGTTTCTTCATAATTTGTTTCTTCATCATTATCTTGCTGGGCATAACTATTCACTATCGCAGCAAAAAACAATAAGAATACCAAAGTTTTAGCTTTCTTCTTAGTTACTCAATTTGAAATTGATAGGATAAGCAAAGGTTACAGCAGTAGGTTTGTCGCGCTGTTTGCCAGGGATAAGCTTAGGCATCTTTTCTATGATACGTTTTGCTTCAGCTTCAAGGAGTTTATCAGGCCCACGCACACCCAAAATGCTGATAGTGCCATCGGCATTGATACGGAAGCTTACATATACTCTTCCTTGTATTCCCATTTCGAGGGCTGTAGGAGGATAATTGAAGTTATCGGCTACGTGTTTGTCTAAGTGTTCTTTAAAACAACTCATTTGCTCACTTCTAGGCACATTTTTACATTCTTGGAAAAGAGGTTTGTCTTCAATTACTGCAAAAGGTACTACTATTTCTGGATTTTCATCTTCTACCACTGGGATACTTTCAGGTAGCGCAGGGGGAGTAGGGTCACTAGGATCAGTATTCCCAATAGGCACTTCATCCACAGGATCGGTATTGTGAACTACTTCTATTTCCTGAACAAGCTGTGGTGGAGGGGCTTGTTGAGGCATTTCGGGGGTAGGCAATTCGATGATAGGGTCTGGTTCTTCACAAACTATTATTTTATCATCTATACAATAATTCAGGTTGTCTTCATTATAAGTTTTTGCTTCAAAACCCCATAGAGTAAACCCTGAGATAGCAGCAAAACCAATTGCAAAGAACAACCCTGTTTGTTTAGCCAAATCGGCTTTAGGGTTCTTTTTAAGTTGCATAATGATTTTCTTTAAAGGTAATAAAACACTATCAACAAAGGTTTAAAAAGCTTTTTAACTGTTTGTTATAAGCTATAAATCAACAAGTATGCCAAAGTTTAAAAGGGTGAAAATTTACTCACCACGATAGATTAAAGTTGATAGGATAAGTTATCGCTACTTCTGTTGGTTTCCCTTCTTTATCTTTGGCAGGAATAAGTGTAGGAAGGCTCTCGATGACACGTTTAGCCTCGTTTTCTAATAGTTTATGAGGTGCTTTAACACTTATTGTAGTGATAGTCCCGTCGGTATTGATACAAAAAGTAATATCAACTCTACCTACTATCCTTTTCTTTATAGCTTCTTCAGGATATTTAAAAGTATTTCTCACGTGTTTGTCTAATCGTTCTTTAAAACAAACAAATCGTTTGTTTTCAGGGATATTTATGTTTTCACATTCTTTAAATTGGGGAGGTGTTGCTACTTTGATAATTTTTTCTTTTGTATCGTCGGTTTGTGCATAGCTAAGGCCTAAAAAGAATAGGGCAAAAAGCATAAGTATATATCTCATCATAAAAAAACAGTAGTGAACTATAATAGTTCACTACTATTGTGATTTTAGTTATTAATTATTAATTTTAAAATTAATAGGATAAGCGAATGTTACAGGAGTTGCTTTACCACGTTGTTTACCAGGAATAAGTTTAGGTAATTTTTCGATAATACGTCTTGCTTCAGCTTCGAGGAGTTTATCGGTACCGCGCACGCCTATCACAGTAATAGAGCCATCGGTATTGATACGGAAGCTTACGTTTACTCTTCCTTGTATACCCATTTCGAGGGCTGTAGGAGGATAAGTGAAGTTATCAGCTACGTGCTTATCGAGGTTCTTTTTAAAGCAATCGAATTGTTTTTCTTTAGGTTGATCTTTACAAGCCTGGAACATTGGTTTATCTTCAATGATTGTAAAAGGGACGTCTATAACGGGTTCTTCTACAGGTTCAGGAGTAGAGATAGTTCCTACATCAACAACTTTAGTTTCTTTTTGAGTTTCGGTAGTAGCGATATCGGTTTCTTTGATATTTTTGTCATTATCTACTACTTCTACAGCTGGCACTTCTACAGGTGCTGGTGGAGGTGGTGGTGGAGGTGGCATATCGGGGTTCTCCATCACAAACTGCTCTTGGTCTTCATCGAGTGGCTTATCGAATTCTGATGTACGGGTATCTTGCACAGATTTGTCGTATACTTTTGCTTCAAAAGCCCACAAAGAGAGTCCTGAAACAATAGCAAAACCAATTGCAAAGAATAACCCACTACTTTTTGCCAAATCGGCTTTTGGATTTTTTTTAAGTTGCATAATGATTTTCTTTAAAAAGGTTATAAAATACTATCAACAAAGGTTTAAAAAGCTTTTTAACTGTTTGTTATAAGCTATAAATCAACAAGTATGCCAAAGTTTAAAAGGGTGAAAATTTACTCACCACGATAGATTAAAGTTGATAGGATAAGTTATCGCTACTTCTGTTGGTTTCCCTTCTTTATCTTTGGCAGGAATAAGTGTAGGAAGGCTCTCGATGACACGTTTAGCCTCGTTTTCTAATAGTTTATGAGGTGCTTTAACACTTATTGTAGTGATAGTCCCGTCGGTATTGATACAAAAAGTAATATCAACTCTACCTACTATCCTTTTCTTTATAGCTTCTTCAGGATATTTAAAAGTATTTCTCACGTGTTTGTCTAATCGTTCTTTAAAACAAACAAATCGTTTGTTTTCAGGGATATTTATGTTTTCACATTCTTTAAATTGGGGAGGTGTTGCTACTTTGATAATTTTTTCTTTTGTATCGTCGGTTTGTGCATAGCTAAGGCCTAAAAAGAATAGGGCAAAAAGCATAAGTATATATCTCATCATAAAAAAACAGTAGTGAACTATAATAGTTCACTACTATTGTGATTTTAGTTATTAATTATTAATTTTAAAATTAATAGGATAAGCGAATGTTACAGGAGTTGCTTTACCACGTTGTTTACCAGGAATAAGTTTAGGTAATTTTTCGATAATACGTCTTGCTTCAGCTTCGAGGAGTTTATCGGTACCGCGCACGCCTATCACAGTAATAGAGCCATCGGTATTGATACGGAAGCTTACGTTTACTCTTCCTTGTATACCCATTTCGAGGGCTGTAGGAGGATAAGTGAAGTTATCAGCTACGTGCTTATCGAGGTTCTTTTTAAAGCAATCGAATTGTTTTTCTTTAGGTTGATCTTTACAAGCCTGGAACATTGGTTTATCTTCAATGATTGTAAAAGGGACGTCTATAACGGGTTCTTCTACAGGTTCAGGAGTAGAGATAGTTCCTACATCAACAACTTTAGTTTCTTTTTGAGTTTCGGTAGTAGCGATATCGGTTTCTTTGATATTTTTGTCATTATCTACTACTTCTACAGCTGGCACTTCTACAGGTGCTGGTGGAGGTGGTGGTGGAGGTGGCATATCGGGGTTCTCCATCACAAACTGCTCTTGGTCTTCATCGAGTGGCTTATCGAATTCTGATGTACGGGTATCTTGCACAGATTTGTCGTATACTTTTGCTTCAAAAGCCCACAAAGAGAGTCCTGAAACAATAGCAAAACCAATTGCAAAGAATAACCCACTACTTTTTGCCAAATCGGCTTTTGGATTTTTTTTAAGTTGCATAATGATTTTCTTTAAAAAGGTTATTAAATACTTCTAAACAATTATCTGAAAATTTCTTTATATTCCTTCATAAATAATAAAGCAACAACTATGCCAAAGGTATTAAAGAGCATATCAAATATATCACCGCTACGGGCAGAGGTGCAATAGTTTTGTAATATTTCTATGGTAGCACCTAAGAGTACTGCTGTAGTGAAAGCCCAAAAGTAAGCTTTTTTTGGTTTTGTTATCCATTGTTTTTCTTTCCAGAAGGAAAGTATAAATAGCACGGTGTAGCCAAAATAGAAAACAAAGTGGACTGCTTTATCTAGATGAGGGATGCGAGGGGGTTCTGGCATTTCAGAGGGTGACATAAGGCTAAGGCTTATGACGATGATTACCCAAAGTATCCAGAGTAGTGTATATTTATGTTTTTTAATCATTTATTATTTTTTTATAATCATCTGCTGAGAGGAGAGTTTCCCACTGGGCAGAGTCTGATATTTTGACTTGTATAATCCAGCCTTCCCCGTAAGGGTCGGTATTGATTTTCTCAGGTTTTTGCACTAATTCTTTATGGAAGGCTATAACTTCTCCACTCATTGGCATATACAAATCTGAGACCGTTTTGATAGCTTCTACACTTCCAAAAATAGCATCTTTGGAAAGAGTTTCTCCTTGTGTTTCTACTTCTACATATACGATATCGCTGAGCTGTTGTTGTGCAAAATCGGTGATACCTATTGTGGCTATATCGCCCTGGAGGCGCACCCAAATATGTTCATTAGTATATTTTAGTTCAGCGGGAAAAATCATTATATAAAAGTTGTTTTTATTTGACGTGCCAAAAGTAGTGTCTTTTTTTTAAACTACCAAATTTTTCTTAAAAAAATCTTATTTTAACGTTTGTTTGGCGTAATTATGCAGGATATAGGGAATAGGGAGATGAGATTAACAAGTGAATAATTTCTGATTTCTATTTTCTAATAAATAGGTTTTTTGTAGTATTTTTTTCTGTGAATTTTCATTTTTGTAGTATTTTTTACTTTTAGGTTTGTTAGGGGGTAGGTATACTGTGGGTATACTGTAGGTATAAGTGAGATGTAGGGGGAGTGGGACAGAAAAATTTTCTAAATTCAGTTTTGGAAAATTCTAAAACCTGACAATATATTGTGCATTAAAAATTATTTTGTACCTTTGCACTTCTAAAATCAAATAACGGTATTAAGTTTATGGAATATTTAGATTTTGAACAACCTATAAAAGAACTTGAGGAACAAATGCAGAAGTGTCAAGTCATTGGAGATGAGAGTGAAGTAGATATGACTGACGCTTGCAAAAAGATAGAAAAGAAGCTCAACCAAGTAAAAAAAGAGATTTATGGTAACCTTACGGCTTGGCAAAGGGTGCAAATCTCTCGCCATCTTGAGCGTCCTTATACTTTGGATTATATTAAGGCGCTTGCAGGTGATACATTCTTAGAATTGCATGGAGATCGTACTGTAAAAGACGACAAGGCGATGATAGGAGGTTTTGGGAAGATAGATAATCAAAGTTTTTTATTTATTGGTCAGCAGAAAGGGGCCAATACGAAGATGCGCCAATACCGCAATTTTGGTATGGCCAATCCTGAGGGATATCGCAAAGCCCTCCGTTTGATGAAACAAGCCGAGAAATTCAATATTCCTGTAGTGTGTTTTGTAGATACCCCAGGAGCTTTCCCCGGTATTGAAGCAGAAGAACGCGGACAAGGGGAAGCTATTGCACGTAATCTTTTGGAAATGGCTCGTCTCAAAGTACCTACGATTGTGTTTATCATAGGAGAAGGAGCCTCAGGAGGAGCCTTAGGGATTGGTATTGGTGATAAGGTATACATGCTTGAAAACACGTGGTATTCAGTAATTTCGCCAGAATCTTGTTCTTCTATTTTATGGCGTAGTTGGGAGTATAAAAAAGAAGCTGCCGAAGCACTCAAACTCACTGCTCCTGATATGAAAAAACTCAAACTCATCGATGAGATCATCAAAGAGCCACTTGGAGGGGCGCATCACGATCGCGAAGCAATATTCAACACTGTGCGCAAGGTGATTCTCGACACCTATAAGGAACTCAAAAAACTTCCTGCCGATCGCTTAGTTGAAAAGCGTATGAACAAATACCTCAATATGGGAGTGTATAAGGAGTAGTAAAAAAGCTAAAAATATGACTACAGCAGTTTTACAAAATGATTTGTATTCATCATTTGGTGTGATTAATTCATTTCCTATAAGTGAATATCAACACACTAACTATAATGATTATGCCTTATCAGTATTAGAAAAAACAGATAAAAAATTAGATAGTTATATTTCTAATTTTTGGAAAATACCTTTTATTCAAAAAGAAGTGGACTACAATGCTCTTGTTGATAGTTTACCCTTATTTGATACTTTTAGAGATATGACCTTGCAAACAGATATTTCAGATATAATACGCCAGTCAGCGCTTCATATACTAAATAAGGCTTTAGAATACAGAACAATGCTCATTGATTATTTTCAAGAGAGAGAAATATTTTTGAGCAATGCTAAATGTATGGCTGCACCAGTGATAGAAAAGTATTTAGAAAATGAAGTGTAGAAAGGGTGATATTATTAAAAGGGTAGGAAGTATCAAACGAACTTATTTATTAGAAATCCAACAGAAAATCATACAATCTATTTTTTAAGAATGATGAGACACTTATTTCTTTTGTGTATTAGTCTATTGTTGTCTATATCTGTATATGGGCAAAAAGATGTGTATGAAGCTCGGCTTAAGGAATACAAAAGTAAAAAAGAGAAAATCACTTCTCATTCTAAAGAAGTTTCTGATAGATTTGTTTATTATGAACTTGTTAAAAAAATAGACTATAGTCAGTTTATGAGTTCTTATGAACTTTTGCCTGTTAACACAAAAGGAATTAAGGTGATTCAAGTAAAATGCAATGGGAAAAATAGTCTAACTATCTATCTTAATGAAAAGGGTCAGCTTATTAAAACAAGGTCTTTTTTTGAAGATGGTGAGGAGTCATCAATAAATGAATATATTTATGAAAATGGATTATTGCGCAAAAAGATAGAAAAATCAAATAAGGGTGCTATAGATGAAACCTTGTATGCTTATAATGATAATGAGATCTTTACAAAAGCTATATCCAAAGATAATCCGCCTTTTGGGGATTATTACAATTGTAATTACGCACAACTCAAAGAAGATTTTTTAGATTTATATATAGTACACTTTTCAACTTTTGATTATTCAGTAAATGAAAGAGTTGCTGTTATCAAGCAAGGAAATCTTATTGTTGATAAAGAATTAGATCTTACTATTCATCTTTCAAGGACTAAGAACTATTTACCAATCACTTATAAATACAAAAATAAGGAAGGTAAAATAATAGCAAAACAGCCTACTCTTTGGGAAAATATTTTTGAAGGAGAAAAAACAGAGTATCATTGGGATAACAACCAGCGTATTAGTAAAATTGTGGTTACTGAAGGCAAAGAGAAAACAGTTTATACGTATGAGTATGAAATGTATTAAACTTATGAAACAAATGAAACACTTATTTCTTTTATGTATTAGTCTATTGTTGTCTATATCTGTATATGGGCAAAAAGACGTGTATGAAGCTCGGCTTAAGGAATACAAAAGTAAAAAAGAGAAAATAACACCTAATTCTCAAGTAGTTTCAGATAAATATGCTAAATATTATTTAGCGAAATATCTTTATGGTGATACATTAGGAGAGATTTTTTTAAATGAAATTTCCTTCAAAGGTGTTAAATCTATCAAAATAAGATATGACAAACAATTAGTTCTACAAGTTGATCTTGATGAGGAAGGAAGACCTACTAAAATGACTTTTCCTAATGAAAAAGGATGGCTCACACTTACTTATCAAAAAGGTTTGTTGCGAAAAATAGTTAAGTATGACCCCTCAAACCCTTTTAAAGATACCAAAGAAACACTCTTGTATTATAATGATATGGAAGTTTATACTAATATGACTACTACAGATCATTATCAGGATAGTAAAAACTATGAGTATCGTTATGCGCGAATTTCGGAAGAAGGTTTTTTGAATACTTATTTTGTGTCATTAAACGATACTTTTTATACTATACAAGAAGAAAAGAAAGAGCGCAAAGGCAATAAAGTTATAGAAACGAGAGAGGATTTCAAAGAGGAGTATTTGTTATCAAATACAAAAAATCATCTACCTATCACTTGTTTTCTTTATGGTAGCGAAAAACCTTCTATCATAAAAGAAGAAAATCCTACACTTTGGGTATATAATATTGTGAGAGATAAGAAAATTGTTCAATTTCACTTAAATAAAGATGGGCGTTGGGAGAAAATCATAGGGATGGATTATAAAAAACAAATACGGGGTACTATTACCTATGAGTATGAAATGTATTAAACCTATGAAACACTTATTTCTTTTGTGTATCAGCCTCTTGCTATCTGTATCTCTATATGGGCAAACAAATGATGAAAAGCACTTCAAAGCGGGAAAACCTGTATTTGTGATAGCAAAACTCAATATGTGTACCGTTGAAGATGAAATGCTTGAGCGTGAAAAAGCTGAATTGGAGAAGAATTTCAAATCACTCAATGCTGAAGTGCGTGAGGTTAAATTCTTATTGGAAGGTGAAGAGTTAGTGTTTGAGAATAATGCTCATAGCACTGTTTCCCTCAGAGAAAAGTCTGATTTTGAAGAAAATTGTGTGAATATAATTTATTGGGATGGGAAGAAGAGTTCCTCTCCTATTGTTTATGATGGCGTATGTCTTGCTACTGAGTTTTTCTCACCTAAATTACTTAAAAAGAAGTTGGTTTCGAGCTATTACACTCATTTTATGAGTAAATTGAAAGAGTATAAGAACAAAGAAGAGAAAATCACCTCTCGTTCTAAAGACATTTCTAAAGCGTATGTATATAATGAATTGATGGAATGGCTCTACAAAGGCTGGCTAAAGGACTATCAGTTAATAGAAATGGAGTTTAAAGGGGTGAAGAGCATTGTAGTAAAAGAAAATGGTAAGCCTGAAAGGGAAATAGTCTTGAATGAAAGAGGACAAGTGCAAAAAGTGTGGTTCTTACCCAAGAGAGATGAGGAAGAAGCTGATATGCAGTATTTTTATGAAGATGGGTTATTGCGCAAGTTTGTAGATAATATGAATGTAGTTTTTCCTGAGCAAGACATCTTTGGTTATAATGATAATGAGATTTTTCAGAAGGCAATTGGTAAAGAAATACCTCCTTATGACAAAGAGAATAGTTTTTATTATGATTGTGATTACACATTATTGAAAGGAGATCTTCTGGAAAAGCACGATGTACAGCTATATCATCCCAACTATAATGTTTCGGAATCTTTAGGATGGGTAAAGAATGGTAAATCTATCAGTAAGAAAGATTTTCCTATCACTTATCAATACAATGGTGTAGAAGGGAAGGTAAAGATGAAGATGGAGTATCTTTGGGAAGATGTTTTAGGCGACACAACAGTTATTTATCATTGGGATAATCATTATCATATCACTAAGATTGAAGTCAGCAATAAGCGAGGAAAGACAGTGTATACCTATGAATATCAATAAGGAATTAGCAAATAAGTAAATTTATGAAGTCGAATATTAAAGTAGTTACAGAAGGTTTTCGGGCTATAGGGCACGCAGCTATACAAATCAGTGGGATTACAGTAGTTGCGGGTGAGAATAGCTCGGGGAAGAGTACGATTTCTAAATTGCTATACGAACTCTTTAATACTGTTGCTAACTACGAGGTGCTGGTAAAAGAGGAATTGATACGAGAGTTTAATGATTTGTTTCAGTTCTTTAAAATAGTTTCTACTGATTTAAAAGAGTTTGATTATTTTAACATCAGACAACTATCTTATGAAGGTGTATATAATGACTTATCTCTAAAAGAAATAGAAGATACTCTATTAAGTTTCTTGAATAAAATATACCAGAATGATATTCAAAAATCAAATAGGTATAACACTATTGTTGATAGTATATTAGGAGAAAAGATAACTGACCACAATAATGATTTAACTCGTTTAGAATCTTTTATTAAAAATAAAATTAGAGAAGCAGAAGAAAGAGTAAAAGCACGATCTATCAATTTGTTTACTCAAGAACTCTCAAAAGAATTTAGGAGTAATGTACTTCCAGATATTTTTGAAGTATCAGAGGAAGAAGAAGTAATTGTAGCTCTTAACAAACCATCACTTTCTTTTCCTTTTTCTATAAAGAAGGCTATTTATATTGATACTCCTATGTCTCTTTCTGTTTGGAAAGACAATAATAATAAGTATTGGAGTACACTTAATAGATTATTATTGCGAGTAGAAAAAAACGCTTCTTATCCTAGTAGTATTTCTTTATTAATTTCAGATAATATAAAAGGAGAAGCAGATACATCAGGTTTGTTAAATAATGAACTTTCATTTTATAGAGAAGATGGAGAAGTGTTTGACCTTGCAGAGGTCGCCACAGGTATCAAGGCTTTTTCTATCATTCAGCTATTGCTCAAAAACGGACATATAGATAATCGTACATTGCTAATTATAGATGAACCTGAATCGCACCTACACCCCCAATGGATTGTAGAGTATGCCCGTATGATCGTACTTTTGCACAAACATATAGGCGTGAAGTTCTTTTTGGCAAGCCACAATCCTGATATGGTGAGTGCTATTCGCTATATAGCTGAGAAAGAGGAGGTATTAGATAATGTGAATTACTATTTGGCTGAAAAAGAAGAAGGAGAAATGTATCAATACAATTACACTCCTTTAGGAAGTGATATTTCTCCGATATTCAAATCGTTTAATATTGCTATAGATCGGATTAGCCAATATAGTGTTGATAGTGATAATGAAGATGATAACCTATAATAAAACAGCTACACTAAATCACTTTATAGCGAAAAACTATCCTTCTTGTGTGAAGGATTTGGATATAATTATCCTAACCAATGACAATCAATTAAAAACAAAACCAAAGCTTTTTGCAGAAGTAATAGCTATTGATTTAGATGCAGTACAAGAAGAAATAGCTATAAGAAATAAAAAAGATAAAGATAGTTCAACAGATACTTTTTTCGTAGCTATAGAAGCAAATGAGAAACATAAATGTATTTTAGTAGAATTGAAGTTAAATGTAGAAAATCCTTATAATTATTTCAATAAAAATAGAAATAGAGAAGATTTAAAGAAAAAGATTATAGATTCCATAACTTTATTAGGGGAGACAATAGATATTCATCAAGAATATTACTTTGTTTTTAAGTTATATAACCTAAAAGGAAGTCCCGTTTTGGATATTGCTAAAAGAATATTATTCAATATCAGTCAGCAGAACCAACAAAATTATATCGCCTTGAGTTTAAACGATCTTAAACAACGTTTCTTTAACTAACCACTAACCATTTAATCATTAAACATTAATCATTAAAAAAGATGTTATCAGAACAAGAAATCATTCGTAGAGAAAAACTCTCTAAATTGAAAGAATTGGGGATTAATCCGTATCCCGCTCCATTATATCCTGTCGATACTACCTCTAAGGATGTAGCCGACCGTTATGAAGAAGGCAAACAAGTAGTGGTTGCCGGTAGGCTGATGTCGTTGCGCGTACAAGGAAAAGCCTCGTTTGCTACTTTGCAAGACAGCGAGGGCACAATGCAGTTGTATTTCAATCGCGATGAGATGTGCCCTGGGGAGGATAAAACGCTCTACAATGAGGTGTTTAAAAAACTCCTCGATTTAGGCGACTTTATAGGGGTAGAAGGTTATTTATTCATCACCAAGATGGGTGAAAAAACAGTAATGGTAAAGAATTTTACTTTATTGTCAAAAGTGTTGCGCCCATTGCCTATGCCCAAAATAGATGCCGAAGGAAAAATACACGATGCCTTTACCGACCCTGAACAACGCTACCGTATGCGCTATGTAGATTTGGTAGTAAATCCACACGTGAAAGAGGTGTTTATCAAGCGTACAAAACTATTCAACGCAATGCGTCAGTTTTTTAACGATGCAGGCTATTTGGAAGTAGAAACACCTGTATTGCAAGCAATCCCAGGGGGAGCCAGTGCGCGTCCGTTTATCACTCACCACAATGCGTTGGACATTCCGCTCTATATGCGTATTGCCAACGAACTCTATCTAAAACGCCTTATTGTAGGTGGTTTTGACGGCGTGTATGAGTTCTCTAAGAACTTCCGTAATGAGGGAATGGATAGAACGCACAACCCAGAATTTACTGCGATGGAAATCTATGTGGCTTATAAAGATTACCACTGGATGATGAACTTCACTGAGCGTTTGCTTGAGCACTGTGCTATGGCAGTGAATGGCACTACCAAGGCTACTTTTGGGGCTCATACCGTAGATTTCAAAGCACCATATCCACGTGTTACAATGACCGATGCTATCAAGCAGTTTACAGGTTTTGATATCACAGGGAAAACAGAAGAAGAACTAAGAGCCTTTGCACATTCTATTGGTATCGCAGTAGATGAAACAATGGGCAAGGGCAAGCTCATAGATGAGATATTTGGCGAGAAATGTGAAGGCAACTTTATTCAGCCTACATTCATCACCGATTACCCTAAAGAGATGTCACCTCTTACCAAAGAACACCGCGACAATCCTGCTCTTACTGAGCGTTTTGAACTAATGGTATGTGGTAAAGAGATTGCTAATGCCTACTCTGAGCTCAACGACCCTATCGACCAGCGCGAGCGCTTTGAAGAGCAGTTGCGACTCTCAGAAAAAGGTGATGATGAGGCTATGTTCATCGACCAAGATTTCTTGCGCGCTCTTGAATATGGTATGCCTCCTACCTCAGGTTTGGGTATCGGTATGGATAGATTGATTATGTTCCTCACCAATAATGAGAGCATACAAGAAGTACTTTTCTTCCCACAAATGCGTCCTGAAAAGAAAGGGGTAGAGTTATCAGAAGATGAAAAAGTAGTGTTTGAATTGCTAAAAACATCAGAAAAACTTCTTTTAGATGCTCTTAAAACACAAACAGCTTTCTCTAACAAGAAATGGGATAAGGCTATCAAAGGGCTTACAAGCAAGAAAGTCGCTAAAGTAGTAAAAGAAGGAGAAGAACTATTCGTAGAATTAGCAAATTAGTCAATTTGACAATTAGCAAATTATAGATGCCAAAGGTTGTGTTATAATCTTTGGCATTTTCTTTTAAAAAAATATAGCAATGAATATCACTGAGAAATTAGCCTATAAAGAAAGACTCATCACGCGAGCTAAAATGATTTTAGCACAAGGAAAATACCCTGCTGAACTCCTTGAACAGATAAAAGAGGAACGTTTGCTCAAAGAGGTTATGAAAGAAATGATGCCCTCAGCAGGAACAGCTTATGAGCTTTTAAACGATGAAGAGAAACAACAACGCGATCGTTTGTTGGCTCTAAATATAAAGTTTAGAGATTATTTATACGGTTTTATGTTGTGCAAAAATATAGGTTATTTTCTGCTCATCACAGGGGTATTGATAGGGATTACTGCTGTGATGCAATTCAATAATAATGGTGTTTTTGCAATACTGAGTTTGCTAAATGGCGCTTTGCTGTTGTATTTGGCAACAAAGAAAAAGGAGTTGTTACATTACCACTGGCAGTTATTTTGTGTATTTCTTCTGTTTTATATTATAGAACTAATAGTATGGCAATTTCCCTCTCCTTTTTTGTATTTTATTGATACTGATGTACTTGCTTCAAGACACGAAGCTAAAATGAAGTTGGCAAATTTAGTAACCCCATTGGTTTATGAAGGGGTGAGATTGGCAGCACTTTTAGGAATTTATAAAGGGGTGAAAAAAATCAACGGGTTTTTCAATTGTCAATCGAAAGATTATCTACTGCTTTTGTAGAATCCGAAGAAAGCGATGTAACTATAACATACTACTAAAGTGAGGAAGGCAAGGTGGAAGCCCACATAGTCGGTAAAGAAGCCATAGACAACAGGCAGAAGGCCACCACCGACAATCATTGTACAGAGGATACTTGAGGTTTGCGTTTTGAGTTCGTCTATTCCTTCGCAAGACAAAGCGAAAATAGTAGGGAACATAATAGAATTGAAAAGGCCTAAAGACAAGAGGCTTATCATAGAGAAGAGTCCATTGGTATTGATAGCGATTAGAATCAGAGATATGTTACATATAGCTGCTGTTATGAGCATTTTGGAGGGGGTAAAGAATTTAGTAAGTCTTGCGCCGATGAATCGTCCGACCATAGCGCCTCCCCAATAGAAACATAAGAAAATAGCGACCATAGCCTTAGGGTCGGCAGAAAAGAGGTCGGGTTTATTAAATATTTTTCCTACTCCATACCATAATGGGCCACCGATGGGGCATTCGCTAATTTCGGCCATATTAATTTTCACTAAATAGTTTACGATGTAACTTCCGACAGCTACTTCGGCACCTACATATAAAAAGATAGCAATTGCACCGAGGAGGAGGGGTGTTTTCTGGAGTAGATGGATATAATTTTTTATATTTACTTTTTCTTCGCAGACAGTATTACAAGGCAATTTAATGAGAGAGAACAAAACCGCTAATAGACTTACTATTAAGGCGATGCTCAAGAAAGGCCATTGTATTGACAGGGCTTCTTTTTGGAGATAAACAGCTTTATCGAAGGGGAGTAGAAGGTCTATTTCGGTAGGGGTTTTCACTTTTTCTTTTAGGATAAAGACGGCACCAATGAGAGGAGCGAGGGTGGTGCCGATGGCATTGAAAGCCTGAGAGAAGGTGAGCCTGCTGGTTTTTATAGTATTGTTACTCAATATAGAAGTATAGGGGTTGATAGCGACCTGTAAAAAAGTAACGCCAGAGCCTAAGACAAAGGTAGCAATCATAAAGGTTGAGAAGGAACGCTCGTCGGCAGCGGGATAGAAGAGCAATGCGCCTAAGGCGATGATGACGAGGCCTAAGATAATACCGCGTTGATAGCCTATTTTGGTGAGCATGACCCCCGCAGGGATAGAAAAGAACAGGTAAGGCAGAAAGAAGGCAAGGAGTACAAAGCCTGCTTTGGTATATGAAAGCTGGAAGAGGTCTCGTAGGTGAGGGACTAACAACTGAACGAGTACAGTGATACCACCAAATAGAGAGAATAATATCGCTATAAAGATAAAGCTATTAATAGATCTTTTAGAGTGCTTCATTACTATCGGTTAATTTTAGCGCGCAAAGTTACGTTTAATTATTTAATAAAACGTTAATATTTAACTAATATTTTTGTTACATTCTTAACTTTCAAACTTATAATAGGAATAAAAGCAAGATTTCTATAGAAAAGAGGTTAGGTTTGTTAGGGTGTAGGTATAGAGTAGATACAGAGAGGTATAGGGAAGTTTGAGGAGAAAAATTTTCTATTTATAAGTAAGAAATAAAATGTGAAGGTATAGAAAAGGGTTAGTAGCTATTTTCCAAAGTTTTAAAGGAAGGGGTATGGAGGTAAATTAAGGGGTTTACACATTTTTTAGTTAAAATATTTTTTGGTAGGAAAAAAATGTTTACTTTTGCGCCATAAATAAAAAGTAAAGCGGCTTTTTGTTTTTTTAGTCACTTTGTGTATGAGCAATCTACTAACCGTCGGCTGAGAAACTAATTAACTAAATATAATGAAAAGCTGGTTTTTAAATGTAGCAATTCTATTACTTACGGCGATAACGTATGCCCAAAATGGAGTTATAACGGGGGAGGTTATTGACAGTGAGTATAATGCACCTCTAATGGGGGCAAATGTATTGGTAAAAGGTACGACTCATGGAGTATCGACAGATATGGATGGGAAGTATACTTTGCAGGTAAGTGCCCCGACAGGGACTTTGGAGTTTTCATACCTTGGGTATGTAACCAAGACCGTTTCATATAAATTGGTAAACGGCAAAGCACACATAAAAGTTACTCTATCTAATGACCAGCAGACGCTAGGTGAGGTAGTTGTAACGGCTAAAAGTACGCTATTGGACATCGCCAAAGAGCGTAAGACACCGGTAGCTGTTTCTACTATTCAAGCTACTGAAATTATCGAAAAATTGGGTACGCGTGAACTTCCTGAAGTACTCAATCGCACACCTTCTGTCTACGCCACCAAAGGCGGAGGAGGATTTGGCGACTCTAAAATTAACATTCGAGGATTTGACACCAAAAACATTGCTGTAATGGTAAATGGTATGCCTGTAAACGATATGGAAGGTGGTACTGTATACTGGAGCAACTGGTCTGGGCTTGCTGATGTAACTTCAGCGATGCAAGTACAGCGTGGATTGGGAGCTTCTAAATTGGCAATAGCCTCTGTAGGGGGAACTATCAATGTAGTGACACGAGCTGCTGATATGACAGAAGGAGGGACTGCATATTTTAGTTATGGAACTTCTAAGGAATATAAGGGACTTGTGGCTTATAACACAGGAAAGAGCCGTAATGGTTGGTCTTCTTCAATACTATTTAGCAAAAACTGGGGGCGCAAATATGTTGATGGAACACAGTTTGATGGGTATAGCTACTATTTTGCTTTAGGTTATGAACCTTCTAAGAATCATAGTTTTCAGTTTATGTTTACAGGAGCGCCTCAATGGCACAATCAGAGAAGTTTAAGTCCGTCGATAGCTGATTTTCAGCGTTATGGTTCAGATGATGAGCCTAATAGGCGTTATAATTCTGATTGGGGTTATTTAAATGGTGAGGAATATACTGTAAAGAAGAATATTTATCACAAGCCTGTGGCAATGTTGAACTGGGATTGGAAAATAAGTGAAAGCACTTCGTTGAGTACAGTTCTTTACGCTTCGTTGGGTCGCGGTATGGGGACTAACTCGACAGGTGAAGCGCATTCTTTCAGCAGTAGTACTAGAAATGGTAATACTACTTATACGCTTGAGAAGCACAATTTGAGTTCGTTACGAACTAATGAGGGGCTTATAGATTTTGACAAGGCGGTGCGTTATAACAAGGGGGAAGCTGTAGATGGATTGGAAACGATGCAGACCCCAGGGCAAGCAGGAAAGAATGTAAGTGTAAGTTCGCCAGATGGGCGTGTGAGAGGTAATGTGAACCAAGGGTATGCACGTACAGGTTCAGTAAACTCACACGACTGGTATGGTTTTCTGACTAATTTGAAACACGAAATCAACAAGAATTTCACGGTAAATATTGGTTTAGACGGTCGTTATTATTATGGTTATCACCACCAAGTAATGACAGATTTATTGGGAAATACTTCTTATTCAGACAATAGGAATAAGAATTTAACGGGTTATAATACTATTACAAATATAATTCCTGCAGATATTTCATGGAATCCGTTTAAGAAGACTGAGCCTATTGGCAATCAGATAGGGTATAGTAATGATGGTGAGGTAAAATGGTTTGGTTTGTTTTCTCAATTTGAGTATTCTGACGAGCATTTTTCAGCTTTTATACAGGGAGCTACTTCTATGCAATCTTACCAACGTATTGACAATTTTATGAAGCCTGGCACTTTGGCTATTGCAGGGAGACCTGAAACGGCAATGAGCACAGAAACAGGGTTCAAGAATATTATGGGATACAATATCAAAGGAGGATTGAATTATAATATCAATGAGCATCACAATGTGTTTGCTAATATAGGTTATTACTCTAAACAGCCTTTATTTGATGCGGTATATCCTAATTATAAGAATTATGTAAATCCTTCTCTTACTAATGAAAAGATATTTGGTATAGAGTTAGGTTATGGATTTAAATCTCAATATGTAAATGCGACAGTGAATGCTTATCACACATCTTGGAAGGATCGCTATTTGCGCAAGGCAAATAACCTAACAGTGGGAAGGAATACGATTCGTGCTTTTGCTAATATATTGGGAATTGAAGAGATACACCGTGGTATAGAAGTTGAAGCGAATGCTAAAATTAATGATTATGTAAAGGTAAATGGTTCTCTTTCTTTAGGAGATTGGTATTACAAGGGTAATGCATCGGGTAATCTTACTAATGAGAACAATGAGACTATTGACAACCAAGGGAATGTAGTTCCTGCGGGTAATGCGAGCCAAGTGAAGCTTTTCTTAGAGGATGTGAAAGTGGGTTCTACTGCGCAAACGACAGCTTCATTGGGGGTAACTGTATTTCCTATAAAGGGGTTGAAACTTGATATTGATTGGCGTTATGTAGATGACTTGTATGCAAATCTAAACATTTCTAATTTCAATACTCAAGCTTCGGCAGAGAAAGGAGCTTTGAAGTTGCCTAGTTATAATCTTTTTGACTTAGGAGCTTCTTATAAATGGCAACTTACAGAAAAGCAACGCCTTACTTTCTCGGTTCACGCTTATAATTTGCTTGATACTTATTATATTTCGGAATCATATACTAGTCTTCATGCTACTGATAGTAGTAAGACTTATAAGGGTATTGATGTGAAGAACCAAGTATATTTTGGTGATGGTCGTACTTTTAGTTTTGGAGTGAGATATAATTTCTAGGGGGATATCCTTTATTTTACTTATAAAGAGATTGCCGTTTTGGCAATCTCTTTTTTTTTTGTATGAGGTGGGTAGTATAAAATGTATAGGATAAAAAAATTATAAATGGACGCAGTTTGACCAGTTAGGGGTATATTTTTGCTGGCGAAAAGGGAAAGTAAAACTTTTTCACACAAAAAGGAATACATATCCAAAAAAGTTTTGTACATTTGTCGCGATTTAAAAGATAAATAGATATACGATAAAAGTATAAAAACATAACGATATAGCGTTTCGCTTTGATTTTCCTGTTCTGGAATACGACCAAACATTTCAATAACACAAGGAAAGCAAGTGCCGAGATGCCTGCCTTTATAAGCGCAGGTATTCCTTTTTGCTTTTGTGTTAGCCTTTGGTCGGGCTCCAGACGAAGTAATAGGAAGCCTGCGCTTAGTACATTTTTTAACTAATTTATTCCATTTATTATGAAGGCAAATAAGATGAATTACAGAAAACAGACAATTCTATTTGGCATTATTTTTTTGGCTATATTCTCTTGTCAATCATTATCGGCACAAGAAGAAGCTGAAGAACTAAAAACAGAAAACAAAAGTGAGATTACTCAAAAAGAGCAAAAAGAAGAACAAATTACTACAGAAAATCAATCAAATGGAGAGGTAATTCCTACTACCTCAAAACAAGAAAATAAAAATGTTAGTAACAAAAAATATTCTTCTAAGAAACAAAACAAGAAGAGGGCTAAACAAAATAATTCTGAAAATCAAACTCCTCAAACGGCTTCTTCAAAAGGATCTTCAAAAGGAGGACTAACAGAAGAAGAGAAAAAGCGTATATTTCATTTTATATTTTTTGCTATTGGAGTATATATCATATATAGGATAATAGCCTATAGATATAGAAGAAAATGCAGGCATTGTGGTAGATGGAACGCAATGAGAATAACAGAGGAACGCTGTGTAGATCAAAAAGAATCAAGAATAAAAGAAACTCTTAAAAAACGAGATGGTAAAGGTAATGTAATAAGTAGTCGTGAAGTATATGTTCCTGCTACGACCTATTTTTATGAAACTCATCGCAAGTGTAAATACTGTGGCTCTGAAGACATTTTAAAAAGTTCTAAAACTAAAAAGAATTAAAATAATAATTGGTTAAAAAAATAATATGTATGGATATACAAGAATTAATAAAGAAATTTAAACAAACCATTACTGAATGGAATGAAAAAGAGGTAAAAGGCGAAGGTTTTAACCTTATCAATTTTATCAACCGTATTTGGGGTATAGGAGAAACCAAGCATAGTCAAATCTTAGGCTTCTTCCTTAATCCTCGTGAGAATCACGGGCAAGGAGGCTTGTTTTTGAAGCTATTCCTTGAAAAATTAGGTTTTGAAACTAGCAATTTCAATCCTAAAGATTGGACAGTAGAAGTAGAACAACGCTCTAATGGCAGAGACCAAATTGATATTCTCATTCAATCACGACGTTTAGAGGTGAGTATAGTGATTGAGAACAAATCTAATGGGGCGGAAGACCAACCTCACCAACTCTATCGCTATTGGGAAAGTGCTATCTATTATTTTCATAACAAAGATGAACAAAAAGTATTAAATCCTAAAAACTCACGTATTGTATATCTTCCTCAATGGGGTTTACCTTCTGAACAAACACGTACGAGAATAGAAGGGTACAAAGAACCTTATCCTGAAAAATTAACCTTTGAAGAGCAAGGAGGTATCATTAGCTGTTGGACATATTACACTCATATTGTGGAATGGCTCAACAAATGTATTGAAGCTATGGGAGGTGAAAACCACATCGTTAAACAACTTGTAAGAAATTATATTGAATATTGGAGTACTTCAAATTCTAAAAACAAATACTATATGACAGAACTAAACAAACTCTTGGAACAAAAAAAAGATTGGCAAACCATTAATGAATTAGCTAACACTGTAAATAATTTAAAAGTACAGTGGGCTAATGACTTCAATAATCTATTAGCTTCTATAGAATGTCATCCTGATTTTGTGTATAACAAAGGTTGTGATGAAGCTAACTATTTCAATGATTTTCATTGGACTTATGAGGGTAATTGGGGTGACTTAGCTTTTATCTATGAACCACACAAAGGACTTTCCTTTTGGAAAGCAGGAGCAGGAAAAGCAAGAGAATGGTACAAGGAAAGACTTGAAAAATTATTTCCTGATTTTGTTATCAGTCAAGATAATAATACAAACTACTTAATGCACTTAAGCACACAAAAAGATATTATCTTATGCCAATCAGAAGATAATGATGATATATTTCTTTGGGAATACCATAACAAAGGGAAGGAAGTACACGATTTCCTTGTTGAAAAACTTAAATCCTACACCAACAATAAAGAAGTTCAAACTCTATTTAAAGAGATAAACGACTGGAAATTTGAACAACAACTTGAAACCATTTTACTAGGAGAGAATTTTAAAGGTGAAAGATGGACATTAAAACACTACGATTTTCGTTGGTTTCTCAAAGAGAGTAATTGGGATAAGGATTTAATATTCTTGTATTATCCTTACTACGAAAAAGGATTTTGTCTTTGGAAAAAAGACTTTAGCAGTAAAAAGGAACAATATAAGTCCATTTTCCTTGAATTTTTCTCAGAAGATTTTGAGTGGTTAGATGATAATACTGATTACATTATGAGATTAAAAGATAATGCTTTTTCTGCTCCAGGAGATAAGTTTGTAGAAACTGGTTTTTCAAAATATGAAGTAGTTGAGAAACTTACTGAAATACTTCAGAAATACACTAACAAACAAGAAATTGTTGCTCTTTTCAAAAAAATAAATGCAGATACTAAAGAATAAACATTTAACCCCTCCCCACTCCTAAAAAAGTGGGGAGTTTTTTTATTTAAAAAAATATAGTCGGTCATAGTTTGTCCACTTTGTTTTGTATCTTTGCCATATACTTTTTAAAGTAATACAATGAATCTTTACTTAGATGACCTCCGCCCTACTCCTGAAGGCTTTGAGCGAGTGTATAGCTACGAGGAATTTGTAGCTTATCTCCAGCACTATGGGCTACCTGATTTTATCTCGTTTGACCACGATTTGGGTGAGGAGTTTTCTGGTTATGATTGTGCCAAATATTTGGTGGATTATTGTTTAGACCGTCAGTTGCCTTTGCCTAAGTTTGTAGTGCACAGTCAAAACCCTGTGGGTAAGACAAATATAGAACAACTATTAGCAAATTTTAAAAAGAATATAAAGTTTTAACAAACAAAACTATGGCTAAAAAAGAACAATTATTGCGATTGGTGCATATCGTAAAAGCTCTTGAAAAAGCTCCTGAAGAAGGACTTAGCTATCAGGAGTTATACGACTACCTAAAACAAAAACACGAGGATAAAGATTGTGAGAAGTTTAGCTTCTCAGAAAAAACTTTTCAGCGAGATAGGCATCTGCTGGAAGATATTTTTATGATTTATATTGCGCCTAATGGTAAGGGGCGATGGGTAATTGAAGAAAGCGAACTAACAAACCGCTATGCTATTTTTGACAATATCTTATTGGTAGATGCTTACCGTCGCACTAAAGAGATGCAAGAGGTGCTACTGTTTGAACGACAAGAGAAAACACTCGGTTTAACCCATATTGAAGAGATTATTGAGGCTATAGAAAAACACCGTACTGTGCGGTTTTTCTACACTAAATTTTGGGAAGGGGTAGCTCGCCAGCGTGAAATGGTACCCTATGCTCTAAAGGAACATAATAGACGTTGGTATCTCATTGCAGCTGAACACAAAGAACCTATACAGTTTAAAGCTTTTGGCTTAGACCGTATTACTCAATTGGAGGTTACAGCTACTAAAATACAACGCAAAAAAGTGGATATAGAAGCTCTTTTTAAAAATACTTACGGGGTAATGATTGATATGGAGACACCTCCACTAGAAATCATCTTATCGTTTGACTATGAGCAGGGACAGTACATTAAAACACTACCCCTACACCCCTCACAAAAGTTATTAGAGGACAATGATGACGAAGTGCGTATCAGCTTACAATTAATCCCTACCTACGAATTTATAATGGAGATATGTGCTCGTAGTCAGTATGTAAAGGTTATATCACCATCCTCATTAGCTGAAGAGGTGAAAGGATATTTAAAAAAAGCATATGAACAATATGAGTGATATTTTTTTAGTTATTTTGAAGTTTTAGAAAAGTAGGAAATTCTATTTTGGGAAAGGAAAAAAGAAAAAATCTATTTCATTTTTAGTATTTTGAGCGGTGGTGTGGGACTTACTATTTTGAGTATTCGGATTTATTTTGTAACTTTGCAAAAATCGTAATTTTATTAACTATGCTTTTATTTGCTAAAAAATACAAATCTATACACGAAATCTTTGAGACTTATATGCACACATCAGATGTGTATGAAGATATTGACTTCATCTTTGATGTTGTGCATTATTTCAGACGTAGAAGTAGAAATAAAAAGGTTGCTATTTCTATTGAAGAACTTATTTCTGAACTAGAGCATAGCCCTGATCGCATTGCTTTTTTTAGAGAGAAGTTATACAATGTTTTTGCTAATAAACAAAAAGTTATTCTTTTCACAGATGCAGGGCTCTTAAACAGTGTATCGTTTTTTAAAGAATTGCGTAGGCGTATCAGTAGACAAATTATTCCTGACCAGCCTTCGCAAGAGAATATTCAGTATGTACTTAATCAGCTTTTCTATAAGCCTTCTGATGCTAAATGGATGCTTGCTATACCTATAGAGAACTGGAAATCACTCTTTAGGATATTAGAGGTTACTACTTTTTATGAAGATGCTGAAAGTAAGACATCGCAACAGATTCTTTTGGCGATAATGATTCTTTCACAACGTATGGGGGGATTGGCTTTGCAGACTGATGTGCGCCGTATGGTTCCTGAATATGCGCACTTGAACAGCCCGTTTATAGCTTTAGATGATGAGCTGAATAATCTTGGTCGTACTCTTGCAAAAGAAAACAGGCCTTATCTCTATATACAAGAGCACGAATTGGATTACAAACAACTGAATATATTGATAGGACAGTGTGAGGATTTCGTAAACAAAGCGGATACAAATTCTTCCAAATATGGGGTAACGTTTAGTGTGAACCAGATGCTTTTGTTGATTCGACAGCAAGTAAAACGCATCAAACGTTTGTATAATTATTTGTTTATTGAAAAAGAAGAGGATAAGACTGAAAAGGCGATAGATTTCTATTTGGATATGGTGAAAACTAACTCCAAAAAGAACAATGTACGCAAACTTATAGATGACAGTGTTTATAATATTACTTACGAAATTACTAACTATACAGGAAAGACAGGTGAGCACTATATTACTTCTACAGGTAGAGAGTATTTTAAAATGCTAAAAACGGCATTATGGGGAGGGGTAATTGTGAGTTTTATGTGTCTTGTAAAGCTCTACTTATCAATGCAAAAAGACCATAGTGATTTTTTACATGCTTTGAATTATAGTTTGAATTATGCTATTGGTTTTGTGTTGATTTACTTGACAGGATCAACGCTTGCTACAAAACAACCTGCGATGACGGCTTCTACTATTGCTAAGACATTGGAAAATTTAAGTGAAAATGATGATAAGGTAAAAACGAAGCAGTATACTGAGTTTTCGGAGCTCTTCACAAGGTTATTCAGGTCTCAGTTTATTGCTTTTGTTGGGAATGTTTTTGGCGCTTTCCCCATCTCAATGCTCTTAGTAATAGGAATGAGCTATTTAGAAGGCTATAATATTGCCACTAAAAAGAGTCTTCTTCTATTAAAAGACTTAAATATATGGCATACTCCTGTATTTTTTCATGCTTGTATTGCTGGGATTTTCTTATTCTTGTCAGGAATTATAGCAGGAAATGTAGCAAGTGTGAACAATTTTAATAATTTTTATTATCGTTTATCCGAACATCCTATACTGAAGGGCTTTTTAGGAAAGAATCGTATGTTACGAATTGCTAAATGGATGCAGAAGAAATGGCCATCTGTGGTATCTAACATTTGGTTTGGTATTTTTATGGGAAGTGCTTGGGCTGTAGGTAAGTTTTTTGGTCTGCCAATAGATATACGCCACATTACCTTTGCTAGTGGTAATTTTGCTTATGGACTTTATGGTGCTAATTTTATGATCAGCATTGAGAATATTGTATGGTGTATTTTAGGAATAGGAATTATTGGTTTTGGTAATTTTATTGTAAGTTTTTTACTTTCTTTATGGATAGCTCTACGATCACGTGAAGTACCTATGTCTGAATTGAAACAATTAGCTCGTTGTGTATGGAGTGCTTTTAAGACTCAACCGAGAGCCTTCTTTTTACCTGTGAGAAGGAAAATATAAAGAAAGGGCAAAATGGATTAACCATTTTGCCCTTTCTTATTTAAGTTTTATTAAGGCCTTATTACTTTTCTTCTTTAATCATCGCTTCTCGTACTTTTTTAAAGAGTTCTGATGAATATACAAAATCGGTAACAGCTTCATTATCGGTACGGAAGATTGTATCTTTAGAACCTTCCCACTCTTTGTATCCATTTTTCAAGAAAACAATCTTAGCCCCTATTTCCATTACTGAGTTCATATCGTGTGTGTTGATAACAGTGGTGATATTAAACTCTTCTGTAATTTCCTGAATAAGATTATCGATCACGATAGAAGTTTTAGGATCAAGACCTGAGTTAGGCTCGTCACAGAACAAGTAGTTAGGATTATTTACAATTGCACGAGCAATAGCTACCCGTTTTTGCATACCCCCAGAAATTTCTGAAGGCAATTTGTTTTCTGCATTTACCAAATTTACCCTACTGAGCACTATATCGGCACGTTCACGGATTTCATCAGCTGATTTCTGGGAGAACATCTTCAAAGGAAACATCACATTTTCGAGTACCGTCATCGAGTCAAACAAGGCACTACCTTGAAATACCATTCCCATTTTTTGGCGGAGGGCTACTTGTTCTTTGCGTTTCATATCGGCGTATTTTACACCATCGTAGATGATATCGCCTGCATCGGGGGTAAAAAGTCCTAAAAGTGATTTGAGGAATACTGTTTTCCCTGAACCGCTTTGCCCTATAATAAGGTTTGTTTTGCCTTTCTCGAATGTAGTAGAAATGCCTTTCAGCACCTCAGTCCCATTGAAGGATTTACGTAAATTCTCTACTTGTATCATAGTTCAGCCGAGGCTACCAATGCCTCTTTATTTATTTTCTTCACCAAATTTTGTAGCACTTTACCTGGTCCCACTTCTATAAATTCGGTAGCGCCATCAGCAATCATTTGTTGTACGCTTTGTGTCCATTTCACAGGAGCGGTAAGTTGCTTGATAAGGTTGGTTTTGATAGCGTTTTCATCGCTTACGGCTGTAGTGGTTACATTTTGATATACAGGGCATAATGGTTTGTGAAATGCTGTTTGCTCAATTGCTGCTGCCAATTCTTCTTCAGCAGGTTTCATCAATACAGAATGAAAAGCCCCACTTACAGATAAGATAAGTGCTTTCTTAGCGCCTGCTTCTTTCATCTTTTCGCAAGCCTCTTCTACTGCTTTTAGTTCACCTGAAATCACCAACTGACCTGGACAATTATAGTTGGCAGGAGTTACAATCCCATCGATTGTTGCACAAAGTTCTTCCACTTTGGCATCCTCTAAGCCCAATACGGCAGCCATTGTACCTGGTTGTAATTCGCAAGCCTTTTGCATAGCAGCAGCACGTTTGGCTACTAATTGCAAGCCATCTTCAAATGAGAGGGTTCCATTAGCCACTAAAGCAGAAAATTCACCTAATGAATGTCCTGCGACCATTTGAGGAGCAAAATTTTTACCGAGCACCTTACTAAGGATTACTGAGTGCAAGAAGATTGCAGGTTGAGTAACTTTGGTTTGCTTAAGGTCTTCATCAGTACCACTAAACATTATATCGGTAATAGAGAACCCAAGAATACCATTAGCCACTTCAAAAAGTGCTTTGGCTTCAGCTGATTTTTCGTATAAGTCAAGCCCCATACCTACGAATTGGGCACCTTGACCAGGGAAGATGTATGCTTTCATTTATTTATTTTTATCATTAGAAATTACAAAGCTACTATTTTTTTATAGAATTGCCAAATATTGAGTAGAATATTTTATTTTTTTATCTCACTATAATAAAAATGTAGTTCATATTGTTTTTTATATTCTCCTTGCTGTTTAACGTAAAATGTAGCACTAAAGGGGGCGTGTGTAGTATCAAAATCTACAGTTCCTAATGCACCTTCATCTACTATTGATTTACTCAAGATAGAAGTGTTATACTCATAGATTTTTTTATTCACTTCTTCCCAGCTATCAGTGTCAAAATTATAGCGATAATCAATAGTCAGTATACGGTTATTTTGTGTGTCATATTGGTTTACGGTTTTTATTTTATCTTTTTTTACTTCGTTAAAAATAGAGAGTTTTTCAGTCATATTTTTATGAGCATCATACTGGTAAGATTGCTGTTCTATCATTGCAAAAACATCTTTTTCTTTATCCCATTTATTATGGATATACGCCTGTAACCAATCATTTTCATTATACTTTTCCTCTAAAAGGTAGTCGTTTTCCCACTGTTGTTGTTTTTCATTCCATTTTTGTCTTAAACGAGATATTTTTGTAGGGTTAAGAGTTATTTTTGTGCTGTTTTTCTCTTTAGGAATCCATTTACCATCAAGCATTTCACTGTAAATAGAATAAGCACCAACAATAGTATCCTCAGCATATTCATATTTTGCTTCTTCAACCCATTTATTAGTTTTATAAATAGATTTTAACTCTGATTTTTTTATAGTATCATTTTCGTAAACTGTTATGATTCTCTCTTGGGGGAACCACTGATTTTTATTTTCATCTCTACTATAATGAGTAAGTTCAGTAGTTTTGTTTTGTTTGTTCTGTAAGTATATACTTTGGTTTTTAGGTTGCCATTTAGAGCCTTCAGAACATTCATATTTTGTGTAAAAGAAGAACTTCCCTTTTTTGATAAGTTCTTCTTTTTGTTCTTTTATCCATTCATTTCTAAAAGCATTATAAGAAGAAGTAATTTTCTTATCTTTTTCATTCACATACTCTTCTTTTTTCTCTTTTATCCACTTATCACTATCTTTATCTCGAGTGTATTTTTCATACAAAACCAGTTGATTTTGTTTGTCATAGAAATAAATAGACTTTGTAACATAAGGTTTTCCTATCATTGAAGAATATTCCTTAATAAGCTTACGTTTAGAGGAGTCATAGTATTGTTTAGTAGTATAGCTTCCCTCTCTGTCATATTCATTTATAGCAAAGACTTTTGTCTGTACACTATCCAAATGCACTTTTTGAGCTTGCAATGTTATACTTGCAAATAAGATTAAAAACAAAGTGATATTTTTCATATATTTAGACATTCTTCTAAAATATTAAAAGCTACTGTAGATTTATGTTGGAGCGGAAAAGCTTTTTGCTCGTTTTTAGTGATAAAGGTAATTTTATTGGTATCTGTACCAAAACCTGCCCCCGCATCGCGCAATGAGTTGAGCACAATGCCATCTAAGTTCTTTTTCTCTAATTTAGCTTGGGCATTAGCTACCTCATTTTCAGTTTCTAAGGCAAAGCCAATGAGTATTTGAGTGGTTTTAAGCTTTCCTAAAGACGCCAATATATCAACCGTAGGAACTAAAGTTAGATTAAGATTACCTCCTTTCTTTTTAATTTTTTCAGGGGCAACGGTTTCAGGGGTATAATCGGCGACGGCTGCGGCGAGAATGGCAATATCGCAAGAAGGAAATTCGGCTACAGCTGCTTCGTACATCTGCTGGGCACTCACAACGCGTTGCAGGTGAACATGGTGGTCAATATCTTTTTCAGCAGAAGGACCTAAAAGCAAATGCACTTCAGCACCTTGTTCAGCTGCCACATTGGCTAAGGCTATTCCCATTTTGCCAGACGAGAAGTTTCCTATAAATCGCACAGGGTCAATCGCTTCATAAGTAGGTCCAGCAGTAATCAAAATTTTCTTACCTTGTAAAGGGATTCGGGGGCGGAGTGTTTCTTCTATAAAATCCACTATATCTTCAGGTTCAGCCATACGACCTTGCCCTACAAGTCCGCTAGCAAGCTCGCCATAAGCAGCGGGAATCACAAAATTAGCAAGAGATTGTAATATATTTAAATTATTGGTAACTGTAGGGTGGGCGTACATATCCAAATCCATTGCAGGAGCGACAAACACAGGAGCTTTTGCTGAAAAATAGGTAGCCAACAGTAAGTTATCACATATCCCGTGAGCCATTTTAGCAATGGTATTTGCCGTAGCAGGAGCGATGAGCATTGTATCTGCCCAAAGTGCCAAATCTACGTGGCTATGCCAATCGCCATCAGGAGATGAAAAACTCGTAAGTACAGGATTTTTAGATACTGTGCTAAGGGTAAGAGGGGTTACAAACTCTTTGGCTCTTTCGGTGAGGATTACCTTTACATTGTGTCCTTTTTTAGTGAGCAAACGCACCAATTGAGGCGTTTTATAGGCAGCAATCCCTGCTGTGATACCAAGTACTATATTCATAATGTTTTATTTACAATTAAATAGGCTTTAAACGGCAAGCTCTCGCTCACTGCTTAAAGCCTTATAAAGAATTTATAAATACTTAAATATTATTCCGTTTCACGATAGTACACTTTACCTTCCAACCATTCTTTTACAGCTATAGCTTGTGGTTTTGGCAAACGCTCATAAAAACGAGATACTTCTATCTGTTCTTTATTTTCAAAAATTTCTTCAAGATTGTCATTATTTGTAGCAAAAGCTTCCAATTTTTCAACCAATTCTTTTTTTATCTCAGCGTTTATTTGGTTAGCTCGTTTCGCTATAATAGAAATAGCCTCATATATATTTCCTGTAGGGGCTTCAATAGCTGCTTTATTATAAGTAATAGTGGTAGTTGGTGCGTCTATTCTTTTAAAATCCATAATATAATTTATTTTTTTTATGATGAAAAACTTTTTAATGATGTATTTATTTTGTTGAGCATATTATTTGCCTCTTTCTTAAACTTCGTCTCGGGAAAAGCTCTCAATAAAGATTCATAAGACTGTTTCGCAGCGTTGAGTCGCTCTTCTTTTTTGTGCTCTACACTATTGATAGCCCACTCATAAGCCGAATGCAATCTTATGTACAAAGCTTCTTCCCTGAATACACTCCCCGGATTGTTTGATAAAAAATTGTCAAGCGACTTAATTGCGGCTTGATAATCCCGTATCTGATCGTATTGCTTTGCTATTTCAAAATCTTTCTTTTCCAAACGCGTCAATAAGTCTAAAGTAAGATCATTTGCTTCCTTAGCATACTCCGAGTCTGAATAACGATCTAAAAAGTACTGCAACTTTTCTAAAGCTTGATAGGTGTATGTCTGGTCTACACTGTATTTAGGAGTCTCTAAATATAGCGACTTAGCTTCCAAAAACGACGCCTCTATAGCTTTCTCACTACGGGGGTATAACTTTTGCAAACGCTCAAACTGATATGAAGCTAAATTATATAACTTCAATTGATAACAAGCGTCCCCATACATATAATAAATACGCTCTCCTTGTGGTTTCCCCGCATATTCTGAGGCTATTTGTTCAAAAAGACGATTAGCCTTCTTGTATTTCTTAGCTTTATAAAGCTTCTCTGCTTCTGTGTATTTTACACTTCCATCATTTGATTTTAAGGCTTTTTGATACTCTCCACACGAGGTTAAAAGCACCCCCATCAAACCGATGATGATATATTTTTTCATTAACATTCGGCAAAAGTAAAAAGTTTTATTGACATAACAAAATTACGTAAGCATTCCGCCATCTACATTGAGCACTTGCCCTGTGATATAAGCCGACATATCAGAAGCTAAAAACACACAAGCATTAGCTACATCTTCTGGCTGCCCTCCTCGCTTCAACGGGATAGCGTCTCGCCACCCTTGCACTACCTTTTCATCTAATACTGCTGTCATTTCTGTCTCTATAAACCCTGGTGCTATCGCATTGCAACGGATGTTACGAGACCCCAATTCCAAAGCTATCGATTTAGTAAAACCGATGATTCCCGCTTTAGAAGCAGCATAGTTAGACTGTCCCGCATTTCCTTTTACCCCTACCACGCTACTCATATTGATAATAGAGCCTTTGCGCTGTTTGAGCATCACTCGTTGTACTGCTTTGGTCATATTAAACACCGATTTGAGGTTCACTTCTATAACTTTATCAAAATCCTCTTCACTGATACGCATCAATAAGTTGTCTTTAGTGATACCTGCGTTGTTTACGAGAATATCAACAGTGCCAAACTCAGCTACTACAGCATCTACAAATTCTTGTGATTGTTGAAAGTTTGAAGCATCACTTTGGTAACCTTTTACTTTTACTCCTTGTGCAGCCAATTCATTTTCTAAAGTTTTTGCAGCTTCTACTGATGAACTATACGAAAAAGCTATATTTGCCCCTTGTGCAGCAAATACCTCTGCTATTCCTCTGCCAATTCCTCTACTGGCTCCTGTAATAATTGCTGTTTTTCCTTCTAATAATCTCATATATAATTATAAATTACGTACTGTCTATTGTTTTTATCCCCCTACTCGCTTCACCTTAAATCCTTTTGCTTTTAGCAACTCCATAATGGTATCGCGGTAATCTCCTTGTATGAGAATGGTATCTTCTTTCACCGTCCCCCCTACTCCCAAATGGGTTTTAAGTTCTTTTGCCAAAATCTTAAAATCTGTTTCGGCTCCGTTATATCCTTCTATCACAGTCACAGGCTTCCCTTTGCGCTTTTCATATTTACAATACAAAGGCTCTTCTTGCAACCATATATTAGACGGCTCCTCTTGAGGCAACTCCTCTTCTATATGTTCTGGAAAAAGGGCTTTAAGCTGGTCTCTTAAATCCATATCTATTTAGGTCGTGTATAGTGAATGCGCAACTTCACATCTTTTATTACTGTCCCCAAAGGTGTTTCTATACCTGTATGAAGAAGCTTCCCTTTGCTATTTGCACTATTGATATAGTTCCCCGAAAGTGTGTTTTTCACATTCGAAGCTACTGCTATTCCCAATGGTACATTAGTTGTCGTATTGCTAATGATATTCAAAAGATGATTCGTAATCCTTAATTGATAATACACCCCTTTGCCATTCTCTTTCTGAAGTTTCCCTAAGTGATAAAGATAAGCATTCGCCGAAGCATTGGCTGACGAGGTTGGGTCATACTGATAATCTACAAGTACTGCCCCTGTATTAGCATTATAAATAAAAACTCGCTCCGGCTCCTTGTTATAACTCACCGTGTTATCTACATATAAAAACAGACTAGCATCGGTTACCATTAATTTTTGCGATTTGATGGTAGCTATATCACTGTCCGAAATAGTTATAGATGCCACTTGTCCCAATGCACCACTAAGGTATATCTTACTACTATCTGTCAGCACTTCTCCCGAGTTGTTAAACAAATTCACTGTAAGACCATTCACTGGCAATTCAAATCGACTTTTGCGTTGTTTAGTCTCGTTGTTTACCGCTACATTATAGCTGTATACCACTTCTATTTTAGCACTCGCCATATTGAGAAGCATCATCAAGTCTTTAGAAAAATTAGAAGCATTGATAGCTATTCCTTTAAAATATTTCTTAAACTCATTGAGATTTGCCAATTCACTACTTCCTTCTTTACTGATGATTTTTGTCTGAAAAAAACTAGCACTTAGCGGTATGCGCAATCCTGGAGCCAACACATCGGCTACAGTTTTAGATTCGTCATCAGTTGTCTGTGGATTGTCAAACTGATAACGAGTAATAGCTTTATTATTGATACTAAAGGTAGTAGTACCCGATACTATCGAAGCTCCCAAATTATTGCGAAGATCGGTGTTGTTAGAATAATACTCCTTAGCTTTAAGATCTGTATCTATATCACTCAAATAGTAATTGAGCTCTTTTACATCTATATTAAAAGACGCATCTTTATGCCCATAAAGCGAATCTATTGTATACTCAGCATCTTTGGCATAAGTAGCATTGTTCGTAGAACTATTGGGGTTGAAAAACGGAATATACAGATAGGCCTCAGTTACCGTCTCGTTTTCTTGCTTGTTATCCTTATTTTCATTCGCCTGACTCTTCGCTCCAAATGTAGGATTTACAGCCGTCAACCCCACTTGTGCTACTATGGTAGCCGATTTAGTCCCAAAAGGTGCTTGAGTGTATTGCCCCAATAAATAACCACTCAATCCATTCGTCTGTACAGCAGTCTCTTTTATCTGGCTTACCGAAATAGTTGCTGTAAACACATTTGTGTCAAAGTTCGGATTTTTTAAAAGTGCCCCATCTATTTCATTGAAATCATTGCTTGAACAAGCACTAAATAGCGCCATTACTGTAGCAAAAAAAAGTAATTTCTGTATTCTATTCATTCGTTTTTGTTATTTCTTTAATATTTTTGTGTAAAACTCGCGATAAGACTCTTGAAAAGTTTCTTTATCACTATTGTACAGCACAGGCTTCCTCAAGTTTTTAAGATATGTTTCAAAATCCTCTGGCATATCCTCACTCACTACCACTACACCATCTGAATATTTAATAGCTACACGCATCAAATTGTAGTAAGTAGGGTCTTTTAAAGGCTCTACTGTTTTCTTGCTGATATTATCAAAAGCTACCTTGTTGATAAGCGTACTGTCTAACGCCCCCTCATAGTCACTATCAAATACCGAGGTTATGATTTTGCTTTCCGAAAAAATAGGCTCATCTTTGTAATAGGTGCGCAAATAAAGCGGCAACAAAGCCGATACCCAACCATGTATATGTATAATATCTGGCAACCAATTGAGCTTCTTTACTGTCTCTACAATCCCTTTCGCAAAGAAAATACAACGCTCATCATTGTCCGGATACATATTATTCTCCTCATCAAAGAGTGTGCCAGTACGCCTGAAATACTCATCATTATCAATAAAATACACCTGTATACGCTCCTTCGGTATTGAGGCTACTTTTATAATAAGCGGCACATCAATATCATTGATTACTATATTCATCCCCGATAGGCGTATCACCTCATGCAACTGATGTCGTCGCTCATTGATATTACCAAACTTTGGCATAAAAATACGTATCTGACCCCCATTGCTATTCACCATTCGAGGAGCCTCAAATGACATACTTGCTAACTCGCTATAAGGTGAATATGGCAACACCTCCGAGGATACGTACAGTACTTTTTTATCTTTCATAGAAAGCAAATCGTTTTTCTTAATTAGTGCTTAGAAGGGACAAAAGTACAAAAAAATATGCACATATCCATAAAAATATATAAGTTTGCACCCAAAAAAGATTTATTAACGATGATTTATACACAACAAAAGGCGCTCCATTCTCTCGCCGAAAGCCTTAAAAATCAAGGAAAAACAATAGGTTTAGTACCCACTATGGGCGCACTACACGACGGCCATTTATCCCTCGTAAAAAAAGCTGTCGATGAAAATAATTTCGCAGTCGTAAGCATTTTTGTAAACCCTACTCAGTTCAATAACCCTAATGATTTACAAAAATATCCCCGTACTCTCGACGCCGATGTTAAAAAACTTACCGACTTCCATAAAGATATTATCATTTTCGCCCCTCCTGTTTCCGATATCTACGGAGAAGAGGTTGTTGCGCAATCTTTCAACTTCGAAGGACTCGATAAGGTGATGGAAGGCTCCTCTCGCCCCGGCCATTTCGACGGCGTAGGCACTATCGTAAAAAAACTGTTCGAGATTGTAATGCCCAATAGAGCTTATTTCGGAGAAAAAGATTATCAACAGCTACTTATTATCAAGCAAATGGTGAAACAAACAGGGCTACCCGTTACCATCGTCCCTTGCCCTATCGTACGCAATAGCGAGGGGTTAGCTCTCAGCTCTCGCAACGCTTTACTAAGTGAGGCAATGACGAAACGCGCCTCTTTCATCTACCGCACTCTCCTCTCTGCCAAAGAACGCTTCGCTACTCATACCCCCGCCGAGGTTGAAGCTTGGGTGGTTGATACTTTCGCTAAAGAACCCGATTTCTCATTAGAGTATTTCACCATTACCGATGCCGATACTTTACAACACATCTCTACCAAAGAAACCGGCAAAAACTACCGCGCCTTTATCGTTGTTCACGCCGAAGGCGTAAGACTCATAGACAATATTTCTATGTAATTCTTCCCCCTAATCAACAAAAAAGGTCTGTTTGCTTTTTAGCCAACAGACCTTTTTCTATATCCTCTCTGCAATCCAATGCGATATAAAAGCCGGCTTCGTGCCTCCTATCTTCTGCGCATAATGATAGGTTTCTACCAATGTTTGCTCCTCATTAAGATAGCGCCCTTTACTTTTAAAACCTTGCAATTCATCATTTAAAAAAGTTTCCGACAAAAAGTTTATATCATATTCCTTTATTACAAACTCTTTATGATTGCGCTCTGTCATCATATCCAATGCCCACTGCGTGTATTTCACATTGTTTACGTGCGAATTTACATCAAGATCACTCACCCTCACTTTAAACTGATTTACCAATTGCATCTCCTCGGGTAGTGCAATACGTGCCGTGCGAAAAGATAAACCTCCTGTAGTGCGCGGATAAAACATCTCTTGTCGCTCGCTCAACTCTATTGGCTTGCGTGTAGCGATATCCATAGTTATCCACGTAGAAGCACATTCCCCTATCTTCCTATCCCCACTGTATATCTCAAACTCCCTTATGGCATACACACCCTGCACCGGTAGCGACCACGTCTTCACCGTAATATGTTCATTCCATTGTGGCCAATAATCCATCTTCAGTTTCTGTTGTACCAAAGCCCAAAAAAAACCTTTCTCCAAAAGTTGCTTATAGCCAAATCCTAAATAAGAAGCGTGCTCAGCTGCTATATCTTGAAGTATCCCCAAGACCCCGTAAAGCCCCAACTGATTGTTCAGATTTACCTGTGTGCTTCGCACTTTATAACTCTCTGTGAAAATCGTTTTGTCTTCCATTCTTTTTTACTTATAACTATTCTAAAGCCACAAAATTACACCTTTTTTCTTTATTAACAACTATTCAGCTCCTCAAAGATATAAAAAACATAACTTATGGGGTTCCTTACACAATCCCTGTCTCCTAAAATAACTGCCCGTGCGACTCACACCTACACTTTGCCAAAGTTGATAACCCCACTACCTCAATCTTATCACCACCCCCATTACTCCCATTACTCCCATTACTCCCATTATTCCCATTATTCCCATAATTGCCCGTGCGGCTCGCACCCCATTACTCCCATTACTCCCACACTTCATTACTCCCATCATTGCCCGTGCGGCTCGCACCCCATTACTCCCTCTTATCTCTTACCTCTTATCTCTTACCTAAAAACCGCCCAAGCGCCTCACACCTATCCATTAAGCATTAATCATCTTTTCTATTTCTTTTAGCACTCCTGCCTCATTATTCGTATACTGCGTGATATAGCGCGCTACCTTCTTCAGCTCTTCCTGCCCATTGAGCATCGCATAACTATAGTGCGCATTTTGCAAAAGCTCTACATCGTTTAAGTGATCGCCAAAAGCTACCGTCTCAGCAGCCGTGATACCCAGCTGAGCTTGCAAATGCCGTATCGCCTCCCCTTTGTTCACATCCTTCCTCGTGATATCAAGCCATATTTCGCCCGATACCACCACATTAAACATAGCGTTGTATTGTTGCAAATGCCGATAAGAGTTCAAGCGAGATATCCCCTCATCACAAACCGTTATTTTAAATATCTCATCATCTATTCTCGTAAAATCTTCTACCCTCTTATGCGCCGGATAATGACGTGCAATCTCACCGAATACCCAATCGTTATCCGTTTTTATATAAGCGTATTTCTTGCCACACAAAGCCACCCCTATATGCTTGATACGTTCACAAGTGCGCAATATAGGCAACAAATCAGGAAAAGAAATAGGCCGTTCAAATAGCGTATCTCCCTTATAAACAAGCGATGCCCCATTATCTGGAGCATATGCCATTTCTTCTTTTACTGGCGAAAAAAGCTCATGCAAACTCTGTATCTGCCTGCCACTGGCTGCACAAAAAACTATATCTCTCTTGCGCATTTGTTCAAACAACGCCCAAAAACCATCTGGCACTTCTTTGCGATCATTTACCAAAGTACCATCAATATCTGTAACTATAAGTTTTATCATATCATATGTTTTGGTCGCAAAGATAAGAATATTTTTTTAGAACGAAAACAGAAAATTTTTCTGTCGCCCCTCCCCTACATCTCACTTATACCTACAGTATACCCACAGTATACCTACCCCCTACCCACCCTAAAAGTAAAAAATTCTACAAAAATGCCTTTTCGCAGAAAAATAGTTTTTTTTTCTAAAGAAATGTAATTTAGTAGTTTTTTGTAAGGAGGGCATAGGTATGGTGTGGGTATAGTGTGGGTATAGTGTAGGTATATCTGATTTATAAGAAAGGTTGGGGAGAAAAATTTTCTGTTTCAATATTTCGTATTTTTGACATAATAAAAAGCTCTTTTCTTGAAAAAAAGAGTATCTTTGCCCAAAAAATCACTTTACAATGAAACACTTATACTTCTTATCAATAGTGTTGTTCTCATTAAAGGCTACAGCACAGCTAAAAGATTGCGCCACTTGTGCCTCCCCAAGTGATTGATGAAGAAGTATACAATATTGGTGAATACGAAGTTATGGAAAGCGTTACTTATTGGAGATTCAAATGGAGAAATCAAAAATTGGTATTTATAGAGTCTGGAGTAGCAGGATAAAGAAAAAAACAGCGTGCGCTATTCGCACAATTCAACATATATGAATATAGAAGAAATCAAAAAGAAAATACAAATCATCTTAGAGCTTCCTCAG